>PKRI01000020.1 GCA_017577485.1 Bacillota bacterium | reverse complement strand
TTGATTCGTTGTTTGTTTTTTTAGATTGTGCGCGCCCCCGGAAATTCCACAGGGGGGATCCTCCGCAGCGTCAGATTTTGTTAGTAGAACTGCACGGGCGTGGCCAGGGCCCACTGGAACCAGCCGTTGTGCAGCAGCGCCCAGATGGGGCCGCCGGCGTGCACCACGTGGCCCACCATGGCCAGCAGCAGCGGCAGCGACAGCGCCGCCGCCAGGATGAAGCGGCGCCGGAGACCGGCGATCTCCCGCTGCCGCGCCTGGCGCTCGGCGTCGGGGCCCTGCTCGCCGGCCACCTGGGCGCCGTAGCCCGCGGACCTGACGACTTCGGCCAACTGCTGGGGCGTCACCGACCCGGGGAGGTAGTCCACCCGGGCCGTGCCGGCGGCCAGGTTGACGGCGGCAGCCAGGACGCCCGGCGTGCGGGTCAGCGCGCGCTCGACCCGGGCCACGCAGGCGGCGCAGGTCATGCCCTCGACGATGAGGCGGGCGCGGGCGGCCTGCCCGTCGGAACGGCCGCCGGCACCCTCGCCGGTGCCGTGCCCGTCCTGCTGCCGGCCGTCCCGGCCATCGGCGGTGGCGGAATCAGCCATGGAGGGTCCTCTCCTTAGAAGGAAGCGTTTCTCCGTTCAGCCCAGGAAACGCTCGAAGACATCCATCAACTCGTCGATCTGAGCCTGCCCGTCGCCCGCCCGCACCGCCTCGGTGACGCAGTGGGACGTATGGCTGCGCAGCAGGCTCATGCCCACCCGGTCCAGCGCCGACCGGACCGCGGCGATCTGGACCAGGATGTCGACGCAGTAGCGGCCCTGCTCGATCATGCGGGAGATGCCCCGCACCTGTCCCTCGATGCGGCGCATGCGCTGGAGCAGGCGCGCCCGTTCGTCCAGGTAGGACGGCGGGTTCCCGGCCTCGCGCGGCGGGTGGCCGGCCTCGAGCAGTGGCAGGCGACCAGCCTCATATGGAGGCCGGTGACCGGCCTCCTGGGACTGCGCGTGACCGCCCTCGTGGGAATGTGGGTGACCGGCGCGGGGCCCGGGGACCTCGGCCATTCCCAACCCTCCCTGGCGCGGCTGGGCCCTGGATGGACCGCAGCCGGCCCGTCTGCTCAGGAGATACCGATACCCCGTATGGGTATCTGCCCCGAGCCTATGCCTGACCAGCGCCCTTGTCAAGATGGGTGAGGCGGACCGGCGGGGCCGCTGGGGCGCTGTTGGGCGGATATCGGGTGCTAAACCTGGCATTTCCGGCCCGGTCGCGGTTACGAGGGCTGGAACCGGAACTACTTATGTCGCCTCCGCACCCGTCTCTCTACTTCTGTCAACCTCCAAGGCCGATCTTGGACTTGACCCGGCGTCCAGCCCGTCAATGGCTGGATACAGGTCCAATATTCGCCTCACGACCAGGCGCGTGCGTCCCGCTGATCCGACTTTGACACCGCCGCTCCCATCCCTTACCATGTCAGCAAGGCAAATGAATGTTCGTTAGGTGGTGCGCCCGTGCCCCCGTCCGCCGGCCGCCGCCGCAGCGAGATCGTCGCCGCGGCCCGGGAACTGTTCAGCGAAAAGGGCTATCACTCGGCCTCCATGCGCGACATCGCCGAGCGCCTGGGCCTGCAGGCCGGGACCCTTTACGTCCACATCCGCAGCAAGGAAGACGTGCTCTTCGAGATCGTCGACCAGGCCGCCGATCGCTTCCTGGAGGCGGTGCGGCAGGCCCGGGCCGAGGCGGAGTCCCGCGGCGCCGGTCCCGAAGAAGCCCTGCGCCTGGCCATGCGCAGCCACCTGCGGGTGGTGGCCGAGAACCTGGACACGGCCACCGTCTTCTTTCACGAGTGGAAGTTCCTCGACGACGACCGGCGCGCCCTGATCCTGGCCAAGCGCGACGCCTACGAGTCGGCCATCCGGGACCTGATCATCCAGGGCATCGAGTCGGGCGTCTTCCGGCCGGTGGACCCCCGCCTGGCCGGCCTGGCCGTGCTGTCGTTGTGCAACTGGTTCTACCAGTGGTACTCGCCGGCGGGCCCCCAGTCGGCCGAGGACATCGCCGACGCCTTCGCCGACCTGCTGCTGGCGGGACTGCTGGGTGGGCCGCAGGCTGCGGCCTCCGACGAAGCCCGGGACGGCGGCGGCACCGGCAGCCCAACCGGCGGCCGCGGCCGCACCGCCCGCAGGGGTCAGCGGCGGTCCGCCGGCGGCAGCGGGACCTCCTCCACCGTGGTCCAGTAACTGCCCGTCCACAGCAGCACGTGCAGCACGTCGTGGTCGAAGCCGGGGTAGTAGGACAGTTCGTCGAGGACGAACTTGAAGCCGGCCGCGTCCAGGATCAGCGGGTAATCCTGAGGATCGGCCTCCAGGAAGTGGCGCAGGACCTCCCGGGCCAGGCGCCGGGCCTCGTCCGGCGTGTAGCGGGCCTCGGTGCCGTCGGGGCGCAGGCGATTGTCCAGGATGGACGCAGCGATCCGGTCCACCGCCTCCTCCTGCCAGCCGGCGGGGGAGCCGTCCTCGGCCCTGCCCGACGCTGCGCCGCCAGCCGCCGCCCCGCTTCCCGCGCGCTCCATCGTCCGCTCGCCGGCCACTGACCCGTCACCCCACCGCAGCCGCCGCCCCGGCGCTGCCGCCGCTACCGTAGCATATTTCGCCCGGCGGCGGCCATCCTGAAGGCGATGACACCCGCCACCGTCGACCTTACCGTCACCATCGGCGGCGATGCCGGCCAGGGCATCGAGTCCAGCGGCACCGCCTTTGCCCGGGCCCTTATGCGCGCGGGCTGGCACATCTTTACCATGGTGGACTACCGCTCCCGCATCCGGGGCGGCCACAACTTCTATCAAATCAGGGTTTCGGACCGTCCGCTCTACAGCCACAGTGATCCGGTGCATCTGCTGCTGGCCATGACCGAGGAGACCCTCAAGATCCACCTGGACAACCTGGCGCCGGGCGCCGCGGTCATCTACGACGAGGGCTTCAAGCGGGTGGACCGGGCCGAGATCGAGGCCGCCGGCGTCCTGGCTTTCCCCGCGCCCCTGTCCCGGCTGGCGGCACGGCACGGCAGCAAGGTCATGATGAACACGGCGGCCCTGGGGGCGGCGGCGGGACTGCTGGGCGTCGACCTGGAGCCCATCGCGTCGGTGATCCACGACAACTTCGGCCGCAAGGGGTCCCGGGTGGCCGAGGCCAACCAGGAGGTCCTGCGGGAGGCCCGGGACTGGGCCGCGGCGGAACTGGCCCGGCGGGAGGGCGGCCAGGCGGGCGGAAACGGCCAGGATGGCCAGGCGCCGTCGGCTTTCCGCTACCGCCTGGGTCCCCGGGGGCCGGTCACCGGCCGGCGCATGGCCATCCACGGCAACCACGCCCTGGCCCTGGGCGCCGTGGCCGGCGGGTGCCGCTTCGCCGCCGCTTACCCCATGACGCCCGGCACCAGCCTGTTCGAGTTCCTCACCGCCCACAGCCACCGCACCGGCGTCGTCACCAAGCACGCCGAGGACGAGATCGCCGCCATGTGCATGGTGGTCGGCGCCGCCCACGCCGGCGCCCGGGCGCTGACCACCACCTCCGGCGGCGGCTTCTCGCTGATGGTGGAGGCCCTGGGCATGGCGGGCATGGTGGAACTGCCGGTGGTCATCGTGGTGGCCCAGCGCGGCGGGCCGTCCACGGGCCTGCCCACGCGGACGGAGCAGGGGGACCTGCTGTTCGCCGTCCACGCCTCCCAGGGCGAGTTCCCGCGGATCGTCCTGGCGCCGGGGACCATCGAGGACTGTTTTGAGGCCGGCTGGCGGGCCTTCAACCTGGCCGAGTCCTTCCAGTGCCCGGTGATCATCCTGACGGACCAGTACCTGGCCAGCAGCCTGCGGGACCTGCCCGCGGGCGCCCTCGACCGCCGGGGCGTGGTCATCGACCGGGGGCCGGTGCTCACCGCTTCCGACCTGGATGCGCTGGCCGAGCCCTACCTGCGCTTCCGCGACACGCCCAGCGGGGTTTCGCCGCGGGCCATCCCCGGCCACCCCAAGGGCGTCTACGCCCTGACCACCGACGAGCACGACGAGGAAAGCCACATCACCGAGGAGATCGGCAGCCGCGTCCAGCAGATGGCGAAGCGCATGCGCAAGCTGGACAGCGCCGCCGCCGCCATGCGCGGCCCCCGGTGGTACGGCCCGCCTGACGCCGAGGTGACCCTGATCTGCTGGGGGTCCCTGTACGGGCCCTGCCGCGACGCTGTGGACCGGGCCGCGGCCGCCGGCCGGTCGGTCAACATGCTGCACTTCTCGGATCTGTGGCCGCTGCCGGAGGATGAGGTGAACATGGCCCTGGCCATGGTCAACCGCGCCGTGGCGGTGGAGCAGAACTACAGCGGCCAGTTCGCTCGGCTGCTGCGGATGGTGACGGGGTTTGAGGTGGAGGCGACGCTGAACAAGTTCGACGGGCGCCAGTTCACGCCGGGCGAGATCCTGGAAGGGCTGGAGGAGGCGGTGGGGGCCCATGCCTGAGACGGCGCGGGGCGGCGGGGCGGCCGGAGGTGCGCCCGGCGCCGCGAGGCCCGGCGGCGGTGGGGCCAACGGCGGAACCGCCCGCGTCACGCCCAAAGACTTTGACAGCGAGCACCGGCCCACGTGGTGTCCCGGCTGCGGCGACTACGCCATCCTCACCGCCATCAAGAAAACCCTGGCCGACCTGGGCATCGCGCCCCACCAGGTCATGATCATCAGCGGCATCGGCTGCGGCTCGAAACTGCCCGACTACATCCACGCCAACGGCTTCATGACCATCCACGGTCGGCCGCTGGCGGTGGCCACCGGCTTCCGCCTGGCCAACCCCGAGATGACGGTGCTGGTGGTGGACGGCGACGGCGACGCCTACGGCATCGGCGGCAACCACTTCATCCATACCTGCCGCCGCAACATCAACCTGACCCACATCGTCCAGAACAACCAGATCTACGCGCTGACCAAGGGACAGTACTCGCCCACCAGTGAGCAGGGCTTCGTCACCACCACCTCGCCGGACGGCGCGCCGGAGCGGCCGGTGCTGCCCACCGCCCTGGCCTTCGCCGCCGGCGCCACCTTCATCGCCCGGGCTTTTGCCGGGCGGCCCCAGCACATGGTGGAGGTGATGAAGGAGGCGGTCCGCCACCCCGGCTACGCGCTGGTGGACGTGATGCAGCCCTGCGTGACCTTCAACAAGCTGAACACCTACGAGTGGTACGACCAGCGGGCTTACGACGCGGCCGCGGAACCGGGGTACGACCCGGCCGACCCGGTGCAGGCCTGGGAGCGGGTCAACCAGTGGGGCGACCGGATCCCCATCGGCATCCTGTACCGGACCGTGCGGCCCACCTATGAGGAAGGCGTCCGGGCGCTGCAGCGCCACGGCCCGCCAGCCCGCTGGACCGAGCGGGACCTGCCCGGCGAGGTCTGGGACGCCATGGTGGAGGCCTTCACGTGATGGAGCGGGGAAGGGTCCTGGAGGCGACGGAAGTTTACGCCCGCGTGCGGGAGGTGGCGGGGCACGGCAGCGACGAGGAGGCGGCCGGCGTGGTGCGGCGGGTGCTGCGCTCGCTGGCCCGGTCCGTGCCGGGCCACCTGTGCGGGCGGCTGGCCCAGGGACTGCCGGCGGAACTGGCGGTGGAGCTGGAGGACGCCTGCGGCGGCGACCCGCTGGTGGAAGCCCAGGGCTTTATCGGCCCGCTGGTCAACGTGATGGACGTGGAGGCCGGCTACGACCAGTCCCTGGGCGGCCTGGACCTGTCGGCGGTCTACGCCGACGACGACGCCTCCCGCTGGGTCCGGGCGGTGTTCGCGGTGTTGAAGGAGGCCGTGGACGCGCCCACCCGCGACGAGATTGAGCGGCACCTGCCGGGTGAGGTGGCCGGGTGGTGGCGGGAGGCGGGGGGAGAGGGAGCGTAACGCCATTCCCAGCTTTGGGTGAGGAGCGGGGCAGACTTCCCTTCGACCCGGTACGCCCGACCATCAAACTCGATCCCCGCGCACGCGGGGGAGACTCTTGCAATATGGTAGACGAGTCGCAAAGAATAAAAGTCTAGACCTAATCGCCCTTTGGGCCAAGCTGTTCGTGGAACGGTTAGACTTACGAATTCGCTCTGAGCGTGGGGTCCCCTGGGTCCTCGGACGTGCGTCAGCTCCCACCCGCGGTGAACATACCAGGACCCCTTGACCGTTCGATTCGCAGCGGAGACCCGATGCACCCGGGACCACTGGCTGCAACGGGCGGCCGCATCACGGGCCGGTCACTCGACCGTGGGGGGAGGGGGAGCATACGCCTACCGTCGACTCGCTCGAACAAGCCTCGGAGCCAGCCGGGCGGCAGCCGCTGGAATCTGCCGCCGCTGGCCCACGGGAGAGCCCCGCGGCCAGGCGCTCACACCCGGGAGGAAGCCATATTCATCCATGGAAGTGCGCTCCGTGGATGCCGCATGGGGCGCTGGTTCTTCCTGGGGTTGGTCCTGGTAACCCCAGCGGTGCTGGCAGCCTGTCCCGCTGCACCGCCCGCCGGCGGTGCGCTGCCGGCCGCAGTGCAGTACCGCGTGGAAGGCCCTGCTGTGTCCCTCCAGGCCCAGGAACTCTCGAACCCCACCCCCTGGGCCGAGAAGGGCGACTACTGGCTGGTCTACCAGGACCCGGTCACGATCGGCATCGATCTGCCCTTCCGGCCCGACGGGGACGAGCGGGCCCGGCTGGAAACGCGCATCCGCCAGTCGCTGCAGGGCGCTGGCATCCGCGACCTGGACTGGGCCGGCCACCGGGTCCGCATCGACCTGGACCTGCCGCCGGGGATCCATCAACTGGCCTTGGGCGGTATTGAGGGGCTGGAGCGGGCGGGGCTCGACCGCGCCCTCTGGCTGGAACGTACCCGGCGGTATGAGGTCATGGCCTGGAAGCCCGGGGTCCCTGCGTCCGCCGCCGAGAGGGCGACCCAACTGGACCTGCCTGCCGGTGCCGAGGGCGTCGGCCCGGTGGTGGCGGACCGGGACTTCCTGGTCGCCGGCGGAAACCTTCAGGGACCCGTGGACCTGCTGCGCACCCTCTGGTCGTGGACACCGGGAGCCAGTGAGGCCAGGGCTCTCCCGGGCGTCTACGCGGTCAACACCGCCCGGTGGATAACACAGGACCGGTTGTGGGTGGCCCACGAGGCTCATTTGGTCGTTGACGTCACCACCGGCGCCGTTGAGCCGGCGGCGGCCGCCGGCGCCGCCGACGTGGCCGTCCATCCCGATGGCCGGACGGCACTGTTCGAGGTGGTCCTGGACGACGGGGACGCCTGGCCGTGGACCTGGCGCTGGCGCCTGGCGGTGAGGTCCCCTGCCGGTCAGGTCCTGTCCCGATGGGACCTCTTCAGCGCCGGGACCCTGGAAGTCGTCCCGTGGCTCGAGGCGTGGTGGGGCCCCGACGGGATCACATTCACCAGGTACACCTCCGAAGCAGGCGACACCCGGTGGTGGCTGTCCGTGGTCGACCCCGAAACCGGCGACGTGCGGACGCTGGCTGGCCCCGTCGCCCAGATCTCCGGGCTCGGTGGCGGGCAGTACCTGCTGGTCGCCGCCGGGGATGAATCCGCGCCGGCCCGGTGGCAGGTATGGCGGCCGGGGACCGGTCTCGTGGACGTCACGCTGCCGGGTGAACTGGAGCGCCGCGTCCCCACACCCAGGGTCCACAGCCTGTGGGGTGAGTGGATGGTGTTCCACACGGGCGACGCCGCGGACCCTCACGTTACCCTGCTGGTGGCCTGGCGGGTGGCTTCAGGTGAGTGGCTGGAACTGGGCCCTGTGCAGCCCCTGGGCTGGCACCAGGGGAAGTTCTACTGGCTGCAGGCGCAGGGAGGGGAGCCGTGACCGGAACTCTTCGCATCGTGCGACTCAGCAAGACCTATCCCGGCGGGACCCGGGCCCTCGGCGACGTCAGCCTGACCATCCGGTGCGGGAGCCTCACGGCCCTGCTGGGGCCCAACGGCGCCGGCAAGACCACCCTGGTCAACTGCCTGCTGGGCCTCGTCAGGCCCGACGCGGGCCAGGTGCTGTGGAACGACGAGGACCTGCTGGCGCGGCCGCAGCGGGCCCGGGACGTGATCGGCGTCGTCTTCGAGGAAGTTCACAACATCTACGGCTACCTGACGGTGCGCGAAAACATCCAATACTTTGCCGCCTTGAACGGGATCTCGCCCAAGGCGGCCGGCAGCCTGCTGGCGCAGTGGCTTCCCCGTTTCGACCTGGACCACAAGGCGGGCGAGGTCGGTTTCAACCTCAGCCGCGGCATGCGGCAGAAGACCGCCCTGATCCTGGCCATGATCAAGGACCCGCCGGTGCTGGTGCTGGACGAGCCCACGCTGGGCCTGGACATCGCCTCCCGGCGGCGGATGATCCAGTGGGTCCGGCAGATGGTGGTCGAGCAGGACAAGGCCGTCCTGCTGACCACCCACGACGCGGCGCTGGCGGAGGAACTGGCAGACCGGTATGCCTTCATCCGCGGGGGAAGCATCGTGTGGGAAGGGACCAGGGAGGACCTGGCGGCGGCAGCCGGCGCCGCCGCGGACGGCAGTGCCGGTGCGGGCGCGGGCGCCGGGGGCCTGGAGGCGGCCTACCGGCGCATCATCGGCGGGAGCGGGGCGGAGTCATGAGGGCCCTGGTCTTCGCCTTCCGTGCGGCGCTGATCAAGAAATGGGCCGAGTACCGGTACTACCGGTGGGACTTTGCCGTGGGGCTGCTGATCAAGTTGATCTTCTTCCTGGCCATGATGTTCACGATCCCGACCGGGTCGCCGGAAGAGGCGGCGGTCCGGGTCAGCGGCTTCGTGCTCTGGTATTTCGGCGCCCACCTGATCGGGAAGATGGCCAACCTGCTGATCGAGGAAGCCTATCTTGGCACGCTGCCCCAGGTGCTGGCGTCCAGGCTGTCGATCTGGGCTTTCTTGGGCGTGACGGCGGCGGCCGAGGTGCTGCTGTCGTCGGTCTGGATCGCGGCGTTCATCCTGCTGGCGCTGCCCCTGGCGCCGATTCCAGCCGCTGCCCTGGCCCAGAGCCTGTCCCGCTGGAGCAGCCTGGCGGCCGCGCTGGCAGCACTGCTGGGGCTGCTGGGGATGGCCCTCACCATCTTCGGCCTGAGCATCGAGTTCAAGCGGGCCGGGTCCTTCGCCGAGGTGCTGATCTTCTTCATGCTGTTCTTCTCGGGCTTCTTCATCCCGCTGGACCGGGTGCCCCCGGTCCTCGAAGCGCTGGCCGCGGTTTCCCCGCTCTACTGGTTCGCCGGCGGGATGCAGCAGGTGCTGGCGGGCCGGCCCCCGTGGACCCCGTTGGCGGTGCTGTTGGGGTGCAGCGCCGCCTGGCTGGCCGCCGGCGTGGCGCTGACCGCGGTGCTGATGCGCCGCGCCGCCGTCCACGGCACGCTGACGCGGTATTGAGCCGCAGGTGCTTCCCGTCCCGCCTGGAATACCCGGGAGGGGCCCCAGAGGGTCCCGGCAGCCTTAACCTCAGCGAGGTCGACGGAGCATGCTGGCGGCAGAACTCATCTCCTCGGTGCTGCAGGTCCTGGTCTTCAGCCTGGTCCCCCTGATCGTCCACCTGGTCAGCACCCGGTCGCCCGTGGGGTTCCTGCGGTCCATCGGCCTCTACCGCCCGGAAGCGCGCACCGTGTGGTATGCGGTGGCGGCATCCCTCGCCCTCTTCCCCATCATGTGGGGCGCTTTCTTCGCGGCCGGCAACGTGGAACCGCTCTACGCCCCGGGGACGGTGGCCGGGATGCTGCGGGCCGCCGGGCTCTCGCCGGAAACGGTCCGGGGGTCTACCCGATGGAGGTGGACGGCGGACTGGGATTGTCTGTCGATGGCATCCCCCACGGCCTGGCGGGTTGACGACCCGCACCTCGCCAACGTGTCGCCGCGCCGTGCAATATTGGGTGCGAATGACCCTTAACTCCGCCGCGGGTGCCCTTGCCGTGCACTACAAGTGCGAAACGGCATCTAAAACGGCCCGAAGGGGCGTGGTCGAGTTTGTCGGATGCCGGTTTAGGGTGCGATGCTGCCTTATATTGCACGGCTCGGCGCTTTCCGGGCCTGTTAAGGTCCGAAGGGATCTTCGGTTGCACGGCCGGCCATACGGAAGGACGAATCGGAAGTTATCCGCCGGGAAACTTATTCCCACGGCACCCGACGGTACCCCCGACTGCCGCAGGGCGGCAGCCTACGGGTTGCCAGACCCGGGCCCTGCCGGGGCCCCGACAGCCACTACCCGCACCTCGCCCTGGTAGGTGGACCGGTGGGAGTAGTGGCGGCGGCCGGCGGCGTCCACGGTGTAGGTGTCGACCACGTAGGTGGGGCGGCCGGCCTGCAGCACGCGGGTGACGCCTTCCTCCAGGGAGGGATCGGTCACCACCCGGGTTTCGGGACCGCGGGTTTCGACGATCTCGGTCTCGATGCGCCGTGCCTGCACGCCCGACGGCCCGTACAGGCTGACCCGCAGCCGTCCGGGGCGCGGGATCTCCATCCGGATGTACACGTGGCCGCCGGTGTTGTTCCGGTAGCGCAGGTCCAGCCAGTCGCCGGCCACCGCTGCGTCCCAGCCCATGGGCAGGTAGGAGATGGGGATGCTGTGGTTGCGCGCGGCGACCCGCTCGAGGCCGCTCATCAGGAAGGCCACGTGGAGCGTGGAACTGACCTGACAGACCCCGCCGCCCACGTCGGGCACGTACCGGCCGTTGACGATGACCGGCGCATCCAGGTAGCCCCGCTCAAAGGTCCGGGGCCCGACCACTTCATTGAAGGAGAAGACCTCGCCCGGGGCCAGCAGGGTGCCGTCGACGGCACCGGCGGCCAGGGCGATGTTGGCGGCTCGGTTGGTCTCCCCCGGGTTGAAAGCGGTCTCAAAGGTGACGATCCGTCGCTCCAGCCGCATGGCTGCCAGGGTCTCGGCGGTGGGCTCGGCCCGCGCCTCCACCAGGGCCAGGCGCACCCGTTCCGCCCCGCCCGCCAGGGCCGACCAGGCTTCGTCCCAGGCACCCGGCGCCACCGCCAGCCCGGGCGTGTCGGGCACGATCTCGACCCGGTCCTCGTGGAAGACGAACCGGGCGGGCGTGGGCTGGGGCAGGGCGGCTTCCACCTGGTCCCGCACGGCCTGCCGGTCTTCGGCCGCCGGCGCGTAGGTCAGGGGGAAAGCGCCCTGGTGCCGCAGCGCGTGCCAGCGCCTGAGGCGGTCCAGCATGCCGCTCCCGGACACGGCCAGGGACGACAGCGCCGACGCCACCCGGTCCACGTCGGCGGTGAGGGTCACCGGCAGCGCCAGGTCCACCTCGGGTACCTCCAGCATTGCGCTCCGCGACCGCAGCGACTGCAGGCGCTCCAGCGCGCGGCTCAGGCGCAGCCCACCCAGGTCCAGGTCCCCCACGACCACCGATTCGGGCAGCACGGGGTCGTCCTGCAGCGCTGGATGGCGCGCCAGGACCACGCCACCGGCGCCCAGGGCCAGCAGGAGCGCCGCAACGACGGCGATCAAGGCTCGACGGCGGACGACGACACCACGACGGCTGCCCATGGTCGGTAAAGGTTATGACCGGGGCGCCGTCTTATGGTACGGCGGGCCGGACCGGCACCCACCGCGGGCTGTGGGGCACGGCGCGGATGTGAGCGCGCGGCCGGCTCAGCGGGACGCGGCGCGCCGGGCCCGTTCCACCTCGGCGCGGGCGAAGGCGGCGTCGCGCCAGCCCGACACCGCCGTGGGCTTGCCCTCCAGGTCCTTGTAGATGGCGAAGAAGTACTCGATCTCCCGCCGCACGTGCTCGGGCACGTCGGCCAGGTCGTGGATCTGGCGGGTCCGGGGATCGTTGTGGACCACCGCCAGGATCTTGGTGTCCTCGCCCTTCTCGTCGCGCATGACCAGCGCGCCGATGACCCGGGCCTCCACCAGGCATCCGGGGAACGTGGGGTGGTCGGTGATGATCAGCACGTCCAGCGGGTCGCCGTCCTCGGCCAGGGTGTCGGGGATGAACCCGTAGTCACCCGGGTAGTGGACCGGCGAGTACAGGGGCCGGTCCAGCCGGAACATCCCCCGCTGGGGGTCGTACTCGTACTTGTTGTGGCTGTACTTGGGGATCTCGACGACCACTTCGACGATCACGCCAGATCACGTCCTCGCCCGGCGGCAGTGGGTGGAACCGGGTCGATGATACAATAAACCCCAGCACGCGGGGGGAGGCGCGTCGGGTGGCCCGTTGGACGCTGACAATCGTGGCGGCGGCCGCCGTGCTGGCGGCCCTGGCCCTGGGGGCGACCACCCGCTCGCTGGGCATGGACCTCATCGCCCTGCGCCAGGCCAACGAGGACCTGATGCGGGAGGTGGCCCGGCGCGGCGAGGCGGTGGCGGCCCTGGAAGCCGAGGTCCAGCGGCTGCAGGGCGTGGTGGACGCCCTGCAGGGGCGCCAGACCCCCGACGTGGTCAGCGTGACCGTTTCCCCGCAGCCCGGCCCCGGCGGCGTGGTGGAGGCCGACCGGGTGGAGGTCCACGTGGCGGCCAACGGCCCGGCGACCCACGTGCTGCTGCTGTATCACCCAGACGGCGCCGCCGCCGGCGGCGCGGGCAATGCCGGCGGCGGGGAAGCGGCCCCGGGGGACGAGGCGCTGGCAGTGTCGGCGGTGCCCGGCCGGCCCGCCGAAGGGGTGCCGCCCAGCCCCGCCTACGTGGTGGCCGTGGCCCGCGGGGGCGCCGAGGGCTGGGTGCTGCACTGGGACCTGCCCCCGGGTGCGGCAGGCACCCTTTACGTCGAAGCCTGCAGCGGCAGCCGCTGCAGCCTGGCCGCCGAGCCGGCCGCGCTGGTCAGGCACCCGACCGGACCCGGTGACGCCGGCGGGGACGGCACCGCTGCGGACTGACTACGGGCTGACCCGCAGCGTGGCCACCATCCCCGCCTCCACGTGGCCCGGGATGTCGCAGATGATCCGGAACGTGCCGGCCTGGTCCGGCGTGAAGGTGATGGTGGCGTCGCGGCCGACCTCCACGTCCTGGTCCACCCCGAACTCGTCGATCCGGAAATTGTGGACGGTGGCGCCGACGTTGCGCAGGGTCAGCGTGACTTCCTGGCCGACCCGGGCCTCCAGCTCGTTGGGCTCGAAATAGAAGTCGCCGAGCCGCACCTCGTTCCTGCTGGGTTGGGACGCACGGCCCCCGCTGAACCACGAGCAGCCGGCCAGCAGCAGCGCGCAGGCCGCCAGGACCGACGCCGCCACCCCGGCGCCCAGAAGCCGGCGGCGGGCGCCCAGCGTTGCCGGGTGCATGGCAATCCTCCCTTCCTGCACTAGGATGGGGCGCCGCGGCGGCGCGGTATCCGGCGCGCGGGTTTCGCCCCCGTGCCCAGGCCCTGCCGGGGGTGCCGGCGGTAGGAGCACGATCCGTTATTTGCGGGCGCTGCCGGAAAGGAGTAAGGTTCTCCTTGTTAAGGGGATGACCACATGTCCGTCTTCCGGCACCTCAGGCCGTACTACGGGCCCTACCGGCTGACGCTGGTTCTGGGCATCGTGAGCATGGCGCTGCTGACGGCCGTGGGGCTGCTGCGGCCTTTCCTGGTGCAGCAGTTGATCGACCGGGTCATCACCCAGGGCCGGTACGACCTGCTGCCGCTGCTGGCGGCGGCGGTCATCGGCGTGGCCCTGGTCCGGGGCGTGTTCAACTTCGGCCGGCAGTACTTCGGCGAGCTGTTCGGCCAGAACGCCGTCCTGGAACTGCGCAACGCCCTCTACGTGAAACTCCAGTACCTGGGTTTCGCCTACTACGACAAGGCCCAGACCGGCAACCTGATGTCGCGGCTCACCGGCGACGTCGAGGCCTTCCGGATGTTCCTGTCCTTCGGGATCATCTACCTGTGCGACTTCGCCTTCATGATCGGCTTCGGCCTGGCGGCCATGCTGGCCATCAGCCCGGAACTGACCCTGGTGACCTTTGCCGTGTCGCCGTACCTGGCCTACGTGTCCTACCGCTTCGACCGGCTGGTGCGGCCCACGTTCTCGCGGATCCGCAAGGCCTTGAGCGACCTCACCACCACCATCCAGGAGTCCATCAGCGGTGTCCGGACCGTCAAGTCCTTCGCCCGCGAGGCCCACGAGATCGACAAGTTCGAACAGCGCAACCTGGACTACCGGGACCGCAACCTGGACGCCTCCCGGCTCTGGGCCCGCTACTTCCCGCTGCTGGAGATGGGGGGCAACCTGGCCACGGCCCTGCTGCTGTGGTACGGCGGCCGCCTGGTGGCGGCGGGGGAGATCAGCCTGGGCAGCCTGGTGGCCTTCTTCTCGCTGGTGGGCTACATGGTCTGGCCCATCCGGGAACTGGGCTGGATCCTCAACCTGTACAGCCAGTCGGTGGCCGCGGGCGAGCGCCTGGTAGAGGTGCTGCACGCCCCCGAGACCGTCACCAACCGCCAGGGGGCCGTCCCCCTGGGCCGGGCCCGGGGCCACGTGCGCTTCGAGGGGGTGTCCTTCGCCTACGACGGGCAGAACCCGGTGCTCCAGGACATCCACCTGGACGCGCCGCCCGGGTCCACCATCGCCCTCGTCGGCACCACCGGCGCCGGCAAGAGCACCCTGGTCAGCCTGATTCCCCGCTTCTACGACGTCACCGCCGGCCGGGTGCTGGTGGACGGCTATGACGTGAGGGACCTGGAACTGGAGAGCCTGCGCCGCAACATCGGCTTCGTGCTGCAGGAGACGTTCCTGTTCTCGGCCAGCGTCCGCGAGAACATCGCCTACGGCCGGCCCGACGCCTCCATGGACGAGATCGTCGCCGCCGCCCGGCGCGCCCAGGCCCACGACTTCATCATGGAACTCCCCCGGGGCTACGACACCGTGGTGGGGGAGCGGGGCCTGGGGCTGAGCGGCGGCCAGAAGCAGCGCATCGCCATCGCCCGGGCCCTGCTGATGGACCCGCCCATCCTGATCCTGGACGACGCCACCGCCAGCGTCGACATGGAAACGGAGCAGAAGATCCAGCGGGCCCTGGCCGAGGTGATGAAGGGCCGCACCACCTTCGTCATCGCCCACCGGATCAGCATGCTGCAGCAGGCCGACGAGATCCTGGTGCTGGACCGTGGCCGCATCGTGGAGCGGGGCCGTCACGAGGAACTGCTGCGGCGCGGCGGCTTCTACCGGAGGGTCTATGACATCCAGTTCCGCGACGCCGCGGCCGCGCCCGTCGTCTCCGCCAACGGCCGGTACGGGCGGGCGCCGGGGAAGGTGCTGCCGCTCAAGCCCGGCAGGGAGGGGTCCTCGTGAGCCGGCTGTGGGTGGAGCGCGGGGTCTACCGGCCGCGCCCGGCCCGGGGTTTGGCCGGCCTGCCGGTGCCCGAAATCCCCGAGGTGAGCCGCGGCCGCTTCAACATCCGCGACGAGGACCCGGTGGAGGCGCCCTTCAACTGGCGCCAGTTCCGCCGGCTGCTGGGGTACCTCAGGCCCTACCGCCTGCACGTGGCCGGCGCGGTGGTCCTGATGCTGGTGACCGCCGCCACCCGCCTGGCGGTGCCTTACCTGCTGAAACTGGCCATCGACCAGGTCCTCGACCCCTCGGGCCCCGGGGCGCTGCTGCCGCCGGCCGAGCGCCTGCGGCTCATCAACCTGTACGGGGCGGCCTTCCTGGGCATCAACGCCGTGGGCCTGCTGGCGGCCCGGGGCCGCATCCTGCTGTCGGCCCGGGTGGGGCAGCAGGCCCTGCACGACATGCGGCGGCAGTTGTTCACCCACATCCAGCGCCTGGGCTTCGACTTCTACGACCGGCGGCCGGTGGGCAAGATCCTGGTCCGCCTCACCAACGACGTCAACGCCCTGCAGGACCTTCTGCAGAACGGTCTCGTCAACACCATCAGCGACCTGTTCATGCTGCTGGGCATCGTGGGCATGATGTTCTACCTGCACCCCGGCCTGGCGGCCGCCACCCTGGTGGTGCTGCCGGCGCTGGTCATCCTGTCGACCCGGCTGCGCCGCCGCATCCGCCGGGCCTGGCAGGCGGTGCGCGCCAAGCTGGCCAACATCAACGCCCACCTCAACGAGAGCATCCAGGGCATCCGGGTCACCCAGGCCTTCGTCCAGGAGCGCAACAACATCCGCTTCTTCCGCGGCATGAACCACGACAACTGGCGCTCGTGGATGGCCGCCGCCAAAGCCAGCGCCCTCTTCGGCCCGGCGGTGGAATTGACGGGCGCCGTGGGCACCGCCATGGTCTTCTGGTACGGCGCCCACCTGCTCAGGACCGGCGCCCTGCTGGTGGGCGACATCGTCGCCTTCAACACCTACGTGGGGCAGTTCTGGGAGCCCATCTCGCGCCTGGGCCAGTTCTACACCCAGCTGCTGGTGGCCATGGCGTCGTCGGAGCGGATCTTCGAGTTCCTGGACGCCCGGCCCGACGTGGCCGACGCCCCCGGCGCCCGGAACATGCCGCCCATCCAGGGGCGGGTGCGCTTCGAGCACGTCCACTTCGCCTATGAGCCCGGCCGCCCGGTGCTGCACGACATCGACTTCGAAGTGGAACCGGGCCAGACCATCGCCCTGGTGGGACACACCGGCTCGGGCAAGACCACCATCACCGCCTTGCTGAGCCGCTTCTACGACCCCACCGAGGGCCGCATCCTCATCGACGGCATCGACATCCGCACGGTGCGGCTGCAGTCGCTGCGCAGCCAGATGGCGGTGGTGCTCCAGGACACGTTCCTGTTCCAGGGGACCGTGGCCGACAACATCCGCTACGGGCGCCTGGACGCCACCGACGAGGAGGTGGAGGCGGCGGCCCGGGCGGCCTGCGCCCACGACTTCATCATGGCCATGGAGAACGGCTACCAGACGGAAGTCCGGGAGCGGGGCAGCCGCCTCAGCATCGGCCAGCGCCAGCTGATCTCCTTCGCCCGGGCCTTCCTGGCCGACCCGCGGATCCTGATCCTGGACGAAGCCACCTCGTCCATCGACACCCAGACGGAACTGCTGATCCAGGAGGCGCTGCGGCGGCTGCTCAAGGGCCGGACCGCCTTCGTGGTGGCCCACCGCCTGTCCACCATCCGCAGCGCGGACCGCATCCTGGTCCTGGACCACGGCCGCATCGTGGAGTCGGGCACCCACGACGAGCTGTACGCCCGGCGGGGCGTGTACTACCGCCTGCTCCAGGCCCAGTACCGCCACCTGGCGGCGCCGGGGGGCGATTGAGCCCGCGATTCCGCCCGGCGGCGGACCCGCGCCCCGTCCGGAGCGCCGCCCACGCCCGGCCCGGTGAGACGGCGGCGGGGCGGTGCCGCAACGCGGCGCGGGCGGTGGAGTCCCACCGCCCGCACGCGGTCGCTCAGTCCGGTTTCGGGATTCAGCGGGATTCGCCGCGGTGCTCGTGGTCGTAGCCCGAGCCGTGGCCTCCGGTGTCGTAGGACGCGCTGTACGACGCGCTGGACCCGTGGGTGCTCCAGGCGGGCTGGTGTTGGGGCGATACGGCCTGCTGGGTACCGCCGGGGGCCACGTAGTGCATCCCGCCGGGAGACACGTTCCAGGCGCCCTGGGTGTACTCGGGCGCCACGTGGCTGGCCGTGGGACCGCCGTGGGCCACCGCCTGGGGGATGTACCCCGAACTGATCTGCTGGGTCAACTGCTGCCCGGCCTGGATCAACTGCCGGATCTTCTGGCTGTACTCGTTGACGGCCGCGGGGTCGGCCTTGGGCGACGCGTAGGCGCCGTGGCGCTCCAGCCAGTGGTACTGTTCCTCGGCCATGCGCAGGTGCTCGCCGGCCAGCTGGTGCAGGTAGGACCGCACCGGCTGCGACGCCTCGGTGGCGCCCCACACGCACTTGACGGCCATGGACTTGCACATGTCCAGGCATGTCGCGGCCGCCATCAGGTCGAAGGGGCTGGACCCCGACGTGTAGCCCGCGTTGGGCGCCGGCCACGCGCCGTGGGTGGGCGACTGGGTGGACCATGGCCCGTGGGTCCCGGCCTGGCCGAAGCCCGGGGACCCGAACTCGCCGTAGGCGCCCGGCCCGCCGCCGTACCCGCCGGTACCGTGCTCGTGCAGGAACTGCTGGATCCGGTGGCCGGCCCGCTCGTACTCCCCCGCGTGGCGCTCCAGCATGGACCGCAGCTGCGGGTCCCGGACCCCCTGGGCCATGAACCGGATGCTGGACGCCCCCACCACGTGGTCCCGGCACAACTCCCACAGCTCGGCGGCTTCGTGCTGGGTGATCTGGGCCACTTCGACGACCTCCTGCCCGTTGAGTGGGATGGAAGCACGGGCATAGTGTGGCGCCGCTGCTGGGCATCCATGCAGCGGGGCGGGGCCATGCTGGCCCCGCCCCGAGCCCTTGCCTATAATTGAAGCGGCTTGTCCATCGCTTGAAACGGGGTGGATGCAGTGGTCGTCAAGCCGCCGGTCCGGTTCCAGGTGTGCCCGCAGTGCGGGTGGTCCGAGGAGCAGGGTCATCGCTGGGACCGGCGCCGCCAGATCTACAAGACCTTCTGGCGCAGCACCCGGTGCCCCAACTGCGACGTGGAGCCGGTCCGGGAGTGCCCCAACTGCTCCGCGCCCATCCCCAAGGCCGACGCCGACGCCTGCGAGCGCTGCGGCGAAACGTACCCCTGGCGCAAGGACTGATCAGGTACCGGTCAGGAGTAACCGGGCAGGCCCTGGGTCCGGCCCGCCCCGGGGCGCGATCTGCGGCTTCTAGCCCGTTTGCCCGGGCCGCGTGAGGCGCCGGGTGTGCTCCAGGATCACCTGGCGCAGGACCGACCGCCGGTCATCGTCCAGGTCCTCGAACCGGCATCCGAGGAGCCACTCCCACCGCCCGCCGCCGGCGGCGGTGACGGTGCGGACCTGCGCCTGGACCGTCCCCAACTGGTCCAGCGGCGCCCCGGTGAATCGGATGCGCAGGCGGTCCCCTTCCGCCGCGGCCACGTTGCCAAGCAGTCCCACGCCGTCCATGCTGATGTCCTGGGTGACGCCCTCGTGGGCGAGGCCGCCATGCGCAGCGCCCTCATGGGCGGGGCTCCCGGGCGCTGCCCCGGCGGCGTCGTCGACGGCAGCCGCCGGGCCGTAGCGGAGCGGCACTTCCAGCGGCACCCGGGCGCTGGAGCGCTGGAACAGCATTTCGGGCCTGCCCCGCGGGGTGAAATGCAGGTGTCCCGGAGGACCGGGCCGGCCCCAGCCCACGACCCGGTACCCGCCGTGGAGCACGTACAGGTCTGCGCGGAACCAGCCCGTGCTCGGAAACCCTTCGGGAACCTGGTCGAGGCGGACCAGGATGCCGTCGCCGGCGTCGACGACGGTGCCCTCGGCCGCCGGGCCTTGGGGCTGCGGCGCCGGAACCAGGCCCTGTCCCAGCGGGGTCAGGTACACCTGCCGGCCCCGGGCATACTTCAGCACGTACATAAGCTTGCTCCCCCCACCGGGCCGGTCTAGCGGGCCGGCCCTGGTTGGATATGGATGTTTGAGCAGGCACAGGAAAGTCCTGCGGCCCGGGGCTGCGTCTGGACCCGGGGTCCGGTGACCGGTAGATTGGTGGTGGGTGCCTCTGGACGAAGCATCTGGAGGGACAACCATGCGAATCGGCATTTTCACCGATTCCTACACGCCCTACGTCAGTGGGGTCGTGCGCTCCATCGTCACCCTGCGGGACATCCTCGAGAGCCAGGGCCACGAGGTTTACGTCTTCGCTCCCGCTTATCCCCACGGGTGCGGCGCCGACGATGCACGGGTGTTCCGGTACCCGTCGGTAGCCGCGCCGTCGTACCGCGACTTCCGGATCCCGCTGCCGGTTTGGTCCCGGGTGCGGCGGGACGCCGGGGACCTGGGCCTGCAGGTCATCCACGCCCACTCGCCCTTCATCATGGGCCGGTTGGGCATGCGCCTGGCCCGGTCGCTGGGCGTCCCCTTCTGCCTGACCTACCACACGCTGTACGACGCTTACCTGGAGCGGTACGCCGCCGGCTTCAGCACCTTGCTGCTGCCGGCGCTGCACGCCTACCTGCAGTCCTTCTGCAACCGTACCGACGTGATCCTGACGCCCACCTACGCCGTTTACCGGCAGCTTCGGCGCATGGGCGTGCGGTCGCGCCTGGAGGTGGTGCCCACCGGCATCGATCTGCGCCGCTTCCAGGCCGGCAGCCGAGCCCAGGGCCGGCGGCGCCTGGGCCTGCCGGGGGACGTGCCGCTGCTGGTCTACGTCGGGCGGCTCAGCGTGGAGAAGAACCTCCCACTGCTGCTGGACGCCTTCCGCCGGGTGGCCGCAGCCAGACTCGACGTGCACATGGTCATGGTGGGCGATGGCCCCCTGCGGGCCCACCTGGAGGCCCAGACCCTGGAGCGGCCGCTGCGGGGCCGCCTGCACCTGACCGGGCCCCTGGAGCCGGAGGCGGTGGCCGACGTGCTGGCCGCCGGCGACCTGTTCGCCTTCGCGTCGGTCACCGAGACCCAGGGACTGGTGCTGGTGGAGGCCATGGCGGCCGGCCTGCCGGTGGTCTGCGTGCGCTCCAGCGCCACGTCCGAGGTGGTGCGGGAGGGCGTCGACGGCCTGGTGGTGGACAACGACGCCGGCGCCGTGGCGGAAGCCCTGCTGCGCATGCTGGCCGACCCCGACGCCCGGGTCCGGGCGTCCCGGGCCGCCCGGGAGCGGGCGCGGATGTTCAGCGTCGACCGTATGGCCCGGCAGATGCTGGACCTCTACCGCCGCCTGGCGGGCGTGCCGCCGGTGGCCCGCGTGTCGTGAAGGCCGGGAAGGAGGCTGCGCCATGGAGATCATCGCCAGCGAGAAGGGTAAGCTCCGGGGCGAGGTGATCCTCTACCGGATGGACGACGGCCGCTACCGCGTATACCGCCACATCCCCGGGGTCGGCTCCGAGGACGAAGTGGGCAGCGAGTTCTTCGACGACGAGGACCAGGCCGCCCAGGCCTACGAGGACCTGGTCCAGCTGCTGCGCCGGATGAACACGGGCAGCCGCTGACCGGTCTACTCAGGCCACCCGCGCCGTCAGGATCTCCGGCTCGCCGTCGGTGACGGCGATGGTGTGCTCGTACTGCACGCACAAGGACCCGTCGGCCGTGCGGGCCGTCCAGCCGTCGTCGTCGATGGTGACCCGCCAGTCGCCCAGGGTGATCATGGGCTCGATGCACAGGGTCATGCCGGCCCGCAGCCGCACGCCGGTGCCCGGGGTGCCGAAGTGGGGCACGTCGGGGTCCTCGTGCAGCCGCCGGCCGATGCCGTGGCCCACGAAGTCCCGGACCACGCCGCAGCCGTGGCTCTCGGCCAGGGACTGGATGGCGTGGCCGATGTCGCCCAGGCGGCTGCCCTCCCGGGCCTGGGCGATGCCCGCCCACAGGCAGGCCTCGCCCACCTCCATCAGCCTGCGGGCTTCTTCCGATACCTCGCCGACCGCGTACGTCCAGGCCGAGTCCCCGTGGTAGCCGTTGAGGGTGACGCCGATGTCGACGGTGATGACGTCGCCCTCCCGCAGCCGCCGCCGGCCGGGAATGCCGTGGCAGACCTCGTCGTTCACCGAGGTGCAGATGGAGGCCGGGTAGCCGCGGTAGCCCTTGTAAGTGGGAATGCCCCCGTGCCGGCGCAGGAAGTCCTCCACGAAGGCGTCCAGTTCGGCGGTGGTGACGCCCGGGCGGATGCGGGGCGCCAGCGCGGCGTGGCACTCGGCCACCAGCCGGCCGGCCTGCCGCATCAGATCCAGTTCCCGCGCGGATTTGATCAGGATCACCGCAAGCCACCCCCACGGCCTATATTCTAAGCGGCGCAGGACCGGAGAGGGCGGCCCACCGGCCGCGAGGAAGGCCCCACCGGCCGCAGGGAACGCCTCACCGGCCGCGGGGCAGGGCCACCACGCCGTCCTCGTGCCGGACCTGGCGGGCGTCGGTGTCGAGCCGGCTCACGTCCACCTCGACGGGCAGGAAGGTGTTGATCAGCGCCACCTGCTCTTCGGCCATGGGCAGGCCCCGGTGCAGGATGACCTCGAAGGTGAGCCGCAGGCGGGTGCGGTTCAGGGGCTCGAACCAGGTGATCAGCACCGTCTGGCTCCCCTGGCTCTCCAGGGCCCAGAAGACGTGGTCGGCCAGGATGACCGCGTCGAGGCGGTCCACCTGGGACGCGATCTCGGCAGGCAGCGGCCGCAGGCGCGCCAGCAGTCGGTCGGCGGTGACGATCCACCGCCGGCCGCCGGGCTCCTCCCGGAACAGGGCGGCCCCGTCGCGGAACCTCTCCTGAACGTGCTGGAGCAGGGCCAGGGCCGCCGGCGCCTGGCGCATCCACTCGGCCTGCAGCGCCTGCTCCAGCTGGACCGGGTCAGGATGGGCGGCCCGGAAGGCCCGGCGTTCCTCGTCGGCCCGCAGGAACAGGGGGATCAGCGCCTGGCGGCTGGCCAGCGCCGCCTGCCGGGCCTCCAGCTGGGCGGTGGCCTCAAGGGCCTCCTGGCGCAGGGCCAGGAAGGTCTCCAGCATGGCCAGGTCCTGCTCGGCGGCCCGGGCCAGGGCCCGCAGCCGCGCCAGCAGTTCCACCACGTCGCCGCTGCCGAACACGCTGTGCAGCGCCAGCCCGGTCAGGGCGGCGTCGTAGAAGCGCACGGTGCGCACCGCCCGCTCCCGAGCGGCTTCGTAGGCGGCCTGGGCCTCGGCGGCCTGGGCCTCCAGGCCCGCGATCTCGGCGCCCAGGGCTTCGATCTCCGCCTCCAGCGTACGCGCGGCCTCCCGCGGGTTGTCCAGGAAGGCCCGGTAGGACCCGGCCAGGTGGGCCGCCGCCAGCGCCGGCAGCAGCGCCGCCAGCAGGCCGCCGGCCAGGCCGGCCAACCACCGCAACGGGAGCGCCCGCCTCCGCCCCGCCGGCCCGGGGTGCCCGCCGCGGGCGCCGCCGCCTGCCGTGCCTGCCACCAGTCCCATCACCGGAAATCCCGCCACTGGGTCACCGCCCGCATGGTGGCCGTCAGGCTGGCCGAGGCGGCCAGCAGGCCGCCCAGCAGCGTGCCCAGTCCCATGACCTGGGCGGCGTCCACCGGCGCCAGCAGGGGAGCCACCGCGGGCACCGCGTCCCGCAGTCCCGCCAGCGCCTGGTCCACCACCCGCGCCCCGGCCGTGGCGCCCAGCAGCCCCCCCAGCAGGCCCAGGCCGGCGGCCTCGATCAGGAACTGGGCCCGCACTTCCCGCGGCGAGGCGCCCACCAGCAGGCGAATGTCCACCTCGTCCCGGCGGTGCAGGACGTTGAGGTGGACGGCCATGATGGTCACCAGGAAGGCGGTGGCGAACACCGCCGTCAGGCCCAGCGCCCCGGCTTCCCGCAGCGACGAGGCCAGGGCCTGCAGCTGGGGAAGGTAGGCCTCGGCCCAGATGACGTCGCTGACCGCCGGGTGCAGTTTCAGCGAGGCGGCCACGGGCCCCGGCTCGCCCTGCGGCTCGATGATCAGGGTGTCGGGGAAGGGGTTGCGGTCGAAGGCGGCCAGCAGCCCGGCGGCGCCGGGGAACGTCTGACGGAAGCGCTCCAGGGCTTCGTCCGCCGGCTCCACCCGCACCGAGGCCACGCCGGGCAACTGCGCCACGGCCTCCGCGGCCGCCTGGGGATCCTGGCCGTCGGCCACGAAGGCCCGGATCTGGGTCTGGCTTTCCAGCAGCAGGGCCACGCCGCGCAGCGCATCGTCCACCAGCACCGAGCAGGCCAGCACGAACACCGCCGCGCCCACCAGCACCAGGGCCGCCAGGTTGGGCCCGGGATGACGGGTCAGGCCGCTCCAGGCGTCCCGCAGCACGTAACCCAGGCGGTAAACGAGCCTCACCGGGGTCCCCCCTCCCGGAGCCTGCCGCCCTCCAGGTGAACCATGCGCCGGTCGTAGCCGGCCGCCAGGTGCACGGCGTGGGTGGCCACCAGGCAGGCCATGCCCACCGAGCGGTTGAGTTCCACGAACAGGTCGAAGATGCGGCGGGCGTTGTCGGGGTCCAGGTTGCCGGTGGGCTCGTCGGCCAGCAAGAGCCGCGGCTGGTTCATGAGGGCGCGGGCGATGGCCGCCCGCTGCCGCTCCCCCGCCGACAGGGTGTGGGGCCGGCGGCGGGCCTTGTCGGCGATGCCCACCTGCTCCAGCAGGTCCATGGCGCGGCGGCGTACCTCACCGGGGGGCCGCCCCAACACCTCGCCGGCGAAGGCCACGTTGTCCAGGACGGAGCGGTGGGCCAGCAGCCGGTTGTCCTGGAAGACGATGCCGATGCGGCGGCGCAGGATGTGGCCTGGGATGGACGCCACGGGCCGGTCCTCGAACAGCACCTGGCCGGCCGCCGGCCGGGCGGCGCTGTAGATCAACCGCAGCAGGGTGGTCTTGCCGGCCCCCGACGGGCCGGTCAGGAAGACGAACTCGCCGGGCTCCAGGCGCAGGTTGACGTCGCTGAACACGGGTTGGGGGCTCCCGGGATAGTACATGGTCACGCCCTGGAGGACCAGCATCCGACCACCTCGCTGGCTCTTTCGAACCGGCCGGCGCGGGACCCTGCCAGAAAGGTCTGGAGGCTTCCCCGGCCGCGGGAAGCCTCCAGTGACCCGTGTGGGAGGGGGTGGGCGGTAAACCCGCCTGCGTGGAAACCTTGCGCTTCTGATATCGGGTCGCGGGACCCGTCCGGCATGGGACGAGGGTCCTAAATTCTGACCGGGACCTGAGGACGGGATTGGGTCAGTACTGGAGGACCATGCGATGCGGCCGCGACCCGCGAGGGATCGCGGCGGCCGCGGCGGAATGGTGAATCGGGGAGGGTCTTATTGATGCGCGTGGGACGGGTGCTGCAGACTGTGGACTGGCACACCGCAGGTGAGCCCCTGCGGCTGATCACCGGCGGCCTGCCGCCCCTCAAGGGGCGGACCATGCTGGAGCGGCGGGAGGAACTGGCCCGGGAGCACGACCACGTCCGCCGCCTGCTGATGCGGGAGCCCCGCGGCCACCGCGACATGTACGGCGCCGTGCTGACCCCGCCCGTCAGCGGCGAGGCCGACTTCGGCATCCTCTTCATGCACAACGAGGGTTACAGCACCATGTGCGGCCACGGCATCATCGCGGCGGCGTCCCACGTGGTGGCCCACGGGCTGGTGGCGGTGGAGGAGCCCGTGACCCGGGTCGCCTTCGATACGCCGGCCGGGTTGGTCCGGGCGGAGGTGGAGGTGCGGGTGGACGGCGGCGAGGCCCGGCCGCTGGCGGTGCGGATGCGCAACGTGCCCGCCTTCGTGCTGGCTCGGGACCTGGAACTGCGGCTGGAAGACCCGCGCTTCGACCGGGTTGTGGCCGACATCGCCTTCGGCGGCGCCTTCTACGCCTTCGTCGACGCCGACGCCCTGGGCCTGGACCTGGTCCCCCAGCAGGCGCCGGAGTTGATCCGCCTCGGCATGCTGATCAAGGACGCCGCCGTCCGGGCCGCCGACGTGGTCCATCCCGAGGAGCCGGGCCTGCACGGCATTTACGGCACCATCTTCTACGGCCGGCCCCGGGCCGGCGGCACCGCCCGCAACGTCACCGTGTTCGCCGACGGCCAGATCGACCGGTCGCCGACGGGGACCGGCACCTCGGCCCGGCTGGCGCTGCTGGCGGCCCAGGGGCGCATCGCCCCCGGCGAGGTCCTGCGCAACGAGAGCATCATCGACACCATTTTCGAGGGCCGGGTGGTGGGCAGCACCCGGGTGGGCGCCTTCGACGCCGTCCATACCGAGGTGCGCGGTTCCGCCCACGTGACTGGCTATCACACCTTTGTCCTGGACGCCGACGACCCGGTGGGCGAGGGGTTCCTGGTCTAGACCAGCCCAGTGGCCTGCCAAGGCCTTCTGGTACGCGCTTGCGGCGCGGCGGTCGGAGCCGGGTGACGGCAGCGCAGGAATCGCGCGCCCGCCCCCGAAAGCGAGGCCCAGGGGCGCGCCGGGCCCGACCCGGCGGCCCGGCGGGAGCGAGGTGAGGACGCGGTGTTCGTGCCCAAGGACGACATCCGTACGGTGGAGATGCTGCCCGGTGTACGCCGGCGCACCCTGACCTGGGGCGAGAAGGCCATGATCTGCGAGATCGCCCTGGACCCCGGCGCCGTGGTGCCCATGCACCAGCACCCCCACGAGCAGGTGGGGACGGTGCTGCAGGGCGCCATCCGCATGGTCATCGGCGGCGAGGAGCGGGTGTGCCGGCCGGGCGACGCCTACCTGGTGCCGTCCAACGTGGAGCATATGGCCGAGGCCCTGGAGGAGGGCGCTGTGGTCATCGACGTCTTCTCCCCGCCGCGGGAGGAGTACCGCTGATGGACCTGGGCCTTCGCGACCGGGTCGTCATCGTCACCGGCGGCAGCGCCGGCATCGGCCTGGCCACGGTGGAGACCTTCGCCCGTGAAGGGGCCCGGGTGGCTGCGTGCGCCCGGGACCTGGAGCGGCTGCAGGCGGCGGTGGAGCCCATCCGGTCGGCCACCGGCGCAGAGATCATGACGCTGGCCTGCGACGTGACCCGGCCCGACCAGGTCGAGGCCATGGTCCGGCAGGTGGTGGACCGCTGGGGCGGCGTCGACGTGCTGGTCAACAACGCCGGCCGCGCCGTCCCGGGCGGCTTCGAGCAGTTGACCGACGCCGACTGGCAGGCCGACCTGGAGGTCAAGTTGTTCTCCCAGATCCGCTGCAGCCGGGCCGTACTGCCCCACTTCAAGGCCCGGGGCCGCGGCAGCATCGTCAACGTCAATGCCATCTTCGGCAAGCAGCCGGACCGGTATTTCTTCGCCACGTCCGTGAACCGGGCGGCCTGCATCGCCCTGACCAAGACCCTGGCCCGGGAGGCGGCGGCCTACGGCGTCCGGGTCAACAGCGTCAACATCGGCTTCGTGGTGTCGGCGCAGTGGGAGAATATCCGGAAGCGCCGGGCGCCTGACCTGGAGCCGGAGGCGTTCTTCGCGCAGTTCGTGAAGGATTGGGACGTGCCCCTGGGCCGCTTCGGGCAGCCCGAGGAGGCGGCGGCCGCCATCGTGTTCTTGGCGTCGGACCGGGCCTCCTACATCACCGGCGCGGTGCTGGACGTGGACGGCGGCATGGCCCGGTACCTGTGAGGCACCGGCGTCCCGGGCGACTCCGGCTTGCGGGGCATCCTGCCGTGCGGTCCGGCGGCGAAGAATCCCGGCAGTCCGACGATACAGAAGGAAGGGTTCACGCTTTGGGATCATCAGCAGAACCGGTGCCGCCCACGGTGGCCGACGTGTGGGACGCGCGCCGGGCGCTGCAGGGCGTGGTGCGCCGCACGCCGGTCTTCCGCGAGGACTTGCTGGACGAGGCCGTGGGCGCCGCCGTCCACGTGAAGGCCGAGCACCTGCAGCGCACCGGGTCCTTCAAGGTACGGGGCGCCTACAACAAGGTTCGCAGTCTCAGCCCTGAGGCCCGGGCCCGCGGCATCCTGACCGTCAGCGCCGGCAACGCCGCCCTGGGTGCCGCCTTCGCCGCCCGGGCCCACGGCATCCCCTGCCGCGTGGTCATGCCGGCCCGGCCGGTCCAGGCCAAACTGGACGCAGTGCGGGCGCTGGGCGCCGAGGTCATCCTGCACGGCACGTCCACCACCGAGATGTTCGCCAGGGCCGAGGAACTGATGGCCGAGCACGGCTACTCGTTCGTCCATCCTTTCGAGCAGCCGGAAGTCGTCGCCGGCCAGGGCACCATCGGTTTCGAGATCCTGGAAGACGTGCCCGATGTAGACACCATCTACGTGCCGGCCAGCGGCGGCGGCATGCTGGCGGGGGTGGCCCTGGCGGTGAAGGCCCTGGCGCCCCGGGTGCGGGTGATCGGCGTGCAGCCCCAGGGCGCGCCGTCCATCCGCCTGTCGCTGGACGCCGGCGCCGTCACCGAGTCCCCGCCCGTGGACACCCTGGCTGACGGCCTCATCGCGCGGCGGTGCGGAGCCCTGAACTTCGCCATCATCCGACGGCTGGTGGACGACGTGGTCCTGGTGTCGGACGACGAGATCCTGGACGCCATGCGCCTGATCTGGCGCACCATGCGCACGGCGGTGGAGCCCTCGGGGGCGGCGGCGCTGGCGGGGGCCTGCCGGGACCGGCGGGCGGGGCGGTCCCGGGTGGTGGTGACCAGCGGCGCCAACGTGGACCTGGACCTGCTGCGCCACGCCCTGGCGGGCGGCACCGCGGCGGCGTGGAAGCAGGCGGCCGCGGGGGGCCGGTAGCCGCTGGGCGGCATCACCCCCCCGAGCTGTGCACCGGGCCGCCCCACGGGCCGTGCACCGGATCACCCCAAGGCCCGTGCAATATAAGGGTAAGAGGGCTCTAAACTTCGCCTCAGGCGCGGCCGCCGTGCACAATAGGAGCCGTTCAGCCCTTAAGTGCCCGGGATGGAGGGGCGGCGGGCCGGCGGCAGCCCCCTTTTAAGAGCACATTGTGCCGTATATTGCACGGGCGGGGCCCCGCGGGCGGACATAAGAGGGGAAAAGCCCTAATATTGCACAGGCGCTCCAGGATAAGTACCCAACGGACTTTACGACAGGCGCCGGGCGCGCACCCACCCCGTGGTGCACACCCGGCGCCTTCGAATGGGTAACTGGATGGCTGTCCAGCCGCTGGGGCACGCTGGACCGGGGCTGCCGCGCCCGGGGCCCGACCAGCCGACCCGTCAGCGCAGGTAAACCACCGGCCGCGGCTCCTGGCCTTCCCGGTACACCCGAACCGTCGACGGCTCCCGCTCGAACACCACCCGCCCCCGCTTGACGCACCACAGCGCCGGCGCCAGCATGCGCAGCGCGTCCCGGTCGGTGGGGGCGTCGAACACCACGAAGTCCGCGGGCTTGCCCGGGGCGATCCCGTAGGAATCGGTGATGTTCAGCACCCGGGCCGAGTTGTCGGTGACCAGGTCCCACACCCGCGGGATCTCGTCGTACCCGCTCATGTGCCCGATGTGCAGCGCCAGGAAGGCGGCGTGCAGCATGTTGCCGGTCCCCAGCGGGTACCACGGGTCCATCACCGAGTCGTGGCCCACCGCCACGTTGATGCCGAACTCCAGCAGTTCCTTGATCCGGGTCATGCCCCGCCGCTTGGGATACGTGTCGAACCGGCCCTGAAGGATGATGTTGTCCGGCGGGTTGGCGATGATGTTGAGGTCGGCCCGCTTCAGCCACCCGAACAGCTTGAAGGCGTAGGCGTTGTTGTACGAGTGCATGGCCGTGGTGTGGCTGGCGGTGACCCGTCCCTGCAGGCCGCGGGCGATGGTTTCGGCGGCCATGACCTCCACGAAGCGCGACTGGTCGTCGTCGGTCTCGTCGCAGTGGGCGTCCAGCAGCCGGTCGTACTTCTCGGCCAGGTCGAAGGCGATGCGCAGGGACTCGACGCCCATGTCGCGGGTCGTCTCGTAGTGGGGGATGGCGCCCACCACGTCGCAGCCCAGGCGCAGGGCCTCCTCCAGCAGTTCGGCGCCCCGCGGGTACGACAGGATGCCCTCCTGCGGGAAGGCCACCAGCTGCAGGTCCACCAGATCGCGGACCTCCTCGCGGACCTCCAGCAGCGCCTTCAGGGCGGTCAGGTTGGGATCGCACACGTCCACGTGGGTGCGGATGTGGAGCGCTCCCTGGCTGGCGTACCAGAGGATGCCCTCGGTGGCCCGCTGCTTGACGTCGTCATGGGTCAGCGCCTGCTTCCGTTCCGCCCAGATGGCGATGCCCTCCAGCAGCGTGCCGCTGGCGTTGGAGCGGGGCTGACCCTCGGTCAGGACCGCGTCCAGGTGACAGTGGGGTTCGATCAGGGGCGGCGAGGCCAGGCGGCCGCCGGCGTCGATGACCCTGCCGGCCTCGCCGGCCAGCCCCGCCTGGACGGCGGCGAAGCGCCCCTCCCGGATGCCCAGGTCGACGGTCTCGCCCGAGCGCAGCCGTACGTTGCGGAAGATGAGATCGTAGCGTTCCAGCGCAGCCAACCTCCTCGTCGACAGTGCACGGTGCGCCGGGCACGGGGCCCGGCGCACCGTCGCTCACCACGCGATGAGACCACCAGGACTGCCGCCGCCGGGGCCGCAGGCCCGCGGCCTCCGGCCGGGAGCCTCAGGCCACCTCGTGCTTCTGCTCTGCTCCCAGCGCCCGGAAGATGGCCTCGCACACCGGCAGAGCCAGGCCCGCCACAATGATGCCGTTCAGCGGCGGGATGCCGATGCCTGCCAGGCCGCCGAAGTATGCAGCGGCGGTGCCCAGCAGGTAGGCCACCACGGCGCTCCAGCGCACGGTACGGAAGCGCATGCTCTCCAGCGGCGGCAGCTTGCCCCGCCAGTAGAACAGGTAGTCGCCCAGGATCACGCCGCCCAGCGGCGGGATGAAGGTGCCCAGGAAGCTGAGCCACGCGATCAGGGCGTTGTAGATGCCGGTGATGGCCAGGATGATGCCGATGACGATGCCGCCGATGATGAACGGCTTCTTGGTGGGGACGTTGAAGAACTCGGCGCCGGCCACGCCGAAGGCGTAGGCGGTGTTGTCGTTGGTGGTCCAGAGGTTGAGCACCATGAACACCAGGCCCCAGAAGACCAGCCCCATCTTCATCAGCACGTTGACGAAGTCGGCCTCCTGGAACGCAATGGCGCCCACGGCCCCGAAGAAGAGCATCACGCCGTTACCCAGGAAGAACGCGATGAGTCCGGCCAGCAGGGCCTGCTGCCACGACTTGCTGAAGCGGGACCAGTTGGGCGTCTGCGTGCCGCCGCTGGCGAAGGTGCCGACGATGATGGTGATGGCCGTGGCCCAGGTCATGGTCTCCACGGGCCGCTGGGCGAACATGCCGGCCCAGCCGCCCACTTCATCCAGGGAGCGGGCCGTCACCCAGAAGGCCAGGATGAACAGCATCGGCACCGACACATAGCTGAGGATTTCCATGCCCCGGTAGCCGTAGTAGGCCGTGATGCCCATCAGCACGCCGCCGAGGATCATCAGCAGCCAGGTGTACTGCTGGAGGCCGAAAGCCTGGGCGACCAGCTCGCCGAAGGTGGCCGCGGTGACGCCGTACCAGCCCACCTGGGTGCCGCCCAGCAGCAGGTCGGCCCACTTGGCGCCGGCGGTGCCCAGCGTGTAGCGGGACATCAGGACCGTGGTCAGGCCCGTATGGGCCCCCACCGCCGACAGGGCGCCGACGTAGCCGCCGAGGATGAGGCTGCCGACCACCAGCACGCTCAGGAACTCGCCAAAGGTGAAGGCCGCGCCCACCTGCGCCCCCGCCAGCATGGTCGGGGTGAAGAAGGTGAAGCCCAGCAGCACCACCGTCAGCGACCAGAAGTTGCGGCGTGCCGAGGCCGGCACCTGGGCCAGCGGGTAGTCGGGGTCGACGTGCACGGCGTTCCCCGCCGCCTGCGGCGCAGCGTGTACGCTCACGACAGGTTCACCTCCCGGATAACCCGCGCCCCGATATTTTCCAGATTCCTTCAAGGGCGCTGTACGAAAGACGCGTTTTCGTCACCGTTCTCAGCCTCCCTCTTGTAAGAACGACACAGTCCTGCGGTCTAGATTGAGCGTCCGGGTTGTAGCCATTGGGTGACGGGCCTGCCGGGCCCGAACTCCATGGACCGGGAGGCAGGGCCATGGTGCTGCGGGGCAGTCGGATCCTGCGGGCGGCGCTGCTGGTGGCGGCGGTGATCCTGCTGGGCGCGCTGGGACGGGAGGTGCTCCCCTCCGTATTCCCGCCGGCGCTGCCGTCGGGGCCGGAGCCAGGCGCAGGCGGCGGGCCGGCGAGTCCTGCAGACCCCGCCGGGACGGGCTTTGCGGCCGGTCCCCTCCGCATCGAAACGCCGCCGGCCGCCGTCGCCATCCTCGAGGGAGGACCCCTGGCGCCCGAGATCCAGGGTCAGGTCCTGTTCTTCGAATCGAACGGGGGCGCCACGGTGGCGGTGGGGATCCGCGGGCTTCCCCCGTACCGTCCCGCCGAGGGGGACCAGGATCCCGTGGGACCCCACGGTTTTCACATCCACGAGTTCGGGACCTGCGAGGTGGGCGATCCCCAGGACCCCTTCCTGGCGGCCGGCGGCCACTGGAACCCCGAGGGCAAGCCCCACGGCGACCACCCGGGCGACTTCCCGGTCATCTTCTCCAACCCGGACGGCGGCGGGGTCAGCGTGATGACCTTCTTTACCGACGAGTTCCGGCCCGCCGACGTGGTGGGCCGGTCGGTCATCGTCCACCTGCATCCCGACGACTACCGGACCCAGCCGGCCGGCGCCTCGGGCCCCCGCCTGGCCTGCGGCGTCATCGAGCCGGCGAGCGGCCAGGGCCAGTAGGCCGGCCGGAAAGGCGCGGCCCTCATCGAAGCTGGCACCCTGACCCTCGCCGCAGCCCGCATCGCAGCCCACACCGCGGCCCTCACCGCATCCCGCTGCGGAACCGCTCCTTACGACCGCTGGGCGCGCCGCTCCTGGCCGCCGGCGGCTTCCACCAGGCCCACGGCGATGATGCCCGACAGCACGTGCAGCCAGTAGGTGAAGGGATCGATCAGCCAGTCGAAGTACCGCGCCAGGCCGATGAGCAGCGCCACCAGGGGCATGAAGCGGGCGGCCGCCCGCAGCCCGGCGTTGACCGGCGCCTGGGTGGACTTCAGCAGCAACAGGGCGATGATGGCCGCTAGGCCGCCGATGCCGATGTGCATCTCCCACACAAACGGGTTGCGGACCAGGCCCAGGACGCGGCCTGCGCCCAGCAGGAACTGCGCGTAGAGCAGGATCCGCAGCAGAATCCACATGTGTCCCACTCCCGATTCCAATTGTGCGCCGCGCGCGGGCATCCCGTGCGCGGTCCCCGGCTGCCCGGGGGCGTACATGGCGGCCCCGGCGGCTGGTACGCCCAACCCGGCGGCCCCGGGCGCCACCGGGCCCTACGCCGCGCCCAACGACTGCTCCACCGCCCGCCCGATCCGCACCAGGACGGCCTCGTCCAGCGGGCGGCCGACGATCTGGATGCTCACCGGCAGGCCGCCGGCGGTCCCGCAGGGCACGCTCAGCGCCGGGAAGCCGATCAGGCTGAACGGCGCCGTCAGGCGGATCATGGCGTCGGGGACCGCCTCCGCCTGGCCGCTGCCCCACGACCGCACCGCCTGCCCGAACGGCGGCGCCGTGATGGGCATGGTGGGCGTCACCAGCACCGTCACCCGGTCCAGCGCCTGGTGCGTGATGCGGGCCATCTCCGTCCGCAGGCGCAGCGCCAGCAGGTAGTCCTGGGCCAGCAGGAACTGGCCCAACTCGAAGCGGGCCCGGACGTCGGGCGCATAGTCCCCGCCCCGCGCCGCCAGGGCCCGCGCATGGTAGGCGCTGCCCTCCGCCAGGGCCAGGACCCGGTTCAGCAGGGCCATGACGCCCGGCGGGGGATAGGGCACCTCTTCGATCTGGGCCCCGAGGCCGGCCAGCGCCCGCAGCGCCTCGTCAATCCTGGCGCGCACCCCGGGGTCCACGCGGTCGTCCAGCCAGCCTGCCGGCAGGCCGATGCGCACGTCCGACAGGTTTCCGGCGTCGCCGGCGGCATCCCACCGGACGGCGCCGGCCTGGGCAGGACCCAGCGTCGTGGCGTCCAGCGGATCGGGGCCAGCGATGGCCGCCAGCACCCGGGCCGCGTCGTCGACCGTGTGGGCCAGGGGCCCTACGTGGTCGATGGACCAGCACAGCGGCACCACGCCGTGCTTGCTGACCAGGCCGTAGGTGGCCTTGAAGCCCACCGTGCCGCAGGCCGCGGCGGGGATGCGGATGGACCCGCCCGTGTCGGTGCCCAGGGCCGCGGGGACGATGCGGGCCCCCACCGCCGCCCCGGAGCCGCCGCTGGACCCGCCGGCCGTGTGACCCGGCCGCCACGGGTTCTGGACGGGGCCGTGGTACGGCGTGTCGGTGGTGACGCCAAAGGCGAACTCGTGGGTGGCCGTCTTGCCGATGATGACCGCGCCGGCCTGCCGCAGCCGCGCCACCACCGTGGCGTCGGCGGAAGCCACGTGGTCGGCGCGGGTGCGGGACCCGGCGGTGGTGGGCACCCCGGCCACGTCGATGTTGTCCTTGATTGCTACGGGAATGCCGTGGAGCGGCCGCGGGGACCGGCCCGACGCCAGTTCCTCCTCCAGGGCCCGCGCCTGGCGGCGGGCCTCGTCGGCCATGACGGTGACGAAGGCGTTGAGCCGGGGTTCCAGGGCCTCGATGCGGGCCAGGACCCGCTCCACCAGTTCCACGGGCGAAAGCCGGCGGCTGTGGATCTCGGCCAGCAGGTCAGCGATGGACAGCCCGGCCAGGTCGTCGTCGGCGCAGATCTCAGGCCGGGGCGCAGCGGGCTCAGCCGTGCCGGGCTCCGCCGTGCCCGGGGCGGCCTCGCCGGCGGCGCCCCCGGGAACCACCGCGGCGTAGCCGGTGCCGCCCGAGCCGGCGCCGGCCAGGTCTTCCAGCTTGATCTGCGGCGGCGTCCTGAGCGAGGGATGCGTGGGATCGAAGGCCACGCCCGGGGCAATCTCCTGGGGCAGAAGGTCCCGCAGTTCCCCCAGGCGCACCGTCACCCCCTCCAGCCGCGCCGCCGTGTCGCTGATCAGTTCCTGGGTGAGGTCGGTGCGCTGCAGTACGCGTTCGGCCAACTGGTGCACCAGATCGTTGAAGGACGACAAGCACAAGACCCCCCTGGGCGGTTCCTGCCCCTTCAGTTTCGCCGGGCCGGACAGGATTCCCGCCCCGGAGGGGGTGTCGTCAGCTGTGGGCCGCCAGGGCAGCCAGTTCCGCGGACCGGGCCGCCGCCCGCCGCACCGCCTCGTGGACCCGGGCGACCACTCCGGCCTGCTCCAGCACTGCCAGGGCGGCCGCCGTGGTGCCGCCGGGCGACGTGACGCGCCGGCGCAGTTCCCGGGGATCGGCGTCCTCGGCCAGCAGCATGCGGCCGGCGCCCAGGATGGTCTGGGCCGTCAGCAGGCGGGCGGCTTCGTCGGTCAGGCCCAGGGACCGGGCGGCTTCGATGACCGCTTCCGCCAGCAGGTACACATAGGCGGGACCGCTGCCGCTGACGGCGGTCACGGCGTCAAACAGGTCCTCGGTGATGTCCACGGTGACCCCCAGCGGGTCGAACAGCCGCCGCGCCGTCTCCATCGCCTCGGCAGGCACGTCCCGGCCGGGGCACAGGGCCGTGGCCCCCGCGCCCAGGCTGCACGAGGTGTTGGGCATGGCCCCGCCCACCCGGGGATGCCCCCCCAGCCCAGCCAGGATAGAGCGGCGGCCTCCGGAGCCGC
>PKRI01000001.1 GCA_017577485.1 Bacillota bacterium | reverse complement strand
CCGCCTGCCAGGCGGAATGGCGTCCCGGGGGCCGGCGCCGGCGGGTCCCGGCCCTGCTGGGGGAGGAGCCGTGGCTTTCGGCCGAGGCCGTGGCGGCCCGGCTGCCGGGCTGCAGCCCGAGGATTTACGCCGACGTGCGCGGAAAACTGCTCCAGGCGTGGCAGGCTGAGTTGCAGGACGTGCTGGAACGCCTGGAGCGCGGCGGCCGCCGGCGCGACCGGGCGGCCCTGCGGCGGCGGGGTTCCGTGCTGGCCCTGCGCCTGGCTTGCCTCGTCACCGGGGTGCCGCCCGGTCGGCTGTTGGACGAGGCGGTGGCCCGGGCGCTGGGCCCGCGGGCCCAGTCACTCCTGGGCGACGGGAGCGATGACCATTTACCTGCAGCCGGGCGCTGACCACCTGGTGCCCCTGAGCGCGGTGATCGCCGTCCTGGACGGGCGGCTGCGCCGGCAGGGGTCGGTGCAGGAGTTTCTGGACCTGCAGCGGTCGGCAGGCCGCCTGGTGGACCTGGCGGGCGGCCGGCCGCGGGCCCTGGTCATCACCGACCAAGCCACGTACCTGTCGCCGCTGTCGCCGGCGGCGCTGCGCCGGCGGGTCTGGTCCCGGCAGGCGCCCGGCGCGCGCCCGGCGGGCGGGGATGCGGAAAGGTATACTGGGGATGGACGCCGGCGCACCCGGGCCGGGTAGGACCGGGTGCGCTTTGTGTGGCACGTTGCGACGCTGACAGTGGGGAGAGGTCGTGGGAGGAATGGCCAGGGTGGCCGACGAGCGCCAGTACGACGCCAGTCAGATCCAGATCCTCGAAGGACTCGAAGCGGTACGGCGCCGCCCGGGGATGTACATCGGATCCACCGGGCCCCGCGGCCTGCACCACCTGGTCTGGGAGATCCTGGACAACAGCATCGACGAGGCCCTGGGGGGGAACTGCACCGAGATTCACGTGACCATCGGCGCCGACGGCAGCGTCACCGTCGACGACAACGGCCGCGGCATTCCCGTGGACCCGCACCCGCAGGTGGGCCGGCCGGCGCTGGAGGTGGTCATGACCCAACTGCACGCCGGCGGCAAGTTCGACGGCAAGGCCTACAAGGTCAGCGGCGGCCTGCACGGCGTGGGCGCCTCGGTGGTGTCGGCCCTGTCGGAGTGGTGCGAGGTAGAGGTGCACCGCCAGGGACGCCGTTACCGCCAGCGGTACGAGCGGGGCCGGCCCGTCACCGACGTGGAGGACGTGGGCCCCACCCAGCGCCGCGGCACGGTCACGCGCTTCAAGCCCGACCCGGAGATCTTCGACGACACCGAGTTCAAGTTCGAAACCATCAACAACCGGATCCGCGAGCTGGCCTTCCTGAACCGGGGTCTTATCCTGACCCTGCGTGACGAGCGGACCGGCGAGCGCAGCTTCTACTGCTTCGAGGGCGGGCTGTTCTCGTTCATCGAGAGCCTCAACCGGGCCAAGAACACCCTCCACCCCGAGCCGATCCACGCCCTGGCGGTGCGGGACGACGTCGAGGTGGAGATGGCGCTGCAGTGGACCGACGGCTACACCGAAAACATCTACACCTTCGCCAACATGATCCGCACCCACGAGGGCGGCACCCACGAGGCCGGCTTCAAGATGGCGCTGACCCGGGTGATCAACGACTACGCCCGGCGCGCGGGCCTGGCCAAGGACCAGGACGGCCTCTCCGGCGACGACGTCCGCGAGGGCCTGACGGCCATCCTCAGCGTCAAGCTGCCGGAGCCCCAGTTCGAGGGCCAGACCAAGACCAAGCTGGGCAACAGCGAGATCCGCGGCCTGGTGGACTCGGTGGTGGGCGAGGCCCTGGCCCGCTACCTGGAGGAGAATCCCACCATCGCCCGCCGCATCGTGGACAAGGCCCTGACGGCGGCCCGGGCCCGGGAGGCGGCGCGGAAAGCCAGGGAACTGACCCGCCGCAAGTCGGCCCTGGAGGTCACGGCGCTGCCGGGCAAGCTCACCGACTGCAGCGTGCGCGACCCGGCCATGGCCGAACTGTTCATCGTAGAGGGCGACTCGGCCGGCGGCTCGGCCAAGCAGGCCCGGGACCGGCGCTTCCAGGCCGTGCTGCCCATCAAGGGCAAGATCCTCAACGTGGAAAAGTCGCGCCTGGACCGGATCCTCAGCCACGAGGAAGTGCGGGCCATCATCACCGCCGTGGGCACCGGCATCGGCGACGAGTTCGATCTCAACAAGGCCCGCTACCACAAGATCATCATCATGTGCGATGCCGACGTGGACGGCGCCCACATCCGCACGCTGCTGCTGACCTTCTTCTTCCGGTACATGCGGCCGCTGATCGAGGCGGGGTACGTCTACATCGCCCAGCCGCCCCTTTACCTGGTGCGGGACGGCAAGGAAGAGCATTACTTCTACAGCGACGAGCAGCTTGAGCGGTTCTACCGGGAGCGGGGCAAGCGGCTGACGGCCCAGCGCTTCAAGGGTCTCGGCGAGATGAGCGCCCAGCAGCTTTGGGACACCACCATGGACCCGGAGCGGCGCACATTGCTGCAGGTGACCCTGGAAGACGCCATGGCGGCCGATGAGATCTTCAACGTCCTGATGGGCGCCCGCGTGGAGCCCCGGCGCCACTTCATCGAGCAGCACGCCAAGGAAGTGCGCTTCCTGGACACCGTGGGCTGACCGGGTGCACATAACACCGGTGGATAAGGGTCTTCCACAGGCTGTGGAAAACCTGTGGAGCCCGGTGCGGGCGGGGCCCCGGGGTTCCGGCAAGAGGGTTGCACAGTCCACACCGGTGGATAAGTTGTGGATAACTCGGGAGGGAAGATGGGCTTGTCGGACTTCACCGTGGGCAAGGTGCTGCCGGTCGATATCGCGGACGAGATGAAGCAGTCCTACATCGACTACGCCATGAGCGTCATCACCAACCGGGCGCTGCCCGACGTCCGCGACGGGCTGAAGCCGGTCCAGCGGCGCATCCTCTACGCCATGTACGAAAACGGCAACACCCCCGACAAGCCCTACAAGAAGTCGGCCCGTGCCGTGGGCGACGTGCTGAGCCGCTACCATCCCCACTCCGACACGGCGGTCTACGACGCCCTGGTTCGCCTGGCCCAGGACTTCGTGATGCGGGCGCCGCTGGTGGACGGCCACGGCAACTTCGGCAGCATCGACGGCGACCCGCCGGCGGCCATGCGCTACACCGAGGCCCGGCTGTCGCCCCTGGCCATGGAGATGATGACCGACATCGACAAGAACACCGTCGACTTCACGCCCAACTTCGACGGTGAACTGGAGGAGCCGGTCGTCCTCCCGTCGCGGTTCCCCAACCTGCTGGTCAACGGCTCGGCGGGCATCGCCGTGGGCATGGCCACCAATATCCCGCCCCACAACCTGCGCGAGGTCATCGACGCCGTGGTGGCCATGATCGATGACCCCGACATCGACAACCGCGGGCTGATGAAGATCATCCAGGGTCCCGACTTCCCCACCGGCGGCATCATCGTGGGCCGCGAGGGCATCCGCGAGGCCTACGAGAAGGGCCGCGGCATCATCACCATCCGCGCCACCGCCCGGATCGAGGAGATGCGGGGCGACCGGCACCGCATCGTCATCACCGACGTGCCCTACCAGGCCAACAAGGCGCGGATCATCGAGCAGATCGCGGAACTGGTGCGGGAGCGCAAGATCGAGGGCATCACCGACCTGCGGGACGAGACCGACCGCGAGGGGCTCAGGATCGTCATCGAGCTCAGCCGCAGCGCCAACCCCAACGTGATCCTGAACCAGCTTTACAAGTTCACCGGCCTGCAGCAGTCCTTCGGGATCATCATGCTGGCCCTGGTGGACGGCCAGCCCAGGCTCCTGGACCTCAAGGGCATGATCCAGGAGTACCTCAAGCACCAGAAGGAGGTCATCGTCCGCCGGACCCGCTTCGAACTGGAGAAGGCCGAGGAACGGGCCCACATCCTGGAGGGCCTGCGCATCGCCCTGGACCACATCGATGAGGTCATCAGCCTGATCCGGTCCTCCCGCAGCGACCAGGAAGCCAAGGAAGGCCTGATGAACCGCTTCGGCCTTTCGGAGCGCCAGGCCCAGGCCATCCTGGACATGCGCCTGCGCCGGCTGACCGGCCTGGAGCGGGAGAAGATCGAGCAGGAGTACGACGAGCTGCTCAAGACCATCGAGTACCTGCGGGCGGTGCTGGCCTCGGAGCGCATGGTGCTGCAGATCATCAAGCAGGAGATCACCGAGATCCGCGACCGCTTCGCCGACGAGCGCCGCACCCGCATCGTGGCCGGCGAGGGCGACATCGACCTGGAGGACCTGATCGCCGACGAGGACGTGGTCATTACCCTGACCCACAAGGGCTACATCAAGCGCATGCCGGTCACCGCCTACCGCAGCCAGCGCCGCGGCGGCCGCGGCGTGTCGGGCATCGCCACCCGCGACGAGGACTTCGTGGAGCAGCTTTTCATCACCACCAACCACCACACGCTGCTGTTCTTCAGCAACCGCGGCGTGGTCTACCGCCGCAAGGTCTACGAGATACCCGAGGCGTCGCGGGCGGCCAGGGGCACCGCCATGATCAACGTGATCGAGGTGCAGAAGGGCGAGCGGATCCAGCAGGTCATCGCCGTGCGCGACTTCGACGACCGGCAGTACCTGCTGACGGCCACCCGCCAGGGCATCGTCAAGAAGACGCTGCTGTCGGAGTACGCCAACATCCGGCGCGGCGGCATCATCGCCCTGGCCCTGGACGAGGGCGACGAGCTGGTGGGCGTGCGCCTCACCGACGGCAGGCGGGACGTGCTGCTCACCACCCGCCAGGGCATGGCCATCCGCTTCAACGAGGACGAGGTGCGGCCCATGGGCCGGGCTGCCCGCGGCGTCATCGGCATCCGCCTGGCCCCCGGCGACGAGGTGGTGTCCATGGACGTGGCCGACGAGGACGCCGAGGTGCTGGTGGTGTCGGAGCGGGGCTACGGCAAGCGGACGCCCGTCAGCGAGTACCGGCGCCAGGGCCGCGGCGGCATGGGCATCAAGACCATGAACGTAACCCCCAAGACCGGCCCGGTGGCCGGCAGCCGCGTGGTCAAGCCGGGCAACGAGGTCATGCTGGTGTCGGCGGCGGGCATCATCCTGCGCACGCCGGTGGAAGACATCTCGGTGCAGGGGCGGCTCACCCAGGGCGTGGTGGTCATGCGCCTGGATGAGGGTGACAAGGTCGTGGCCATCGCCCCGGTGGTGGGCAAGGACGACGAGTGAGGCCGGCGGCGATGACGGCCGGGGCCCCCGACCGCGACGCCGGTTACGAGATCCTGGAGCACACCGCCGACGTGGGCCTTGAGGCCTACGGGCCCACGCCGGCCGAGGCCCTGCGCCAGGCGGCCCTGGGCATGGCGGCGCTGGTGGTGCCGCCGGACCAGGTGCGGCCCGCCCGCCGCTGGCAGGTGCATGTTTCGGCGCCCGACCCCGACCTGCTGCTGTTCAACCTGCTGGACGAGCTGCTGTACCTGCACCACGTGGAGGGCATGCTGGTCCACGACGTGACGGTGGAAGCCGAGGCCCCCGGGGGGCCCGGCGGCAGCGGCGGCGCCCCCGGGCCTGGCCGGTGGTCGGCGCGGGCCGTGGCGCGGGGCGAGACCCTGGATCCCCGCCGCCACCGGCCGGGTACCGAGATCAAGGCGGTAACCCTCCACGGCATCGCCCTGCGGCCCGAGGGCGGCCGCTGGGTGGGCCGCGTCGTCTTCGACCTCTGATCCCCGTGCTACAATAGGGGCGCGATTTCCAGCAGTTTCAGCGTTTCCACCATCGATCCCGCGCGAGGGGGTGCGGCCGTGGGCGGCACCCGGCAGTTCCCGCTGGAGCGCGTCGACGGGTTTCGCTGGCGCATTCCCCGGGAGAGCCGGCCGGGCATGCGGGTCGACGGCCTGGTCTACGCCGACGACCTTCTGATCCGGGACATCCAGGCCGACCAGGCCCTGGAGCAGGTGGCCAACGTGGCCCACCTGCCCGGCATCCTGGGCCTGTCCCTGGCCATGCCCGACATCCACTGGGGCTACGGCTTTCCCGTGGGCGGCGTGGCCGCCGTGGACCCCGACGAGGGCGTCATCTCGCCTGGCGGCATCGGCTTCGACTGCAACTGCGGCGTGCGCGTCATCGCCGCTGACCTCTCGGAAGAAGAACTGCGCCCGCGCCTGGACCGGCTGATGGATGCCCTGGCCCGGGCGGTGCCCACCGGCGTGGGTTCCCACGGTCGCCTGCGCCTCGGCCCGGGCGACCTGGAGCGGGTGCTGACCGGCGGCATGCGCTGGGCTGTGGAGGCCGGCTACGGCCGTCCCGAGGACCTGGAGCGGGCCGAGGAGGGCGGCTGCATGGCCGGCGCCGATCCCGCCTGCGTCAGCCAGCGGGCCCGGGAGCGCGGCCGGGACCAGTTGGGCACCCTGGGCTCGGGCAACCACTTCATTGAGGTGGGCGTGGTGCGCCGGGTCTACGATCCGGAACTGGCCGGGGCCTTCGGCCTTCGGGAAGGTCAGGTCACGGTCATGATCCACTCGGGCTCCAGGGGCCTGGGCCACCAGGTGGCCACCGATTACGTCCGGCTGGCCGACGCCGAGGCCCGGCGCCTGGGCATCGACCTGCCCGACCGGCAGCTGGCGTGCGCGCCGGTCCGCTCCCGGGTGGGCCAGGACTACCTGGCGGCCCTGGCGGCGGCGTCCAACTTCGCCTGGGCCAACCGGCAGTGCATGACCCACTGGGTGCGGGAGACCTTCGCCCGGGTTTTCGGCGTGTCTGACCGGGACCTGGGGCTGGACCTGGTCTACGACCACGCCCACAACATCGCCAAGTGGGAGCACGTGTACGTGGGGGGCCGGCAGCGGCGGGCGCTGGTCCACCGCAAGGGCGCCTGCCGGGCCTTCCCCGCCGGCCACCAGCAGCTGCCGCCGCGCTTCCGCCCCTACGGGCAGCCGGTGTTCGTGCCCGGCGATATGGGCCGCGCTTCCTACGTGATGGTGGGCACCCAGCGCGCCCTGGAGGAAACTTTCGGTTCCATCTGCCACGGCGCGGGCCGGCGCTTGAGCCGGTCGGCGGCCAAGCGGCAGATCCGCGGCGCCGACCTGCGGCGGTCCCTGGCGCAGCGGGGCATCGCCGTCCGCGGCGCCGGCGACGCCGCCCTGGCCGAAGAGGCTCCCGACGCCTACAAGGACGTGACCCAGGTGGTGGACGTGGTGGAGCGGGCCGGCCTGGCCCGCAGGGTGGCCCGCCTGGAGCCCCTGGGGGTCCTGAAAGGTTGACGCCGCCGTGTCGCTGAAAGCCGGCAAGCTTCCGCCGGACCTGCTGCGGCGGCAGGTGCTGTCGCGCCGGGGCCGGCGGCGGCCCGAGGTGATCGTGCCCGCCGCCCTGGGCGAGGACTCCACGGTGCTGGACCTGGGCGGCGACCTGTGCGTTGCCTCGGTGGACCCCATCACCGGCGCCGGCAGCGACATCGGCTGGCTGGCGGTGCACGTGTCCTGCAACGACGTGGCGGCCCACGGCGCCAGGCCGGTGGCGGTGCTGCTGGCGGTGATGGTGCCCGAGGGCTCGGGCCTCGACGTAGTGGAAGCCATCATGGAGGGGGCCCAGCGCGCCGCCGCCGAAGTCGGCATCGAGATCGCCGGCGGCCATACCGAGGTCACGCCGGGGCTGCCTCAACCGCTGGTGACCGCCACGGTCATCGGCCGGGCGCCCCGGGACCGGGTGATCCGCAGCGCCGGCATGCGGCCCGGCGACCGCATCTGGATGTCGAAGACGGCCGGCCTGGAGGGGACGGCCATCCTGGCCGCCGATCTGGAGGCGGTGCTGCGCGGCCGCCTGGAGCCGGCGGTGCTGGAGCAGGCACGGGCGCTGGGCAGCGCCATCAGCGTGGTCCCCGAGGCCCTGGCGGCGGCCGCCGCCGGCGCCTCGGCCATGCACGACGTCACCGAGGGCGGGGTGCTGGGCGCCCTGTGGGAGATGGCCGCCGCCGCCGGCGTGGGGCTGGAGGTGGACGCGGGCGCCATCCCCGTGGCCCCGGCCACGGCCGCCCTCTGCGGGGTTCTGGGGGCGGACCCGCTGCGGCTGATCTCCAGCGGCGTGCTGCTGGCGGCCGCCCCGGAGGGCGTGGACCTGGCGGCGGCGGGCCGGGAGGCAGGGACGATGTTCACGCCGGTGGCCCGGGCGCTGCCGGCCGGCGACGGCTGCTGGGTGCTGGAGGGCAGCCGGCGCCGGCCCCTGGACCCGCCCGACAGCGACGAACTTTGGCGGGTCAAAGCCCGTTTCGGGGAGGTCCCTTCATGATCCGGCCCCACCGCTGGGATGGACGGGCCCTTTACCTGATCGACCAGCGCCGCCTGCCCCATGAGGAGGTCTGGGTTCCCTGCCGCACGGCCCGCGAGGTGGCCGGCGCCATCCGCGACATGGTGGTCCGGGGCGCGCCGGCCATCGGCGTGGCCGCCGCCTACGGGCTGGCGCTGGAGGCCCGCCGCCTGGCCGCATCCGCTGACCCCGCCGCCCTCGACGACGTGGTCCGGGCCCTGGAGGAGGCGGCGGAAGTCCTGACCGCCGCCCGGCCTACGGCCGTGAACCTGGCCTGGGCGGTGCAGCGGCTGCGGCGCCTGTGGCGGGATGCGGGGTCGGCCCTCATGACGCCCGCCTCCCTGGCGGACCGCCTGGCCCGCGAGGCCGAGGCCGTCGATGCCGAGGACGTGGACATGAACCGGGCCATCGCCCGGCACGGCAGCCCCCTGCTGGCGGGCGTCACCGGGGTCCTCACCCACTGCAACACCGGCGGCCTGGCCACGGCGGGCATCGGCACCGCCCTGGGCGTCATCGCCGCGGCGGCGGCCGGCGGCGGCCTGCACGTCTACGCCACCGAGACGCGCCCCTATCTTCAGGGCGCGCGGCTCACCGCCTGGGAACTGGTGAAGCAGGGCATCCCCGCCACGCTGGTCACCGATGGGGCCGCCGGCTACCTGATGCGCACCGGCCGCGTCCAGGCGGTGATCACCGGCGCCGACCGCATCGCCGCCAACGGCGACGTGGCCAACAAAATCGGCACCTACACCCTGGCGGTGCTGGCCTGGGCCCACGGCATCCCCTTCTACGTGGCGGCTCCGCGGTCCACCATCGACCCGGCGACGCCCTCAGGCGACCACATCCAGATCGAGATGCGGCCGCCGGAAGAGGTGACCCACTGGCAGGGGCGTCCCGTGGCGCCGGAGGGCATCGCCGTCCTGAATCCCGCTTTCGACGTGACTCCCGCCGCGCTGGTGACGGCGATCATCACCGATGTGGGCGTCGCCAGGCCCCCCTACGAGCGCTCCCTGGCGGCCCTGGTGCAGGCCGCCGGGGCGACCGCGCCCGCGGTGAGCGGAGGTGGCAGCCGTGCTTGATTTGAAGTTCGTGCGCGAGAATCCCGACCGCGTCCGCGAGGCCGTCCGCCTTAAGGGCGAGGGCGACGTGGACGTGGACGCCATCCTGGCCCTGGACGAGCGCTGGCGGCGGAACCTGCAGGAGCTGGAGGCGCTGCGGGCCGAGCGCAACCGGGTGTCCCAGGAGATCGGCCGCCTCAAGAAAGCCGGTGAGCCGGCCGAGGACCGCATCGCCCAGATGCGTGAGGTGGGCGACCGCATCGCGGCCGTGGAGGCCGAGGTGCGGGAACTGCAGGCCGAGATCGAGCGCCTGCTGCTGAACCTGCCCAACCTGGTGCACCCCGACGTGCCCGTGGGCGCCGGCGAGGAAGACAATGTGGAGGTCCGCCGCTGGGGCGAGCCCCGCGCCTTCGACTTCGAGCCCAAGGCCCACTGGGACCTGGGCCGGGACCTGGGCATCCTGGACTTCGAGCGCGCCGCCCGCATCACCGGGTCCCGCTTCACGGTGTTCTGGGCCGAGGGGGCGCGCCTGGTCCGGGCGCTGATCCACTTCATGCTGGACCTGCACACCCGCGAGCACGGCTACCTGGAAGTGCTGCCGCCGTTCATGGTCAGCCGCCAGAGCATGACGGGCACGGGCCAACTGCCCAAGTTCGAGGAAGACGCCTTCCGGGTGGAGCCCGGCGACTACTTCCTGGTGCCCACCGCCGAGGTGCCGGTGACCAACCTCCACCGCGACGAGATCCTGCCGGCCGACGCGCTGCCGCTGAAGTATGTGGCCTACACGCCCTGCTTCCGGGCCGAGGCCGGTGCCGCCGGCCGCGACACCCGGGGCCTGATTCGCCAGCACCAGTTCGACAAGGTGGAGCTGGTGAAGCTGGTCAAGCCGGAAACGTCCTACGACGAACTGGAATCGCTGGTGGCCGACGCCGAGGAGGTGCTCCGGCGTCTGGGGCTGCCGTACCGCGTGGTGCTCATGTGCACCGGCGACACCGGGTTCACGGCGGCCAAGAAGTACGACATCGAGGTCTGGATGCCCAGTTACGGCCGCTACGTGGAGATCTCGTCGTGCAGCAATTTCGAAGATTTCCAGGCGCGGCGCATCAACCTGCGCTACCGGCCCGCGCCCGACGCCCGTCCCCGTTTCGTGCACACGCTGAACGGCTCGGGGTTGGCCGTGGGCCGCACCGTGGCGGCGCTGCTGGAGAACTGCCAGCAGGCCGACGGCAGCGTGGCGGTGCCCGAGGCGCTGCAGCCGTACTTCGGCGCCGCCGTCATCGAGCCGCGCGCGGCGGCGGGCCGGGTGTGGTCCTGACGCCGGAGCGGGCGCGCCGGCCTGGCGGCTCGCCGGTCACAGCCTGAGGCGCACCGAGCCGGGCCGCCGTGCTAAAATGATGTTCCACCTGGAGAGGTGGCCGAGTGGCTGAAGGCAGCGGTCTTGAAAACCGCAACGGGTGCATGCCCGTCGTGGGTTCGAATCCCACCCTCTCCGCAGGAATGGTAGGTGTCGGACATGCCCCTACACGGCTTCCACCGGGCGCTGGTCCTGCCGGTGATTCTGGTCCTGACCCTGGCGATGGCCGCGTGCGGCGGCTCCGGCGGCGATGACGGCGCCGCGGGAACCGACCCGGCGGCCCAGAGCCCGGCCGCATCGCCGCCCGGGGGCGAGACTCCTGATGACGGCGGAGGGCCCGAGCCGGATGAGGGCGCGGGCGACGATCCCGCCGGCCCACCCGCCGGGGCTGAGCCCAACCGCTTCGATGTGGAGCAGGCCCAGGTGGGCGATCAGGTGGTGGGCATGCGCATCGAAGCCCTCAGCGCCTACGGTGAGCCCAATCAGCCTCCGGACGCCCGGTTCCCCAGCATCACCGTGCGGTTCTCGGGGCAGGTCACGCTGACCGGCCGATTCGAGCACTTCCCGCCCGAGGACGAGTTCTTCCCCCAGGTGGTCTGCTTCTTCCCCGACGAGGACAGTGCACGGCGCCTGCCCGTGGTGGAGACCGACCAGCGCACCGTCTGGTTCTGCTTTGACAACGTCGAGGAGGCCCGGCAGGTCTTCGGCGGGCCCGGCACGGGCACGGCCACGGTGACCATCGACTCGTACACGATCAATTCCTATCCCAGCGAGGTCGTCAACACGGCGATCCTGCTGGAGGCCATCGATATCCGGCGCTGACGGCCGGTGCTAACGGGGCACCAGGTACCCGCCGTCGTCCCACAGCCATTCGTTGAGGAAGCCCTCCAGGACCGGCCCCAGCGCCTCGGCGTCCACCCAGGCGAAGTGCTGCCGCATCAGCAGGTAGCGGCCGCCGTGTTCCACGAGGAAGTAGACGTCGGCGACATCGCCGTGGTCGGCGGTGACGGTGTCCACGGCCCACGGCCGCACCGGCACGCCGGGCTGCACCCAGCCGCCGGGGGCGTCGGCCGCCGCGCTCAGGGCGGCCCGTGCTTCTTCCTGGCCGGTCCCGGCGGGCAGGGCCGTCACTTCGATGAAGGTGGAGCGGCCGGGATGCGGGTCGCTGGCGCGGATGCCGGGCGCCGGATCATCGAAAAACTCCACCCGGTACTCCTCGAAGACGTAAGTGGAAAAGCCCAGGTCCGGTACCCGCACCAGGACGAAGGGCAGCGTGACCTCCACCTGCTCGGCGTGGACCGCAAGATCGGCGCGCTCCGGGCGGTCCGGCTCCTCGGGCGCCTCCGCGGCGCCGGGCTCCGGGGCGGGATCAGGGTCGGCGATGGCGCCGTGCTCCTCCTGTGCCGGCTCGGGGCCGCCGGGGCTGGTCGCGTTGGTGCCGCTGCAGGATGCCGCGAGCAGCGCCAGCACCAGTAAGAGGCCGGCGTAAGCGCGCTGGTTGATGATTTCCGCCTCCAAGAACTTGCCGAGATATACTGGGTCTGACGCGGCGCGACGCCGTAAGGTTTCACCGTGTCCCCAGTATGATCAGGAGTACTCCGGCCAGGATCATCAGCAGCCTGTGGAGCGGCAGGTGGCCGGCCAGTCCCGCCAGGCCCAGCGATGTCACCGCCAGCAGGATCAGCGGGCCCACCAGTCCCAGGACGCCGTTGATGCGCAGGGCGGTGTCCACGCGGTTGTAACGGGCCATGAGCACCGCCGCAGTCAGTTCCACGGCGGCCGACAGCAGCCGCACCAGCACCATGCCCGCTACGAACGGGTTCACCGCTGCCGACCCTCCCGCCGCTGTGCCAGGATTACGCGGGGCCGGCGCCGGGCATGTGGGTCCAGGCGACGGCCGGCGGCTGGGGCGCCGGCGCTGCGGCGCCGGGAGAGGGTCGCGGCCGGGCGCGCGGTTGACGCTCTCGACGGCGGTTTGCTAAACTCGGGGTGCGCCGGGCCGCGCCCGGCGGTTTCTTGCTTGGAAGGGTGGCCGAGCAGGTCGAAGGCGGCGGTTTGCTAAACCGTTGTAGGGGACTAAACCCCTACCGTGGGTTCGAATCCCACCCCTTCCGCACCGACCCCGGCAGTTGCCCGAGCCGGGGTCCGTTGCTATAATGATCAGCGCTTTGACCGGCGTGCGCCCTTAGCTCAGTCTGGATAGAGCGGCTGACTACGGATCAGCAGGTCGGGGGTTCGAATCCTCCAGGGCGCACATCCTTCTCCGATGCCCCGCGAGCCATCGCGGGGCGTTTTTTCTGCGCCGGCGCCGCGCCCGTCCCGGCTGCCTCACCGTGCGGCCGCCGGCGCCGTTCCAGGTGGCGCCCGCCTGCCCACCCGCTGTCCATGATAATAGCGAATTATGCTATCTTACTGGCGCGAGGCCTCGACAGCGTGCGGCGGCATGGGAGGGCTGCGGCGTGGGCGCGGGATCCAGGCTGGAAACCTCACTCCGGGCGGCGCGCCTGGCGGCGGGTTTGTCGCAGGCCGAACTGGCAGCCCGGGCGGGCATCAGCCGGCAGGCGGTGAGCGCCGTGGAGACGGGCCGCATGTCGCCCACCATCGAGGTGGCGCTGCGCCTGGCCCGGGCGCTGGGACGTCCGGTGGATTCGCTGTTCCGCCTGGCGGAGGATACGCCGCTGGTGCCCGATGTGGTGGTGGGCGCCGGCACGCAGGACGAAAACGAAGCCGGGCTGGAGCGCCCGGACGCACCCGGGGCCGACCCGGTGCGGGTGCAGGTGGCGCGCGTCGGCGGCAGGACCGTGGCCCGGGCGCTGTCGGGCCGCAGCGCAGTGCTGCCGGCCGTGCCGTGGTCCAACGGCCTGCTGCGGCGCACGGCCCCCGGCGCGGGGCGCGCCGCCCCGGCGCTGCGGGTGGACCTGTTCGCCGAACCCGACCAGTTGGACCGCACCCTGCTGCTCAGCGGCTGCGACCCGGCCATTGCCCTGCTGGCCGAACACTTCCACCGGCGCTGCCCCGGCTTCCACCTGGCGTGGTGGAACGCCAACAGCACCGCCGCGCTCCAGGCCGTAGGCCGAGGCGAGGCCCACATCGCCGGCAGCCACCTGGCCGATGCCGACGGCGCCGGTTTCAACCGGGAGGCGGCGCGCCGGCACATCGGGCGGGACGTGCTGCTGGCGGCCTTTGCCGACTGGGAGCAGGGCATCGCCGTGGCGCCCGGCAATCCCCTGGGGATCCGCGGCCTGGCCGACCTGGCGCGGGGCGACGTGCGGCTCATCAACCGGGAACCCGGCAGCGGCGCCCGCCGCCTGCTGGACGAGGGCCTGGCCCGCGCCGGCGTGGCGCCCCAAACCGTGCCCGGGTACGACCGGGTGGTACACGGGCACCTGGCGGCCGCCGAGGCGGTGGCGGCCGGCCTGGCCGACGCGGCCGTGACGGTCCACGGCGCCGCCCGGTGCTGGGGTCTGGACTTCATACCCCTGGCCGTTGAGCGCTTCGACCTGGTGATCCCGGCGGCCTTCGCCGACCTGCCGGCGGTCCAGGCTCTGCTGGAGGTGCTGGACAGCCGGCTGCTGCGGCGTGAGGTGGAAGCCCTGGGCGGGTATGACGTAAGCGCCATGGGGGAGATCACCCGTGTGGCTCCGTGAACGGCGGCGGGCCCACGAACGCCCGGCGCTGCCGGCGGCGCTGCTGCTGGCGGCGCTGTTGCTGGTGACGTGGCTGATGGGGGGCTGCGGTCCCGCCGCCGGCGCCGCGAAGCCCGAAGCCGGCGGCGCGGAAAGCAGCGTGGTGGTCTTTGCCGCGTCGTCCCTGACCGATGCCTTCCGGGAGATCGCCGCCCTCTACGAGGAGCGATACCCGGGAAGCCGCGTCCAGTACCAGTTCGGCGGCAGCTCGCAGCTCAGGCTCCAGTTGGAGCAGGGTGCGGAGGCCGACGTGTTCGTCCCGGCCAGCCTGGAGCAGATGGAACAGGCCAGGGCGGCCGGGCTGGTCCGCGATCCCGTGCAGATCTTCGCGCGCAACCGCCTGGTCATCATCGCTCCGGCCGGCAACCCGGCGGGCATCGTGTCGCTGGAGGACCTGGCCCGCCCGGGCGTGCGCCTGGTGACGGCCGCGCCGGAGGTGCCCATCGGCGCCTACACCCTGGAAATGCTGGACCGGGCCGACCAGGACGGAGCCTTCGGGGCCGGCTTCAAGGAGCGGGTGCTGGCCAACGTGGTGTCCCGGGAACTCAACGTGCGGCAGGTGGTGGCCAAGGTGCGCCTGGGCGAGGCCGACGCCGCGGTGGTCTACGCCAGCGACGTGACGCCGGACGTGCGGCCACACGTGGGTGTGGTCGAAGTGCCCGGTGCGTACAACGTCACGGCCGCCTACCCCATCGCGGTCCTGAACCACGCGCCGAACCCGGCCGGCGCCCAGGACTTCGTGGACCTGGCGCTGGGTCCCGAGGGCCGGCGCGTCCTGGAGACGTGGGGTTTCCTGCCGGCGGCGGGCGGTGAACCATGACCGGCCGCGGCATTGGGACCAGGGTGCCTGCCGTTTTCCGGGTCGGCCGGCCGCTGGGGCGGGGCCTGGCCGCGGCGGGTTGGGCCGCGGCGGCCGCGGGCTTCGCGCTGCTGCTGGGCCTGCCGGTGCTGGCCATCCTGGTGCGGTCAATGGCGGGCGGGTCGCTGCGGGCGGCGCTGGGCAGCCCGGTGGTGCTGCAGGCCCTCACGCTGACCGCCTGGACCAGCCTGGCCGCCACCGGCCTGGCGGTGCTGCTGGGCACGCCGGCCGCCTACCTGCTGGCCCGCCGGAAGTTTCCCGGTCAAGCGCTGCTGGACAGCCTCATCGAACTGCCGCTGATCCTGCCCCCTTCGGTGGCGGGCCTGGGCTTGTTGATGGCCTTTGGCCGCCGGGGCCTGTTGGGCGAGCCGCTGGCGGCCCTGGGCGTCAACCTGAGTTTCACCACGGCGGCGGTGATCCTGGCCCAGTTTTTCGTGGCGGCGCCCCTTTACGTGCGCGCGGCCCGGGCGGGCTTCCAGGCGGTGGACCCGGAACTGGAGACGGTGGCCCACACCCTGGGCGCCTCCCCGTGGCGCACCTTCCGCCGCGTCACCGTACCCCTGGCGCTGCCGGGCCTGCTCGGCGGCCTGGTCATGTGCTGGGCCCGGGCCCTGGGCGAGTTCGGGGCCACGATCCTGTTCGCCGGCAGTTTCCCCGGACGCACCCAGACCATGGCCCTGGCCGTTTACGCGGCGCTGGAGCACGATGTGGACGCGGCGCTGGCGCTGGCGGCGGTGCTGCTCTTGGTGTCGCTGCTGGTGCTGGTGCTGCTCAGGTGGGGCACGGGGAGCCGGGGTGACGCCGGTGCTTGAGGTGGCCGTCCACCGGCGCCTGCCGGGCTTCACCCTGGCCGTCCAGTTCGCCACCGCCGCCCGGCGCGTGGTGCTGGTGGGCCCGTCGGGCGCCGGCAAGACGCTGACGCTGCGGGCCATCGCCGGCGCCTTCCGGCCCGATTCCGGCCGCATCGCCGTGGATGGGCACGTCTGGTACGACGGCGCGGCGGGCGTATGGGTGCCGCCCCAGGAGCGCTCCGTCGGCTACGTGCCCCAGAACTTCGCGCTGTTCCCGCACCTGGACGCGGCCGGCAACATCGCCTTCGGCCTGGAGCGGCCGCGGTCCGACGAGAGCCGCCGTCGCGTGGCGCAGATGATCGACCTGCTGCAGTTGAACGGGCTGGAACGCCGGCGCCCGGCGGAACTGTCGGGCGGGCAGCAGCAGCGGGTGGCCCTGGCGCGGGCCCTGGCCCGCCAGCCGCGGATCCTGCTCCTGGACGAGCCCTTCGCCGCCCTGGACGCGGGCCTGCGCCGCAGGCTGCGCCGGACGTTGCTGGAACTCCAGGAGGCATTGGGTTTTCGCCTGCTGCTGGTGACCCATGATCTGGACGACGCGCGGGCCCTGGCGGAGGAAACGTTCCGCCTGGAAGCCGGCCGCGCCGCGTTTGTCGCTGCGGGCGGGCGCCTGATATAATAGGGTCCGCACTTGCGCCCGTAGCTCAGGTGGATAGAGCGAGGGTTTCCTAAACCCTGCGTCGGGGGTTCGAGTCCTCCCGGGCGCACAGAGGCGGACGCGGCGGCGCGCCGGGCGGAGGTCCCGTTGAGTTCCACGGCGTTGCACCAGCGCTATATGGCCGAGGCCCTGGTCGAGGCCCGGTTTGCCGCCGGCAAGGGCGAGGTGCCGGTGGGCGCCGTCGTGGTCGCCGGCGGCGCCATCGTCGGTCGGGGCCACAACCTGCGGGAAACGACCAACGATCCCACCGCCCACGCCGAGATGCTGGCGCTGCGGGCTGCGGCCCGGCACCTGGGCACCTGGCGGCTGGAAGGCGCCGTCATGTACGTGACCCTGGAGCCCTGCGCCATGTGCGCCGGCGCGCTGGTGCTGGCCCGGGTGGCGACCCTGGTCTACGGCGCCGACGACCCCAAGGCGGGTGCCTGCGGCTCGGTGCTCAACGTGGTCCAGCATCCCCGCCTCAACCACCGCCTGGAGGTGATCCGCGGCGTCGGCGCCGAGGAGGCGGCCGAGTTGCTGCGGTCCTTCTTCGCCGAGCTGCGGCGGCGCCCGGGCGGCAACGGGGTGCGCAGGGTTCCCTGAGGGGCCGCCATGGATTAGGCTTAGGTTGGCTCAGGTTTCGGAAGGGTGGCCGAGTGGACGAAGGCGGATGCCTCGAAAGCATCTGTGGGTTCACGCCCACCGTGGGTTCGAATCCCACCCCTTCCGCAGGACCGCGGCGCCGGAGCGGGCGCCCGGTTCCCAATGCAGGTCCGGAGGGATGGCCGAGTCCGGCTGAAGGCACACGCCTGGAGAGCGTGTGTACCCGCAAGGGTACCGTGGGTTCGAATCCCACTCCCTCCGCAGGCAGCGTTCCGTGCGGCCGCCGGCATGCCCGGCCCGCGCGGCACGCGATGGTCCACGACCTTGGTCGTGCTAGACGGGGAGGTAGCGGTGCCCTGTACCCGCAATCCGCTGTAGCGGGGTCGAATTCCCGCCCGAGGCCGCGGTGTTGCGGGGTCTGACCTGCGTAAGCGGCGCTGAAGGTTCGGTCCCGCGCAACGGTGCCTCGTGAACCCCGTCAGGCCCGGAAGGGAGCAGCGGTAAGCGAGTGCGGCCGTGTGCCGCGGGGAAGCCGGGCCCGAGCAGGCTGCGCGGGTTCCGCCCGGAACGCCCGGTCGACGGCGGGTGCACGACCAAGTAGCTTTCCAGCCGGGAGACCCCGCGAGCGGGGTCTCTCTGATTTGTTGCGGCCAGGTGCCCGCCGGGGCCGCCAGGATTTCCGCGCCGCCCGGGCGAAGGCCCCTGCACGGCCGGCCTGCTGCGTACCCTCGTCCCGACGGTGGAAGGAGCGGTTTCGTTGGCCTATCGCGCCCTCTACCGCGCCTACCGCCCCCAGCGCTTCGCCGAGGTGGTGGGCCAGGAGCACGTGGTCCGCACCCTGCAGAACGCGCTGCGCCAGGGCCGCGTGGGCCACGCCTACCTGTTCGCCGGGCCCCGGGGCACGGGCAAGACCAGCGTGGCCCGGCTGCTGGCCAGGGCCGTCAACTGCGAGCAGCCGCTGGACGGCGGCGAGCCCTGCAACCAGTGCGCCGCCTGCCGGAGCATTGCCGACGGCAGCGCCCTGGACGTCATCGAGATCGATGCCGCCTCCAACCGCGGCATCGAAGAGATCCGCGACCTGCGGGAGAAGGTCCGCTACGCCCCGGGCCGCTGCCGGTACAAGGTCTACATCATCGACGAGGTCCACATGCTGACCGAGCACGCCTTCAACGCGCTGCTCAAGACCCTGGAGGAGCCTCCGGCCAACGTCGTCTTCATCCTGGCCACCACGGACCCGCAGAAGGTGCCGGCCACCATCCTGTCCCGCTGCCAGCGCTTCGACTTCCACCGGGTTCCCGACGCCCGGATCATCGCGCACCTGGAGCAGGTCTGCGCCGCCGAAGGGCTGACGGCGGAACCCGAAGCCCTGCAGGTCATCGCCCGGCACGCCCGGGGCGGCCTGCGGGACGCCTTGAGCCTGCTGGACCAGGCTGCGGCCATGGCCTCAGAAGGCGCCATCGCCCTGGACGACCTGCTGGCGCTGCTGGGCACGGCCGGCGAGGAGTCGCTGCTGGCCCTGACCCGGGCCGCCGCCGGCGGCGACCTGGCGGCGGGCCTGGCCGTCATCGACCAGGTGCTGGCCCAGGGGCGCGACCCGCGGCAGATCCTCCGGGATTGGCAGGAGTACCTGCGCCACGCGCTGCTGCTCAGGCTGGACGCCGGCCTCGAGAACGCCGTGGCCCTGTCGGGCCGGCAGGCCGAAGAACTGCGCCGCGCCTGCGCCGGCGTCGACCCGGAGCGGCTGCTGGACTTCCTCGACTACCTGGCGGAGCGGGAGCAGGTGATGCGGTGGGCTCCCGACGGGCGCCTGGTGCTGGAGACCGCGTTCCTGCGGGCCGCCCGGGAACTGGGTGCCGGCACCGGGGCTCCCGGCGCCGCAGCGCCCGCCGCCGGGGCGGGGCAGCCGCCGGCGGCCGCGGTCCAGCAAGCGCGGGCCGCGGTCGACGAGACGGAGACCGCGGCCCAGGAAACGGGGGCCGCCGCCGGTGAGGAGCCGGCAGCCGGCGAGGCCGGCGGCATCGGGGGCACCGGTGAGGAGGGCGGCGATGCCGCGGCGGTGGTGGCCGCCTGGCCGGCGGTCCTGGAGCGGGTGCGGAAGCTCAGCACCCAGACCTGGGCGCTGCTCAACCCCGCCGACGTGGAGGTGCGGGCGGCGGGCCCGTCGCGCGTCGAACTGGTCTTCCGCCACGAATTCCATTACAACACGATGGTGCAGGGCAAGCGGCTGCAGACGGTGGAGCGGGCCATCGCCGACACCTGCGGTGTGCGGGTTGCGCTGCGCTGCGTTACGATGGAGCAAGACGCCGACGAGCCGTCATCTCCGGCCCGGCGCCGCCGCGGCCGGGAGGCGGGCCGCCCCGCCGGCCGGCGGGAAAACGAGGCCGCCGCGCCGGCCCGGGAGGCTGCCGGCGGGACCCAGGCGGGTGCGCCGCCGGGCGGTGGGATGCCGGCCGACCCGGTGCCGCTGCCGGACGAGCCGCCGCTGGAGGACCTGCCGGGCGAGGTGGGGCCGGATCGGGTGCCCCCCGGCGGCGGTGCGGCGGACCGGCCCCAGGAGCCCGGCGCGCCCTCCGGCCTGGCCGGTGACGCCCTGGAACTGTTCGGCGGACGGCTGGTCGAGCCCAGGGAGGATCGCCCGTGAACTTCGGCCAGATGGGCAAGATGATGAAGCAGATCCAGAAGATGCAGGAAGACATGCAGCGCCTCCAGGAGGAACTCAAGGAGCGCACGGTGGAGGCGTCGGCGGGCGGCGGCGTGGTGCGGGCCGTGGCCACCGGCGCCATGGAGGTGCGGCAGATCAAGATCGACCCGGCGGCGGTGGATCCCAACGACGTGGAGATGCTGGAAGACCTGATCGCCGCCGCCGTCAACGAGGCCCTGCGCAAGGCCCAGGACATGGTGCAGCAGGAGATGGCGCGGATCACCGGAGGTCTCAACCTGCCCCAGATCCCGGGCCTGAACTTCTGACGTCATGCGTTACGCCGAGCCCATCGCCCGCCTGATCACCGAGTTGACCCGCCTGCCGGGCGTAGGCCCCAAGTCGGCCCAGCGCATGGCCTTCTACCTGCTGCTGCGGCCTGCCGAGGACGCCCGGCGCCTGGCCGAGGCCATCATCGGCGCCCGCGAGGCCATCCGGCCCTGCGGCCGCTGCGGCAACCTCACCGATCAGGATCCCTGCCGCCTGTGCACCGATCCCGAGCGCGACGACACCGTGCTGTGCGTGGTGGAACAGCCCCGCGACGTGGCCGCCATGGAGCGGACCGCCCAGTTCCGCGGCCGGTACCACGTGCTCCACGGCGCCATCTCGCCCATGGACGGCGTCGGGCCCGACGACCTGCGCATCCGCGAACTGCTGGAGCGGCTGCAGGAAGGCCGGGTGCGGGAGGTCATCCTGGCCACCAATCCCAACGTCGAGGGCGAGGCCACCGCCCTCTACCTGGCGCGGCTGATCAAGCCCCTGGGCGTCACCGTGACCCGCATCGCCCGCGGCCTGCCCGAAGGCGGCGACCTGGACTACGCCGACGAACTCACCCTGGCCCGCGCCCTGGAAGGCCGGCGCCCGGTGTAACGGCGGCGGCCGCTTCCTGCCCGCATGTTTCCTGGCACCGGCGGCAAGACTTCCCCCGGGCGGCACATCGCACGGCCCCGCGGCATAAGGATTCGGCGGGGGCAGCCGCCTGAAGGGGGAGTCCGCCTTTGCTGGAAGCCCTGGCGCGCTGGTGGCGGCGCAGCCGCGGCAGGGGCGCCGACGCGGCGGGCGGCGCCGGCAACGCCGGTGCCGCCGTGGGCGAGGTCGACCTGGTGGAGCAGGCGCGCCGCGAGTGGCAAGCGGCGCGGTCCCTGTTCGAGAACGTGTCGGACCCGGAACTGATCGACCATGCCATCCACCGCATGACCGCCGCCGAGCGCCGCTACATGTTCCTGATCAAGGAAGCCCGCCGCTCCGGCATCGTCGAAGACGGCCTGGGCCTGGTCCTGGCCGACCCGCGCCGCGACGGCGGCGGCGTGCCCGCCGGTCCCGCGCCCGCCGGCCCCGCGCCTTCCGCCGCTGCTGCCACCGGCGCCCACCCCGAAACGGCGCCCGAGCAGCAGCGCCCCGCCTGAGGCATGGCCGCCGCCCGGCGTCCATAACCATGGACGAGGGGTGAAGCCGCCGTGCCGGTGCAGTTGCCCGTGCAGGTCGACACGCTGATCGCTTACGGCCTGGCCCTGGTCATCCTCTACATGCTGGTGCGGGCTTTCATCGTGCCCATCCGCTTCCTGCTGCAGGCCGCGTACCGCGTGGCCCTGGGCGGGGCGGCCATCTGGGTCCTCAACTGGGTGGGGGCCTTCTTCGGTTTTCACCTGGGCCTCAATCTGGTCACCGCCGCCGCCGTGGGCTACCTGGGCGCGCCGGGGTTGCTGATGCTGGTGGCGCTGCAGCGCCTGGCCGGAGCGTGAGCGGCGCCGGCCCCGTCCTTCCCGGCCGGGTCCTTCCTTGACCCCCCGTCCAGGGCTCTGCTACACTGCGCAACAGCGGGGGTGCAGGGATTGCCCGACCAGATCCGCGTCCGGTTCGCGCCGTCGCCCACCGGGTACCTGCACATCGGGGGAGCGCGGACGGCGCTTTTTAATTGGCTGTTCGCCGCCAGGAACGGCGGCGTCTTCGTGCTTCGCATCGAGGACACCGATGCCGACCGCGCCCGCGAGGAAACAGTGGGCCCGATCCTGGACAGCCTGCGCTGGCTGGGGCTCACCTGGCAGGAAGGGCCCGACGTGGGCGGTCCCTACGGGCCCTACGTCCAGTCGCAGCGCCTGGACCTGTACCGCCGCGAGGCGGAGCGGCTGATCCAGGAAGGCAAGGCGTACCCCTGCTACTGCACCGTCGAAGAAATCGAGGCTGCCCGGGAACAGGCCCGCAGGGAGGGCCGCACGTACCGCTATCCCGGAACCTGCCGCCATTTGACGGAAGAGGAGCGCCGGCGCCTGGAGGCCCAGGGCCGGCCGCGGGCGGTGCGCCTGGTGGGTCCCGGTCCCGGGGAGACCGTGGTGCCCGACCTGATCCACGGCGAGGTTCGGTTCCCCAACGACGAGTTCGACGACTTCGTCATCATGAAGTCCGACGGCACGCCGGTCTACAATTTTGCCGTGGCCGTGGACGACCATCACATGGGCATCACCCATGTGATCCGCGGCGAGGAGCACCTGTCCAACACGCCCCGCCAGCTGCTGGTCTACCGCGCGCTGGGCTACGAGCCGCCGGCCTTCGCCCACGTGCCCATGGTCCTGGCTCCGGACCGCTCGAAGCTCAGCAAGCGGCACGGGGCCGTGGCCGTGGAGGAGTTCCGCGAGAAGGGCTTCCTGCCCGAAGCCATCCTGAACTACACGGCGCTTCTGGGCTGGTCCCCCGGCGACGACCGTGAGGTCCTGACGCTGGAGGAGATGGTCGAAGCCTTCAGCCTGGAGCGCATCAGCAAGACGGCGGCCATTTATGACGTCGAGAAGATGACGTGGCTCAACGGCCAGCACCTGCGGCGGGCCGACCTGGACCGCGTTTTCGCGCTGGTGCGGCCGCGCCTGGAAGCCCGGGGTTTCCTGCCGCGCGACGCCGGTCCGGAGGAACTGGCTCACGCCCGGGCGGTGGTGGCCGCCGTCCGCGACCGCGTGCGCACGCTGGAAGAGATCGTCGACGCGTCGGCTTACTTCTTCGCCGACTTCGAGGACTACGACCCGGAAGGCGTCCGCAAGCGCTTCGAAAAGCCGGGCGTGGCCGAATTGCTGGCCGAGGCGCGCCGGCGACTGGAAGCCGTGGAGCCCTTCACCGCCGAGTCCACCGAGCACGCGTTCCGCGCGCTGTGCCAGGAAAAGGGCATCAGCGGCGGGGCTCTTTTCCACCCGGTGCGCCTGGCCCTGACCGGGCGCACCATGGGTCCCGGCCTGTTCGACGTCATCGCGCTGCTGGGCCGGCGGCGGTGCCTGGAGCGTCTGGACCGCGCCGTCCGGTTCATCAAGGAGAAGTTGCCCCACGTCCAGGCTGCGGCTGCCGCCGGCGGGGATGCGGGGACCGAAGGCGGCGCCGGCGCCTGAGGGTCCCGCGGCCGCCGGTCGTGCCTTGCCTGGTGCCGTCGAACCTGCTATACTTCATCTCGCGCCCGCGGCGCCGGTGGCGGCGCGGTCCAATGGGGAGTGGTGTAACGGTAACACGACTGGCTCTGGACCAGTTGTTCCAGGTTCGAATCCTGGCTCCCCAGCAAGGTCCGGTTTGTCAGGTGTTTCGTGGGGGTATCGTCTAGCCTGGCCAAGGATACCGCCCTCTCAAGGCGGAGACACGGGTTCAAATCCCGTTACCCCTACAGAACCGGGAGGCGTGCAGCGGCACGCCTCCCGGCCTTCCGGACCCGGAAGCCAGCCGCAGGAGCGGCAGGATCGCCCGGTTGACACGGCGGCGCGGCGCGACTAAGATATGCTCTCGGACAACAGGTTCTGAGGATTCCGGTGGCTATGGCGGAGGGGCCACACCCGTTCCCATTCCGAACACGGCCGTTAAGCCCTCCAGCGCCGATGGTACTTGGCGGGAGACCGCCTGGGAGAGTAGGACGCTGCCGGAATCCTGAATTTTCACGGGCCCGGCGCTTCGGCGCCGGGCTTGTTCTTACAGGAACAGGGCGGGCCGCGTCGAAGCAAGCGACACCGTACACGGAACCGGCGGCGGCCGGTCCGGGAAAGGCGGATGCCGTGAAGCTGATCGTGGCCATCGTGCAGGACAAGGACGCCGTCCGCCTGATCGAGGCGCTGGTGGACCAGGGCTACCGCGCCACCAAACTGGCCACCACCGGGGGCTTCCTCCGCGAGGGAAACACCACGCTGCTGGTCGGGGTGGAAGACGACCGGGTCGACGACGTGCTGGACATCATCCGCCGCATCTGCCACTCCCGGGAGCAGCTGGTGACGCCCCTGGCGCCGGTCGGCGGCCCCATCGATTCCTACGTGCCCTATCCGGTGGAAGTCCTGGTGGGCGGCGCCACCGTGTTCGTCCTGCACGTGGAACGTTACGAGCGGGTTTGACATGCGGCTGGATCACCTCAGGCAGCCCCCGGTGCGCCGGATCCTGAGCCGGGCGCTCGCCACCGGCCGCATCGCCCACGCTTACCTGTTCGCGGGTGAGCCCGGCCTGGGCCAGGAGGAGGCGGCCCGGGCCATGGCGGCGGCGCTGTTGTGCGCGGAGCCCGACGAGGGCGGCGCCTGCGGCCGATGCCCGTCCTGCCGCAAACTGGCCGGCGGCAATCACCCCGACGTGCTGTGGATGGAGCCCGAAGGTTCCTCCCTCAAGACGTCGCAGGTGGCGGATCTGATCCGGGAACTGCGCTACCGCCCTGTGGAAGGGCGGGTTCGCTGCGTGCTCATGGCCGGTGCCGACACCATGACCATGGAGGCCGCCAACCGCCTGCTGAAGACCCTGGAGGAACCGCCCAGCGAGGCGGTGCTGTTCCTGCTGGCGGCCGATGAGGAGCGCCTGCCCGAAACCATCCGCTCCCGCTGCCAGCGGGTGGTCTTCCGGCCGCTGCCGGCGGCCGACCTGGCCCGGGACCTGGAAGACCAGGGCCTGGCCGCCGGGGACCGGGCCGTGTGGCTGGCGCGGCTGGCCCGCGGCAATCCCGGCCGCGCCCGGCTCCTGGCGGAGCACGCCCACCTGGACGACCTCAGCGCACGGGTGGTGGATGACCTGGCCCGCATGGGCCAGGGGGACCTGCCGGCGGCCCTGGAAGCCGCCGAGCAGTGGGCGGCCCTGGACCCGGCCGACCTGGCCCTGGCCCTGGATCTGGGCGAGCGGGCCCTGGTGGATGCCTGGCTGCTGGCCCATGGGTTCAGCCAGGATGCCGCCTGGCCGGCCGCTGACCAGGGCATGGAGGCGCTGGCCGCAGCCTGGGGCCGTACGGACCCCGAGCGGGTCCTCACCGCCTTCGCCCGGGCCCGCCGGCGGCTGGACGCCCGCGTCGTCACCGAGGCGGCGCTGGACGCGCTGTTTCTGGAACTGCAGCAGGCCCGGCGCTGACGGTCTTCTGGCCCCGGCACCGGCGGCCGCGCGGCCGCCGCAGAAACGGTAGTTGGGGTGGGGATGATGGAGGCCCAATCGACGGAATCGCCGTCGACCGTCACGGTCGTCGGCGTCCGCTTCAAGAAGGCGGGGAAGGTCTACTACTTCGACCCCGCCGGACACGACCTGCGCCCGGGCGACCACGTCATCGTGGAGACCGCCCGCGGCGCCGAGTACGGCCAGGTGGTCATCAAGCCCCGGCCGGTTCCCGAAAGCGACGTGGCCCAGCCTGTGCGCAAGGTGCTGCGCAGGGCCACGCTGGAAGACGAGGAGCAGGTGGCCGAGAACCGGCGGCTGGCTGCCGCAGCCCTGCGCACCTGCCAGGAGCGGGTCCAGGCCCACGGCCTGGAGATGCGGATCGTTTCGGTGGAGTACACCTTCGACCGCAGCAAGCTGGTCATCCACTTCACGGCCGAGGGCCGCGTGGACTTCCGGGAACTGCTCAGGGACCTGGGCTCCCGGCTCAAGACCCGCCTGGAACTGCGCCAGATCGGGGTCAGGGACGAGGCCAAGGTGGTGGGCGGCCTGGGGCCGTGCGGCCGCATCCTGTGCTGCACCAGTTTCCTGGCCGAGTTCGAGCCCATCTCCATCCGCATGGCCAAGGACCAGAACATGTCCCTGAGCCCCACCAAGTTGACGGGGCTGTGCGGGCGCCTGAAGTGCTGCCTGCGCTTCGAGAACGACACCTACGTCGAAACGCGGGCGCTGCTGCCCCGCGAGGGCACCCGGGTCCAGACCGAGCGGGGCCCGGGGCGGGTGGTCGGGCTGGACTTCCTGGCGCGCCGGGTGCGGGTGCGCCTGGACGACGACACCGTGGTGGAGTTCGCCCACCACGAGGTGGCCGAGGTGCCTTGAGCGTCCTTTATGTCTGCGCCACGCCCATCGGCAACCTGGAGGACGTCACCCTGCGCCTGCTGCGGGTGCTGCGGGAGGCGGCGGTGATCGCCGCCGAGGACACCCGCCGCACCCGCTGGCTCTGCGCCCGCTACGGCATCGACACGCCGCTGGTGTCGTGCCACGAGCACAACCAGGAGGCCCGGGCGAAGGAACTCCTGGCATACCTGGCCCAGGGCCGCAGCGTGGCCTACGTCACCGACGCCGGCACGCCGGCCGTGTCGGACCCGGGCGCGGCGCTGGTGCGCCGGGTCCGGGAGGCTGGGTTCCCGGTGGTGCCGGTGCCGGGCCCCAGCGCCGTGACCGCCGCCCTTTCCGTCAGCGGCTTTCCCGCCGACTCCTTCTGCGTGGAAGGGTTCCTGCCCCGCCGCGGCCGCGCCCGGCAGGAAGCGCTGCAGCGGGTGGCCGAGGAGCCGCGGCCGGTGGTGCTGTTCGAGGCGCCCCACCGCATCACCCAGACCCTGGCCGACCTGGGGGAGTACCTGGGCGACCGGCCGCTGTGCGTGGCCCGGGAATTGACCAAGGAGCACGAGAGCATCCACGTGGTGCCGGCGCGGCAGGCGGCGCAGTCCCTGGCGCCCGAGGAGATCCGCGGCGAGTTCACCCTGGTGGTGGGACCTGCCGTGCCCGGCGCGGGGCCCGACGGCGCCGGGCCCGACCCCGACGGGCTGCCGCTGGCCGAAGAGGTGGCGCTGCTGGTGGCGGCGGGGCTGCCGGAGCGCGAGGCGATCCGCCGCGTGGCCCGGGGGCACGGCCTTCCCCGCCGCGTGGTGTACGCCCGCGTAAAGGGAGAGGGTGGACGCTGAACCGTCCACCCTCCCAGGAGAACTCGGCTTAGCGGGATATGGTGATCGCGCCCGGCGGTTCAGACCGCCCGGGCGCCGATGGCGGCCATGCAGCTGCGGCAGATCTTCTTGCCCTTGAAGTTCTCCACGCCGGCGGCGTTGCCGCAGAAGATGCACGCGGGCTCGTACTTGCGGAGGATGATCTTGTCGCCGTCGACGTAGATCTCGAGCGAATCTTTCTCTTCGATGTCGAGAGTCCGGCGGAGTTCAATCGGTATCACGACACGCCCCAGTTCGTCGACTTTCCGCACGATGCCGGTGGACTTCACGAAGCCTCGCTCCTCTCTGGTCTGGGCCGTTCCCCTGACGAAAACGGTACCAATGATGCCAGTTTCAGTCAACCCTATTGAAGGGAAAAACTTTAAGCGTTATACATTTTGGGATACGCTCCGATTGGGATGACCAGGGGGCGCGGCGGCGGCGGAAACCGTGGATTCTCGCGGCTTGACGGGCCCCGGGACCCCCTGCTATCGTTACGCTTACGGTGGTATAGGTTTTTGCCAAACGCGGTGAAGGAGCGGAGTAGGACCAGGGCCGCGGCCCAGAGAGCCGGGGGCAGGTGGAAACCCGGTGTCGCGCCGGGTCCGAACATGGCTCCGGAGCGGTCCGTCGAAGGCCCGGCGCCGCCGGGGTTTGGGCCCGGCTGTGCCGGCGGCTGCGTAGGCGGCGACGGGCGGCGCCCGTTACAGCGCCGGGGTACCGGGACCTGACTTCCCGCGTACCCGTTGAGGCGCCGGGCCGCGAGGCCGGCGCGAAGCAAGGGTGGTACCACGAGTCGACCCTCGTCCCTGGCGGGCGAGGGTTTTCTTGTTGGGGCCGGCGGCGCGGGCCGGCCAGGCGTACGTGACGGGAAGGTGGGACGCTTCTTGAGCCGGCAGAGATTTTACGTGACGACCCCGATCTACTATCCCAACGACAAGCTCCACATCGGCCACACCTACACCACGGTGGCCGCCGACTCCCTGGCGCGATACCACCGCCTGCGGGGTCACGACACCTGGTTCCTCACGGGCACCGACGAGCACGGCCTCAACCTCCAGCGGGCGGCGGCCCAGGCAGGGAAGGAACCCCTGGAGTATATCGACCCCATCGTCGAGTGGATCCAGCATTTGTGGAAGCGCCTGCACATTTCCTACGACGATTTCATCCGCACCACCGAGGAGCGGCACAAGCGCCGGGTGCAGCAGATTTTCCAGAAGCTTTACGACCAGGGCGACATCTACAAGGGCACCTACCGGGGCCTCTACTGCGTCCGCTGCGAGGCCTATTACAGCGAGGACGAACTGGCCGAAGGCAACCTGTGCCCCATTCACCAGCGGCCGGTGGAGTGGCTGGAGGAAGAAAGCTACTTCTTCCGGCTGTCCAAGTACGGTGAGCCGCTGCTGGCGCACATCGAGGCCAACCCCGACTTCGTGCGGCCCGAATCGCGGCGCAACGAGGTGATCAGCTTCATCCGCCAGGGCCTGGAAGACCTCAGCGTCTCCCGGACCTCCTTCAGCTGGGGCATCCCGGTGCCCTTCGATCCCAAGCACGTGATCTACGTGTGGGTGGACGCCCTGGCCAACTACGCCACGGCCCTGGGGTACCCGGACGGCGACCTGTACCGCCGCTTCTGGCCCGCCGACCTGCACCTGATCGGCAAGGACATCCTGCGCTTCCACGCCATCATCTGGCCGGCCATCCTGCTGGCCCTGGGCGAACCCCTGCCCCGCTGCGTGTACGGGCACGGCTGGCTGCTGATCGACGGCGGCAAGATCGGCAAGTCCCGGGCCGGCTCCCAGGTCATCGACCCGCTGACCCTGATCGACCGCTATGGGGTGGACGTGGTGCGCTACTTCCTGGTCCGGGAAGTGCCCTTCGGCGCCGACGGCACCTATTCGGAGGAGTCGCTGGTCCGGCGGCTCAACAGCGACCTGGCCAACGACCTGGGCAATCTGGTCTGGCGCACCACGGCCATGATCGAGCGGTTCTGCGGCGGCCTCATCCCCGATCCCTCGGGCGCCCCGGCCACCGACCTGGCCCAGGTGGCCGCCGAGGTGCGCCGCCGGGTGGAGCAGCACATGGACCGCTTCGAGCTGAACCTGGCCGTGGCCGCCGTGTGGGACCTGATCGGCCGCGCCAACAAGCTGGTGGATGAGGCCGCCCCGTGGGAACTGAACCGCCGGGGGGAGCATGCGCGGCTGGGACGGGTGCTGTACGACGTGGCCGAGGCTGCCCGCTTCGCCGCGGTACTGTTGGCCCCGTTCCTGGTGGAGACCCCGGAGCGGATCTACGACCAGCTGGGCTATGACGAGGACCTGCGGGCGGTGGGCTGGGACGCCGGCCTCACCTGGGGACGGCTGCCGGTGGGCACCCGGGTGCGCCGGGGCGAGCCGCTGTTCCCCCGCGTCGACGTGGAGAGCCTCTTCGCCGGCGGCGACGGCGCCGGCGAGGGCAGCGCCGGTGGCCAGGGCGGGTCGGCCGGCGGCGAGGCCTCAGGCCAGGAGCCGGCCGCCGGCGCCGCGCCCGAGATCACCATCGAGGAGTTTGCCCGCCTGGACCTGCGGGTGGTGCGCATCCTGGAAGCGGAGCCGGTGCCCGGCGCCGACCGCCTGCTGAAGCTGAAGGTGTCCCTGGGCAGCGGCGGCGAGCGCCAGGTGGTGGCGGGCATCGCCCGGCACTACCAGCCCGAGGATCTGGTGGGTCGCCAGGCGGTGCTGGTGGCCAACCTGAAGCCGGCGCGCATCCGCGGGGTCGAGTCCCAGGGCATGCTGCTGGCCGCAGCCGACGACGGCCGGGTGGTGCTGGTGGCCCCGGAGCAGGCCGTCAACCCGGGGAGCAAGGTGCGGTGAACCTGGTCGAAACCCACGCGCACCTGGACTTCGACGCCTTCGACGGCGACCGGGCCGACGTGCTGGACCGGGCGCGGGCGGCGGGGGTGTCGGCCTTCGTCAACGTGGCCATCGACCTCGAACAGGCGGCTGAGGCCACCCTGGCCCTGGCCGAGGCCCACGCCGACGTGTACGCCGCCGTCGGCATTCACCCGCACGGGGCGGGAGCCTGGGCGGGCCGCGTCGACCAGGCGGTGGCGCGGCTGGAGCGCCTGGCGGCCCATCCCAGGGTGGTGGCCCTGGGTGAGATGGGACTGGATTTCTACCGGGAGTACGCGCCGCCGGAGGCCCAGTACGAGGTCTTCGACGCCCAGCTGGCGCTGGCGGCCCGCATGGGCCTGCCGGTGGTGATCCACTGCCGGGCGGCCTATGAGCAGGTGCTGCCCCGGCTGGAGGCCCTGCCCGCCGAGCGCGTGCTGCTGCACTGCTTTTCCGGCGAGGAGCACGCCGCCGCCTGTGCGGAGCGGGGGTACTACATCGGCGTCGGCGGCGTCCTCACCTATCCCGGGTCCGAGGGCCTGCGCCGGGTGGTGGCAGCCTACCCCCGCGACCGGGTGGTGCTGGAGACCGACTGCCCCTTCCTGGCGCCGCAGCCCCGCCGCGGCCGCCGCAATGAGCCCGCGTATCTGGTCTGGGTGGCCGAAGCCCTGGGCCGGGTGTGGGGCGTGACGGCGGAGGAGGCGGCGGCCGTCACCAGCCGCAACGCGGCCCGGTTTTTCGGATGGGAAGGATCCGATGGCCTTTGATCCCATGCGGCCGTCGGAACTGCGGCGGGTGCTGGACGCCCACGGGATCCGGCCGGACCGGCGCCTGGGCCAGCACTTCCTCATCGACCGCAACACCCGCGACCGCATCCTGCGCCTGGCCGGCATCGAGCCGGGCGACGGGGTGCTGGAGGTGGGGCCCGGCGCCGGGGCGCTGACCGCGGCGCTGGCCCGGTCCGGGGCGGGCGCCGTCACCGCCGTGGAGGTCGACCGGCGGCTGGAGCCGGTGCTCCGGGAACTGGTGGGCGGCGAGGCCCACGTCCGGCTGGTGTTCGACGACGCCCTGGCCGTGGATTGGCGGGACCTGTGCCCCCCGGTGCGGCCCTGGCGCTTCGTGGCCAACGTGCCCTACCAGATCACCGCCCCGCTGCTGGTGCGGGTCTTCGGCCACCGGCCCCCCTTCCGCCGCATGGTGGTCATGGTCCAGAAGGAAGTGGCGGACCGCCTGCGCGCCCGGCCGGGCACCCCCGATTACGGAGCCCTGACGCTGCTGGCCGCCTTCTACGCCCGGGTGCGGGAGACGTTCAGCGTGTCGCCGTCCTGCTTCTGGCCGCGGCCGGCGGTCACGTCGGCGGTGGTGGCCATGGAGCCGGCGGACCACGCCGAACCCCCGCCGCCTCCCGAGGTCTTCTTCCCGGTGGTGCGGGCCGCGTTCGGCCGCCGCCGCAAGACCCTGCGCAACGCCCTGGTCGAGGATCCCCATCTGGGCCTCGACCGGGAGCAGGTGGAGGCGGCGCTGGCCGCGGCGGGCCTGGACCCAAACCGGCGCGGGGAGACGCTGTCGCTGGACGAGTTCGTGCGCCTCGCCCGGGCCGCGGCGGCAGCGGTGTCCCCCGCGGCGCCTGACGCCCCGGGGCGGGGGGTATAATGACTCCAGATGCCGTGACCAGCGCGTCCGGCGGGCGGAGGCGGCGGACGGCATGAAGTTCTTCAGCCCGACCCAGGGCGAGATGGATTTCGAGCAGATGTTCCAGGAGATCGTCCGCTTCATGGAACACGCGCCCGACGGGCGCTACCGCCTGATCATCGGCACCGACTCCCAGCTGCGCAGCGACACCACCTTCGTCACGGCGGTCATCATCCACCGGGAAGGCAAGGGAGCGCGCTACTTCTTCTCCAGGGAACGCATGCGCCGCATGGACAGCCTGCGCCAGCGCATCCTCTACGAGGCCTCGCTGTCGCTGCAGCTGGCGGCGCGCCTGGCCGAGCGGCTGTCCCGCAACGGCCACGCCGACATGAACGTGGAGATCCACCTGGACGTGGGCCGTTCGGGCGAGACCCGGGAGTTGATCCGCGAAGTGGTGGGAATGGTGGCCGGCAGCGGCTTCGACGCCAAGATCAAACCCGAGTCCTACGGTGCCTCCAGCGTGGCCGACAAGCACACGAAATAGGGGCGCCGGCCGCCAGGACCTCCTTGACACCCGTTTGACGACGACTATATACTTATCGTTTTTTGACCCGGACCGGGCGGTCTGTTATAATGGGACCAGATTCCGCCCGAGGTGGTGTGCCCCGTGTCCGACAACCGCGACGTGCTGGCTCGGATCAAGAGCGATCTCGACGGGTTTGTCGGCCATCCGGTCAGGATCAAGGCCCACAAGGGGCGCCGGCGCGTGGTGGAGCGCGAGGGGACCCTGGAGAAGACTTATCCCAGCCTCTTCGTCGTCAAACTGGGCCCCGATCAGCAGAACCGCCGCGTCACCTTCACGTACGCGGACATCCTCACCGAAACGGTGGAGCTGACGGTGCTCGACGACCGCGGTGCAGAGCGGTTGGCTTTTCGCGCCGGCTGAGTCCTGCGGCCGGTCGACCACACGGCCCCTCTCGAGGGGCCGTTTTCGTGTGCGGAGGGCGATGATGATGGCACGCCGCGGTACCGTCATCACCCAGCGGGCGCTGGCCAAGCTCAACCTGGTGCTGCGCATCCGCGGGCGGCGCAGCGACGGCTACCACGAGATCGACTCCCTGATGCATACCATCGGCCTCGCCGACGACGTCAGCGTGGTGCTGCGGCCGGGCCTGGCGGTGCAGTGCACCGGCGCCGACCTGCCCGGCGGCGAGAGCAACCTGGCTTACCGCGCTGCCCGCCTGCTGGCGGAAGCCTGCCGGGGCCGCCGGCCGGCGGGAGCGCTGATCCGCATCCGCAAGCGCATCCCGGTGGCGGGGGGGCTGGCCGGCGGCAGCGCCGACGCCGCCGCCGTCCTCAGCCTGCTCAACGAAGCGTGGGCCTGCGGCCTGCCCTGGGACGAACTGCTGCTGCTGGCCCGGCGGCTCGGCGCCGACGTCCCCTTCTGCCTCCTGGGGGGCGCCGCCCGGGCCACGGGCATCGGCGACCGCCTGCAGCCGCTGGAACCCAGGCCGGGGGTGCCCGTGGTGCTCATCGCCTGGCCCGAGGGCCTGTCCACCGCCGAGGTTTACCGGGTGTACGATCAATTGAACCCGCCGTCTACGGCCCGCGTGGAACCGGCCCTGGAGGCCCTGGCTGCCGGCGACTGGCGGGCCCTGGGCGCGGCGCTGGCCAACGACCTGCAGCCGGTGGTGGAGGTGCTGCGGCCGGAAACCCGCGCCGCCCGCGCCGACCTGCTCACCTGCGGGGCGCTGGGTGCGGCCGTCACCGGCAGCGGGCCCACCGTATTCGGCATCTTCTCCAGCGCCGAGCGGGCCCGCCGGGCCGCCCGCGACCTGTCGGGCCGCTGGCCCATCGTCATCACCACCGAACTGGCCGCCAGAGGACTGGGCTCCATGCGCACGAATACCTGGGCCCGGGGTGATGGCCCGTGAGGGTGGGAGCGCTGGTGCTGGCCGGCCGCGCCAACCGGGGCGACCTGGCGGGGGTGTCGGACGCGCCGCTGGAAGCGCTGGTGCCGGTGGGCGGCCGGCCCATGATCGCCTACGTGCTGGATGCCCTGAGGTCGGCCGGCGCCGTGGATACGGTGGTGGTGGTAGGCCAGCCGGAGCCCCTGGCGCCGGTGACGGGCGCCGGCGTGACGCTGGTGGCGCCCGGAGCCACCCTGGTGGACAACCTGCGCCGGGGCTTCGCGGCCCTGGACGGCGCCGAGCGCTTTCTGGCCGTCACCTCGGACGTGCCTCTGCTGACCGCCGCCGCGGTGGACGACTTCGTCGCCCGGGCCCGGGCGGCCGGCGGCGCCTTCCACTATGCCGTGGTGACCCGCGAGAATTACGAGGCCGCTTTCCCGGGGTCGCGCCGCACCTGGGTGCGCTTGCGAGACGGCACCTTCACCGGCGGCAACCTGTTCCTGGCCGAGGCGTCCGTGGCCCGGCGCGCCCTGGACCTGGTGGAGCGGTTCTACGCCAACCGCAAGAACCCGCTGGGCCTGGCCCGGCTGCTGGGCCTGGGCACCATCCTGGCCTTCGCCCTGGGGCGGCTGACGGTGCCGCGCCTGGAAGCCCGCGTGTCGGCCATGGTGGGAGCCCAGGGGCGGGCGATCATCACCCCGTACGCCGAAATCGCCTTCGACGTGGACCGTCCCGAGGACCTGGAGGCCGCCGGGCTGTGGCTCCGGCGCCGCGGGCAGGCGAGTCCCGCGTGAGCCAGCGCCTGCGGCGCAGCCAGCGCATTGCCGCCATGGTCAAGATGCTGCTGGACGAACCAGGAGCCCTGGTGCCCCTGGGGCGCTTCGCCGACGCCCTGGGCGCGGCCAAGTCCACCATCAGCGAGGACCTGGCACTGGTCCGGGACACCTTCCAGCAGCTGGGCCTGGGCGTGGTGGAAACGGTGGCCGGGGCGGCCGGCGGGGTCCGCTACCACCCGCGCCTGAGCGCCGAGCGCATGAGGGAACTGCTGGAGGGCCTGAGCCGCACCTTGAGTTCCGCCGACCGCCTGCTGCCCGGCGGCTTCGTCTACATGACCGACATCGTCTTCTCGCCGCGGTGGTCGGCACGCATCGGCGAGGCCTTCGCCACCGTCTTCGCCGAGGCGGGGGCCCAGGCGGTGGTCACCGTGGAAACCAAGGGCATCCCGTTGGCCATGGCCACGGCCCGCTCCCTGAACCTGCCGCTGGTGGTCTGCCGCCGCGACAGCCGCGTCACCGAAGGTACCGCCGTCAGCATCACCTACGTGTCGGGGTCCTCCCGGCAGATCAGCACCATGTCGCTGGCCCGGCGGGCCATGTCGCCGGGGAGCCGGGTCCTGCTGATCGACGACTTCCTGAAGGGCGGGGGGACGGCCCGGGGAATGGCGGACCTCATGGCAGAGTTTGAGGCGGAGCCCGTGGGCATGGGCGTGCTGGTGGCCACCCGGGAACCGCGGCAGCGCCTGATCGGCGGGTTCGTGCCCCTGGTCTGGCTGGAAGCCGCCGACGAGGCCGCCCGCGTGGTGCGGGTGGTGCCCAACGAGGCGCTGCTGGACCCGGACGGCCACCGTCCCGAGGGAGGATGGCGCCCGTGAGCGGCGGCGGTACCGGCCTCGATCTCCCCGCCGCGGCCGTGGAGGAGGCGGCCCGGCTGCTGGAGGGGCGGGTGGTGCGCACGCCCCTGCTGCCGCTGCTGGCGCCGGGCGCCGGCGGCGAGGCCAGGGTGTGGCTCAAGGCTGAGAACCTGCAGCGCACCGGCTCCTTCAAGATCCGCGGCGCTCTCAACTGCCTGGCGCGCCTGGAGCCGCAGCAGCGCCGCCGCGGCGTGGTGGCTGCCTCGGCGGGCAACCACGCCCAGGGGGTGGCGCTGGCCGCCGCCCAGGCCGGCGTGCCGGCGCTGATCGTCATGCCTGCGTCGGCCCCCATGGTCAAGGTGGAGTCCACCCGGTCCTACGGCGCCGAGGTGGTGCTGGCCGGCGACACCTTCGACCAGGCTTACGCCGAGGCTTCCCGGCTCCAGCGGGAGCGGGGCGCCTTCTTCGTCCACCCCTTCGACGATCCCCACGTCATCGCCGGGCAGGGCACCGTGGGCCTGGAGATCCTGGCGGACATGGACGACGTGGACCAGATCGTGGTGCCGGTGGGCGGCGGTGGCCTGATCAGCGGCATCGCCGCCTACGTGAAGCAGCGGCGGCCCGGGGTGCGGGTGGTGGGCGTCCAGCCCCGGGCGGCGCCGGCGCTCTACCGATCCATCCAGGCGGGCCGTCTGGTGCCCGGCGAGAGCGCCCGCACCATCGCCGACGGGCTGGCGGTCAAGGAACCCCGGGAGCGCACGTTCCAGTTGATCCGCCGGTACGTGGACGACATGGTCCTGGTGGAGGAAGACGAGATCGCGGCCGCCATCTTCATGCTGCTGGAACGTTCCCGGCTGGTGGTGGAGGGTGCCGGCGCCGCGGCGGTGGCGGCCCTTGAGAGCGGCCGCGTTCGTCCCGGGTCCGGCCGCACCGTGGCTGTGGTAAGCGGCGGCAACATCGACATCAACCTCATCGCCCGCATCATCGAACGCGGCCTGGTGGCCGACGGCCGTTACGTGCGGCTGGCGGCCCAGGTGGCCGACCGCCCCGGTTCGCTTCACCGGCTGCTGGGGGTGGTGGCCCGGGAGGGGGCCAACGTGGTCACCGTCAGCCACGAGCGCCTGGACCCGGCGGTGCCCCTGGGCGACACCGAGGTCGGCCTGGTCGTCGAAACCCGCAACCGCGCCCACGCCGAGCAGTTGATCGCCGCCATCCGCGCCGAGGGCATCGCCTGCCGCGAGCGCCCCTGACGAGCCTCCCACAAATTTCCGCTGGACTGGAAGGACTTGGCATCCCGGCGGCGAACCTCCCCGGTGTGGGGGGAGGTGACGCGCTTGCAGATCACCGACGTGCGCCTGCGACGCATCACCGGCGACGAGCGGGTCCGGGCCGTGGCCTCCATCACCATCGACGACGCCTTTGCCGTCCACGACCTGCGGGTGGTGCAGGGCGACAAGGGCCTGTTCGTGGCAATGCCGAGCCGGCGGCGGGCGTCGGGCGAGTATTACGACGTGGCCCACCCGGTGACGGCCGAGGCCCGCCAGTTGATCCAGCAGGCGGTGCTGGCGGCATACACCCGGGAGGCCCGGGAGGTGGCCGTGAGCAGCGGCTGAGACGGGTTGACCAGCGGCAATTCATCAAAACCGGGATCGGGTACGCGCACCGCGCGGCGGCAGGCGGTCACGGCCTGCCGCCGCCGCCTTCGGGCGGCCCGGCCGCCGGGGTGCGGGACCGGTGCCGGTCGCGCTATACTGCCGGGGTGGGCCGGCAGCCGGAGGGGCCCTCCGCGCCGGTGTGGAATAGCGGCCACGAACCTGAACCGGCCATGCCGGTGGGGAGGGTTTCACACCATGAGAACCGTGGCGGTGATCCTGGCCGCGGGGCAGGGCACCCGGATGCGTTCCGACCTGCCCAAGGTGCTGCACCCGCTGGCGGGCCGGCCCATGGTCCGGTACGTGCTGGAGGCCGTGCGCGGGGCCGGGGTCGACCGGGTGGTGGCCGTGGTGGGGCACCAGGCGGACCGGGTGGCTCAGGCCCTGGGCGACGACGCGCGCTGCGTCGTGCAGGAGCCGCAGCTGGGCACCGGCCACGCCGTGCAGTGCGCCGAGGCCGAGGCTGCGGGCTTCGACCGGGTGCTGGTGGTCCCCGGGGATACGCCCCTGCTGACGGCGGGCACCCTGGCTTCCCTGCTGGAGCGCCACGCCCGGAGCGGCGCCGCCGCCGTCCTGCTGACCGCGGTGGTGGACGACCCCACCGGCTACGGGCGGGTGATCCGCGACGCCGCCGGGATGGTCCAGCGCATCGTGGAAGAGGCCGACGCCGGCCCTGAGGAGCGGGCCGTCCGCGAGATCAACGCGGGGGTGGCGGTCTTCGACGGCCCGGCGCTGTTTGCGGCGCTGCGGGGCATCACCGCCGCCAACCGCCAGAACGAATATTACCTGTGGGACGTGCTGCCGCTGCTCATGGCCGCGGGAGGCGCCGTGGAGGCGGTGGCGGCCGCCGATCCCGACGAGATCATGGGCGTCAACGACCGGGTGGCCCTGGCCGAGGCCGAGGCCGTGGTGCGGCGGCGCATCGCCCGGCACTGGATGCGCCAGGGGGTGACGCTGGTGGACCCGGCTACCACCTACATCGGCGCCGACGTGGAGATCGGCCCCGATACCGTCATCGAACCTCTGACGGTGCTGGCCGGCCGCACCGTGGTGGGCCGCAGCTGCCGCATCGGCCCGGGCGCCCAGATCTACCACAGCCGCATCGGCGACGGCTGCACCGTCGGCCCTTCGGTGATCGAGGAAAGCCGCCTGGGTGACGGCGTCACCGTGGGCCCCTTCAACCACCTGAGGCCGGGCACCGTGCTGGAAGACGGCGCGCGGGTGGGCAACTTTGCGGAATTGAAGAATACCCGGGTGGGGCCCGGCAGCAAGGTGCCCCATCACAGCTACCTGGGCGACGCGGAGATCGGCCGGGGCGTCAACATCGGCGCCGGGGCCGTGACCGTCAATTACGACGGGCGGGCCAAGCACCCGACGCGCATCGAGGACGGCGCCTTCATCGGATGCAACGTCAACCTGGTGGCGCCCGTCACGGTGGGACGCCGCGGGTACGTGGCGGCGGGGTCCACCATCCACCGCGACGTGCCGCCCGAGGCCCTGGCCATCGCCCGGAACCGCCAGGAGAACAAAGAGGGCTGGGTGCGCCGCCGGCTGGGCCCGGCGGGCGACGAGCCGCCCGAGGGGTAGGGGGAAGCGGCCGTGGTACTCGGTGGAAGCCGCCTGAAAATCTTCGCGGGGAACGCGACGCCGGATCTGGCCCGGGAGATCGCCGAGCACCTGGGCACCACCCTGGGGGAGATCGAGGTCGACCGGTTCAGCAACGGCGAGGTGCGGGTGATCGTCAACGAGAGCGTCCGCGGCGCCGACGTCTTCGTGGTGCAGTCCACCTGCCACCCCGTCAACGACACGCTGATGGAACTGCTGATCATGATCGACGCCTTCCGGCGCGCTTCCGCCCGGCGCATCACCGCCGTGATCCCCTTTTACGGGTACGCCCGCCAGGACCGCAAGACCCGGGGCCGCGAGCCCATCACCGCCAAGCTGGTGGCCAACCTGATCGCCACCGCCGGCGCCGACCGGGTATTGAGCATGGATTTGCACGCCGGGCAGATCCAGGGCTTCTTCGACATCCCGGTGGACCACCTGACGGCGGTGCCGCTGCTGTCCCAGTACCTGGTCCAGAAGAACCTGAGCGAGGTGGTGGTGGTGTCGCCGGACCCGGGCGGCGTGACCCGGGCCCGGAACATGGCCGACCGCCTCGGCTTTCCCTTCGCCATCATCGACAAGCGCCGCCCCGCGCCCAACGTGGCCGAGGTCATGAACGTCATCGGCGCCGTGGAGGGCAAGCACGCGGTGCTGGTGGACGACATGATCGACACCGCCGGCACCGTGGCCGAGGGCGCACGGGTGCTGAGGGAACTGGGCGCCCGCAGCGTCTACGTGGCCGCCACCCATCCGGTGTTCAGCGGCCCGGCGCTGGAGCGGCTGAGCGCGGCGCCCATCGAGGAGATCATCGTCACCAACACGATTCCCCTGGACCGGAGCCGTGTCCCCGACAAGGTCACGGTCCTGTCGGTGGCCCGGCTGTTCGCCCAGGCCATCCTGCGCATCCACGAGGACCTGTCGGTGAGCACCCTGTTTACCTGAACGGCCGCGATCCGCTACACTGGGGTGCGGATTCGCCGCGAAAAGCCATGGTGGGAGTGTAGAAAATGAGCACCTACGTGCTGAAGGCCGCTCGCCGGGACGTGGGGCGGGCCGGCGCCCTCCGGCGCGGCGGCTTTGTGCCCGGGATCGTCTACGGCGGCGGCGGCGAGAACGTGGCCGTCAAGATGGCCGCCGCCGACGTGCTGCGCTTCTTCCAGCAGCAGGGCGGCCGCGGCATCCTGCAGCTTGAGATCGACGGCCGGCCCGAGACCGTCATGGTCAAGGAGGTCCAGCGCCACCCGGTGCGCCTGGACGTGCTGCACATCGACTTCCAGCGGGTCCGGATGACCGAGAAGGTCCACGCCTCGGTGCCCCTGCGGCTGGAAGGCGAGGAGGCGCTGGTCAAGGCCGGCGCCGTGCTGCAGCACGCCCTGCGGGAGGTGGAGGTCTCCTGCCTGCCCGCGGACCTTCCCAGCGAACTGGTGGTGGACGTGTCGTCCCTGGCGCCGGGCGCCTCCCTTACCGTGGGCGACCTGCAGGCCCCGCCCGGGGTCGAGATCCTCAACGACCCCGACCAGGTGGTGGCGGTGGCGGTGGCCGGGCGCGCCGCCTGGACCGCCGGGCAAGCCGCCCCTGAAGCCGGCCAGGAGGCCGGTGCAGGCGCCGCCGAGGATGCCGGCCAGGATGCCGGGGACGACGCCGGCGGCGGGGACGCCTGAGGCGTTCCGTCCCCGGGGCGCTCCATGGACGCGGCGTCGCTGTTGCTGGTGGGCCTGGGCAACCCCGGTCCCCAGTACGCTTCGACCCGCCACAACGTGGGTTTCTGGGTCATCGACGAGATCAGCCGCGCTGCCGGCATCAAGGTCGGGCAGCGCGGCTTTTCGGCCCTCTGGGGCCAGGGCCGCATCGACGGGGTGCCGGTGGTCCTCTGCAAGCCCCAGACCTACATGAACCTCAGCGGCCGGGCGGTGGCGCCGCTGGCGGCCCGCCTGGGCCTGCCGCCCGAGGCGGTCTGGCTGGTCCACGACGACCTGGACCTGCCGCCGGGCCGCCTGCGGCTGCGCCTGGGCGGCGGCGACGGCGGCCACCGGGGCGTGCGGTCGGTCATCGCCGCCCTGGGCAGCCGCCAGGTGGGCCGCATCCGCGTGGGCATCGGGCGCCCGCCCGAGGGTGTCGACGCCGCGGACTACGTGCTCCAGACCCCCCGCGGTGCCGAGCGGGATATACTCAATGCTGCGGTCCGGCGGGCCGCCGAGGCGGCCCTGACCCTGGTGCGCCTGGGTCCCGAGGCCGCCATGAATCGCTTCAACACCGCCGTCTCCGACCCGATCTGAATTCCACTGCCGCGGAGTGATGGCTGGTGCAGGTTTCTGCCGGGTCCGGCGAGGCGCGGACCGGTCAGGGTCTGCTGTCGCTGCTGGACGACCTGCCCGAGTTCCGATCCCTGGCCGACGCGGTGCGCAAGCGGCGCGAGGCCGTGCTGGTCCACGGCCTGACCGCCGGCGCCGCGCCCTTCGTGCTGGCGCGCCTGTTCCAGGACGCCGGGCGCACCGTCCTGTGGGTCACGCCCGATTCGGCCCGGGCGGAGCAGGTGGCCGGCGAACTGGAGGTCTGGGCGCCGGGCCTGCGGGTAGCGGTGCTGCCCGCCGCCGAGGTCATGCCCTTCGAGACCCTGGCCGCCCACGACGAGGTGGGCCTCCAGCGCCTGGCGGTGCTGGGGCGCCTGGTGTCCGGGCGCCTGGACGTGGTGGTGACCCCGGCCGCCGCCCTGGCCGACCGCGGCGCCCCTGCCCAGGTGCTGCGGGACCTGTGCCTGCACCTGGACTGGAACACCGCCGTGGACCCCGGGGAACTGGCCCGGCGCCTGGTTGCCCTGGGCTACCAGCGCACCGACCTGGTGGAGCGGCCCGGCGACTTCGCCGTCCGCGGCGGCATCATCGACGTGTACCCGCCGGGCGACGAGCATCCCCTGCGCATCGAGTGGTTCGGCGACGAGATCGACTCGCTGCGCCGGTTCGAGGTGGGCAGCCAGCGCACCGTGGCCAACGTGGAAGAGGCCTTCCTGGGCCCCGCCCGGGAGCCGGCGTTGACGCCCGAGGCGCGGGCCCGGGCCGCGGCGGCCGCCCGCCGGGAACTGGAGCGGGTCGAGGCACGGCTGCGGGCCTCCAACCCCGAGGCCGCCGCTCGCCTGGCCCGGCGGGTGGGGGAAGACCTGGACGCCCTGGAGACGGGGCGGCCCTTCCCCGGCATGGCGCGGTACGTGGCCTATGCCTATCCCGACGCCGCCACCCCGGCGGCGCTGATGCCGCCCGACAGCATCTGCGTGGTCGACGACTGGCCCCGCGTGGCCGAGGCCCTGGTCCAGCACCGGCAGGCCATCCAGGACCAGTTGAGCGGCTACCTGGAGTCCGGCGTGCTGCTGCCGGGCCACGGCGAGGCCTACGCCGACCCGGCCCGGGTCCAGGCCGATCTGGAACGCCTGGCCCGGGTCTACCTGCTGGCGCTGCCCCGGAGCCTGCCCGGCGTGCAGCCGGCGGCGGTCATCGGCTTCCAGTGCCGGACCGTGCCGTCCTTCCGCGCCCAGTGGGACCTGCTGGCCGACGAGGTGCGGTCCTGGCAGGCCGGGCGCCGCCGGGTGGTCTTCGGCCTTCCGGGCGCCGACCGGGCCCGGCGCCTGGCCGAGCTGCTCAACGAGCGCGGCGCCGGCGTCCGGGTCCTGGACCACCTGACCGAGGCGCCGCCCCAGGGCACCGCCGCGGCGGTGGCCCTGCCGGTCCGGGAGGGTTTCGAACTGGACGGCATCGCCCTGGTGGTGCTGTCGGACGCCGACGTGGCCGGCCGCGCCGTGCGGCGGCGCCGGCGGGCGACGGTCCCGGGGGGCGCCCGCATCCGCCACTACATGGAACTGGCCGAGGGCGACTACGTGGTCCACGTCCATCACGGCATCGGCCGCTACCTGGGCCTCCGGACCATGGAAGTCCAGGGCGTGCGCCGCGACTACCTGGTCCTGCAGTACCAGGGCGGTGACCGGCTGTACGTGCCCACCGACCAGGTGGATCTGGTGCAGAAGTACGTGGGCGGCGAGGGCGCCGAGCCGCGCCTGTCCAGGCTGGGCGGCGCCGAGTGGGCGCGGGCCAAGGAGCGGGTGCGCAAGTCGGTCCGCGACATGGCCGAGCAGCTGCTGGCCCTCTACGCCGCCCGGCAGACCGTGCCCGGCCACGCCTTCGCCCCCGACGGCCCCTGGCAGCGGGAATTCGAGGACGCCTTCCCCTACGTGGAGACCGAGGACCAGCTGCGGGCCACCGAGGAGATCAAGCGCGACATGGAGGCGCCCCGGCCCATGGACCGCCTGCTGTGCGGCGACGTGGGCTACGGCAAGACCGAGGTGGCCATGCGGGCCGCCTTCAAGGCCGTTGCCGACGGCAAGCAGGTGGCGGTGCTGGTGCCCACCACCATCCTGGCCCACCAGCACTACCGCACGTTCAAGGAGCGGTTCCAGGACTTCCCGGTCAACATCGACGTGCTGTCGCGCTTCCGGTCGCCCCGGGAGCAGCAAGAGATCATCGCCGCCCTGCGCCAGGGCCGCATCGACATCATCATCGGCACCCACCGCCTGGTGTCCAGAGATGTGGGCTTCAAGGACCTGGGACTGCTGATCATCGACGAGGAGCACCGCTTCGGCGTGGCCCAGAAGGAGCGCATCAAGCAGCTGAAGCAGAATGTGGACGTGCTGTCCATGACGGCCACGCCCATCCCCCGCACCCTGCACATGGCCATGACCGGCATCCGCGACCTCAGCGTCATCGAGACGCCGCCGGAAGGCCGCTTCCCGGTTCAGACCTACGTGGTGGAGTACAACCCCACCATCATCCGCGAGGCCATCCTGCGGGAACTGCGGCGGGGCGGCCAGGTCTTCTACGTCCACAACCGGGTGCGCAGCATCGGCATCATCACCGACCGCCTGCGGCGCCTGGTGCCCGAGGCCCGCATCGCCTCCGCCCACGGCCAGATGGACGAGGAGCGCCTGGAAAGGGTCATGATGGACTTCCTGGACGGCGCTTTCGACATCCTGGTCTGCACCACCATCGTGGAGTCGGGCCTGGATATCGCCAACGTCAACACCCTGATCGTCGAGGACGCCGACCGCATGGGCCTGGCGCAGCTGTACCAGCTGCGGGGGCGGGTGGGACGGTCCAGCCGGGTGGGCTATGCCTACTTCACCTACCAGCGGGACCGGGTGCTGACCGAGGCGGCCGAGAAGCGGCTGCAGGCCCTGAAGGACTTCACGGACCTGGGGTCCGGCTTCAAGCTGGCGCTCCGGGACATGGAGATCCGGGGCGCAGGCAACATCCTGGGCCCCGAGCAGCACGGCCACATCGCCGCCGTGGGCTTCGACCTGTATGCCCAGCTGCTGGAGGAGGCCGTGCGGGATCTCAAGGGGGAGCGGGCCGAGCCGCGGCTGCGGCCCACCATCGACCTGCGCTGGGACGCCTACATCCCCGACGACTACATCCGCGACGCCCGGATCAAGGTCGACATCTACCAGCGCATCGACGCGGCCCAGAGCCGCGCCGAACTGGCGGAACTGCGGGACGAATTGATGGACCGCTTCGGCGACCTGCCCGAAGCCGTGTGGAACCTGCTGATCACCGCCGACGCCCGGATCGCGGCCGGCCGCCTGGGCGTCATCAGCATCACCCAGCAGGCCGGCTATCTGCAGGCCGATATGGTGTCGCTGCCGCGGGTGGCGCTGGAGCGGGCCGGCCTGGATGACCGCAGCCGCGGCCGGCAGCTGATCTTCACCGGCGGCCGGCCGGTGGTGCGCGTCCGGCTCCAGGGCGGGCGCCAGGAACTGCGGGAGGCCCTCAAGGACCTGCTCAGGGACCTGGAGCGGGTCCACCGGCTTCTGCAGGCTGACGGCCGCATGAAAGCCTCCCCTCCCGCAAAGTACTAAGGCTGCACGTCGCGCAGCGGCGGGTCGAGGAGGGTCGGTTGGTGAAAGCGACCGGCATCGTACGGCGCATCGATGACCTGGGCCGGGTGGTGATTCCCAAGGAAATTCGGCGGACCCTGCGGATCCGGGAGGGGGATCCGCTGGAAATCTTCGTGGACCGGGACGGCGAGGTCATCCTCAAGAAGTACTCGCCCATCGGCGAGTTGGGCAATTATGCCGCCGAGTTCGCCGAGTCCCTTCACGATGCCCTGGGCCACATTGCCCTGGTGGCGGATCAGGACGCCATCATCGCCGTGGCCGGCGCGCCCAGGAAGGAGTTCCTGGACCGGCGCATCGGCGGCGTCATCGAGGGAGCCATGCGGCACCGCCAGACGGTGGTGGTCAACGACGTCGAGGGCGAGAAGCCCTTCCCCGGGACGCTGCTGTTCGACGACGAGGACGACCGGCGGGTGGCGGCCTACATCGCGGCGCCCATCGTGGTGGGCGACGAGGCCATCGGCGCGGTGATCCTCTGCACGCGGGACCCGGACCGCAAGATGGGGGACCTGGAGCGCACGCTGGTGGAAACGGCGGCGACCTTCCTGGCCAAGCAGATGCAGTAGCAGCTGCGGCCGGCGGCGGCTCCCGCCTTTCGGGCGGCGGGACAGGACTCCACGGCGCCGCAGCGAAGCCGCGGTTGGTGACGCGCTGTTCCCCGGGGGAGGGGACCGGATTGCTCCACAAGGACTCCCTGGTGCGGGGTGCCTTCATCCTCGCCGCCGGGTCGCTGCTCAGCCGCGGGTTGGGCGCCGTGTACCGCCTGCTGCTGCCCATGCTGGTGGGCGGCGGCCAGCAGGGCGCCTACGCCCTGGGCCTCTACAACTACTCGTACCGCATCTATTCGGTGGCGCTGGTGCTGTCGACGGTGGGCCTGCCGCTGGCGGTGTCGCGCCTGGTTTCCCAGCGCCTGGCCCAGGACGACGGCGCCGGCGCCCGCCGGGTCTTTACGGCGGCCCGCGGCCTGCTGGCGGCCGTCGGCCTGGTGATCACCCTGGGCCTGGCGGCGGTGGCGCCGGGCTTCGCCCGCACCGTGGATCCCAACGCTCTCTACCCGATCCTGGCCATCGCGCCGGCGGTGTTCCTGGTTTCGCTGATGTCGGCCTACCGCGGCCTTTTCCAGGGCATGCAGGTGATGACTCCCTACGCCGTCTCCCAGGTGGTGGAGCAGATCGTCCGCGTGGCCACCATCCTGGCGGCGGCGGTGCTGCTCTTGCCCTGGGGTATCCCGGCGGCCATGGCGGGTGCCAGTTTCGGCGCCGTCACCGGGGCCGGCGCCGGCCTGGTCTACCTCTGGTACGTCATGCGCCGGCACCGGGAGCACCTGGACCGGGTGCTGGCGGCGGGCCGGCCCCGGGCGGGCGGCGCCTGGCCGGGCATCATCCGGGAGATCCTGGCCCTGGCCGTGCCCATCTCGCTGGCGTCGCTGGCCTTTCCCGTCATCAGCCTCATCGACCTGAGCGTGCCGGTGCTGCTGCAGTCCCGGGGCATGGACGCCGAGGCGGCCACCACCGCCTACGGCGCCCTGTCCCAGGCGGAGCCCTTCCTCAACGTGCCGCTGACGCTCACCACCGGCTTCGCCCTGTCGCTGGTGCCGGCCATCACCGAGGCGGCCAGCCAGGGACGGGGCAGCCGCGTGCAGCGGGGCATCGGCGCCGCGCTGCGGATCGCCCTGATCATCACCATCCCCGCGGTGGCCGGCCTGATGCTGCTGGCCCACGACCTGGCGGCGGCCTTCTACGACTACCCGGCCGCCGGCACGCCCCTGCAGGTGCTGGCCCTGGCGGCGCTGTTCATCGGCCTGCAGCAAATGTCGTCGGGCGTGCTGCAGGGCCTGGGCCGGCCCATGGTGCCGGTGCGCCATCTGGCGTGGGGCGTCGCCGTCAAGGCGCTGCTGACCTGGCTGCTGGTACCGGCGTGGGGCGTCACCGGCGCCGCGGCCGCCACGGTGTCGGCCTTCACCGTCACGGCCCTGCTGAACCTGGCCAGCGTGGCCAGGCTGGCCGGCTGGTCCGATTTCGGTGCCGGCAACGTGGCGAAGCCCGTGGCTGCGTCCCTGGTGATGGCCGCCGCGGTGACGGCCCTGCGCGCCGTCCTGGTGCCGCGCCTGCCCCTGCTGGCCGTCACCCTGGCCGTGGCCGCGGCGGGCGTGGTGGTGTACGGGGCGGCGCTGCTGGTGCTGGGCGGCGTCCGCGCCGCCGACCTGGAACTGGCGCCTGGCCTGGCGCGGCGGGTGCTGCCGGCCCTGCGCCGCTGGCGGCTGATCCGGGATTGACCGCTGCAGGCCGGGCAGGGCCGGCCGCGGGGGAGGAGTGCCCGTGAACGAGGAAACCCCCTTCCAGCGCCTGGTGGCCATCGTGGAACGGCTGCGGGGGCCCGACGGGTGTCCCTGGGACCGCCGCCAGACCCACCGGAGCCTCCGCCCGTACCTGCTGGAAGAGGCTTACGAGGTGCTGGCGGCCATCGACGAGGTGGAGGCCAGCCCGGAGAAGCTGCGGGAAGAGTTGGGCGACCTGCTGCTGCAGGTGCTGATGCACGCGGTGATCGCCGCCGAGGCCGGCCGCTTCACCCTGGACGACGTGATCAATGGCCTGGCCGACAAGCTGGTGCGCCGCCACCCCCACGTTTTCGGGGACGCCCAGGCCGGCGATGCTGAAGAGGTGGCCCGCACCTGGGAGGCCATCAAGGCCGCCGAGGCCGCCGAAGCGGAGGCCGCCGGCGAGGCCCGGCCCGCTGCGAGCCTGGCCGCCCGGCTGCGTCGGGTTCCCGGCGGACTGCCGCCGCTGGCGCGGGCGGCGGCCCTGCAGCGGGAGGCGGCGGCGGTGGGCTTCGACTGGGATAGCCCCCTGCCGGCTCTGGACAAGCTTTCCGAGGAAGCGGCCGAACTGCGGGAGGCGCTGGCCGCCGGCAGCCCGGACCGCATCGAGGAAGAGTGCGGAGACCTGCTGTTCTCGCTGGTGAACGTGGCCAGGCTGGCCGGGGTCGACCCCGACGCGGCCCTGGCCGGGGCCAATGCCAGGTTCACGGCCAGGCTGGAGGCCATGGAGCGGCGGGCGGCCGCCGACGGGCTGAGATTGGAGGACCTGGACCTGGAGGCCCTGGACGCCCTGTGGCAGTCCGTCAAGGACGGGCCATCCCGCGAAACCCGCGGCGGAGAAGGATTTCCCAGCCAGCCAGAGAACGAAGCACATCGTCACCAGTCGAAGGGGGGAGATCCGTGAACAAGGCGGAGCTCATCAACCGAGTCGCCGAGAAAACGGGTCTGACCAAGAAGGATACCGAAAAGGCCGTCAACGCCGTGGTGGAAACCATCGAGCAGGCCCTCGCCAACGGGGAGAAGGTTTCTCTGGTGGGCTTCGGCACCTTCGAGGTTCGTTCGCGGAAGGCCCGCACCGGCCGCAACCCGCAGACCGGTGCGACCATTGAGATTCCCGCGTCCAGGGTTCCTGCGTTCCGGCCCGGCAAGGCTCTCAAGGAGCGGGTCTGATCACCTCGGTATTCCGCGCGGGCCGGGCGGTTTCGAGCCGCCCGGCCTTTTTCGCGCCCCCCGTCCCCACGACGGCCCGTGCGGCCGTCCACCTGACATACAGCCCTCGGGACAAGGCATAGGATGGACCACAACACCCCCGGGGGAGGGATGGCTGTGGCCGACGATCGCCACGTCGATGCCGGCACGGGCGGCGGGCGGCGGGACGGCGTCCACCAGCTTCAAGTCATCAACCGCGAGCGGCTGCAGGTCAGCGGCGTCGTCCACGTGGACAGCTTCGATGACCGCCAGATCGTCCTGGACACCGATCTCGGAACCCTGACCGTCACCGGCGAGGACCTCCAGATCAAGCAGTTGGACCTGGAGTCGGGCCGCTTCGCCGTGGAGGGCCTGCTGTCGGGCATCACCTACTCCAGCGGCGGAGGATCGCGCGACAAGCGCAGCAAGGGCTTCCTCGAGCGACTGCTGCGGTAAGGATCCATGCCGCTCCAGTTCCAGTTGTTCACGGCGGCGGTCCTGGCGCTGACGGGCATCGCGGTGGCGCTGCTCTACGACATCTACCGTGGGGCCCGTCGCGCTTTTCGCTGGCGGGGGCTGGCGGGCGAACTGGCCGACCTGGCCTTCTGGGCGGTGGCCGCCGTGGTGCTGGTCCTGGGCCTCATCGCCGGCAGTTGGGGATCGGTGCGCTGGCACGGCCTGCTGATGATCGGCGCCGGGGCCGCGGCCTATTTCGCCCTGGCGGCGCCGCTGGTCTCGCCGGTCTGGCGCCGGGGCTGGGAACTGCTGCTCGGCGGCGCCCGGCGGGCCGGCGGGTGGGTGCGGGCGGCGGCGGGCCGCCTGGGTCTGGACCGCCTGGTCCGGATGGTGCGGCCGCCCTGGACGGGATGGCGGTGGCCCTGGGCAGGGCCGACGGAAACCTGACCGGGAGGAAACGGGCCGGCCGGGCCGAATAGTAGGCGTCACCGTACAAGATTTGTCCACAATTTGTCCACGAATTGTGGACAACGATCCGGCAGCGGGGCGAGGCCGGCATGCAGATCGAGATCCGCGGCGTGGAAAAGCTGAGCTTTCGCGAGCGGCAGGTGGTGGCGCTGAAGGAGACGGGGCACGGCAACGAAGCCATCGCCCGCCGCCTGGGCATCACGCCCGCCACCGTGGCCACCCTGCTGAACCGGGCCAAGAGCAAGGGATACCAGGTGGTCATCGTGCTGCCCGGCGACGTGCTGGGCGTCTTCGGACCCGAGGACGACGGCGACGACGGGGACCAGCCCGGCTAGTCCCGGCCCGGGGCCTGACGACGCCCCGGTGGTGCCCGGCGGCGCCGCTGCGAGGTGACGGTGAGGGTGGCCGTGAGACGGTTCGGCCGCGTTCGAGGTGAGGCGGCCCGCTCAAGCCGCGGGCCGGCGGTGGTCCCGCTGCGGCGCCGGAGCGGCGCTGCCGCTGGGCAGGCCGGCCTGCCGGGCGCCGCTGCCGATGCCGGTGGGCCCGCCGGCGCCGCCGCATCCCGGACCGTGGTGCGCCGGGTGCGCATCGACGGGTACCGGCTGGCCATCGCCGTCACCCTGATCTACTTCATCGTCACCTTCGTCAATCAGGAACTGGTGATGACCCGGCTGAACCGGCAGTTGGGCAGCCTGGAGAGCGAACTGGAGACGGTCCGGGTCCAGCAGGCGGTGCTGCAGGAGCGAATCGCGTACCTGGAGAGCGATTCCTACATCGTGCAGGAGGCGCGGGGCCGCTTCGGCCTGGCCCACCCGGGCGAGATCCGGTACGTCATCGTGGAAGACCGCGGCGACGGCGGCGCGGAAGGCGGCGGGCGGGAGGACGGCGACGGCGCTGCCGGGGACGGGGACCACCCGGCCGGGCAGGCCGACCCTTGACCTGCCGGATCCTTTACGCTGCAAGGGTTTGACACCGCTCCGGCGGCGGTGCTATGATTTAGCCATCCCACGCGGTGGGCGCATTTTTTATTGTGGAGGTCTTCCAGGCTGCATGTCGCTCACAGTCGGCGAAATTGTCGAAGGAACCGTCACGGGCATCACCAACTTCGGTGCTTTTGTGGAACTGCCTGACGGGCGCACCGGTCTCGTCCACATCTCCGAAGTCGCCGACGACTACGTCGAGAACGTCCGTGACTACGTGCAGATGAACGACAAGGTCCGGGTCAAGATCCTGTCCTTCGACGAGCCCGGCAACAAGATCCGCCTCAGCATCCGCCAGGCTCAGCCCGGTTGGGACCCCAGCCGCAGCAAGCGCGGCCGCGGCGGGCGGGATCGCCGGGGCAGCGGTTCCTTCGAGGACATGCTGCAGAAGTTCATCAAGGACAGTGAGCGCAAGCAGGCCGAGTTGCGCAAGAGCGCCGGCGGTCGCCGCGGGCGCGGCGGGCGCTGACGCCAGGCTGACCGGAGCATGCGTTCCCGGGGCGGCTGCGGCCGCCCCGTTGCGTTGCGGCGGGGTTGTGCCGGGGGCGGGACTCGAACCCGCACGCCTTGCGGCAGCCGATTTTAAGTCGGCCCTGTCTGCCGGTTCCAGCACCCCGGCCCGGTAAGTCCTCCTGATATCTTACCAGCGCCCGGCCCCGCCGGTCGAGGACAGGGGGAGCCCCAGTGACGACCGAGCGCCTGGAAGAGGCCCTGCGCGCCGCAGCGGCCCATCTCCTGCCTGAACTGACCTTCGACGACGGCGACCTGCGGGCAGCGGCAGCCCGCCTGCAGGGGCTGATGGAGCGGGTGCGGGCGCTGGCCCCCGATCCCCTGGACGAACTGCCCCCGGCCTTCGCCTTCGACCCGGGCCGGCGGGCCTATGCGCTGCCCTCGACGGGCGACGGCAGGCCCCAGGCCGCCGGCCGCACGGGATCCGGAGCCGTCACCGCTTCCCGCCGTGCCGGGCCCGGTGCGGGTGCCGCCGGCCGGGCGGCGGGGGACCCGGCGGGGCCGGCCGACCTTTCCCTGGTCCAGCAGGCCGAGGCCGTGCGCACGCGGCAGGTCTCGTCCGAGGAACTGGTGGCGGCGGCCCTGGAGCGGGCCGAGCGCCTCAATCCTTCCCTCAACGCTTTCATCACGCTGCTGCCTGAGGCGGCGCTGGCGGCGGCCCGGGAAGCCGACCGCATCCTGGCCGCCGAAGGACCCCGCGGGCCGCTGCACGGGGTGCCGGTGGCCCACAAGGACCTGATCTTCACCCGGCATGGGCCCACCACCGCCGGGTCCTCCATCCTGGCCGGCTTCGAAGCCGGGCGCGACGCCGCCGTGGTCCGCCGCCTGGCCGCGGCGGGCGCCGTGTCCATCGGCAAGACCAACACCCACCAGTTCGCCTTCGGCGCCACCACAGCCAGCAGCCACGCGGGACCGGCGCGGAATCCCCTGGACCTGGACCGGTCGCCGGGCGGGTCCAGCGGCGGTTCCGCGGCGGCGGTGGCGGCCCGGGTGGTAGCCCTGGCCACGGGCAGCGACACCGGGGGGTCGATCCGCATCCCCGCCGCCGCCTGCGGCATCTTCGGCATCAAGCCCACCTACGGGCGCGTCAGCAAGGCGGGCGTCCTGCCCCTCAGCTGGTCCCAGGACCACGTGGGCCCGCTGACCCGCAGCGCGGTGGACGCCGCCCTGGCCCTGCGGGTGATGGCCGGCCCCGATCCCGACGATCCCACCACCGCCGGCGCGCCGGTGCCCGACTACCCGTCCATCGTCCGGCGCATGCTGGATGCCGGCCTCGAGGGCCTGCGGGTCGGGGTGCTGTGGGACTGGGCTGCCCGGCGGGTGGATGCCGGCGTCCGGGCGGCGCTGGAGCAGGCGGCCCGGCTGCTGGAAGCGGCCGGCGCCCGGGTGGAGTCGGCGGTCTGGGTCCCGCCCGAGGAAGCGCTGGTGGTCAACCGCGTCATCGCCCTGGCCGAGGCGGGCGCCTTCCACGCGCCGCTGCTGGCCCGGCACCGCGAAGGCTACCTGCCCGACGTGCGGGCCCGTATGGAACTGGGCCAGTTCATCCTGGCCCGCGACTACCTGCTGGCCCAGCGGCTGCGGACGGCCCTGACGCGGCGGCTCAACGCCGTCTTCGAGACCTGCGACCTCATCCTGGCGCCGACGCTGCCCATGGGCGCGCCCCTCATCGGCCAGGACCAGGTCTCCTGGCCCGACGGGCCCGAAGCGGTCCCCGACGCGCTGATCCGGCTGACCGCACCCTTCAATGTCACCGGGCACCCGGCGGCGGCGCTGCCGCTGGGCACCAGCAGCGACGGCATGCCGGCATCGGTCCAGATGGTGGGGCGGCCCTTCGAGGACGGCACGGTCCTGGGTGCCGCCGCCGTCCTGGAGGCCCTGGCGGCCTCCGGAAACCCATGAGCACCCGGGACCGGACGACCTAGAACCCCAGGATGTGATAGCCGCTGTCCACGAACAGCACCTGCCCCGTGATGGAGCGGGACAGGTCGCTGATCAGGAAGACGGCCGCGTCGGCCACGTCCTCGGGTTCGATGTTGCGGCGCAGGGGCGCCCGTTCCTGGACCACCTCTCGCAGCATGCTGATCCCCCGCACGGCGCTGGCGGCCAGGGTCTTCACCGGCCCCGCCGAGATGGCGTTGACCCGAATGTTCTCCGGGCCCAGGTCGGCCGCCAGGTAGCGCATGCTGCTCTCCAGGGCCGCCTTGGCGGAGCCCATCACGTTGTAGTTGCTGAAGACCCGGGTGGAACCCAGGTACGTCAGGGTGACGATGCTGCCGCCGCCGGTCATCAGGGGGCGGGCGGCGCGGGCCACGGCGATCAGCGAGTAGGCGCTGATGTCGTGGGCCAGGGCAAAGCCCTCGCGGGTGGTGTCGACGAAACGTCCCTGCAGTTCCTCCCTGCGGGCGTACGCGATGCTGTGCACGAGAAAGTCCAGGCGGCCCAGGTCGGCGTCCACCTGTTCGAAACAGCGGGCGATGCTGTCGTCATCGCCGACGTCGCACGGGTAAAGCCCGGCCAGGGGGACCTCCTCGCCCAGGGCCGCGGCCCGCGAGGCCAGGCGCTCGTTCTGGTACGTCACGGCCACCCGGGCCCCGTGGCGGGCGGCGGCCGCCGCGATGGCCCAGGCGAAACTGCGCTGGTTGGCCACCCCCATGACCAGGCCCGTCTTCCCGGCCAGAAGTCCGCTGCTCACGACAGCACCTCCCGGTCATGAATCCCCGTCGCCGGGTCCACAATTCCCTGTGAGGCTCGCTGCTCGAGTTCGCCCGGCGCCGGACCCGTTCCTTGTGGGGGGAGGTGGCCCGTGGGCCTGCTTCTGGACGGCTGGCGCCTGTGGCGCGCGGTGCTGCCGCAGGTGGCCCGGGAACTGGACCGATGGTGGGAGCGGGCCGGCCTCATCCCCGACCCCGGCCTGCGCCGCCAGGCCCGCGCCAGCATCGCCCACAAGCGCTTCCACTGCGAGGGCGGCAGCGCCTTCGCCCTGCTGGCGCCGGCGGAACGGCGGCCCGCAGTGGTCCGCTGGATCGTCGCCTTCCAGACCATCAGCGACTACCTGGACAACCTGTCGGACCGGGCGGCGCCGGCGGCGCCCAGCGACCTGCGGCGCCGCCACCAGGCCATGCTGGACGCCCTGACGGGGCCCGAGGCCGCGATCCAGGCGGGGCGGTGGGGCGTCGACGACGGCGGCTACCTGGCGGACCTGGCGTCGGCCTGCCTGGCCGAGGCCCGGCACCTGCCCGGGTACCACCAGGTGCTGCCCGCCCTCTGGGATCTGACGTCGCTGTACGTGGACCTGCAGGTGCTGAAGCACGGCCCGCCGGCCCAGCGCGTGCCGCTGCTGGAGCGGTGGCACCGCCGCCGGGCCCACCGGGCTCCGGGCCTGCGCTGGCACGAGTTCGCCGCCGCCGCCGGGTCCACGCTGGGGGTGTTCGCCCTGATCGCCCTGGCCGCCGGAGGCCGCCCGCGGCCCGAGGTGGTGGAGCGGGTGTCCGGCGCCTACTTCCCCTGGGTCTCCGCGCTGCACATCCTGCTGGACTACTGGATCGACCAGGAGGAGGACGCGCTGGGCGGCGACCTGAACTTCACCGCCTTCTACCCGTCCCAGCGGTCGGCCCGCGGCCGGCTCCAGGCCTTGATGGGCAGCGCCCTGCGGGCCGTGGCTCCCCTGCCCGACGCCGGCCGGCACCGGGACATCGTCCACGGCCTGCCGGCCATCTACCTGGCCGACGGCAAGGCCCGGCGGGAACCCCTCCGCCGCCAGGCCCGCCTGCTGGTACGGGCCGGCGGCTGGCGCACGCGGCTGCTGCACGCCGCCTGCCGCCTGCGGCGCCGCCGCGATCCGGTGGACGGCCTGCTGCAGGAGGGACCTGACCTGCCGGGACCGGCCTTGACGCGAACGTGTGTTCGCCCGTATGATGACAGGGCACCGGCCCGCTGAAGGGCACGTGCCAGCGCCCGGTGAGGGGGTGGTTTCCCGTGACGGTTTCGGCGCCGCGGCGGGCGCCCGACTACCGGCCGGTGACCGTGCGCACCGTGGTCAACCGCGTCCGGAACATGCCTTTCCACTGGAGCATCAACCCCTACCGGGGCTGCACCCACGCCTGCATCTACTGCTACGCCCGCGTCACCCACCAGTACCTGGGCTTCGAGGACCCTGCCGACTTCGACCGCCGGATCCTGGTCAAAGAGAACGCCGTCGAGGCCCTGCGCCGGCAGCTGGCGGATCCCCGCTGGCGCCGCCAGGTGATCGCCGTAGGCACCGCCACCGACCCCTACCAGCCGGGCGAGGGCCGCTTCCGGCTGACCCGCGCCCTGCTGGAGGTGCTGGCGGAATTCGGCAACCCCGTGTCCATCACCACCAAGTCCCCGCTGGTGGTGCGGGACCTGGACCTGCTGCGCCGCCTGGCGGCGGGGCCCGGGTGCTCGGTCCACTTCAGCGTCGCGACGCTGGACGCCGGCATCTGGCGGGTCATTGAACCGGGGACGCCCCATCCCCGCCGCCGCCTGGAGGCGCTGCGGCGGCTGCGGGAGGCCGGCATCCGGGCAGGGGTGCTGCTGGCGCCGGTGCTGCCCGGCCTCACCGACCGGCGGGACCGCCTGGAGGCGGTGGTGGCCGCCGCCGCTGACGCCGGTGCCGCCTGGGTGACGCCCCTGGTGCTGAGGCTGCCGGCGGTGGCGCGGCACTGGTGCCTGGAACGACTGGCGGAAGCGTATCCGGCGCTGGCGGCCGCCTACGCCCGGGCCTATGACGGCCCCAACGCGCCCACCCGCTACGTGCGGGCACTGGAGCGGCGGGTGGCCGGCCTGGCGGCCCGTTACGGCATTCCCGGGCAAAAGGACGCGCCGGCGGAACGCTGCGGCCCCGAGCAGGTCCAGCTGCCGCTGGCCGTCAACTCAGGATCTTGCTGAGAAAGGCGCGGCTGCGCTCGTGGCGGGGGTTGATGAAGAACTCCTGGGGCGGGGCTTCCTCGATGATGGTGCCCTGGTCCATGAAGAGCACCCGGTCCGCCACCTCGCGGGCGAAGCCCATCTCGTGGGTGACCACCACCATGGTCATGCCCTCCCGGGCCAGGTCCTTCATCACGTCCAGGACTTCCTTGATCATTTCGGGGTCCAGGGCCGAGGTGGGCTCGTCGAACAGCATCACCTGGGGCCGCATGGCCAGGGCCCGGGCGATGGCCACCCGCTGCTGCTGGCCGCCGGACAGCCGGCTGGGGTACTCGCCGGCCTTGGCGCCCAGGCCCACCTTCTCCAGCAGGCTGCGGGCCCATGCCTCGGCCTCGGCCCGGGGCCGGCGCTGCACCAGCCGCACCGCCAGGGCCACATTATCCAGGGCGTTCAGGTGGGGGAACAGGTTGAACTGCTGGAACACCATCCCCACCTTGCGGCGGACCCGGTTCTCATCGACGCCGGGGGCGGTGATCTCCTCGCCGTCGATGAAGATCCGGCCGGAGGTGGGCCGTTCCAGCAGGTTGAGGCAGCGCAGCAGGGTGCTCTTGCCGCAGCCGCTGGGCCCGATGATGACCACCACTTCCTGCGGCGCCACCCTCAGGTTGATGCCCCGCAGCACATGCAGGCTGCCGAAATGCTTGTGCAGGCCCTCCACCCGGATCATGCCGGCCGGCGCACCCCCCGGGACAGGCGGCGCTCCAACCGCCGCGCCAGGTACGACAGCGGGATCGTCAGCACCAGGTACATGACCCCCAGGAGCGCGTAGGCTTCCACCGGCCGGAAGGTGCGGCTGGCCATCAGGCGCCCGCGGGTGGTCAGCTCGGGGATGCCGATGGCGAACACCAGAGACGAGTCCTTGAGCAGGGTGATCAACTCGTTGGTCAGGGGCGGCACCACCACCCGGGCCGCCTGGGGCAGCACCACGGCCCGCATGGTCATGGCGTGGGTCATGCCCAGGGAACGGGCCGCTTCCACCTGGCCGTGGTCCACCGATTCGATGCCGGCCCGGAAGATCTGCGAGATGTAGGCGGCGCTGTTCAGGGCCAGGGCGGCGATGCCGTGCACGAAGCGGTTGGGGGTGTAGCCCAGGGCGAAGGGGATGGCGAAGGCGATGAACAGGATCTGCACCATCAGCGGTGTGCCGCGGAAGGCCTCGATGTAGATGCGGGCGGGAGCCTGCAGCCACCGCCGGCCCGACATTTCCATCAGCGCCAGGGCCAGGCCCAGCACGGACCCCAGGACCAGCGCCGCCACCGCCAGCAGCACGGTGATGGGCACGCCGGCCAGAAAGTAGGGGAAGAACTGGGCGACGTACGACCAATCCCACCAGCCCGACATGGCTACCCCCACAGGCACGGAACCGGGGAGGGGTCAGGCGGCGGGTTTCCCGTCCCCTCCCCGGCCCGCAGGCGGCGGCCCGGCGTCGCCGGGCTCACTCGCCGAAATACTTGTTGTAGATCTCGTCGTAGCGGCCGCCGGCCTTGACCGCCGCCAGGCCTCGGTTGACGGCCTGCAGCAGGTCGGGCTCGCCGTGGCGCATGGCGATGCCGTAATACTCGACGGTGAAGTTGCTGCCCACCTGCTTGACCCCGGCCTGGGGGTTGTTCTTGATGAACTCGGCCACCACCGGCAGGTCGGCCACCACCGCCTCGACGGTGCCGGTCAGCAGCGCGTTGAAGGCGTCGGGCGTGGACTCGAACCTGAGGATGTCGTCCTCGCGGACGCCTTCAATCTTCTCGACGGCGTACTGCCCGGTGGTGTTGGCCTGGACGCCGACGACGCGGCCCGGAAGGTCCTGGGGACCCTGGATGTCGTCGTTGTCGGAGCGCACCAGGATCACCTGGCCTGCGGTGAAGTAGGGGTCCGAGAACTGCAGGTTCATGGCCCGCTCGTCGGTGATGGTCATGGCCGAGATGATCAGGTCGACCTGCCCGGCCTGCAGCGCCGGCACCAGGGCGTCCCAGGCCAGGTTCTGGAACTCGACCCGGAAGCCCGCCTCCTCGGCGATGGCCCGCATCAACTCGATGTCGAAGCCCTCGAACTCCTGGGTCTGCTCGTTGATCATCTCGAAGGGCGGGTAAGCCGCCTCGGTGCCCACCACGTACAGCGGGCCGTCGTCGCTGCTGCCGCCGCCGGTGCCGCCGCCGGAGCCCCCGCACCCGGCTGCCAGCAGCGCCGCGCCCAGCAGCAGCGCCAGCCACCGAACTCGCTTCCGCAAGATGCATCCCCCTCCAGGGGCCGGCTCCCGCCGGCCGCGGCCCGCGGCCCGGGCCGTCCCGCAGGAACGACATCGCCCGGCGCCGTCGGGCTTCCGGAAAAATGAAAGTTAGACGCCGGGCGAGGCGATTCCTGTGAATGATGCAGGTTGCCGGACGTTACCGTCGCCTGGGCGGCAGCACGTGAATGGGCTGGCCCAGCGCCGCCTCGGCGGCCTCCATGATGCTTTCCGGCAGGGTCGGGTGGGGATGGATGGTCAGCGCCAGGTCCTCCAGGCGCGCCGCCATCTCCACGGCCAGGGCGCCCTCGCCGATCAGGTCCGAGGCCCCGTGGCCCACGATGTGCACGCCCAGCACCACGTGGCTGGACGCGTCGGCCACCACCTTGACGAAGCCCTCGGACTCGCCGGTGGTAAGGGCGCGGCCCGAGGCCGCGAAGGGGAACCGCCCGACCATGACCTGGTACCCCTGGGCCTCGGCCTGGGTTTCCGTCAGCCCCACGCTGGCGATCTCGGGGTCGGTGAAGATGACGGCGGGGATGGCCGCCGGCTCGAAGGCCGCCGGCTCGCCGGCGATGACCTCGGCGGCCACGATGCCCTCGTGGGAGGCCTTGTGGGCCAGCATGGCGCCGCCCACCACGTCGCCGATGGCGAAGATGTGGGGCGCGCTGGTGCGCATCTGCTGGTCCACGGGGATGAAGCCCCGGTCGTCGACCCGGACGCCGGCGCGGTCCAGGCCCAACCCCTCGCTGTTGGGGCGCCGGCCCACGCAGACCAGCACCCGGTCGGCATCGACGGTGAAGGTCTCCTCCTGGCCGCCGTCGCCCCGCCGGCTGAGGCGCACCTTGGCCACCCGGCCGTCGTCCTCGAATCCCTGGGCCAGGGTGTTCACGTGGACCTCGACCCCCAGGCGCCGCAGCCTGCGGGCCACCACCTGCACCAGTTCCGGGTCGGTGCCGGGCAGCAGCCGGTCCGCCGCCTCCACCACCGTGACCCGGGAGCCCAGCTTGGCGTAGACGGTGCCCAGTTCCAGCCCGATGTAGCCGCCGCCGATCACCAGCAGGTGCCCGGGCAGTTCGGTCAGCGCCAGGGCGTCGGTGGACGACAGGATCCGCCGGCCGTCGAAGGGGAAGGCCGGCAGTTCCACGGGCCTGGACCCGGTGGCGATGATGGCGTGGTCGAACTTGTAGTGCTCGGCGCCGCCGCCGGCGGTCTCGACGATGATCTGGTTGGGGCCGGTGAAGGTGGCGGTGCCCATGGTGACCTGGACGTCGTTGCCCTTGAGCAGCTGCCCGACGCCGCCGGTCAGCCGGTCCACCACGCCCTGCTTCCAGGCCTGCAGCTTGTTCAGGTCGACCCGGGCGCCGCTGACCATAAGCCCCCGCTCGGCTTCCTCCTGCAGGCGGTGGTACAGCGAGGCCACCGAGATCAGCGCTTTGGACGGGATGCAGCCCACGTTCAGGCAGACGCCGCCCAGGGCCTCCCGCTCCACCAGCAGCACTTCCTTGCCCAGTTGAGCGGCCCGGATGGCGGCCACGTACCCTCCGGGGCCGCCGCCGATGACCACCACGTCGACGCCGGTGGCGATGTCGCCGACGACCATGTCAGACCATCTCCATGAAGAGCAGGTCCGGCTGCTCGAGATAAGCCATGACGCGATTCAGGAAGCGGGCGGCGTAAGCGCCGTCGACGATGCGGTGGTCGAAGCTCAGGGCCAGCGGCAGCATGCTCCGCACCACGATCTGCCCGTCGCGGACCACCGGCTTCTCCTGGATCTTGTGGACGCCCAGGATGGCCACTTCGGGGTGGTTGATGATGGGCGTCGAGAAGATGCCGCCCAGGGCGCCGATGTTGGTGATGGTAAAGGTGCCGCCCCGCAGGTCCTCCAGGTCGATCTTGCGCTGGCGGGCCTTCTCGGTCAGGTACTGGATCTCGGCGGCGATCTGCAGGATGCTCTTGCGGTCGGCGTGCTTGACCACCGGCACGATCAGCCCGTCTTCGGTGTCGGTGGCGATACCGATGTTGTAGTAGCGCTTGAGGACGATCTCCTGGCGCTCGTCGTCGATGGTGGCGTTCAGATAGGGGAACTCCCGCAGCGCGGCGATCAGCGCCTTGGCGATGAAGGGCAGGTAGGTCAGCTTGATCCCCCGGGCCGCCGCCACTTCCTTCGCCCGCTGCCGCAGGGCCACCAGTTCCGTCACGTCCACCTCGTCCACGTGGGTGACGTGGGGCGCCGTGTACATGGACTTGACCATGCGCTCGGCGATGGTGCGCCGCAGGCCCCGCAGGGGGATGCGCTCCTCGGGCGTCTCGGCGTGGACGACCACGGGCTGGAACGCCGGCGCCGGCGCGGCCGGTGCCGCGGCCGGTTCGGGAGCGGCGGCCGGCGCGGGCGCCGCCGCCGGGGCCGGAGCGCGCCGCCCCTCGGCGAAGGCGCGCACGTCCTCGTCGGTGACGCGGCCGCCGGGACCGGTGCCCGGCACCTGGTTGATGTCCACGCCCAGTTCCCGGGCCAGGCGCCGGGTGGCCGGCGTGGCCAGGGCGCGGCGCCCGGGCGCCGGGGCGGGTGCGGCCGCCGGAGCCGCAGGCGCTGCCGGTGCCGGTGCGGCCGGTGCCGCCGGTCCTTCACTGCCGGTCCGGTGGGCGGCGGCCACGGCCTCCGCCGCCGCGGCCTGGCCGTTGCCGGTGGGCGCCGCCGCCGCGGCGGCACCAGGGGCCTCGCCGTCCGTGCCGATGGTGATGAACACGCTGCCGACCTCGATGATGTCGCCTTCCTTGTAGTGCAGCTTCAGGACCGGGCCCGCCACGGGGGAGGGGATCTCCACCACGGCCTTGTCGGTCTGGATTTCCACCAGGGGCTGATCCTCGGTCACATGGTCGCCCTCAGCCACCAGCCAGCGGACGACCTCGGCCTCGTGGATGCCCTCGCCCACGTCGGGCAGCTTGAACTCGAACGCCATCGGGTCGCCTCCCCGAGCCTAGAAGGTCATGGCCTTGACGATGCCCCTGACCACCCGCTGGGGGTTGGGCAGGTATTCCTGCTCCAGGGCCAGCAGCGGCATTACCGTGTCGAATCCGGTGACGCGGACCACCGGCGCCTCGAGATAGAGCAGCGCGTGCTCGTTGATCAGCGCCACCAGTTCGGCGGCCAGCCCGCACTGCCGCGGCGCCTCGTGGACGATGACGCAGCGGCCGGTCTTCTGCACCGAGCCGACGACCGCATCGCGGTCCAGGGGCGAGATGGTGCGCAGGTCGATGATCTCGCAGGACCAGCCGTGCTCCTGCTCCACCTGCCGGGCGGCCTGCTCGGCCACGGGCACCATGGCGCCCCAGGCGATCAGCGTCACGTCGGTCCCCTCGCGCACCAGGCGGGCCTTGCCGATGGGCACCGTATACTCGCCCTCCGGGACTTCTTCCCGGAAGGCCCGGTAGATGCTCTTGGGCTCCAGGAACAGGACCGGGTCGGGGTCGCGGATGGCCGAGATCAGCAGCCCTTTGGCGTCGTAGGGCGTGGAGGGGATGACCACCTTGAGCCCCGGGATGTGAGCGTAGAAGGCCTCCGGGCTTTCCGAGTGATGCTCGGGCGCGTGGATGCCGCCGGCATAGGGCGCCCGGATCACCATGGGCGCCGTGAAGCGTCCCCGGGACCGGTTCCGGATCCGGGCCACGTGGGAGATGATCTGATCATAAGCCGGGGGAAGGAAGCCGCAGAACTGGATCTCCGGCACCGGCCGCAGGCCGTAGACGGCCATGCCGAAGGCGGTGCCGATGATGGCCGACTCCGCCAGCGGGGTGTCGATGACGCGGTCGGGGCCGAACTCCTCGATCAGGCCCTCGGTGGCCCGGAAGACGCCGCCGTTGACGCCCACGTCCTCGCCCAGGACCACCACCCGGTCGTCCCGGCGCATCTCCACCCGCAGCGCGTCGGTGATGGCCTGCACCAGGGTCAGGCGCGGCATGTTCAGCGCGCCTCCCCGCGCTCTGCCAGCTCCTGCAGCAGCGCCTCCCGCTGCTCCTTCAGATTCCAGGGCAGTTCAGCGTACATGTAGTCGAACATGTTGGTGGGCTCGGGCTTCGGGTAATTCTCGGCCTTCCGCACCACCTCGGCCGCCCTCTCGCGCAGGCGCTCCTGCAGTTCTTCCTCCTGGGCCTCCGACCAGAGCCCCCGGCTCTCCAGGAAGCGGCGGAAGCGCATGATGGGATCGCGCCGTTCCTGCCACTCCTTCACCTCGTCGGCGGTGCGGTACCGGGTGGGGTCATCGGCGGTGGTGTGGGGGCCGTAGCGGTAGGTCACCGCTTCGATCAGGGTCGGCCCTTCGCCCCGGCGCGCGCGCTCCACCGCTTCCCTGGTGACGGCGTAGACCGCCAGCACGTCGTTGCCGTCCACGCGCACGCCCGGGAAGCCGTAGGCTACGGCCTTCTGGGCGATGGTCCGGGACGCCGTCTGGCGCTCCAGGGGCACGCTGATGGCGTAGTGGTTGTTCTGGCAGAACAAAACCACCGGCGCCTTGAAGACGCCGGCGAAGTTGGCCCCCTCGTGGAAGTCGCCCTCCGAGGTGCCGCCGTCGCCGAAGTAGACCAGGAACGCCTTCTTCTCGCCGCGGAGCCGCGCCGCCCACGCGGCCCCCACCGCATGGGGAACCTGGGTGGCGATGGGAATGGAGATGGTGAACACGTTGACGCCCTCAGGCGCCGCGGCGCCCTCCTCGCGGCCCATCCAGTACAGGAAGGTCAATTCCGGCGGCATGCCGTGGACCATCATGGCCGCCGATTCACGGTACGAAGGAAACAACCAGTCCTCTTTCTCCAGAGCGTAGGCGCTGCCGACCTGTGCCGCTTCCTGCCCGCCCACCGGAGGGTAGGTGCCCATGCGGCCCTGGCGCTGCATGTTCAGGGCCCGCTGGTCCAGGATGCGGGCGAAGACCATCCATTCATAGAGCTCTTTCATCTGGTCGTCGGTGAGGTCGGGCAGTGAGGCTTCATCGTAGGAACCGTCGTCCCGCAGGATCTGGATGGTTTCAAATTCCGGCTCGACGGGCTTGATCCAGCCCTCGACCCGCCGGCTGGCGGTGCGGGTCCTCTTGCCGCGCGTCTGCGCCATCACCAGGCCTCCTTGTCCGCTGGTGCCGTTGTGGAAAACGGAACTGTCGGCTCCTGCGCACACGGCTGGACGGGGGCCAGGACGGACCCTATGCTATTGTAGTGTATAGGAAGGCCCCGTGCAAAGCAGACTGTCTGTGCCTCCGTCGGCGTTTCCTGCCTGCCCTTCCGGCATCCCACAGGTTGGACCTTTCCCGCCCAGCGGCTACCATGGCCGTGTGCGGCCCGAGCCGTCCATCTTGAAGAAGGGGGAGATCGGCGATCAAGCCTGACTTCAAGCGCCTGGCGGCCGGCCTCACGGCAGCGCTGCTGCTCCTGGCGGCGGCGGTGCCGCCCGCCGCGGCAGCCGTGCAGCACCGGGTCGTGCGCGGCGAGTCCCTGTGGCTCATCGCCAATCGCTACAACACCAGCGTGGCCGCGCTGCAGCAGGCCAACGGCCTGAGCGGCACCGAGATCTACCCGGGTCAGATCCTGGTGATCCCCAACGCGCGGCGCGCCCTGTCGGCGGCGGATTTCGACCTGCTGGCCCGCATGGTCCACGCCGAGGCCGAGGGCGAGCCCTATGCCGGGCAGGTGGCCGTGGCGGCGGTGATCCTGAACCGCCTGGACAGCCCGCTGTTTCCCGACACGGTCCGGGGCGTGATCTATCAGCCCTACCAGTTCGAGCCGGTGCTGAACGGGCGCATCAACCTGCCGGCGGGTCCCCTGGCCTACCGGGCGGTCCAGGACGCCCTGAACGGCTGGGACCCCAGCTACGGGGCCCTGTACTTCTTCAACCCCGGCAAGACCCGCAACGCGTTCCTGTGGTCCCGGCCCCACACCGTCACCATCGGCAACCACCGCTTCGCCCGCTGAGGCGCCGCCGCCCCCGGTGCGGGCAGCGGCCGTCGCGTCCAGGTCGCCGTCCGGGGACGGAATGCCGGTGGGCGCCCGTCACAGGTGGGCGCCCACCAGTTCCGCGGCCTCGCCGGGGTTCGGGAACCGGCCGGTGGCCTTCTTGTCGTAGACCAGACGGTCGCCGACGTAGATCTGGAAGATGCCGCCGCTGCCCGGCTGCAGCACCAGCGCCGAGACCTGGGCGGCGTACAGTTCAAGGATTTCGCCGGCCGCACGGGCGGCGTGACCGGCGTAGCCTCAAGCCACGCAGAAGATGATGGTCACCTGGGGTCCCTGCATGGACAGCCCTCCCGCGTCCGGCCAGGCCGGGGACCCGGCCTGGCATGCTTACACTCTTGTTATAACCCGGCGGGGACCGGCGGTCCTGCCGGGCGCCGGCGGCGCACTGCCCGCGGCTTGACGCTCCGCGGCGCCGCCGCTTACGATTAGAAACGGCTGCTGGCACGTGGTTGAAACCAACCACGTGACGGAGGTTTGACGGATTTGGCGAGGTACACCGGACCCAAGCACAAGATGTGCCGCCGCGTCGGCGAGCCCCTGTGCGGATCGCCCAAGTGCCCGGCCCTGAAGCGCAGCTACCCGCCGGGCCAGCACGGGCCCAACCTGCGGCAGCGCAAGCTCAGCGAGTACGGCGTGCGGCTGCAGGAGAAGCAGAAGGCCCGCTACATCTACGGCCTGCTGGAGCGGCAGTTCCGCCGTTATTTCCAGCGAGCGGCCAGGGCCCGCGGCAAGACCGGCGAGATGCTGCTGCGCCTGTTGGAGACGCGGCTGGACAGCCTGGTTTACCGCATGCAGCTGGCCCGCAGCATGCGCCAGGCCCGGCAGCTGGTCACCCACGGCCACTTTACCGTCAACGGCCGCAAGGTGAACATCCCCTCCTACCAGGTGCGGCCCGGCGACGTCATCGCTGTGCGGGAGAAGAGCCGGAACCTGCAGGTCATTCGCGAGAACGCCGAAACGGCCAACCCCAACCTGCCCTACATCGAGGTGGATCCGGAACGCCTGGAGGGCAAGTTGCTGCGGTGGCCCGAGCGGGACGAGATCCCCGTCAACATCGACGAGACGCTGATCGTCGAGTTCTATTCCCGCTGAGATCCGCCTCCGGGCGGGGAACGAGCGGCAAGGCCCTGCGCGTCAACCGCGCAGGGCCTCTTTGATTTCGGGGCTGGCGTGGCGCCAAAATTCCAGGCCGCGGCCCTTGAGCTCCGCCGCCAGGGCGGTGCGGCCCTCCGGCGGCAGCCCTTCGACGTTGACGTGGCCGTCCAGCGCCGCCTTCATGGCGTTGACGTGGGTGGGCATGTGCTTGTAGCCCACCATGGCGTCGCGGTCGATGAGCATCTCGCACACCGTCAGGCCCCGGTAGCCGCGGCGGCCGTCGGGTCCCCGTCCCAGGGTGACCCAGGCCACCCAGTACCGGCGGCCGTTGGGCACCTCGGACGGGTCCTTCACCCAGCGCACGCCCTGTTCCACCGGGCTGCGGCCGTGCAGGGCGCCGGGAGCCACGTAGGCATGGGTTCCCTCGATGATCACCGCCGACAGGTTGCCCAGGGACTGGGCCTGGTCGTCGGCCACGGGGATGATGCGCAGCACTTCATCTTCCGGCTCCAGGGGCGCCACGGAATCCAGCCTCCTCCGCTCGGCAGGGTTGCGGGGGCGGGCCTCAGCGGGCCCTGCCGCCCAGTTTCTCCAGCAGGGCCGCCAGCAGGCCGCGGCCGGGCGCGTGGTCGCCGCCCCCGTCGCGCTCCTCACCTTCGCCGCCGCCGGGAGCGCCGGCCGGCTCTGGGGCGGCCAGGGCTCCCCGCTGCCAGTCCAGGAACAGCCGGTAGGCCAGCGCCGTCACCGGCGCCGCCAGGAAGGCGCCCACCAGGCCGGCCACCTCCAGGCCCGCCAGCAGGGCCAGCAGCGCGGCCAGCGGGTGCAGCCCCACGGCCTGGCCGGTGATGCGCGGCACCAGCAGGTGGTTTTCCAGCTGGGCCACCACCACCAGGAAGACGGCCACGTAGAGCACGGTGGGGAAGGGCTGGGCCAGCGCCAGGGCCAGCGGCAGGATGCTGCCCAGCAGCGCGCCCACCGAGGGGATCAACTCGAAGAGCCCGGCCTGCAGACCCACCAGCGCCGGGTAGGGCAGGCCGAAGAGGCGGGCGCCGGCGCCCACCGTCACGCCGATGATCAGGCCTAGCAGCAGCTGCCCCCGCAGGTAGCCGCCGAACACGTCGGCGGCGTTCCGCTCCACGTGGGCGACCCCGCGCCGCCAGGGCTCGGGCAGCGCCTGGTAGAAGCGGTCCCGCAGGCGGGGGCCGTCCAGCAGCAGGTAAAGGGCGATGACCACCGCCGCCAGCGCCCCGGCCAGCACGGCGCCGATGCGGCCGGTGATGACCGCGGCGCTGCTCAGCAGGGAGCCCACCGCCGCCTGCAGGCGGCCCGCGGCCTGGCGAACCAGGTCGGCCTCGTCAAACTGGATACCCCGGGACTGCAGCCACCGGCGCAGGCCGGCCAGGGCGTCCACGGCGCGCTGCTGCCACCGGGGCAGGTCCTCCAGCACGTCCCGCAGGTCGGCTGCCAGGGGCCCGGCCACCAGCGCCAGGAAGGCGGCGGTGGCGGCCAGGCAGCCCACGGCGGTCACGGCCACCGCCAGGCCCCGGCGGCGCAGGAGGCGGGACAGCCGGTCCACCAGCGGCCGGGCGACGAAAGCCAGGGCGGCGCCCAGAGCGAAGACCGCCAGCGTCTGCAGGAAGCGGCCCAGCACGATCCCGATCAACGCCAGGACCCCCGCCAGGCTCAGCAGGGCCAGGCAGACGATCAGGACCCGCGTCCAGTCAATCCGGGGCACGGCCATCCCCCGCGCTTCCAGTAGGCGGCCGGCGGCGCCGGGGCCTGAAGCCGGCTCGGTTCAGGCGAACTCCGCCAGGATCTTCGCCCACTCCGCCGGGTCGCGCTGCAGTTCCTGCGCCGCGATGGGTTCCGGCCGGTAGCCCGGCAGCAGTTCTTCATAGGTAGGCACGTCGGTGGCCCGGTAGATGAGGCCGGTGACCAGGTCGTCCTTGTCGATGACCGTGTTCAGCGCGGCCTGCCAGTTGCCGGGATCGTAGGATTCGTCGTCGTCCAGGTTGACCAGCCGTTCCTTGTACCAGTCGTAGGTGTTGATCTTGTTGTAGGTGACGCAGGGGCTGTACACGTTGACCAGGGCGAAGCCCTTATGCTGGATGGCGCCCTTGATCAACCGGGCCAGGTGCTTGGGGTCGCCCGAGAACCCCTGGGCCAGGTAGGTCACCCCGGCCACCAGCGCCATCCGCAGCGGCGTGATGGGCCGGTCGATGGCTCCCGTGGGCGCCGACGTGGTCCGGGATCCCAGGTGGGTGGTGGGCGACGTCTGGCCCTTGGTCAGCCCGTAAACCTTGTTGTCCATGACGATGTAGGTGATGTCGACGTTGCGGCGGGCGGCGTGGATGAAGTGGTTGAGGCCGATGCCGTACCCGTCGCCGTCACCGCCGGCGGCGATGACGGTCAGGTCCCGGTTGGCCAGCTTGATGCCGGTGGCCACGGGCATGGTCCGGCCGTGCACCACGTGCACGCTGTAGGAGCGGAAGTAGTCGCCGATCTTGCCCGAGCAGCCGATGCCGGCCACCAGCACCGTCCGCGCCGGGTCCAGGTTCAGGTCGGCCGCCGCCATCTGCAGGGCGCGCAGCACCGCGAAGTCGCCGCATCCGGGGCACCACCACGGCGCCGCGTCGGTGGCGTAATCCTTGGGCGAACGCCGGTCGATCACCGTGGCCATCACAGCATCGCCTCGCATTCCCGCATGATCTCGCTGGGCAAGAACGGCGTGCCGTCGTACTTGAGGACGGAATGCAGCCGGTCCTTGTCGGCGGTCCCGATCTCCTGGCGCAGCAGCCGGGCCAGCTGGCCGCGGGCATTGTTCTCGACCACCACCACCCGCCGTGCCTGGGCGATCCGCGACGCCAGGACGCCGGCGGGCAGCGGCTCCAGCAGCCGGATGTGGCCGTGGGCCACTGACGCGCCCTGCCGCTCCAGCCGTTCCCGGGCCTCCGCCAGGGGCCCGTAGGTGGAGCCCCAGCCCAGCAGCAGCAGGTCCGGCGCTTCCGGCCCGTCAAAGGTGACCGGCGGGATGGCGTCGTTCAGTTCCACCGATTGAAACTTGCGCAGCCGCTTGTCGGTCATGCGCACGCGGTTGCGGCGGTCTTCGGTGATGTGGCCCGTCTCGTCGTGCTCGAGGCCGGTGGCCAGGTGCAGGCCGCCGGGCATGCCGGGCAGGGACCGGGGCGAGATGCCGCTGTCGGTGAAGCGATAGCGCTTGAAGTCGGCATCTTCGGGCCCCAGCTCCTCCGGAGCGGCCACCAGGCCGCGGTCGATCTTCACCCGGCTGAAGTCCAGGTCGTCGACGGTCTGGATGGCCAGGCCCACGGCCAGGTCCATGGCCAGGATCACGGGCGTCTGGTAGCGCTCGGCCAGGTTGAAGGCCTCGGCCGCGCCGTAGAAGCATTCCTCGGCGGTGGCCGGCGCCAGCACGATCCGGGGCAGGTCGCCGTGGGAGCCGTACAGCATCTCGAAGAGATCCGACTGCTCGTGCTTGGTGGGCATGCCGGTGCTGGGCCCGGCCCGCTGCACGTCCACGATGACCACCGGCGCCTCGATCATGCCCGCGTAACCCAGGGCTTCCATCATCAGCGAGAACCCTGGGCCCGAGGTGGCGGTCATGGCCCGGACGCCGGCGTAGCCGGCACCCACCGCCAGGGTGATGGCGGCGATCTCGTCTTCGGTCTGCACCACCACCCCGCCGAACTGGGGCAGTTTCGGGACCAGCCAGTGCATGATGTCGCTGGCCGGGGTGATGGGGTACGCGGCGATCAGCCGGCACCCGCCCACCAGCGCGCCGAAACCGGCGGCGTCGTCACCGGTCATGGTGTAGCGCCGCCGGCCGTCGCCTGCCTCCAGGCGCAGGTCGCTGCAGGCGGCCTGGCCGGCGAGCCGCTCGTAGCCGGCCCGGAAGGCCCGGCGGTTGGCCTCGACCACCTTCTCACCCTTGCTGCCGAACCGCTCGGCGATCAGATCGTCGAAGGCGTCCACCGGCAGTCCCAGCAGCGCCGCCGAAGCGCCGGCGCCCACCATGTTCTTCATGATGACGCCGCCCACATCGCGGGCGATGCCGGTCAGGGGCACGCCCAACACCCGAACGCCGTCGCCTGCTTCGGGCAGTTGGGGATGGGCCTCCTCATCGTCGATGACGACCACGGCTCCCGGGGTCAGCTGCGCGGCATTGCGCCGGACGCTGTCGCGGTCGAAGGCGATCAGCACGTCCACGTGGTCGCTGTTGGCCAGAACACGGCGGGTGGCGATCCGGATCCGAAAGTTGGTGTGGCCGCCCTTGATCCGTGAAGAAAACGTTCGGTAACCGTAAATGTGGTAGCCCAGGCGATTGAGCCCGGCCGAGAGCACGTAACCCGTGCTCTCGATGCCCTCGCCCTGCTGCCCGCCGACCATCCAGGTGAGCTCCGACCGCATCGCCGACTCCCCTAAAACGATGGACCGGACCGCCGGCCCAGTCCCTGTGATGTCACCGTACTCGCCAGGGCGTCTCACTGGCGTGCTTAATTGTAGCACAATACAGCACGGCCGGGGCACGGCGGGCCCGGCAGGCGCTGGACCGCTTTCCGCCAAAGTAGGCGGCGGGAGGATGGCGATGGCTCCCACCGATGTGTCACGGCTCCTGGACGACCTGCCCCCGGACTTCGACCGCCAGCGCTTCGCCGCGGTGTACGCCGAGGCGGCAGGCGCCGCGGCGGCGGCGCGGACCCCGGGCCGCGAGCCGGGCTACCGGCTGCTGCACGGCCACCGCGTGGCACGCCTGGGCCTGGAGCTCTTGGACCAGCCCGATGTGGCTGCCGCCGGTCCCGGACCCCACGCTCGCATCGTGGTCTGGCTGGCCGGCCTGATCCACGACCTGTTCAAGGAAACCCTCGGCGCCGACCCGCCCGGCACCGACCATGCCGACCTGGCCGCCCGCTGGGCCGAGGCGCGCCTGCCCGGCCATTTCGGCGGGGAGGTCGGCCGGCAGGTGGCCGAGGCATGCTATCTCCACAACAAGCGTCACCTGCCGGCGCCGGTGGAGGCGCAGGTCCTGCAGGACGCCGACCTGCTGGACCACTTCGGCGCCCAGGAGGTGTGGCTGGCCGCCTACTACAGCGGCGCCCGGAACCAGGGCCTGGACGACGGCCTGGCCTACCTGACCGGACCGCGCAACGCCGGGTGGCGGCGCTACGCCCTCGACCACGTCCGCTTCGACAGCGCCCGGGCGTCCCTCCAGGAACGGCTGCGGTACGCCGACGCCCTGGTCCGCCGCCTGGAGGCCGAAAGCCGGGGCCGGCTCTGGCCGTCGGGGGACGTGTGGTAGAATCTTCACACAGGCCAGGGAGGTGTGGATCGTGGCAGCGGTCGAGAACGTCGTCATCATCGGCTCCGGACCTGCAGGTCTCACGGCCGCGCTGTACGCCGCCCGTGCGGGCCTGGAACCCCTGGTGGTCGCCGGCTTCCAGGCCGGCGGGCAGTTGATGCTGACCACCGAGGTGGAGAACTTCCCCGGTTTTCCCGACGGCATCATGGGCCCGGAACTGATGACGCGGATGCGCCAGCAGGCCCAGCGCTTCGGGACCCGCTTCATCGACGCCGACGCCGACGAGGTGGACTTCTCCGGTCACCCGCTGCGGGTCAAGGCCCAGGGATGCTGGATCGACGCCCGGGCCGTGATCATCGCCACCGGCGCCTCGGCCAGGTGGCTGGGGGTGCCGGGCGAGGAGCGGCTGCGCGGGCACGGCGTCTCTTCGTGCGCCACCTGCGACGGCTTCTTTTTCCGGGAGCGCGACGTGGTGGTGGTGGGCGGCGGCGACTCCGCCATGGAGGAAGCCCTGTTCCTGGCCAATCTGTGCCGCAGCGTGACGGTGGTACACCGCCGCCGGGAACTGCGGGCCAGCAGGATCATGCAGGAGCGCGCCCTGAACCACCCGCGCATCCGGTTCATCTGGGACACCGTGGTCGAGGAGATCCTGGGCGACGACCGCGTGACGGGCGTGCGCCTGCGCAACGTGCAGACCGGCGAGACCCGGGACCTGGCCTGCGACGCCGTCTTCGTGGCCATCGGCCACCAGCCCAACACCGCCATCTTCCGCGGCCAGGTGGAACTGGACCAGGACGGGTACGTGCGCATGTACCCCGGGATGCGCACCAGCCGCGAGGGCGTCTTCGTGGCCGGCGACGCCGAGGACCGGCGCTACCGCCAGGCCATCACCGCCGCGGCCGCGGGCTGCAAGGCGGCCATGGAAGTGGAACGCTGGCTGGCCGAGCAGCCGCTGGAGCCGACCGCCCCGGCCGACGCAGCGGCCGCCCGGGACGGCCGCTGAGCGACGGGAACCGCCGGTGAGCCGGGCGCGGACGGTCTACATCTGCCAGGAGTGCGCCTACCGCTCGCCCCGCTGGCTGGGGCGCTGCCCGGGCTGCGGCGGCTGGAACACCATGGCCGAGGAGCGCCAACCCCATGCGCCCGCCGGCCGCCGCGACGCCGCCGGCCGGCCCGTTTCTCCCGTGCTGCTCACCGACGCCGTCGAGCCCCACCCCCACCGCCTGTCCACCGGCAGCGGGGAACTGGACCGGGTACTGGGCGGCGGCATCGTGCCGGGCTCCCTGGTCCTCATCGGCGGCGACCCCGGGATCGGCAAGTCGACGCTGCTGCTGCAGGTGGCCGCCCACGTGGCCGCTTCTCAGGGAAACTTCCTTTATATATCTGGCGAGGAATCGGCCGCTCAGGTGGCCATGCGCGGCCGGCGGCTGGGCATCGACGCCGGCCGCCTTTACTTGCTGGCGGAAACGGACATAAGGATGATGGAGCAGGCTTTCGACGAGGTGCGCCCGGTGGCGGCAGTGATCGACTCGATCCAGACGGTTTACGACCCGGAACTGGGCAGCGCCCCGGGCAGCGTCACCCAGGTGCGGGAGTGCGCCGCCCAGTTCCTGAGGCTGGCCAAGACCCGGGGCACCGCGGTATTCCTGGTGGGCCACGTGACCAAGGGCGGCGACCTGGCCGGTCCCCGTACCCTGGAGCACATCGTCGACGCCGTGCTGTATTTCGAGGGCGACCGCCATCACGTGTACCGCATCCTGCGGGCGGTCAAGAACCGCTTCGGCGCCACCAACGAGGTGGGCCTGTTTGAGATGACCGCCGCCGGCCTGCGGGAGGTGCCCAGCCCGTCGGAAGCGCTGCTGGCCGAGCGCCCGCAGCAGGCTTCGGGGTCCGTGGTGGTGGCCGGCATCGAGGGCACCCGCCCGCTGCTGGTGGAGGTCCAGGCTCTGCTGGCGGCCTCGCCCTTCGGCCATCCCCGGCGCACGGTCAGCGGCCTGGACGCCAACCGGGTGGCCTTCATCCTGGCGGTGCTGGAGAAGCGCGGCGGCCTGCGGGTGGGCACCCACGACGCCTACCTCAAGGTATCGGGCGGCCTGCGGCTGTCGGAGCCCGCCGCGGATCTGGGCATCGCCGTGGCGGTGGCGTCGTCCTTCCTGGACCGTCCCGCCGCCGCCGACACGGCGGTGTTCGGTGAGGTAGGCCTGAGCGGCGAGGTCCGGGCGGTGACCCGGGTGGAGCCGCGGCTGCAGGAGGCGGCGCGGATGGGGCTCACACGGTGCGTGCTGCCGGCCGGCAACCTGCGGGGGGCGCCGGCGGCGCCCGGCGGCATCCAACTGGTTGGGGTGACCACCGTCAGCGAGGCGCTCGAGGTGATGCTGGGCTGACCCTGGTGCGCGCGCGGAAGCAGCAGCGGGCCGAACTGGCCGCCATCCTCTCGCGCCTGGCCCCGGGCACGGCGCTGCGGGAAGGGCTGGACCACATCATGCGGGCCCGGACCGGCGCCCTGCTGATGTTCTCCGACGCCGAGGACCTGTCGGGCATCATCAACGGCGGCTTCCCCCTGGACGTGGAGATGACGCCGGACCTGCTTTACGAGCTGGCCAAGATGGACGGGGCCATCGTCCTCAGTGCCGACGGCCGCCGCGTCCGCTACGCCAATGTGCAGCTGGTGCCTGACCCGTCCATCCCCTCCGACGAGACCGGCATCCGCCACCGCTCGGCCGAGCGGGCCGCCCGGCAGACCGGTGACCTGGTCATCGCCATTTCCCAGCGCCGCGACGTCATCACCCTCTACCGCGGCACCCTCAAGTACCCCATGCAGGACCTGGTGCTGGTCATGGCCCGGGCCAACCAGGCCCTGCAGACCCTGGAGAAATACGCCGGCGTGCTGCGGGAGTCGCTGGGCAACCTGACCGCCCTGGAGTTCCAGGACCTGGTCACCCTGCACGACGTGGCCGTCGTGCTGCGGCGCATCGAACTGGTATTGCGGCTCTCCGACGAGATCGCCTTCTACGAGGTGGAACTGGGCGTCGAGGGACGCCTGCTGCGCCTGCAGCGGCTGGAACTGGTGGGCGACGTGGAGCAGCAGGGACTGCTGGTGGTGAAGGACTACGCCGCCCGGGACGTGGACCCCGAGGAGGCCTTCCAGCGCCTGCACGAACTGGACCTGGACCGGTCCCAGTTGAGCGACATCGCCCGGCTGCTGGGCCACGGCGCGGCGCCCGAAGGGCTGGACGCCTTCGTGACGCCCCGGGGTTACCGCACCCTGAGCCGGGTGCCCCGGCTTCCGGCGGCCGTCATCGACAAGGTGGTGCGGCGCTTCGGCAGCCTGCAGCGGATCCTGTCCGCCTCGCCGGAGGAACTGGATCAGGTGGAAGGGGTGGGAGCGGTCCGCTCCCGGGCCATCAGGGACGGCCTCAGCATGCAGCAGGATCAGCTTTACCTGCCGCGGCGGCTGTAGGCTCTAGGTCAGGCTGTACTGGCCCAGGGTGGAAACCTTCTTGTGTTCCTTGATCAGGATGTCGTACAGGTTGAGGTCCAGGGCGTTGCAGAGCCCGGCCAGGTAGAACAGCAGCTTGCCGACCTCGTCCTCGACCACCTCGCGGCAGTGCTCGCAGACCTGGCCCCGGAGATGGGAGTCCATGTACTTGCGCAGCTCGCCCAGGGTGATGTCGGGCGGGATCTGGGCCTTGCGAGCCTCGATGGAAACGCACCCGCACGAGGTGACCGCCTTCAGCACCGCGCGGTTGACCCGGGCCCCGGCTTCCTGAAACTTGGAGATCACGTCCAGAATGCTCCGGTGGCGGATGAGGCACTGGCTGACGGTGTCCTGAAACTCATCCCAGAGGAGATCCTTCATACCTTCACTCCTCGTCGCTGCCGGCACGCCGGATGCGGCCGGCTGTCGGACGGCGGGCGGTTTGAGTCGACCGGGCTGGATGCTGTCGCAATTATACTGACGCCATCTCCGGGGTGTCAACGAAAGGCAGCGGCCGCGAGCCTTGCGGGACGCGCGCCTCCAGGCACACTGGCATTGACTTACAGCCTCTTCCTGTGGTAAAATCCCAAATTCCTTGACAGGAGGCGGCGGGGCGTGGTATCCTAATTTCAGGAAGTTTGGCAAGTTTGACGAAGGAGGCTGAGGATTGTTCAAAGTCGGTGACAAGGTCGTGTACCCGATGCACGGCGCCGGCGTCATCGAAGCCATCGAAGAGAAAGAAGTCCTCGGCGAGCGGAAGACTTACTACATCATGCGCCTCCCCATCGGCGACATGACCGTGATGATCCCCACCGACGGCGCCGAGGAGATCGGCATCCGGGAAGTCGTCGACGAGGAACAGCTCGAACGGGTTTTCTCCATCCTGCGGGCCGGCCGCAGCCACATGTCCTCCAACTGGAACCGCCGCTACCGCGCCAATACCGAGAAGCTGAAGACGGGCGACATCTACGAGGTGGCCGAGGTGGTCCGCAACCTCTCCATCCGCGATCAGGAGAAAGGGCTTTCCACCGGGGAACGAAAGATGCTGGACAACGCCAGGCAGATCCTGATCAGCGAACTGGTCCTGGCCCGGGGACTCAGCGAGGACGATGCCCAGCGGCTCCTGGACGAAGTGCTGAGCCGCCACAGCGCCCAGGCCCAGGACGAGGCCCCCTGAGGCGGCGGTATCCGTCGCGGGCCGGGCCTGCCGGCCCTCCCTTCTTGTATAATTGCCCTGATGCCGGCACGGAAAGGCAGTGAACCAGTGTCGCCGCGGCTGACACGGGCCATTTCCGCCGCCGCCGGCGTGGTCGGCGGCCTGGCCGTAGCCTACTATTTCCTGCCCTTTCTGCGGGTACTGCCCTATTTCGAGGCCTGGGTGCCCGTCACCGTCATGGTGGTGGTGCCCCTGCTCAGCGGCCTGGTGCTGTACCTGGTGAGCCCCGCGGCGGTCCGCGCCGTGGCCCAGTTGACCGCGTGGCTGGAAGGCCGGCTCAGCACCGCGCCCCTCAGCGACGTGGTGCTGGGCGCCCTGGGGCTGATCGTGGGCCTGCTGATCGCCAGCCTCCTGAGCGGCGCCCTGGGCCGCATCCCCGTGGTGGGGGCGGTGCTGCCCACGGCCGTGTCGGTGCTGCTGGGCTACCTGGGCTGGCGGGTGGCCGTGCGCCATCGCGACGACATTCTCTCCCTGGGCCCCCTGGCGCGGCTGGCGGGCCGCACGGCGGCGGGACCGGTGGGCAGCGCCGCCAAGGTGCTGGATACCAGCGCCATCATCGACGGCCGCATCGCCGAGATCTACGAGGCGGGCTTCCTGGAAGGCCCGCTGCTGATCCCGCAGTTCGTGCTGGACGAACTGCGGCACATCGCCGATTCCGCCGATCCCCTGCGGCGCAACCGCGGCCGCCGGGGGCTGGATGTGCTGGCGCGGCTGCAGAAGGAACTGGGCGCCGACGTGCGCATCCTGGCCGATTCCGAAGGCTCCGGCGAGGTGGACAGCCGCCTGGTGCGCCTGGCCCAGCGCCTGGGCGCCCGCATCGTCACCACCGACTTCAACCTCAACAAGGTGGCGGGGCTGCAGGGCGTGCGGGTGCTCAACATCAACGACCTGGCCAACGCCCTGAAGCCCGTGGTGCTGCCCGGCGAGGACATGGAAGTCCAGATCATGCGCGAGGGCAAGGAGCCGGGCCAGGGCGTGGGCTACCTGGACGACGGCACCATGATCGTGGTGGAGGACGGTAAGCCCCACATCGGCTCCACCATCCAGGTCATCGTCACCAGCGTCCTGCAAACCTCGGCGGGCAGGATGATTTTCGCGCGGCCCAAGGGCGTGGCGCAGCGGGCGCTGTGAGGAGGCGGCGTCCATCGTGATGGAGGTGGCGGCGGTGGTCCCCGCGGCCGGTGCTGCGCGCCGCATGGGCGCCGCCGGAGACAAGCTCTACCTGCCGCTGGCGGGCCGGCCGGTGCTGGCCCACACCCTGCGGGCGCTGCAGGCCGCCGCCGACCTGGGCATCGGCCGCATCGTGGCGGCGGTGGCCCCGGGAGCGCTGGCGCGCTTTGAGGCCGAGATCCGCCCCCACTTGCTCCCGTCCCCGCCGGTGCTGGCGGTGGCCGGCGGCGCCACCCGCCAGGAGTCGGTGTGCCGGGGCCTGCAGGCTGCCGCCGGCGCGCGGTGGGTGCTGGTCCACGACGGGGCGCGGCCGCTGCTGTCCCGGGAGCTGCTGGCCCGCTGCATCGACAGCGCCCGGGCCGGGCGCTGCGCCGTGGCCGGCCTGCCCCTCAAGGACACCGTCAAGGAAGTGGACGACGGCGGGAGGGTGGTGGCCACGCCGGACCGCCGCCGGCTCTGGGCCGTGCAGACGCCCCAGGTGTTCCCGCTGGAGGTGCTGGTGCAGGCCCACCGGCAGGCGGCCCGCGACGGCTTCGACGGCACCGACGACGCCGTGCTGGTGGAACGCCTGGGAATGGAAGTCTACGTGGTCCCGGGCGACGAGGCCAACCTGAAGATCACCACGCCCCACGACCTGCGGGTGGCCGAGATGCTGCTGGGGGCAGGGGGTGCGTCGTGGTGAACGGGCTGGGCGAAACCCTGCGCGTAGGCTTCGGTTTCGACGTGCACCGCTTCGCCGCCGGGCGCCCCCTGATCCTGGGCGGCGTGCGCCTGGAGCACGACCAGGGCCTGGACGGCCACTCCGACGCCGACGTGCTGGCCCACGCCGTCATCGACGCCCTGCTGGGCGCCGCCGGCCTGGGCGACATCGGCCGCTGGTTCCCCGACACCGACCCCCGCTACCGCGGTGCCGACAGCCTGGGGCTCCTGGCCCAGGTGGTGGAGCGGCTCCACGCCGAGGGCTGGCGCGTGGTCAACGTGGACGCTACGGTGGTGGCCGAAGCCCCGCGCCTGGCGCCCCACGCCGGGGCCATGGCCGCCAACCTGGCCCGGATCCTCGAGGTGGAGGCCGGGCGGGTCAACATCAAGGCCGCCACCTCGGAAGGGATGGGCTTCACCGGCCGCCGCGAGGGCATCGCCGCCTTTGCCGTGTGCCTGCTGGCCCGCAGCCAGGGCGCCTGACCGCGGGGTCCCTTTTCCCCCACGCGTACCCGCATTTCACATAGAATGCACGGGATGGGGCCATACTCTCCGACCAGGAAGCGCCTGGCAATCTCGGGAGGTGGCGCACTTGCGACCCGTCCGTCGCCGGCTCCGCAGCGGGCCGGCGATCTTGGCCGTGATCCTGGCCCTGGTCGCGTCGGGACCGGCTCCCGCCGCGGCCGCCGGGGTCACGGGCCCTGAGGTGACCTGCGCCTGGTCCACGGGACCCGGCGGTCCCGCCGCCGAGTTGGGCGTGGACGGGCAGGTGGTCATGCGGCTGCGGCAGGAGGCCGGGGGCCTGGACCTGGCCCAGCGCTGCAGCATCGTAAGGGACAGGCTGCTCGATGTCCTGGCCCGCGACGGGAAACGGATCGATCCCCGGCCCGGCGTGGTGTCGGGCCAGGCGGTGGTTGCGGCGGGCGCCACCGTGCTGGTGGCGGTCCTGCCCGAGACGGCCCGGTTCAACGACACGTCGCCCGGTCTGCTGGCCTGGCGCTGGGCCAACAACCTGCGGGAGGCCCTGGGCCTGGAGCCGCTGCCCCTGTCGGCGGCTCCCTACCAGGGGCTGCCCGGGGTGCAGCGGGTCCGGGCCTCGTGGTACGGCTGGGAACTGGCCGGGCGCAGGACGGCCAGCGGCGAGCGCTTCTCGCCCGAGGAGCTCACCGCGGCCCACCGCACCCTGCCCTTCGGCACCCGCGTGCGGGTCATCGCCCCCTGGTCCGGTGAGCAGGTCGTCGTCCGCATCAACGACCGCGGTCCCTGGGCCCACGACCGGGACTTCGACCTCTCCCTGGGGGCGGCCCGGGCCATCGGCCTGGACCGGCGGGGCGTGGCCGACGTGCTGGTGGAGGTGGTGGACGGCCCGGCGTCGCGTTGACACTCCGGAAAGGCCGTCGCTATAATTGCGCCAGAATTGACACGGTTCAGCGGCTGTGATCGGGACCTGGCGGTGCGAGGCGCCCCCAGAGAGGAGCCGCCGTCGGCTGGAAGCGGTTCCGGGAAAGCGCGTACCGCCGCTGCCCCCGGGAGCCGACGGCCGAACGCGCGAACCGGCGCCGTGCGCCGGCTGCGCCAGTAGGTCGCTCCGGAGCGCCCCGTTAACGGCGTAGAGGGGGCCGGCCTGCCGGGCCGGTCAAGCAGAGTGGGACCGCGGAGCCTTCCGTCTCTGAGAGACGGGAGGTTTTTTTTCAGGCCGACGCGGCGGCCGCCGAAGGGAGGCGGGGACCCTGGGCCTCTGGCAAACGCTGCGGGAAGACATCCGCACGGTCTTCGAGCGCGACCCGGCGGCCAAGAGCACGCTGGAGGTCGTGCTGGCGTATCCCGGGCTTCATGCCATCTGGTTTCACCGCATCGCCCACCGGCTGTATCGCTGGCGGCTCTACACCCTGGCGCGGCTGGTTTCCCACATCAGCCGGTTCCTGACCGGCATCGAGATCCACCCGGGCGCCCAGATCGGGCGGCGGTTCTTCATCGACCACGGGATGGGCGTGGTCATCGGCGAGACCGCGGTGATCGGCGACGACTGCACCCTCTATCAGGGTGTGACGCTGGGCGGCACGGGCAAGGAGCGGGGCAAGCGCCATCCCACCCTGGGCAACAACGTCCTGGTGGGGGTGGGCGCCAAGGTCCTGGGCAACATCGTCATCGGCGACAACTCCCGCATTGGGGCCGGTGCCGTGGTGGTCAAGGACGTGCCGCCCAACTGCACCGTTGTGGGGATTCCCGGGCGGGTGGTGATCCGCGACGGCCGGCGGGTGGATCCCCTGGACCACGGCGACCTGCCCGATCCCGTGCAGGAAGCCCTGGCGGCAATGCGGCGCGACATCAACGCCCTGGCCGCCTCCGTCGCCGAGCTGAACCGCCAGTACCGGGCGGAACGAGGGGAGGCCGATGCCCATGCCCGTTAAGGTCTACAACACCCTGAGCGGCACCAAGGAAACGGTGCAGCCGCCGCCGGGCGGCCGTTTCACCATGTACACCTGCGGTCCCACCGTTTACGACAGCACCCACGCCGGCCACCTGATCCCGCCCATCGTCGGCGACGTGGTGAAGCGCTACCTGCGCTCCCTGGGCTACGAGGTGTACTGGGCCCACAACTTCACGGACGTGGAGGACAAGATCATCCGACGGGCCCAGGAAGAGGGCACGACCCCCGAGGCCATCGCCGAGCGCTACATCGCCGAGTACCTGGAGGTCCTGGAGGACCTGGGCATCGATACCGTCGACGTGTTCCCGCGGGTCAGCCAGCATATGGACGACATCATCGCCATGATCCAGGCGCTGGTGGACAAGGGTTACGCGTACGCGGTGGACGGCGACGTCTACTTCGACGTGACCAGGTTTCCGGGCTACGGCAAGCTGTCGCGCCGCTCCCTGGACGAGCTGGAGGCCGGGGCCCGGGTGCAGGTGGACGAGCGCAAGCGCAACCCGGCCGATTTCGCCCTGTGGAAGAGCGCCAAGCCGGGCGAACCCTCCTGGCCCAGTCCCTGGGGGCCCGGACGGCCGGGATGGCACATCGAGTGCTCGGTCATGGCCTACAAGCACCTGGGCTACCCGGTGGACTTCCACGGTGGGGGCATCGACCTGATCTTCCCCCATCACGAGAACGAGATCGCCCAGTCCGAGGCTTTCAACGACGGCAGGCCCTTCGTCCGCTACTGGCTGCACAACGGCCTGCTGAAGATGGACGCCGAGAAGATGTCCAAGTCGCTGGGCAACTTCGTCAGCGCCCGGGAGCTGCTGGACCGCTATGGTCCCGCGGTGCTGCGATTCTACGTGCTGTCCCACCACTACCGCAGCCCGCGGGAGTTCAGCGAGGCGCGCCTGGAAGAGGCGCGGCGGGCACAACGGCGGCTGCAGGCGGCCTACGACGGCCTGCGCGACGCCCTGGACCGGGCCGCGGCCGCCGGTGACGGGCCGCCCGGCGCCGCCGCGGGGGCCGGCAGCGCCGCCGCCGGTGGGGAGGTGGCCGCCGCCGGCGGCGACGGCGCCGCCGCCCTGCGGGCCGCCGCCCGCGAAGCCCGCGAGGCCTATCACGCCGCCATGCGGGACGATTTCAACACCGCCGAGGCCATCGCCGCCCTCTTCGACCTGGCCCACGCCGTCAACACCTGCATCCACCGCGGGGAGGCGTCCGGGCCCGGCGGTGCCGAGGCCCTGCGCGCGGCGCTGGCGGTGTTCGACGAGGCCGACGCCGTGCTGGGCATCCTGCGCCGAGGGCCGGCGGCCGCGGCCCGCGACGACGGACTGCAGCGCGTGGTGGACGGGCTGGTGGAACTGCTGCTCCAGGTGCGGGAGGAAGCCCGGCAGGAGCGGGACTGGGTGCGCGCCGACCGCATCCGCGACGGCCTGACCCGGCTGGGCTTCGTCGTCGAGGACACCCCCGCGGGGCCCCGCTGGCGATGGGAGCCGTGAAAGAAACCGAGGTCCTGGCCGGCCGCCGCCCCGTGCTGGAGGCGCTGCGGGGGCCGCGGCCGGTGCGCCGGGTGCTGATCGCCGCCGGGGCCCGCGGGCGGGTGGTGGAGGAACTGGCGGCGGCCGCCGCTGCCCGGCGGGTGCCGGTGGAGCGCGCCTCCCGCGACGACCTGGACCGCTGGGCCGCCGGCGTCGACCACCAGGGCGTGGTGGCCCTGGCTGCGCCGCTGCCCCTGGCCGAGGTCGACGACCTGCTGGACGCCGCCCGCCGCCGCGGGGAGCCGCCGCTGCTCCTGGTGTGCGCCGAGATTCAGGACCCGCAGAACCTGGGATCCCTGATCCGCAGCGCCGAGGCCGCGGGCTTCCACGGCGTCATCGTGCCCCGCCACCGCTCGGCCGGGCCGACGCCGGCGGTGGCCCGGGCCTCGGCCGGCGCCCTGGAACACCTGCCCCTGGCCCGGGTCACCAACCTGAGCCGGTGCCTGGACCGGTTGAAGGAGGCCGGCCTCTGGGTCTGCGCCGCCGCAGGCGACGCCGAGCAGGTCTACTGGGACGCGTCCCTGACCGGACCGCTGGCACTGGTGGTGGGCAGTGAGGGCCGGGGTATCCCGCCGCTGGTGCGGCGCCACTGCGACTTCGCCGTGCGCATCCCCATGCGCGGCCGCATCCAGGCCCTCAACGCCGCCGTGGCCGGCGCCCTGATCATGTTCGAAATCGCCCGGCAGCGAGCCCTGTCCGCGGCCGGCGGGACCGAAGGCGGCGGGCAGGAATAGACCATGGGCAAGGGCCGGCGCCGCCGCCGGCGGCGTCATCGACGGCAGGCACCGCGCATAGGCATGGAGTCGGAACTTGTCCCTGGGCCCGTGAGGGACGGGCTTTCCAGACGGGTGCCCGTCAGGTATCATGTGAGACAAGCCTCACACACACGCGCACTGCGGTACGACGACCTGCTGCCACTCGCTGTGGATGGAGGCGGTGCCGGTGAGCCTGAATGTTCAGGCTGATTGGTTGCCCGACGGGTTTGCCGACATGAGCGACGAGGACCTGGTCGAGATCGCGCGCAACGGCTCCGACGCCGCCCTGGAATACCTGATCAACAAGTACAAGAACTTCGTCCGCGCCAAGGCCCGCTCGTATTTCCTGATCGGAGCCGACCGCGAGGACATCATTCAGGAAGGCATGATCGGCCTGTACAAGGCCATCCGCGATTTCCGAGCCGACAAGCTGTCGTCGTTCCGGGCTTTCGCGGAACTGTGCATCCAGCGCCAGATCATCACGGCCATCAAGACGGCCACCCGGCAGAAGCACATCCCGCTCAACTCTTACGTTTCCCTGAACAAGCCCATCTATGACGAGGATTCGGACCGCACGCTGCTGGACGTGATCTCGGGCACCAAGATCACCGATCCCGAGGAACTGATCATCAGCCGCGAAGAGTTCGGCGACATCGAGCAGAAGATGGGCGAGATCCTCAGCGACCTCGAGTGGAACGTCCTGATGGCCTACCTGGACGGCAAGTCCTACCAGGAGATCGCCGATCAACTGGACCGCCACGTCAAGTCCATCGACAACGCGCTGCAGCGGGTCAAGCGCAAGCTGGAGCGCTATCTCGAGAACCGCAACAGCCAGTGGGAGAAGATCACCCGGGCCACGTGACCGGCGCCGCCGCCGGTTCGACCGCGCCGCCGGTCCCCGGGCCGGCGGCGCCGTTGTTGAAGGGCCTGTGCGGCTGTGGTATCATTACGCTCGCCGCGGTCATCCCGGTTGCGTCCGGGCGGCTTCCCTGGTACAATACGCTGGCGTAGCTCAACGGGTAGAGCGGTCGACTTGTAATCGACAGGTTAGCGGTTCGAGTCCGCTCGCCAGCTCCAGTTTGACCCGGCAATTTTGGAGAGGTACCGAAGCGGCCAAACGGGGCAGACTGTAAATCTGCTGGCTCTTGCCTTCGGAGGTTCGAATCCTCCCCTCTCCACAAGAAGCTTGCGGCCCCGGCGCCGTCGCGGTGTGCGGGGCCGGTCAACCCAGGTTTGACGCGGGGTGGAGCAGTCAGGAAGCTCGTCGGGCTCATAACCCGAAGGTCGTGGGTTCGAATCCCACCCCCGCAACCATTGCACGGCCCGGAGATGAAGGTGATCCCGGATCCGGCCGATTTTTTTGGCGCTGGCGTAGCTCAGTAGGCAGAGCACCTCCATGGTAAGGAGGGGGTCGGCGGTTCGATTCCGCCCGCCAGCTCAGGGGCCCGGCGCAGCCGGGCCTTGCATGTCGGCAGGGCACCGTCCCGCGGTCGGGAGGAAGCGCCATGGCGTCGGAGGTTCGCGTCATCGTCACGCTGGAGTGCACCCAGTGCAAGCGCCGGAATTACTCGACCACCAAGAACCGGCGCACCATGCAGGGGCGGCTCGAACTGCGCAAGCACTGCCCCCACTGCAACGCCCACACCTTGCACCGCGAAACGCGGTGAGTTAAAATACGGTTGCAGTTTTTCTAGGCCCGTAGCTCTAACTGGCAGAGCAGCGGACTCCAAATCCGCGGGTTGGGGGTTCGAATCCCTCCGGGCCTGCAGGTTCGAGAAAGCGGCCTCAGGAGCGGTCGCAGCGTGGTCAACCGCATATGCCGTAAGGTCTTCTTTTTTTGTGGCGGGCCGGCGGCCGGCCGGTCCCGACCCAGGCCACGCCGGCGACGGGATGGGACGTGGGCGTCGTGAAGTTCTTTCAGCGCATCGGTCGTTTCCTGCGGCAGGTTTGGTCCGAGCTGCGCAAGGTGGTGTGGCCCACCCGGCGCCAGACCGCCATCTTCACCGGCGTGGTCTTCCTGTCGGTGGTGGTGGTGGCGGTCCTGACCTGGGCCTTCGACACCATCTTCAGCGCCCTGCTCTCGCTGGTGATCGATGTTGGATCCTGAGGCTGGGGGGCGCAAGCCCATGGACCTGGTGAAGGACGACCAGGCGGAACTGGAAACCGAGGGCGAAGCCGAGGAGTCCGACGGCGCGGCGTTCGATCCCGCCAGCGAAGCCGAACTGGTCCACCCCGACGCGCGCTGGTACGTGATCCACACCTATTCCGGTTACGAGAACAAGGTCAAGGCCAATCTGGAGAAGCGCGTCGAGTCCATGCAGATGGGGGGACAGATCTTCAAGGTCTTCGTCCCGGTGGAGGAACAGATCGAGGTCAAAGACGGCAAGCGCCGCATCGTTCAGCGCAAGATTTTCCCGGGCTACGTGCTGGTCCAGATGATCATGACCGACGACTCCTGGTACGTGGTCCGCAACACGCCCGGGGTCACGGGCTTCGTGGGGGCCGGCGGCAAGCCCACGTCGCTGGACCAGGCCGAGGTCGAGCGCATCCTGCGCCAGATGGGCATCGAGCGGCCGAAGCCCAAGATCGACTTCGAGATCGGCGAGAGCGTCAAGGTGCGGTCGGGCCCCTTCGAGGGGTTCGTGGGCGTCATCGACGACATCAACGCCGAGAAGGGCAAGATCAAGGTCCTGGTCTCCATGTTCGGCCGGGAAACGCCCGTGGAACTGGATTTCTCGCAGGTGGAGAAACTCTAGGAGGCTGGTCCGGACCATGGCCAAGAAAGTCATCGGGCAGATCAAGCTGCAGATTCCCGCCGGCAAGGCCACGCCCGCGCCGCCGGTGGGCCCGGCCCTCGGTCAGTACCAGTTGAACATCATGGGCTTCTGCAAGGAGTTCAATGCCCGCACCCAGGACCAGGCGGGGCTCATCATCCCCGTGGTCATCACCGTTTACGCCGACCGCTCCTTCACCTTCGTGACCAAGACGCCGCCGGCCCCGGTGCTGCTCAAGCGGGCCGCCGGCCTTGAGAAGGCCTCGTCGGCGCCCAACAAGGAGAAGGTCGGGCGCGTGACCCGCAAGCAGGTCGAGGAGATCGCCCGCACCAAGCTTCCCGACCTCAACACCACCGACCTGGCTGCGGCCATGCGCATGATCGAGGGTACGGCGCGCAGCATGGGCATCGAAGTGGTCGACTGAGCGGGTTTGGGAGGTCAGCGTCATGGCCAGGCACGGCAAGGCTTACCGGGAAGCGCTGAGCAAGATTGAACCGGGCCGCCTGTACACGCCCGAGGAGGCCCTGGCCCTGGTCAAGGAGACGGCCCGGGCCAGGTTTGACGAAACGGTGGAAGTGGCGGTGCGCCTGGGCGTGGACGTGCGCCACGCCGACCAGATGATCCGCGGCACCGTGGTCCTTCCCCACGGCACCGGCCGGGAAGTGCGGGTGGCCGTGTTCGCCAAGGGCGAGAAGGCCAGGGAGGCCCAGGCGGCCGGGGCCGACGTGGTCGGCGACGAGGACCTGGTCCAGAAGGTGCAGGACGGCTGGCTGGAGTTCGACGTGGCCATCGCCACCCCGGACATGATGGGCCTGGTGGGCCGGTTGGGCCGGATCCTGGGTCCCCGGGGCCTGATGCCCAACCCCAAGACCGGGACCGTCACCTTCGACGTGGCGGAGGCGGTGCGCGAGGCCAAGGCCGGCAAGATCGAGTTCCGCACCGATAAGGCCGGTATCGTCCACGCGCCTCTGGGCAAGGTGTCCTTCGGCACGGAGCAACTGCTGGAGAATTTCCGGGCCCTGATGGACGCGCTGGTCAAGGCGCGGCCGGCCGCGGCCAAGGGCCAGTACATCCGCAGCGTCACGGTGTCGGCCACCATGGGGCCGGGCATCCGCATCAACCCGCTGCGGGCGATGCCGGCGGCCTGAGGCCGCCAGGCCCGGCGGGCCTCCGGGCCCGCCGGCGAGTCCCGGCGCAGCGGTGCCGGGCAAGCGAAAACTTCGTCCACGCCGTAGACCGCAGGTGCGCCAGGGCGCTTAAGTCCCCACCGGGGAGCCTGCCGAGGCGGGCGACGCGCCGCCGGCCCGGAGCCGGCAACGGCGAGCCCTCCCCTGCTGCTGCGGCAGGGGTTTTTCTTTCGCGTGGACGCGCGGGGAGGTGAACCCTTGTCTGCCGCCAGGGAAGAAAAGCAGAAGCAGGTGGCCGAACTGGCCGAGAAACTGGAGCGGGCCCAGGCCGTGATCCTGGTCGACTTCCGGGGCCTCACCGTCCTCCAGAGCAGTGAACTGCGCAACCGGCTGCGGCCCCACGGCGTCGAGTTCAAGGTGGTCAAGAACACGCTGGCCCGGCGGGCCGCCCAGCAGGTGGGCCTGGAGGGCGTCGACCAGGTCTTCGAGGGTCCCACGGCCATGGCCTTCGCCTACCACGACCCGGTGGCCCCGGCCCGGGAACTGACCCGGTTCAACCGGGAGACCGGCATGCCCCAGATCAAGGGCGGCATCCTGGGCGGGCGCTTCGTGGACGTGGACGAGGTGAACCGGCTGGCCACCATGCCCAGCCGTGATGAACTGATCGGCAAGGTGGTGGGCGGCTTCGCGGCGCCGCTCTACGGCCTGGCCGCCGTCACCAGCGGCCTGCTCCGCAACCTGGTCTACGTGGTGGATGCCGTGCGTCGAGCGAAGGAAAACGCCGCCTGAGCGGTGGCGTGATCAGACGGGAGGGTTCAGCAGGTGTCCAAGGTTCAGGAAGTACTGGAGATCGTCAAGGGCATGACCGTTCTGGAACTGGCGGAACTGGTCAAGGCCTTCGAGCAGGAATTCGGCGTGACGGCCGCGGCGCCGGTGGTGGCTGCGGCTCCCGCGGCGGCGGCGGCCGGCGCTCCGGCGGCCGAGGCGGCTGCCGAGGAGCAGAGCGAGTTCACGGTGATCCTGGCCTCGGCGGGCGACAAGAAGATCCAGGTGATCAAGGTGGTCCGCGAGCTGACGGGCCTCGGCCTCAAGGAGGCCAAGGACCTGGTGGACGGGGCGCCCAAGCCCGTCAAGGAAGGCGTCAGCAAGGAAGAGGCCGAGAACATCAAGGCCAAGCTGGAAGAGGCCGGCGCCACCGTCGAGATCAAGTGACGCGCGGGGCGGCCCGCACGGGCCGCCCCGGTTTCTTTCGCCTCCCGGCCGCCCGGCAGGGAGGCGGCGGGCACAGGAGCCAAATTGCCGGAAACACAACGCGGGCGCGTCCCATGGACGCGCCCGCGCCTGCAGCACACCGCGTTGACACCTCAGGTGCCTTGTGCTAGGATACGATGTCGCCATCTTGTTGGTTGCATGCGGAGCAGGCGGGTGCCCGTGACTTCGAGAAGACAATTCTGCGCCCGGCGGCATTTCCCCTTCCCACGGCGACCGGACTTCGGCCTTCCGCGCATGGTCTCCTGTCGTCGCCGCGTCCGGGTTTCCCGCTGCGCGTCACTTCGGCTGACGGCATCACCATTAAAGGAGTGAAGCCTGCATGGCGCACGCTCTGGCGAAGGGTAAGCGAGAGCGACGGTCGTTCGCACGCATCCAGGAAGTCCTGGAAATGCCGAACCTGATCGAACTGCAGCGCCAGTCATACCAATGGTTTCTCAACGAGGGCCTGCGCGAGATGTTCGCCGACATCTCCCCCATCACCGACTTCACGGGGAATCTGGTGCTGGAGTTCATCGACCACTCGCTCGGCGAGCCCAAGCACAGCGTGCAGGACTGCAAAGAGCGCGACCTGACCTACGCCGCGCCGCTGCGGGTCAAGGTGCGGCTCATCAACCGGGAGACGGGCGAGGTCAAGGAACAGGAAGTCTTCATGGGCGACTTCCCGCTGATGACCGAGCAGGGCACCTTCATCATCAACGGGGCCGAGCGGGTGGTCGTCAGCCAGCTGGTGCGGTCGCCCGGCGTCTACTACAGCGAGAGCGTCGACAACAACGGCAACACCATCTACACCGCCACGGTGATCCCCAACCGCGGCGCCTGGCTGGAGTTCGAGTCCGACGCCGGCGGGGCCATCTACGTGCGGGTGGACCGCACCCGCAAGCTCCCGGCCACGGCGCTGCTGCGCGCCCTGGGCTTCGAAACCGACGCCCGGATCCTGGAGATCCTGGGCGACAACGCCGTGGTCCGTTCCACGCTGGATAAGGACTCCACCCGCTCCCGCAAGGACGCGCTGATCGAGATCTACAAGCGGCTGCGGCCCGGCGAGCCGCCCACCGAGGAGAGCGCCCGGTCGCTGCTGGAGAGCCTCTTCTTCGATCCCAAGCGGTACGACCTGGCCGCAGTGGGCCGCTACAAGTTGAACAAGAAGCTCAGCATCCGCCACCGGCTGGTGGGTACCACCGCCCTGGAGCCCATCGCCGATCCCGAAACCGGCGAGATCCTGGTGGAGGCGGGCCAGCGCATCACCCGGCAGATGGCCCAGAAGGTGGCCCAGGCCGGCGTGCGCTCGGCACGGGTGGCCAACAGCCAGGGCCAGGAACTGGTGGTGCTGTCCAACGGCGCCCCGGACACCGGCCGGCGCACCATCGTGCCCGACGACATCGCCGCCGCCGTCAACTACATGGTCAACCTGTTCTACGGCGTCGGCCACACCGACGACATCGACCACCTGGGCAACCGCCGCCTGCGCTCGGTGGGCGAGCTGCTGCAGAACCAGTTCCGGACCGGCCTGGCCCGCATGGAGCGGGTGATCAAGGAGCGCATGACCATCCAGGACGTGGAGGCCATCACGCCCCAGGCCCTGGTCAACATCCGCCCGGTGGTGGCCACCGTCCGCGAGTTCTTCGGGTCCAGCCAGCTCAGCCAGTTCATGGACCAAACCAACCCGCTGGCGGAACTGACCCACAAGCGCCGCCTGTCGGCCCTGGGCCCGGGCGGCCTCTCCCGGGAGCGCGCCGGCATGGAAGTGCGCGACGTCCACCACAGCCACTACGGCCGCATGTGCCCCATCGAGACGCCGGAGGGTCCCAACATCGGCCTCATCGGTTACCTGGCCACGTACGCCCGGGTCAACGAGTACGGCTTCATCGAGACGCCGTACCGGCGGGTGGAGAACGGCCGGGTCACCGACGAGATCGTCTACCTGACCGCCGACGAGGAAGACGAGGCCGTGGTGGCCCAGGCCAACGCGCCCCTGAACCCCGACGGCACCTTCGCCGAGCGGCGGGTCACGGTCCGCTACATGGATGAGGTCCGTGAGGTGGCCCCCGAGGAAGTCGACTACATGGACGTGTCGCCCAAGCAGGTGTTCTCGGTGGCCACCGCTCTCATCCCGTTCCTGGAAAACGACGACGGCAACCGGGCCCTGATGGGCGCCAACATGCAGCGCCAGGCGGTGCCGCTGCTGCGCAGCGAGGCGCCGCTGGTGGGCACCGGCATCGAGGGCAAGGTGGCCCGCGACAGCGGCGTGGTGGTGCTGGCCAAGCGTCCCGGCGTTGTGGAGCGGGTCACCGCGTCGGAGATCGTCATCCGCACCGACGACGGCCGGCGCGACGAGTACCGCCTGATGAAGTTCGAGCGCTCCAACCAGGGCACGTGCCTGAACCAGCGGCCCATCGTGCGCAAGGGCCAGCGGGTGGAGGCCGGCGAGGTCATCGCCGACGGCCCCAGCACCGACCGGGGCGAACTGGCCCTGGGCAAGAACGTGCTGGTGGCTTTCATGCCCTGGGAGGGCTACAACTACGAGGACGCCATCCTGATCAGCAAGCGCCTGGTGAAGGATGACGTCTTCACCTCCATCCACATCGAGGAGCACGAGTGCGAGGCCCGCGACACCAAGCTGGGCCCCGAGGAGATCACCCGCGACATTCCCAACGTGGGCGAGGACCAGCTCAAGGACCTGGACGAGCGCGGCATCGTTCGCATCGGCGCCGAGGTCCGGGCAGGCGACATCCTGGTGGGCAAGGTCACGCCCAAGGGCGAGACCGAACTCACCGCCGAGGAGCGGCTGCTGCGGGCCATCTTCGGCGAGAAGGCCCGGGAGGTCCGCGACTCCTCGCTGCGGGTGCCCCACGGCGAGAGCGGCATCGTGGTGGACGTCAAGGTCTTCAGCCGTGAGAACGGCGACGACTTGAGCCCCGGCGTCAACCAGCGGGTCCGCGTGTACGTGGCCCAGAAGCGGCAGATCTCCGAGGGCGACAAGATGGCGGGCCGCCACGGCAACAAAGGCGTCATCGCCAAGATCCTGCCTGAAGAAGATATGCCGTTCCTGCCCGACGGCACGCCGGTGGACATCGTCCTGAACCCGCTGGGCGTGCCCTCGCGGATGAACCTGGGCCAGGTGCTGGAATGCCATCTGGGCTGGGCCGCCCGGGCCCTGGGCCTCGAGGTGGCCTCGCCGGTCTTCGACGGCGCCACCGAGGAAGACATCAAGGCCATGCTGCGGGAGGCCGGCCTGCCCGAGGACGGCAAGACCATCCTGCGGGACGGCCGCACCGGTGAGCCCTTCGACAACCCGGTGACGGTGGGCTACCTGTACATGCTGAAGCTGGCCCACCTGGTGGACGACAAGATCCACGCCCGGTCCACCGGCCCCTACTCGCTGGTCACCCAGCAGCCCCTGGGCGGCAAGGCCCAGTTCGGCGGCCAGCGCTTCGGCGAGATGGAGGTGTGGGCGCTGTACGCCTACGGCGCCGCCTACACCCTGCAGGAGCTGCTGACCGTCAAGTCCGACGACACCGTGGGCCGGGTCAAGACCTACGAGGCCATCGTCAAGGGCGAGAACATCCCCGAGCCGGGCGTACCCGAGTCCTTCAAGGTGCTCATCAAGGAGATGCAGTCGCTGGGCCTGGATGTGAAGATCCTCACCGCGGACCAGCGGGAGATGCACCTGGGCGAGGGCGGCGACGACGTGGATGCCACGGCCCGGGCCCTGGAGATGGACACCATGCCCGGCGACGGCCGCGTGGTGGAAGAAGTCCCGGCCGGCGACGACGATGACGGCGACCTGCTGGACGACGAGGCCGGCGACGACACCGGCGACCTGGACGAGGACTTCGACATGCTGCCGGTGGAGGGCGACGGCGACGAGGACTTCGACTGGGACGACGACGGCGATTACGACGATTTCGAGCCCGAACTGGATGACGACATCGACGGGCCTGGCCGGCGGCGCCTGCGGGCCAGCGGAGGGGGCAGCGACCAGTGAAGTCCATCATGGAGTTCCAGGATCACGACGGCGACGCCATCCTCCAGGACGTCAACAACTTCGACGCCCTGCGCATCGGCCTGGCGTCGCCGGAGAAGATCCGGGAATGGTCGCGGGGCGAGGTCAAGAAGCCCGAAACCATCAACTACCGGACCCTGAAGCCCGAGCGCGAGGGCCTGTTCTGCGAGAAGATCTTCGGTCCCGTGCGGGACTGGGAATGCCACTGCGGCAAGTACAAGCGGGTGCGGTACAAGGGCATCATCTGCGACCGCTGCGGCGTCGAGGTCACCCAGGCCAAGGTGCGGCGGGAGCGCATGGGCCACATCGAACTGGCGGCGCCCGTGTCCCACATCTGGTACTTCAAGGGCATCCCCAGCCGCATGGGCCTGCTGCTGGACCTGTCGCCCAAGGCGCTGGAGAAGGTCCTCTACTTCGCTTCCTATATCGTGATCGATCCCGGCGAAACGGCGCTGCTGGAGCGCCAGCTGCTGACCGAGAGCGAGTACCGGGAGTACCGCGAGAAGTACGGCAACGCCTTCCGGGCCGGCATGGGCGCCGAGGCCATCAAGGAGCTGCTGGAGAAGATCAACCTTGACGAACTGGCCGAGGAACTGCGGTTCGAGGTCAAGAACTCCAGCGGCCAGCGCAAGGTGCGGGCCATCCGCCGCCTGGAAGTGGTGGAGGCTTTCCGCCAGTCGGGCAACCGCCCGGAGTGGATGATCCTGGAGGTCATCCCCGTCATCCCGCCGGAACTGCGGCCCATGGTCCAGCTGGACGGCGGCCGCTTCGCCACCAGCGACCTCAACGACCTGTACCGCCGGGTCATCAACCGCAACAACCGCCTGAAGCGGCTGCTGGACCTGGGCGCGCCGGACATCATCGTCCGCAACGAGAAGCGCATGCTCCAGGAGGCCGTGGACGCCCTGATCGACAACGGGCGCCGCGGCCGGCCGGTGACGGGCCCCGGCAACCGGCCCCTCAAGTCGCTGAGCGACATGCTGAAGGGCAAGCAGGGCCGCTTCCGCCAGAACCTGCTGGGCAAGCGCGTGGACTACTCGGGCCGGTCGGTCATCGTGGTGGGGCCCGAGTTGAAGATGCACCAGTGCGGCCTGCCCAAGGAGATGGCCCTGGAACTCTTCAAGCCCTTCGTCATGCGGGAACTGGTGAAGCGGGGCTTCGCCCACAACATCAAGAGCGCCAAGCGCATGGTGGAGCGGGTCCGCGACGAGGTCTGGGACGTCCTGGAGGACGTCATCAAGGATCACCCGGTGCTGCTGAACCGGGCGCCCACCCTGCACCGCCTGGGCATCCAGGCCTTCGAGCCGGTGCTGGTGGAGGGCCGCGCCATCCAGATCCACCCGCTGGTGTGCGCCGCCTACAACGCCGACTTCGACGGCGACCAGATGGCGGTGCACCTGCCGCTGTCGGCCGAGGCCCAGGCCGAGGCCCGGGTGCTGATGCTGTCCACCCACAACCTGCTGAACCCCAAGGACGGCAAACCGGTGGTCACGCCCACCCTGGACATGGTCCTGGGCTGCTACTACCTGACCCTGGAGCGGGAGCCCGAGCCCGGCCAGGAGCGGCCGCTCCGGGCCTTCGCCGATGCCGACGAGGTGGTCATGGCGTACCAGACCGGCGCCGTCGGCCTGCATGAGCCCATCCGGGTGCGGGTCCAGACCCCCGAGGGCCTGCAGTTCATCCGGACCACGCCGGGGCGGGTGATCTTCAACGACTGCCTGCCCATGGAGCTTCGCTTCATTAATAAGGTGGTGGACCAGGGCGAGCTGCGGCGCATCGTGGCCCAGTGCTTCCGCCGCCTGGGCTACGTGGCCACCACCACCATGCTGGACCGGCTCAAGGAGTTGGGCTTCCACTACGCGACCCAGGCCGGCACCACCATCGGCGTCGACGACGTGCACATCCCGCCGGAAAAGCCGGAGATCATCGCGGCCGCCGAGCGCCAGGTGGAAGAGGTGGAGCAGCAGTACCAGCAGGGTCTGATCACCCGGGAGGAGCGCTACCAGAAGGTCATCGACATCTGGACCCGGGCCAAGGACCAGATCACGGAACTGCTGAAGTCCCAGCTTCACTCGTTCAACCCCATCCGGATGATGGCCATCTCGGGCGCCCGAGGCAACTGGGTGCAGATCTCCCAGCTGGGCGGCATGCGGGGTCTGATGGCCGACCCGTCGGGCCGCACCATGGAGATCCCGGTGCGCTCCAACTTCCGCGAGGGCCTGACGGTGCTGGAGTACTTCATCTCCACCCACGGCGCCCGCAAGGGCCTGGCCGACACGGCGCTGCGCACCGCCGACTCCGGCTACCTCACCCGCCGCCTGGTGGACGTGGCCCAGGATGTGGTGGTCCGGGAGGAGGACTGCGGCACCACCAGCGGCATCACGGTGTCGGAGATCCGCGACGGCGACCACGTCATCGAGCCGCTGCAGGACCGGATCATCGGCCGCATGGCCCTGCGCGACATCGTGCATCCGGAAACCGGCGAGGTCATCGTGCCCGCCGATCACGAGATCACCGAGGAAGCCGCCGAGGCCATCGTGGCGGCCGGCATCAAGGAAGTGGACATCCGCTCGGTGCTGACCTGCCGGGCGCGGCTGGGCGTCTGCGCCCGCTGCTACGGGCGCGACCTGGCCACCGGGCGCCTGGTGGAGGTGGGTGAGGCCGTCGGCATCATCGCCGCCCAATCCATCGGCGAGCCGGGCACGCAGCTCACCATGCGCACCTTCCACACCGGCGGCGTGGCCGCCGAGGACATCACCCAGGGCCTGCCGCGGGTGGAGGAGTTGTTCGAGGCCCGCAAGCCCAAGGGCCAGGCGGTCATCGCCGAGCACGAGGGCGTGGTCAGCATCGTCACCGAGCAGGGCCGCCGGGAGATCCGCATCACCGGCGACGACGGCACCGTGGCCTCGTACCCGGTGCCCTTCGGCGCCCGGGTGCGGGTGGAGAACGGCCAGCGGGTCATGCCCGGCGACGAGCTGACCGAGGGCTCCGCCAACCCCCACGACATCCTCAAGGTCAAGGGCCCGCGGGGCGTGCAGCTTTACCTGCTGCAGGAGGTCCAGCGGGTCTACCGGATGCAGGGCGTGGAGATCAACGACAAGCACATCGAGATCATCATCCGCCAGATGCTCCGCAAGGTGAAGGTCGAGGATTCGGGCGACACCGACCTGCTGCCCGGCGAGCTGGTGGATGCGCTGGAACTGGAAGAGGCCAACGCCCGGGTCCGCGAGGCCGGCGGCCAGCCGGCCGTGGCGCGGCCGGTGCTGCTGGGCATCACCAAGGCGTCGCTGGCCACCGAGTCGTTCCTGTCGGCCGCGTCCTTCCAGGAGACCACCCGGGTGCTGACCGAGGCCTCCATCAAGGGCAAGGTGGACCCGCTGATCGGCCTCAAGGAAAACGTCATCATCGGCAAGCTGATCCCGGCCGGTACGGGCATGGCCCGCTACCGCCGCCTGCAGCTGCTGACGCCGGCGCCGCCGGCGCCTGCGGACGGCGTGGCCAACGGCCGGGTGGACGCCGGCGAGGACGAGGATGCGGCGGCGGCCGCCGCTGCCGGCGCCGGTGACGACGGTTCCGTGGACCAGGCAGACGAGGCCCTGAGCGCGTCGGAAGGCGCGTGACGGTCCCGGGGGCGGCGGCCGCTCCCGCCCGGTCCGGAGCGGCCGCCGCCGGTGGTGTTTCGTTGACACCCCCTGGGCCCGGTGCTAGAATTACAAAGTGTCTGTCGCCGGCCAGGTGGAGGTAACGTGTGATGCCTTTAGAGCGCATACGCGCCGCCCGCCGGCGGGCAGTGGGCACCAAGCAGACGCTGAAGGCCGCCGTGCGCGGCCTGGCCGCCGAGGTGTTCGTCGCCCGCGACGCCGAGGAGCACGTGGTTCGAGGCGTGATCCAGGCCTGCCGGGACCGCGGCATCACCATCACCTACGTCGACACCATGGCGGAACTGGGGCGGGCGTGCGGCATCAAGGTCGGAGCCGCGTCCGCGGCGATCTTGAAGGAAGGAGGTGCGGAGCATGCCGACGATCAGCCAGTTGGTCCGTAAGGGCCGGCGCCAGCTGCGGAAGAAGACCAAGGCGCCGGCGCTGCAGAAGAACCCCCAGAAGCGCGGGGTGTGCCTTCAGGTGCGGACCATGACGCCGAAGAAGCCCAACTCCGCCCTTCGGAAGATCGCCCGGGTGCGCCTGGTGAACGGGGTCGAGGTCACGGCCTACATTCCCGGCGAGGGTCACAACCTGCAGGAGCACTCCATCGTGCTGGTGCACGGGGGTCGCGTCAAGGACCTGCCGGGTGTGCGCTACCAGATCATCCGCGGCGCGCTGGATGCGGCCGGCGTGGAGAATCGCCGCCAGGGCCGTTCCAAGTACGGGGCCAAGCGGCCGCGGGAGTAACGACGCGGCGGCCGGGGCGGGTGCGCGCGGGCGAGCGGCCGGACCCCGGCGCCCGGAACGCAGGGATCGACGGCGAGACAAGCGACGCGCGCCGCGGCCCGGCGAAGGGTGCGGCGCAGTCCTGGTCCTCGAGCGTATGATGCGAGGATTTTTTACGCCCGGAATCGGTGTACGACGTCGGTGACGTGGGGAAGGAAGTGAAGCGCTTTGCCGAGGCGAGGTCGGGCCGAACGCCGGCGGATCGCTCCTGATCCCGTCTACGGAAGCGAACTGGCGGCGCGGATGATCAACAAGATCATGCGCGACGGCAAGAAGGCGCTGGCGCAGCGCATCTTCTACCAGGCCATGGACCGGGTCCGGGAGCGCACCGGCCGTGAGCCCATGGAGGTCCTGGAGCAGGCGGTGCGCAACGCCATGCCCGTGCTGGAGGTCCGGCCGCGCCGGGTGGGCGGCGCCACCTACCAGGTGCCCATGGAAGTGCGCCCGCACCGGCGGGTGAGCCTGGCCCTGCGCTGGCTGGTCCAGTACGCCAACGAGCGCAACGAGCGCACGGCCGTGGAGCGCCTGGCCAACGAGATCATGGATGCGGCCAACAACGGCGGCGGCGCGGTCCGCCGCAAGGAAGAAGTTCACCGGATGGCCGAGGCCAACAAGGCCTTCGCCCACTATCGCTGGTGACGTTTACGGTCTCGCGACCGGAAAGGAGGTTGCAGGGTGGCAGCCAGGGTGCCTCTGCATAAGGTCCGGAACATCGGGATCGCGGCCCACATCGACGCCGGCAAGACGACCACCACGGAACGCATCCTGTTTTATACCGGCCGGGTCCACAGGCTGGGCGAGGTCCACGAGGGCGCCGCGACCATGGACTGGATGCCGCAGGAGCAGGAGCGCGGCATCACCATCACGTCGGCCGCTACCACCTGCTTCTGGAAAGATCACCGCATCAACATTATAGATACGCCCGGGCACGTGGACTTCACCGTGGAGGTGGAGCGGTCCCTGCGCGTGCTGGACGGCGTCATCGCCGTCTTCTGCGCCCGCGGCGGCGTGGAGCCCCAGTCGGAGACGGTCTGGCGGCAGGCCGACCGCTACGGCGTGCCCCGCATCGCCTACGTCAACAAGATGGACATCACCGGGGCCAACTTCCACCGCGTGGTGGAGCAGCTTCGGGAGCGGCTCGGGGCCAACGCGGTGCCGGTCCAGCTTCCCATCGGGGCCGAGGATACCTTCGAGGGCATCATCGACCTGGTGCGGATGAAGGCCTACTACTACCGCGACGAGTTGGGGAGGCAGATCGACGAGCTGCCCATCCCGGACCACCTGGCGGATCTGGCCGCCCAGCACCGGGAGCAGCTGGTGGAGGCCGCGGCCGACCTGGACGAGGAGATCATGGTCCGGTACCTGGAGGGCGAGGAGATCGACGCCGCCGACCTGCAGCGGGCGATCCGGCAGGGCACCGTCACCGCCCGGATCGTGCCGGTCTTCTGCGGTTCCTCCTACCGGAACAAGGGCGTGCAGCTGCTGCTGGACGGCGTCGTCGATTACCTGCCGTCGCCGCTGGACATCCCGCCGGCGCGGGGCACCCACCCGGAGACGGGCGAGGCCCTGGAGCGCGCGGCCGACCCCGAGGGGCCCTTCGCGGCCCTGGCCTTCAAGGTGGCCACCGACCCGTACGTGGGTAAGCTGGTGTTCTTCCGGTGCTACTCGGGCACCCTCAAGGCCGGCACGTACGTGTACAACGCCACCACCGGGCGCAAGGAGCGCATCGGGCGCCTGCTGCGGATGCACGCCAACCACCGCGAGGAGATCGACGAGGTGGCCGCCGGCGATATCGCCGCCGCGGTGGGCGTGAAGAACACCACCACCGGCGACACGCTGTGCGACGAGAACGCGCCCATCGTGCTGGAGAAGATGGAGTTCCCGGAGCCGGTCATCGACATCGCCATCGAGCCCAAGACCCAGGCCGACCAGGACAAGATGGGCGAGGCCCTGGGCAAGCTGGCGGAAGAGGATCCCACCTTCCGGGTGCGGGTGGACCAGGAGACGGGCCAGACCATCATCTCCGGCATGGGCGAACTCCACCTGGAGGTCATCGTCGACCGGCTGCTCAGGGAGTTCAAGGTCGAGGCCAACGTGGGGCGGCCCCAGGTGGCCTACCGCGAGACCATCACCGGCCGGGCCGAGAAGGTGGAGGGCCGCTTCGTGCGGCAGACCGGCGGTCGCGGCCAGTACGGCCACGCCATCATCGACATCGAGCCGCTGGAGCGCGGTCAGGGCTTCGAGTTCGTCAACAAGATCGTCGGCGGCGTCATCCCCAAGGAGTACATCCCGGCGGTGGAGGCCGGCGTCCGCGAGGCGATGGAGTCAGGCGTGCTGGCGGGCTACCCTGTGGTCGACGTGCGCGTGACCCTGGTGGACGGCTCCTACCACGAGGTCGACAGCTCGGAGATGGCCTTCAAGATCGCCGGATCCATGGCCTTCAAGGCGGCGGCCGAGAAGGCGGGGCCCGTGCTGCTGGAGCCCGTCATGAAGGTGGAGGTCATCGTCCCCGACGACTACATGGGTGACGTGATCGGCGACATCAACGCCCGCCGCGGGCGCCTGGAGGGCATGGAGCCGGCCCCCGGCGGCCAGGCGATCCGGGCGCTGATCCCGCTGGCCGAGATGTTCGGCTACGCCACGGATCTCCGCTCCCGCACCCAGGGCCGGGGCACGTACACCATGCAGTTCTCCCACTACGAAGAAGTGCCGCAGGGCATTGCCCAGGAAATCATCGACCGCGCCCGCGGTCAGGTGAAGGCCAAGCGTTAAGGAGGAGGATGGCAGATGGCGAAGGCCAAGTTCGAGCGGATCAAGCCGCACGTCAACGTGGGGACCATCGGTCACGTCGACCACGGCAAGACCACGCTGACCGCCGCCATCACCAAGGTGCTGGCGGAAAAGGGTCTCAGCCAGTTCATGTCTTACGACCAGATCGACAAGGCGCCGGAGGAGCGGGAGCGCGGCATTACCATCGCCACCTCCCACGTGGAGTATGAGACCGAGAAGCGGCACTACGCCCACGTGGACTGCCCCGGCCACGCCGACTACGTCAAGAACATGATCACCGGCGCGGCCCAGATGGACGGCGCCATCCTGGTGGTCTCGGCGGCCGACGGTCCCATGCCCCAGACCCGCGAGCACATCCTGCTGGCGCGGCAGGTGGGCGTGCCGGCCATCGTCGTGTTCCTCAACAAGGCCGACATGGTCGACGACCCCGAGCTGCTGGAACTGGTGGAGCTTGAGGTCCGCGAGCTGCTGAACCAGTACGAATTCCCCGGCGACGAGGTGCCGGTCATCGTCGGCTCGGCGCTCAAGGCCCTCGAGGGCGACCCGCAGTGGACCCAGAAGATCCTGGAGCTCATGGACGCCGTCGACAGCTACATCCCCGAGCCGGTGCGCGACGTTGACAAGCCCTTCCTGATGCCCGTCGAGGACGTGTTCAGCATCACGGGCCGCGGCACCGTGGCCACCGGCCGTGTGGAGCGCGGCCGCGTGAAGGTGGGCGACGAGGTCGAGATCGTCGGTTTCACCGACAAGCCGCGCAAGACCGTGGTCACCGGCGTCGAGACGTTCCGCAAGATCCTGGACGAGGCCGTGGCCGGCGACAACATCGGCTGCCTGCTGCGCGGCGTCGACAAGGACGAGGTGGAGCGCGGCCAGGTGCTGGCGGCGCCCGGGTCCATCAAGCCGCACACCAAGTTTGAGGCCGAGGTCTACGTCCTGACCAAGGAAGAGGGCGGCCGTCACACGCCGTTCTTCAACGGCTACCGGCCCCAGTTCTACTTCCGGACCACCGACGTCACCGGCGAGATCAAGCTGCCGGAGGGCGTCGAGATGTGCATGCCCGGCGACAACGTGCGGATGTACGTGGAGCTGATCGCGCCCATCGCCATCGAGGAGGGCCTCCGCTTCGCCATCCGCGAGGGCGGCCGCACGGTGGGCGCCGGGGTCGTCACCGCCATCAAGGAGTGACGGATTCACCGGACCATGCGGGTGGGGGCCGCGGCCGTGAACCGGGCCCCCGCCCGTCCACGCACCGGGCCGCCGGAGCCGGCGGCCGCTGATCCGGGCGACGAGCGAGGGGGTGTCAGGGGCAGATGGCAGCGCAGAAGATCCGCATCCGGCTGCGGGCTTTTGATCACGGCGTGCTGGACCAGTCCGCGGAGCGCATCGTCGATACCGCTCGCCGGACCGGCGCCCGGGTTTCCGGGCCGGTGCCCTTGCCGACCGAGAAGACCGTCTACACGGTGCTGGTGGCGCCCAACGGCGAGAAGGACATCCGCGAGCAGTTCGAGATGCGGACCCACAAGCGCCTGATCGACATCCTCGACCCGACGCCGAAGACGGTCGACGCGCTGATGCGTCTCGACCTGCCGGCCGGGGTGGACATCGAGATCAAGCTTTGAGCGTGGTTTAACCCGCACGCCCGGCCGCGGCAAGGGCGGGGGAGGTGACGACGCATGGCCACGAAGGGCCTGATCGGACGCAAACTGGGCATGACGCAGCTTTTCGACGAAGAGGGGCGGCTGGTCCCGGTCACGGTCATCGAGGCGGGACCCTGCCTGGTCGTCCAGCGCCGCACCCCGGAGCGCGACGGCTACGCCGCCATCCAGCTGGGGTTCGGCGAGGTCAAGGAAAAGAAGCTTAACCGCCCGCTGCGCGGCCACTTCAGCAAGCGCGGCCTGGCGCCGCGCCGGCTGCTGCGGGAGTTCCGGGTGGACGACGTCGACGCCTACGAGGTCGGCCAGGAACTCAAGGCGGACGTGTTTACGGCCGGCGAGTACGTGGACGTCACCGGCATCTCCCGCGGGAAGGGCTTCGCGGGCGCCATCAAGCGCCACGGCGCCCAGCGCGGCCCCATGAGCCACGGTTCCAAGTATCACCGGGGCCCGGGTTCCATGGGCCCGTCCACCTTCCCGGGCCGGGTGTTCAAGGGCAAGAAGCTGCCCGGCCACATGGGCGGGCGGCGGGTCACCGCCCGGGGCCTGCGGCTGCTGCGGGTGGACCCGGACCGCAACCTGCTGATCGTGGAAGGCTCGGTGCCGGGGGCGCGGGGGTCGTACGTGCTGGTGCGGTCCACCACCGTGGCCCGGAAGAAAGCGGCGAGGTGACATCCATGCCGAAGGTGCCGGTTTACAACCTGGAGGGGCAGCAGGTCGACGAGATCGAGCTCAGCGACGCCGTGTTCGCTGCGCCGGTCAACCATGACCTGCTGCACCAGGCGGTGGTCATGTACGAGGCCAACCGCCGCGTCGGCACGGCGGCCACCAAGACCCGCGGCATGGTTTCGGGCGGCGGCCGCAAGATCTGGCGCCAGAAGGGTCTGGGCCGCGCCCGCCAGGGCAGCATCCGGGCGCCTCACTGGCGCAAGGGCGGCGTGGTCTTCGGTCCCCAGCCGCGGTCTTACCGCCTGCGCATGCCCAAGAAGATGCGGCGGGCGGCGCTGCGGGCGGCGCTGTCGGCCAAGCTGCGGGACGGCGAACTGCTGGTGGTGGACCGGCTCACGGTGCCGGCGCCCAGGACCCGCGAGATGCGGGTGGTGCTGGAGAAACTGGGCGTGGCCGCCCACAAGCCGCTGCTGGTGCTGGGCGAGACGGACCCGGCGGTGCGGCTGGCCGCCCGCAACCTGGAGGGCGTCGAGGCGGCCCTGGCCGAGCACCTCAACGCGCGCCAGGTGCTGGTCCACGGGCGGGTGGTCCTGACCCGGGACGCGGTGCGCCGGGTGGAGGAGGTGCTGGCTTCATGACCTCGCCTCACGACGTCATCCTGCGCCCGGTGATCACCGAGAAGAGCATGCAGCAGATGGCCCAGGGCAAGTACACCTTCGTGGTCAGCCGCCGGGCCACCAAGCCGGAGATCCGCCGGGCCGTCGAGGAACTGTTCGATGTCGAGGTCGAGAAGGTCAACACCATGACCGTCCGCGGCAAGACGCGCAGGCTGGGACGGTTCAGCGGCCGGCGGCCCGACTGGAAGAAGGCCGTGGTCACCCTGAAGGAAGGCCAGCGCATCCGCAAGTTCTTCGACGAACTGGGTTGATGCCCCGTCCCCGCCGGGCACCGGCCGACGGCGCCCGGGCGGGGACCGCATGAAGGGAAAGGGGGGCAACGGGGATGGCCATCAAGCATTTCAAGCCGACGTCGCCGGGCCGCCGGCAGATGACGGTGATCGATTACTCCGTGCTGACCAAGAAGGAGCCGGAGAAGTCGCTGCTGGCACCGCTGAAGAAGGACGCGGGGCGCAACAACCAGGGCCGCATCACCACCCGGCACCGGGGCGGTGGTCACAAGCGGCTGTACCGGATTATCGATTTCCGCCGCGACAAGGACGGCATCCCGGCCCGGGTGGCGGCCATCGAGTACGATCCCAACCGGACCGCTTTCATCGCCCTGCTCCACTACGCCGACGGCGAGAAGCGCTACATCCTGGCGCCGGTGGGCCTGGAGGTGGGCCAGACGGTCATGTCCGGTCCCGGCGCCGACATCAAGCCCGGCAACGCCATGAAGCTGCGGGATATCCCGCTGGGCACGGTGATCCACGCCATTGAGCTGAAGCCGGGCAAGGGCGCCCAGATGGCCCGCTCGGCCGGGGCCGAGGCCCAGCTGGTGGCCAAGGAGGGCGACTACGCCCAGATCCGCCTGCCCTCGGGCGAGGTGCGGATGGTGCACCTGGAGTGCCGGGCCACCATCGGCCAGGTGGGCAACGTGGACCATGAAAACGTCACCATCGGCAAGGCCGGGCGCTCGCGCTGGCTGGGCCGCAGGCCCGCCACCCGCGGTTCGGTCATGAACCCGGTGGATCACCCCCACGGCGGTGGCGAGGGCAAGGCGCCCATCGGGCGGCACCCGGTCACCCCCTGGGGCAAGCCCGCCCTGGGCAAGAAGACCCGGAAGAAGAACAAGCAGTCCAACAAGTTCATCGTGCGCGACCGGCGCCAGCGGAAGCAGGGCTGATGCCGCGCCGGCGCCGCCTGACAGGCGAAAGGAGGTGGCCTGATGGGCAGGTCCTTGAAGAAGGGGCCCTATGTGGACGCCAAGCTGATGAAGCGCATCCAGGAGTTGAACGAGTCCCGGCAGCGTCGGGTCATCAAGACCTGGGCCAGGGCGTCGACCATCACCCCGGAGATGGTGGGCCACACCATCGCCGTCCATGACGGCCGGAAGCACGTGCCCGTTTACATCACCGAGGACATGGTGGGCCACAAGCTGGGCGAGTTCGCCCCGACGCGGACCTTCCGGGGTCACGGCCACCATACGGAGCGCTCGACCGCGCTGAAGTGAGGAGGAGCAGGCCATGGAAGCCCGTGCCGTCGCCCGATACGTGCGGCTGTCGCCCCGCAAGGCGCGGCTGGTCACCGAGATGATCCGCGGCAAGAGCGTGGACGAAGCCCTGGCCGTCCTCCGCTTCTCACCGCAGAAGGCAAGCCGGGTGGTGGAAAAGGTGCTGCGCTCGGCCGTGGCCAACGCCACCCACAACCTGGAACTGGACGAGGACAGCCTCTATGTGGCCCGGGCCTATGTGGATCAGGGCCCGGTGCTGAAGCGGTGGAAGGCGCGGGCGCGGGGCCGGGCCGAGATGCGGCGCCGTCCCCTGGCCCACGTGACGGTGGTCGTCCGCAGCCGGGAGACGCCCGCCGCCGGCGGCAGCGGGCGGTCCGGCCGCAAGGCCTGAGGAAAGGAGGGATCGCCGTGGGTCAAAAGGTCCATCCCAAAGGTTTCCGGGTGGGCGTGATCCGCAACTGGGATTCCCGGTGGTTCGCCCGGGGCTCGGACTACGCCAAGCTGGTCCACGAGGACGAGAAGATCCGCAGTTACATCAAGCAGCACCTTTACGCCGCGGGCGTTTCGACCATCGAGATCGAGCGGGCCGCCAACCGGGTGAAGGTCACCATCCACACCGCCAAGCCGGGCATCGTCATCGGCCGCGGCGGGACCGGCGTGGACCGGCTGCGTCAGGAACTGGAACAGCTGACGGGCCGGCAGATCCACATCAACGTGGTGGAGATCAAGGTTCCCGAACTGGACGCCCAGCTGGTGGCCGAGAGCGTGGCCGGCCAGTTGGAGCGACGGGTTTCCTTCCGGCGCGCCATCAAGCAGGCGGCGGCCAGGGCCATGCGGGCCGGGGCCCAGGGCGTCAAGATCATGGTGGCCGGCCGCCTGGGCGGCGCCGAGATGTCGCGCCGTGAGTGGACGGCCGAGGGTTCGGTCCCGCTGCATACGCTGCGGGCCGACATCGACTACGGGTTTGCCGAGGCCTTTACCACCTACGGCCAGATCGGCGTTAAGGTCTGGATCAACCGCGGCGAGGTGCTGCCCGAACGCTCCGAGGCCCAGGCCGAGGCCGGCGTGACGGGCTGACGGGAGGCTGATGGCTGTGCTGATGCCTCGCAAGGTCAAGTTCCGGAAGCAGCACCGGGGCCGCATGAAGGGTCTGGCCTACCGGGGCTCCACGGTGCACTACGGCGAGTACGGCCTGCAGGCCATGGAGCCCGGCTGGATCACCGACCGGCAGATCGAGGCCGCCCGCGTCGCCATCAACCGGCGCATCCGCCGCGGCGGCAAGGTGTGGATCCGGATCTTCCCGCAGAAGCCGGTGACCAAGAAGCCCGCGGAGACCCGGATGGGCGGCGGTAAGGGGTCGCCCGAGTACTGGGTGGCCGTGGTCAAGCCCGGCACCGTGACGTTCGAGGTGGCGGGCGTGCCCGAGGAACTGGCGCGGGAGGCCCTCTGGCTGGCATCGCAAAAGCTGCCGGTTCGGTGCCGGTTCGTCAAGCGCCAGGACACCGGTGGTGGTGCGTGATGAAGGCTCAGGAACTGCGCAATCTCAGCGACGCCGAACTGGAGCAGCGCCTCCGGGACCTGAAGGAAGAGCTGTTCAACCTGCGCTTCCAGAACGCGGCGGGGCAGCTGGACAACCCGCTGCGGCTGCGCCAGGTGCGGCGCGACATCGCGCGGATCCGCACCGTCCAGCGGGAGCGGGAACTGCGGGCCGGCGCCGCGGCCCGGGCCGCCGCCCAGGGCCGTGAAGGCTGAAACGGCGGGTCAGGAGGGAGGCAGGCGCCATGGAACGTGGTCATCGCAAGGTTCGCGTGGGCCGGGTCGTCTCGGACCGCATGGACAAGACGGTGGTCGTCGAGGTGGAACGCCTGACGGCCCACCCGCTCTACGGGCGGCGCATCCGCCGGACCAAGCGCTACATGGCCCATAACGAGGGCAACCAGGCCAAGCTGGGCGATCTGGTCCGCATCATGGAAACCCGCCCCCTGAGCCGCCGCAAGCGCTGGCGGGTCGTCGAGGTGCTGGAGCATTCCGAGGCCAGGGCCCTGGCCGAGCGCGAGCGGGTCGCCGGCGAGGCGCAGGCTGAGCTTTGAAGTTCTGAAGATCGGGTTTTGGGTGGAAAGGAGGGCGGTCGGCCGTGATCCAGACGCAGACCCGCGTCAACGTCGCCGACAACACCGGCGCCAAGGAAATCATGGTCATCAAGGTTCTGGGCGGGTCCCGCCGGCGCTACGCCAACGTGGGCGACATCATCGTCGGCTCGGTCAAGGAAGCCACGCCCGGCGGCATGGTCAAGAAGGGCGACGTGGTCAAGGCCGTCATCGTGCGCAGCAAGCACGGCGTGCGCCGGCCCGACGGCACGTACATCCGGTTTGACGAGAACGCGGCCGTCGTCATCCGCGACAATCGTGAGCCCCGGGGAACCCGGATTTTCGGCCCCGTGGCCCGCGAGCTGCGCGATCGGGAGTTCATGCGCATCATCTCGCTGGCACCCGAGGTGCTTTGAGGTTTCGGAGGAGGCGTCCAGATGACCAGGCCCAGGGCGCATGTCAGGAGCGGGGACACGGTGGTGGTGCTGGCGGGCAAGGACCGCGGCAAGAAGGGGAAGGTGCTGCGGGTGCTGCCCGAAAAGCAGCGCGTCATCGTCGAGGGCGTCAACGTGGTCAAGCGCCACCAGCGCCCCACCCGCCAGGTGATGCAGGGCGGCATCATCGAGAAAGAGGCCCCGGTGCACCTGTCCAACGTGATGCTGGTCTGCCCTCGCTGCAACACGCCCACGCGGACGGCCAGGCGCATCCTGGAGTCGGGCCGCAAGGTCCGGGCCTGCAAGCGGTGCGGCGAGGTCATCGATAAGTAACGCGACTTTTGTGGCGTTGTTCGGTTGGAGGTAGACGGCTGATGGCGGCTCGTCTCAAGGAGCGGTACCAAAAGGAGATCGTGCCCGCGCTGATGCAGCGCTTCGGGTACCGCAACCCCATGCAGGTGCCGCGCGTCGAGAAGATCGTCGTCAACATGGGCGTCGGCGACGCGATCCAGAACCCGAAGCTGCTGGAATCGGCCGTCGAGGAACTGGCCGCCATCACCGGGCAGCGGCCGGCCATCACCCGTGCGCGCAAGTCCATCAGTTCCTTCAAGCTCCGCGAGGGCATGGCCATCGGCTGCAAGGTCACGCTGCGCGGCGAGCGGATGTACCACTTCCTCGACCGGCTCATCCATATCGCGCTGCCGCGCGTGCGCGACTTCCGCGGCGTCAACCCCAACGGCTTCGACGGGCGCGGCAACTACACGCTGGGCCTGAAGGAGCAGCTGGTGTTTCCGGAGATCGACTACGACCGCATCCAGAAGGTGCGGGGCATGGACATCACCATCGTCACCACCGCCAGGACCGACGAGGAAGCGCGCGAGTTGCTGAAGCAGCTCGGCATGCCCTTCCGGGAGGGATGAGCGTGGCCAGGAAGGCCTTGATCGAGAAGGCCAAGCGGGAGCCGAAGTTCGCGGTGCGGCGCCGCAACCGGTGCAAGCTGTGCGGCCGGCCCCGCGGTTTCATCCGCCAGTTTGAGCTGTGCCGGCACTGCTTCCGCCGGCTGGCCCACGAAGGCAAGCTGCCCGGGGTCAAGAAGGCCAGCTGGTGACAGCGGGCCTGGAAAGGAGGTTGAGGACCAGGTGTCGATGACGGATCCCATTGCCGATCTGCTGACGCGGATCCGCAACGCGTCCATGGCGTACCACGACACCGTGGACATCCCCGCGTCCCGGCTGAAGCGGGATATCGTGCAGATTCTCAAGGACGAGGGTTTCATCCAGGATTACCAGTTGATCAAGCAGGATCCCCAGGGCATCCTGCGGGTCTACCTGAAGTACGGGCCCAACAAGGAGCGCGTCATCACCGGGCTCAAGCGGATCAGCAAGCCAGGTTTGCGGATTTATGCCAAGGCCAACGAGATCCCGCGCGTGCTGGGGGGCCTGGGCGTGGCCATCCTGTCCACGTCGCGCGGGGTCATGACCGACCGGCAGGCCCGCCGCGAGGGCGTCGGCGGCGAGGTTATCTGCTACGTCTGGTGACCCGACACTGCCGTTTTGAGGTGATCAACCGTGTCCCGAGTGGGCAGGCTGCCGATTCCCATCCCTGACGGGGTTCAGGTGGACGTCGACGGCAGCACCGTGACAGTCAAGGGTCCCAAGGGCCAGCTTGTGCGCGACGTCCACCCGGACCTGCGCGTCCGGGTCGAGGACGGCACGCTGCGGGTGGAGCGCCCCAGCGACGAGCGGCACCACCGCGCCCTGCACGGCCTGACCCGGACGCTGCTGGCCAACATGGTCCAGGGCGTCACCCAGGGGTACGAAAAGACCCTGATCCTTCAGGGTGTCGGCTACCGCGCCGCCAAGCAGGGCAGCAAGCTGGTGCTGAGCCTGGGGTACTCGCACCCGGTGGAGTTCGAGCCGCCGGCGGGGATCGAGATCGACGTGCCCCAGCCCAACACCGTGGTGGTGCGCGGCATCGACAAGGAACTGGTGGGCAACGTGGCCGCCACCATCCGGTCCAAGCGGCCGCTGTCCCGGTACCGCTACGCCGACGGCCCTAGGGGCATCCACTACGCCGACGAGCGGATCTCGCTGAAGCCGGTCAAGTCCGGCAAGTAGGGGGTGTGAGATCGTGGCGACGCGCCCGAAGACCCGGCACGAAGCCCGCCAGCGGCGCCACCGCCGGGTCCGCAAAAAGGTGATCGGCACCGCGGAGCGCCCGCGCCTGGCGGTGTTCCGCAGCCTGAAGCACATCTACGCCCAGATCATCCGCGACGACACCGGCGAGACCCTGGTCGCCGCGTCGACCCTCGATCCGCAGCTCCGCGGCCGGCTGGCCAAGACCGGCAACGTGGACGCGGCGCGGGAAGTGGGCCGGCTCATCGGCCAGCGGGCCCTGGAGGCCGGCATCAGCAAGATCGTCTTCGACCGGGGCGGCTACCTGTACCACGGCCGGGTCAAGGCTCTGGCCGACGGCGCCCGCGAGGCGGGCCTTGAATTTTGATCGGGTGAAGCCGGCGGGAAAGGAGGGTGATGGGCGATGGCTCGTCGTGAGCGCCGCCAGCAAGAGGAACGCGAGTTTGACGAGAAGGTCGTGACCATCAACCGCGTGGCCAAGGTGGTCAAGGGCGGTCGGAGGTTCAATTTTACCGCCCTGGTGGTGGTGGGCGACCGCAAGAACCGGGTGGGCGCGGCTCAGGGCAAGGCGCCCGAGATCCCCGACGCCATCCGCAAGGCCATTTACCAGGCCAAGAAGAGCCTGGTGGACGTGCCCGTGGTGGGCACCACCATTCCCCACGAGGTGATCGGTTCCTTCGGCGCGGCCCGCGTGCTGCTGAAGCCGGCGGCCCCCGGGACCGGCGTCATCGCCGGCGGCCCCGTGCGCGCCGTGCTGGAACTGGCGGGCATCCAGGACGTGCTCAGCAAGTCCCTGGGCTCGTCCAACGCCCTGAACATCGTCTTCGCCACGCTGGACGCGCTGCGGAACCTGCGCAGGGCGGAAGACGTGGCCCGGCTGCGGGGCAAGACGGTGGAGGAGTTGTTCGCGTAGGAGGATTGGACCAATGGCGGGATTGCATGACCTGAAGCCCAGCCCGGGCAGCCGGCGCCGGCCCCGCAGGGTAGGCCGCGGCATCGGTTCCGGCCACGGCAAGACCGCCGGGCGCGGCCACAAAGGCCAGAAGGCCCGGTCCGGCGGCACCGTCCGGCCGGGGTTCGAGGGCGGCCAGACGCCGCTGCAGCGGCGTCTGCCCAAGCGCGGCTTCACCAACGCGCCCTTCAAGCGGGTGCTGGCCGAGGTCAACGTCGAGGCCCTCAACCGCTTCGACGACGACACCGAAGTGACGCCCGACCTGCTGCGGGAGCACGGGCTGGTCAAGGGCCGCTGGGACGGCGTCAAGGTACTGGGTCGCGGCGAGCTGAGCCGGCGCCTGGTGGTGCGCGCCGACGCCTTCAGCCGCTCGGCGGTGGAGAAGATTCAGGCGGCCGGCGGCAGGGCCGAGGTGATCTGAGGTGCTGGCCACCCTCACCCGCGCCCTGAAGGTTGGGGACCTGCGGCGCCGCATCCTCTTCACCCTGGGGATGTTCGTCATCTTCCGCATCGGGGTGCACATCCCGGCCCCGGGCGTGGACGCTGCGGTGATCCAGCGCCTCTTCCAGGAAGGGACCATCTTCGGGCTGCTGGACCTGTTCGCGGGCGGTGCTCTCAGCGCGTTTTCGATCTTCGCCATGAGCATCACGCCCTACATCAACGCGTCCATCATCATGCAGCTCTTGACCGTGGTCATCCCCAAGTTCGAGGAATGGTCGCGGGAGGGTGAAGAAGGCCGCAAGAAGCTGACCCAGCTGACCCGCTACGGGACGGTGGTCCTGGGCCTGATCCAGGCCTACGGCACCGCGTATTTCCTGTCCCGCAGCGGGGCCCTGGAGACGCCGGGCTTCTTCTCCATGTCGCTGCTGGCCCTGACCCTGACGGCGGGCACCGCCTTCCTGATGTGGCTGGGCGAGCAGATCACCGAGCACGGCATCGGCAACGGCATCTCGCTGCTGATCTTTGCCGGCATCGTGTCGCGCCTGCCCGCCGGTTTGATGAACCTCATCGACCTGGTGCGGGTGGGCGCCGTGAACATCTTCAACATCCTGGTGCTGGTGGTGCTGGGTACAGCGGTAATCGTGGGTGTGGTCCTCATGAACGAGGGCCAGCGGCGCATCCCGGTCCAGTACTCCAAGCGCGTGGTGGGCCGGCGCATGTACGGCGGGCAGACCACCCACATCCCCATGCGCATCAACATGGCCGGCGTGATCCCGGTGATCTTCGCCTCGTCGATCCTGGCGCTGCCGCCCACCCTCGCCCAGTTCATCCCGGCGGACTGGGCCCAGCGCTTCGCCGCCTGGTTCAACACCGGCTCGTGGCTGTACACGACCATCTACGCGCTGCTGATCATCTTCTTCACCTATTTCTATACGGCGATCCAGTTCAACCCGGCCGACGTGGCGGACAACCTGCGCAAGTACGGCGGCTACATCCCGGGCATTCGCCCGGGCCGTCCCACCGCCGAGTACCTGGACCGGGTGCTGGTGCGGCTGACGCTGGCGGGCGCGCTGTTCCTGGCCTTCATCTCGGTGCTGCCGGTGTTCTTCACCGAGTTGACCAACATCCCCAACCTGTACTTCGGCGGCACCGCGCTGCTGATCGTGGTGGGCGTGGCGTTGGAAACCATGAAGCAGATCGAGGCGCACCTGATCATGCGCCAGTACGAGGGGTTCATTCGCAAGTGAGCGGCCTCTGCCTGATCTTTCTCGGACCTCCCGGCGTCGGCAAGGGAACCCAGGCCGGGCTTCTGGCCCAGCGCAGGGGTATCCCCCACATCTCCACGGGGGACATGTTCCGCCGCGCCATCCGCGAGCGCACGCCCATGGGCGAGAAAGCGCGGCCGTATGTGGAAAGCGGCGGGTACGTGCCCGACGACATCGTCAACGGCATCGTGGCCGAGCGCCTGGCCGAGCCCGACTGCGGCCCCGGCTTCATCCTGGACGGGTTCCCCCGCACCATCGGCCAGGCCCAGGCCCTGGACGAGATCCTGGCGGGCCAGGGCCGGCGCCTGGATGCCGCCGTCTATGTGGAGGTGCCCGATGCGGTGATCCTGCGGCGGCTGACCGGCCGGCGCCAGTGCACCCAGTGCGGCGCCGTGTACCACGTCGAGTTCGACCCGCCGTCGCAGGAGGGCGTGTGCGACCGCTGCGGCAGCCCCCTGATCCAGCGGGACGACGACAACGACGAGACCGTGCGGCGCCGCCTGGAGGTCTACCACCAGCAGACGGCGCCGTTGGTGGAGCACTACGCCGCCCGGGGCCTGCTGGTCCGCATCGACGGCGACGCCCCCGTGGACGAGGTGGCCCGGCGCATCGACGACGCCCTGGCGGCTGTGGGACGGTCGTGAGCGGCGCCGCCGCGGTGCTGACGCCCGCCGAGGCGGCGGCCATGCGGCGGGCGGGCCGCCTGGCGGCGGCGGTGCTGGAGCGCCTGGCCGCCCACGCCAGGCCCGGGGTCAGCACGGCCAGGCTGGACGCCCTGGCCGAGGAATGGATCCTGGCCGGCGGCGGCCGGCCGGCGTTCAAGGGCTACCGGGGTTACCCGGCCAGCATCTGCACCTCGATCAACGATGAGGTGGTCCACGGCATCCCCGGGCCGCGGGTGCTGGCCGATGGTGATATCATCAGCATTGACGTCGGCGTCGTGGTGGACGGCCTGTACGCCGACGCCGCCGTTTCCGTGGCGGTGGGCGAGGTTCCGCCCGCGGCCCGCCGCTTGCTGGCGGCGGGCGAGGCGGCGCTGGCGGCCGGAGTTCGGGCGGCCCGGGCCGGCGCCCGGGCAGGCGACATCGGCCACGCCGTCGAGGAAGCCGCCCGGGCCGCCGGTTTCGCGGTGGTCCGGGACTACATGGGGCACGGCATCGGGCGGCGCATGCACCAGGCGCCCCACGTGCCCAATTACGGCCCGCCGGGCGTCGGGTCGCCGCTGGTGCCGGGCATGGCCCTGGCCATCGAGCCCATGCTGGTGGAGGGCTCGCCCGAGACGGCGGTGGCGTCCGACGGCTGGACGGTGGTGACCGTCGACGGCTCCCGGGCGGTGCACTTCGAGCACACGGTGCTGGTCACCGACGGCGAGGCCGAAATCTTGACACGACCAGCGTAGCGCGTGGAGGATGGTGGTCGTGAGCGCGCTGGTACCGCGGCCCGGCCAACTGGTCACGTCCCGGGCGGGCCGCGACAAGGGCAAGCCGTTCCTGGTGCTGAGGCTGATCGACGGGCGCTATGCCGAGATCGCCGACGGCGACGCCCGCAGCGTGACGAACCCCAAGCGCAAGAATGTCCGGCACCTCCAGCCCCACACGGTGGTGCATCAGGGACTGGCGGAGATGCTGGCGCAAGGCCGGCTCCCCAGCGACGAGGAACTCAGGGCCATGCTGGCGGAGGCGCTGGGGACGGCGGCCCGGTCCGGCGGGGCGTCGGAGGCCGGGGGTAGTTGAGGGAGGTAGGTCCCCGAGGTGCAGAAGAAGGGCGTGATCGAGGTCCAGGGTACGGTGGCTGAGCCGCTGCCCAACGGCATGTTCCGGGTGGAACTGGACAACGGCCACACCATCCTGGCCCACGTCTCGGGCAAGATCCGCATGCACTTCATTCGGGTCACGCCCGGCGACCGCGTCACGGTGGAACTGTCGCCCTACGACCTGACGCGGGGCCGCATCACCTACCGTCACCGGGCGTAGCACCGGGGACCTGGTGTGAAGGTTTCGAGAGGCGAGGAGGCGCAGCGATGAAGGTGCGTCCTTCGGTCAAGCGCATGTGCGACAAGTGCAAAGTTATCCGCCGCAAGGGCCGGGTCCGCGTCATCTGCGTGAACCCGAAGCACAAGCAGCGGCAGGGTTAGTGAGGTGAAACCGGGTGGCTAGAATCGCCGGTGTCGACCTGCCCCGCGAGAAGCGGATCGAGGCGGCGCTTCCCTATATTTACGGCATCGGTTGGTCCCGGTCCCGGCAGATCCTGCAGGCCACGGGCGTCAACCCCGACACCCGCGTGCGGGATCTGACCGAGGACGAGGTCAACCGCCTGCGCGAGTACATCGACCGGCATTTCAAGGTCGAGGGCGACCTGCGCCAGGAAGTGCAGCTCAACATCAAGCGCCTGATCGAGATCGGCAGTTACCGGGGCCTGCGCCACCGCCGCGGCCTGCCGGTGCGGGGCCAGCGCACCAAGACCAACGCCCGCACCCGCAAGGGTCCCCGGCGGACCGTCGGCGTGCGCCGCAAGAAGAAGTAAAGCGATTCAACAAGGTCGTTTCTGGTAAGATTTCCTGACGGGTGGTCCCGGGCCGGGCCGCCCGGGCCGGAGGAGGGATTCGCACGTGTCCAGCCAGCAGCGCCGCCGACGCGGGCAGCGCCAGCGCAAGCGCGAGCGCCTGCAGGTGGTTAAGGGCGTGGCCCATATTCGTTCCACCTACAACAACACCATCGTGACCATCACCGATCCCGACGGCAACACCATCGCCTGGGGGTCGGCCGGCAGCCAGGGCTTCAAGGGTTCCAAGAAGGGTACGCCCTTCGCCGCCCAGATGGCCGCTGAGGCGGCCGCCCGCGAGGCAATGGACCTGGGCCTCAAGGAAGTGGAGGTCTGGGTGAAGGGTCCTGGATCGGGCCGGGAGGCCGCCATTCGCTCCCTGCAGGGGGCCGGCCTCGAGGTAACCTTGATCAAGGATGTGACGCCGATCCCGCACAACGGCTGCCGTCCGCCCAAGCGGCGCCGGGTCTGAACCTGAGGAGGGGAACGGCCTGTGATCGAGATCGAAAGGCCGAGGATCGAAGCCATCGAGCAGTCCGACGACGAGACGTACGGCTGCTTCGTCGTCGAGCCGCTGGAGCGCGGGTACGGCACCACGCTGGGCAACTCGCTGCGCCGGATCCTGCTGTCGTCGCTGCCCGGCGCCGCGGTGACGTCGGTGAAGATCGAAGGCGTCCTCCACGAGTTTTCGACGATTCCGGGCGTGCTGGAGGACACCACCGAGATCATTCTCAATCTCAAGGGACTGGCCCTGAAGGTCCACGCCGACGAGCCCCAGACCCTGCGCATCGAGATGGTCGGTCCCGGTGAGGTGCGGGCCGGCGACATCCAGACCAACGATCAGGTGGAGATCGTCAACCCCGATCTTTACATCTGCACCCTGGAAGACGACGCGCGGCTGGAGATGGAGCTCACCGTGCGGCGGGGCCGCGGCTATGTGCCCGCCGACCGCAACAAGCAGCCCAACCAGCCCATCGGCGTCATTCCGGTGGACTCCATCTTCACCCCGGTGCGCAAGGTCAACTTCCGGGTGGAGGACACCCGGGTCGGCCAGGTCACCGACTACGACAAGCTGACGCTGGAGGTCTGGACCAACGGCACCATCACGCCCCGCGAGGCGGTGAGCCTGGCGGCCAAGATCCTGGCCGAGCACCTGGCCCTGTTCATCGGCCTGACCGAAGACGTCCGCAACGTGGAGATCATGGTCGAGAAGGAAGACGACGAGCGCGACCGCCTGCTGGAGATGAGCATCGAGGAACTGGAGTTGTCGGTCCGCTCCTTCAACTGCCTGAAGCGCGCCGGGATCAACACCATCGGCGAGTTGATCGAGAAGACGCCGGAAGATATGCTGAAGGTCCGGAACCTGGGCAAGAAGTCGCTGGAGGAAGTCGAGGAGAAGCTGGCCCAGTTCGGGCTTTCGCTGAAGAAGTCCGACGAGTAGAAGTCCGGAGAGGGAAAGGCTTTTTGCGGCCGTCGTCCCGCGAACGGGGGTGAAGTGCATGCCGCAGTCCAGGCTGTCGCGGCCCAGCCATCAGCGCCGGGCCCTGCTGCGCAATCTGGTGACCACGCTGCTGGACCATGAGCGGATCACCACCACGGTGCCCCGCGCCAAGAACGCGGCGCGCATCGCCGAGAAGATGATCACCCTGGCGAAGCGGGGCGACCTCCACGCCCGCCGCCAGGCGGCCGCTTACCTGCTGGACGAGGACGTGGTCAAGAAGCTGTTCGACGTGCTGGGTCCCCGCTTTGCCGACCGCAACGGCGGGTACACCCGGGTGCTGAAGATGGGGCAGCGCCGCGGCGACGGCGCGCCCATGGCCGTCGTCGAGCTTGTGACGACGTCCAACTCGTGACCTGAAATGATCTGCCTGGAGAAGGTGTCGGTCACCTATCACCCCGGCTCGGAGGCCGAGGTCCGCGCCCTCACCGACGTGGACCTGACCATCGACCGGGGTGAATTCGTGGCGGTGGTCGGGGCCAACGGCTCGGGCAAGAGCACCCTGGCCCAGCTGCTCAACGCGCTGCTCTTGCCCACGGCCGGCCGCGTGTGGGTGGACGGCATGCTCACGTCGGACCCCCGCTGGCTGTGGGAGATCCGGCGCCGCGTGGGCATGGTGTTCCAGAACCCCGACAACCAGCTGGTGGCCACCACCGTTGAGGAAGACGTGGCCTTCGGCCCCGAGAACCTGGGCGTCCCACCGGACGAGATCGCCCGCCGCGTCCAGGAGGCGCTGGCGGCGGTGGGCATGGAAGCGTACCGGCACCGGGCGCCCCATCACCTGTCGGGCGGGCAGAAGCAGCGGGTGGCCATCGCCGGCGTGCTGGCCATGCGCCCCGACGTCATCGTCCTGGACGAGCCCACGGCCATGCTGGACCCCCGGGGCCGGAAGGACGTGCTGGAGACGGTCCGCCGGCTGCACCGGGAAGCGGGCATCACGGTAGTCTACATCACCCATTTCATGGACGAGGCCGCCGCCGCCGACCGCGTGGTGGTGCTGGAGCGCGGGCGGGTGGCGCGGGACGCCGCGCCCCGGCAGGTGTTCGGCGACCGGGCCCTGCTGGAGCGGGCGGGACTGGAGGAGCCCCCGCTGGTGCGGCTGGCCGGCGCCCTGCGGCGACGCGGCGTGCCGGTGCCCGAGGACTTCAGCGGCCCCGACCTGGAAGCGCTGGTGGATCTCCTGTGCCGGTTGCGCTCGAGCGCGTGACCTACACCTACCAGGCCGGCGCCCCCTGGGCGGTGACGGCCCTGGAGGACGTCAGCCTGACCATCCAAGACGGCGAGGCCGTGGGGCTGATCGGCCCCACCGGCTCCGGCAAGTCGACGCTGGTCCAGCACCTGGCCGGCCTTCTCAAGCCCACCTCGGGCCGGGTGCTCATCGACGGCCGGGACCTCTGGGCCGCCGGCGCCGACCGCCGCGCCCTGCGGCAGCGCATCGGCCTGGTGTTCCAGTATCCGGAGCACCAGTTGTTCGAGGAAACGGTGCGGGCCGACATCGCCTACGGCCCCCGCAACCTGGGGCTTTCTTCCCAGGAGGTGGAGCGCCGGGTGCTGCGCGCCCTGCGCCGGGTGGGCCTGGACGACAGCATCCTGGACCGGTCGCCCTTCGAGTTGTCCGGCGGGCAGATGCGGCGGGTGGCCATCGCCGGCGTGCTGGCCATGGAGCCGCGGGTGCTGATCCTGGACGAGCCGACGGCGGGCCTGGACCCCCGGGGCCGCGACGAGATCCTGGGCTTCGTCGCCGACCTGCACCGCCGTGAGGGGCTGACGGTGGTCATCGTTTCCCACCACATGGACGAGGTGGCCCGCCTGGCCCGGCGGGTGGTGGTCATGGACGGCGGGCGCATCGTGCTGGACGGCCCCACGGCGGCGGTATACGCCCGCGTGGAAGAACTGGAGCGGCTGCACCTGGAAGCGCCGCTGGCCGCCCGCCTGGCGGCGCGCCTGGCCCAGCGGGGCTGGCCCATCGCCCGCGACCTGCTGGACATCGAGGCCGTGGCCGACGCCGTGGCCCGCTGCCTCGGGTCCGGCGGCCGGGACGCCGCGGTGGGGGATGCGCCCGGTGTTTAGGGACCTGCTCATCGGCCAGTACTACGCCGTTTCCTCGCCGGTGCACCGCCTGGACCCCCGCAGCAAGATCCTGATCAGCCTGCTGCTGATCACAGTGCTCTTCGTGATCACCGACTTCTACGGCTACGCGGCGGCGGCGGCGGCCGTGGCCGGCGCCGCGCTGCTGGGCCGGGTGCCGCTGCGGCTGCTGCTGCGGGGCCTCAGGCCGGTGCTGTTCCTGCTGGTGCTGACGGTGGTGCTGCACGCCCTGATGAGCGGCCGGGAGGGCCACGTGCTGGCGGCGCTGGGCCCGCTGGTGGTGACCGACGAGGGCCTGCTGCTGGGCCTGCGCATGGGCCTTCGCCTGGCGCTGCTGATCCTGGTGTCGTCGCTGCTGACGCTGACCACGTCGCCCATCGAGTTGACCGACGGCCTGGAGCGGCTGCTCGGGCCGGCCAACCGCATCGGCGTGCCGGTCCACGACCTGGCCATGATGATGACCATCGCCCTGCGCTTTATCCCGACGCTGATGGAAGAGGCCGACCGCATCATCAAGGCCCAGACCGCCCGCGGCGCCGATTTCCAGCAGGGTGGGCCGCTGCAGCGGGTGCGGTCCCTGGTGCCGGTGCTGGTTCCCCTGTTCGTCAGCGCCTTCCGGCGGGCCGACGACCTGGCGCTGGCCATGGAGGCCCGGGGCTACCGGGGCGGCGAGGGGCGCACCCGCTTCAAGCAGCTGCGCCTGGGCCCCCGCGACGCGGCGGCGGCGGTGGCGGCGCTGTCGGCGGCGGCCGTCATCATCTGGCTGGGGCGCTAGGCGGGAGGCGATGGCGTGGCACGGGCCCGGCGGCTCAAGCTGACGCTGGCGTACGACGGCACCGCCTTCCACGGGTTTCAGATCCAGGGCGACCGGCCCACGGTGCAGCTTTACCTCGAACAGGCGCTGAGCAGGGTGGCCGGCCACCCGGTGCGCGTCACCGCCGCCGGCCGCACCGACGCCGGGGTCCACGCGGCGGGGCAGGTGGTCCACGCCGACATCCGCGGCCGCATCCCCACCGAGCGCATCCCGGAGGCCGTCAACAGCCTGCTGCCCCCGGACATCGTGGTCTACCGCTGCGAGGAGGCGCCGCCGGATTTTCACGCCCGTTACAGCGCCACCGGCAAGGTGTACCGCTACTCGGTGCTGGAAGCGCCCCACGACTGGCCCTTCATCCGGCGGTACGTGCTGCACAGCCCCCTGCGCCGCGACTGGGACCTGATCGCCCTGTGCATCCCCTACCTGAAGGGCCGGCGGGACTTCGCCGCATTCCAGTCGTCAGGCCGGCGCGCCCGGTCCACGGTGCGCAACCTGCGGCGCATCGAGATCACCCGGCAGGAGATGGGTTGGGGCACCATCCATCACCTGACCTTTGAGGCCGACGGTTTCCTTTACAATATGGTCCGCAACATCGTCGGCACGCTGCTGGAGGTGGGCGCCGGGCGGCGGCCGCCGTCCTGGGTGGCCGAGGTGCTGGAGTCCCGCGACCGGCGCCGGGCGGGCCCCACGGCGCCGCCCCAAGGCCTGACGCTGGTGGAGGTTCGTTACGACGGTCCGGCGGCGCCCGGCGGCGAGCCGGGAAGCCGCGCTTGACAGGGTCCCGCTTTGTTGCCTACAATGCCGCTTGGCTCTTTGTTGCCTGTCAGGAGTGAAGACCGATGCGCACCACCTACATGGCCAGGCCCGGCGACGTGCAGCGCCGGTGGTACGTCATCGACGCCGAAGGGAAGACCCTCGGCCGTCTCGCCACCCGCGTGGCCAGCGTCCTGCGCGGCAAGCACAAGCCGGAGTACACGCCCCACGTCGACACCGGCGATTTCGTCATCGTGGTCAACGCCGGCAAGGTGGCGCTGACCGGGACCAAGCTCGACAAGAAGAAGTATTACCGGCACAGCGGGCATCCGGGCGGGCTCAAGGAGTTCACCGCCCGCCAGCTGCTCCAGCGCGACCCGACCCGCCTGATCAAGCGGGCCGTCTGGGGCATGCTGCCCAAGGGACCGCTGGGCCGCCGGCAGTTCCGGAAGCTGAAGGTGTATGCGGGTCCGGAACACCCGCACCAGGCCCAGAAGCCCGAGGAACTGTCCCTCTGAATCCCGTTTGACGGCAGGTGACGGTTTTGGCCATCTCGCTGCAGTACCAAGCCACGGGACGCCGCAAGGAAGCGGTGGCGCGGGTTCGCCTGGTCCCCGGCACCGGCCGCATCCTGGTCAACGGCCGGCCCTATGAGGAGTACTTCACGTCGGTGACCCAGCGCCATCAGGTCATCGAGCCCCTGCAGCTGGCCGGCGCCCTGGACAAGTACGACGTGCTGGCCAACGTCTCGGGCGGTGGGCTTTCGGGCCAGGCCGGCGCCATCCGGCACGCGGTGGCCCGGGCCCTCACCGAGGCCGACGGCGCGCTGCGGCGGCCCTTGAAGAAGGCGGGCATGCTCACCCGCGACCCGCGCATGAAGGAGCGCCGCAAGTACGGCCTGAAGAAGGCCCGCAAGGCGCCGCAGTTCAGCAAGCGCTGACGCCGGCGGCAGCCTGGCGCGGCGTGCGCCGGCGGAGCGGCCCCATCCCACGACTGTAACCCGGCAGCCCGGCATAGGTTGTCGCTGGGAGGCGACACCTTGGCGGGCTTTTTCGTCGTCGGGCCGGTGCGCCGCCGGCGGGCGGCGGCGCTGGCCCTGGTGCTGCTGCTGGCGCCGGCGGCGGCAGGCTGGCGCTGGCTGGAGGCGCGGGCGGCCGCGGACCAGCAGGCCCTGGCCTCGTTCCTGGCGGGACGGGTGGTGGTCATCGACCCCGGGCACGGTGGGCCGGATCCCGGCGCCTCGTCGGCGGACGGCCTCCTGGAGAAAGACGTGGTGCTGGCGGTGGCGCTGGAACTGCAGCGGCTGCTGGCGGCGGCCGGGGCGCAGGCCCACCTCACCCGGGATGCCGACATCGACCTCAGCGGCATGCCGGATGCCAGCCTGCGGGAGCGCTGGCGGGCCGCCCACCGGCGCAGGGTGGAGATCGCCCGGGAGCGCGGCGCCGAGATCGTGGTCAGCGTCCACGCCAATGCGGTGCCGTCGCCGCGATGGTACGGCGCCCAGGTGTTCCACCGCCCCGGGGCCGACGAGGCCACCCGCAGCCTGGCCGCCCACATCCAGCGGGAACTGCGCCACATCACCGCCGGCACCGACCGGCAGGTCAGCGACCATGTGGACCACTACCTGCTGAACAACGTCACGGTCCCCGCCGTCACCGTGGAGTTGGGGTTCCTGAGCAATCCCCGGGAGGCCCGGCTGCTGGCCCGGGAGGACTACCAGCGGAAACTGGCCTGGGCCATCTTCGTGGGCATCGCCCACTACTTCGCCGAGACCGGGCGGCCCGGGCTCAGGCCGTGACGCCCAGCACCTGATCTTCCAGCCAGCGGGTGTGGATGCGGCCTGCGATGAAGTCGGGATGCTCCAGCAGGCGGCGGTGCAGCCCGGCGGTGGTCTTGACGCCTTCGATGCGCAGCTCGCTCAGGGCCCGCAGCATCCGCCGCCGCGCCTCCTCGCGGTCGCGGCCCCAGGCCACCAGTTTGGCGATCAGCGAGTCGTAATAGGGCTGCACCGCCACGCCGGCCCGTACGCCCTCGTCCAGGCGGACGCCCGGGCCCGTGGGCGGTACGAAGGCCGTGATGGTGCCCGGCGACGGCATGAAGCGGTTGTCGGGGTCCTCGGCGTTGATGCGGCACTCGATGGCCCAGCCCTGGAAGGTGACGTCGTCCTGGTGGAAGGGCAGCGGCTCGCCGGCTGCCACGGCGATCTGGGCCTTCACCAGGTCGATGCCGGTGACCAGCTCGGTGACCGGGTGTTCCACCTGGATGCGGGTGTTCATCTCGATGAAGTAGAAGTTGCCGTGGCGGTCCACCAGGAACTCGACCGTGCCGGCGTTGACGTAGTTGACGGCCTGGGCGGCCCGGACGGCGGCCTCGGTGATGCGGCGGCGCAGGTCGGGGCTCACGGCCGGCGAGGGCGACTCCTCCAAAAGTTTCTGGCGGCGGCGCTGCACCGAACACTCCCGCTCGCCGAGATGGATGACGTTGCCCTCGGCGTCGGCCAGCACCTGCACCTCCACGTGGCGCGGCTCCTCCAGGAACTTCTCCAGGTACAGGTCGCCGCTGCCGAAGGCGGCGGCTGCCTCGCGTCCCGCCGCCGCCAGCGCCTCCCGCAGTTCCGCCTCGTCGTGGGCCACGCGGATGCCGCGCCCGCCGCCGCCCGCCGCCGCCTTGACCAGGACCGGGTAGCCGATCTCGGCCGCCGCCCGCAGGGCTTCGGCCTCGTCGCGGACCGCTTCCTCGGTGCCGGGGATCACCGGCACGCCCGCGGCCGCCATGCGGCGCCGGGCCAGGGATTTCAGCCCCATCTGCTCGATGGCCTCGGGCCCGGGCCCGATGAAAGTCAGGCCCCAGGAGCGGCACACCGCGGCGAAATGGGCGTTCTCGGCCAGGAAGCCGTAGCCGGGGTGCACGGCATCGACGCCTGCCTTCCCCGCCACCTCGATGATGGCGGCCACGTTAAGATAGCTCTGGCCGGCCGGCGCCGGTCCCACGCAGTAGGCTTCATCAGCCATGTGCACGTGGGGGGCGTCGCGGTCCGCTTCCGAGTAGATGGCCACGGTGGCGATGCCCAGTTCCCGGCAGGCGCGCAGGATGCGCACGGCGATCTCGCCGCGGTTGGCCACGAGAATCTTTCGGAACATGGCGGCCCTCCGAGCAGCGGCGTGATGATCTCGCGACGGACCAGGTCGCGACGGCACACTTTCTCACCGCCGCCGCCCGCTTCCTGCCGCGCCGCCCGCGCCGGAGGGCTTTGCGCGGCGGTGCTCCAGGGCGTATAATGACTGGTGCATCGCCGGATGCGCCCGTAGCTCAGCCAGGATAGAGCGGCGGCCTCCGGAGCCGCGTCATGCGGGGGTTCGAATCCCTCCGGGCGCACCATCACCGCCCAGCCGGAGTTTCGGCTGGGCGGCGTTTTTTTCTGCCCGGCCCGCAGGCCGCTCCGGCCGCGCCGGGCCCGGGGCCGGACGCGGGCCGGCCCAGCGCAGCCGTTAGCACGGCCATATCCTTGAAGGCTACAGCATCATGCGCGGGTATCCGCTTGGGCTATAGGACAGGCGGGGGACGGTGGGAATCGAAACAACGGCGTTCCGGCCAGGGATCGGGAAAGGCGGTACCGGATGGACCTGGGCAAGCGCCTGCGGGAACTGCGCGAGCGCCGCGGGTTCAGCATCTACGAGGTCGAACGCCGCGCCCGCCTCCACTTCAGCACCATCAGCAAGTACGAGCGCAACGAGCGCCAGCCCAGCATCGACGTGCTGCAGGAACTGGCCGAGGTCTACGGCGTGCCGCTGGCCAGCATCTTCGCCGAGCGCGCCGACCTGCAGGAATTCCTCCCGGAGGAAGAGATCGAGTGGCTGTCGTGGCTGCGGGCCGACCGCCGCCTGGTGGAGCTGTTGGAACTGGCCAGGTCCCTGCCCGAGCAGCGGCTGGAAGCGCTGCTGGTATTCCTGCGCCCCGACGGGCCCAGCGGCCGCGACACCGGCTACGGCCGGCGGGGGGCCCGCGGCGGGCGCCGGCCGCCTCAGCCCGAACCCGGCACCTGACGCCCGCTTTCGGCCAGCAGGCGCCGGCGCATCCACCAGGCCAGCACCAGGATCACCGGCGTGATCAGGTGGGTCAGGGTGAAGAAGCCCACGCCCCAGGTTTCGTTGACGTAGCCCCAGGCGTAGAGCGGGTTGTCCCGGAACGTTTCCTCCACAAAGCCCCGGAAGAACTGGTACCAGAAGATGAAGGACCAGAAGAGATAACCGGGCGGCGCATCGGGCCGGCGCCGGGCCAGGCTGTTGTGGATCAGCAGCGTCACCAGGCCCACCAGGCTGCCGTAGATCTGGGCGGGGTGGCGGTCGAAGGGCAGCGCCTGGGCCACGTGGCCCAGCACCTCGCCGTTGAACAGGTTGCCGATGCGCACCAGCATGATGCCCACGCAGACGCCGGGCACGCCCAGGTCCAGCAGGCTCTGGAACGGCAGCCCGGCGCGGCGGGCATAGTACCACAGGGCCAGCATCCCGCCGCCCACGGCGCCGTGGAAGGATAGGCCGCCGTGGTCCACCCGGATGATCTCCACCGGGTTGCCCGCGTAATCGCCCCAGTTGGTGGCCACGTAGACCAGGCGGGCGCCGACGACGCCCAGCACGATGGCCACCAGCGCAGCGTTGTACAGAGCGTCCTCCGGCAGGCCGCGCCCCGTGCCGTGCTTGATGAAATAGTAGATGCCGATCGCCATCGACACCGCCATGAAAAACCCGTACCATCGAACCGTGAGCGGGCCCAGTTGGAACATCACGGGGTCGAGATCCAGCAGCATGGCCTCACCTCGAAACGCTCTACAGCGCATTCTACCACCGGCGCTCGTGACCGGCGAGGGTGAGGGCCGGGAGGGAGACTGGTGAGCGAAACGGGCAGCCGTCCCCAGTCGGCCCGCTGGTTCGAGCGGGCTCGCCGGGCCATGCCGGGCGGCGTCAACAGCCCCGTGCGCGCCTTCGGCGCCGTGGGGGGCGTCCCGCCCTTCATTCGCCGCGGCCGGGGACCCCGGATCGAGGACGAGGACGGCAATACCTACATCGACTACGTGCTCTCCTGGGGGCCGCTGATCCTGGGCCACGCGCCCGAGGTGGTGACGGCGGCCCTGGCCGAGGCGGCCGCCGAGGGAACCAGTTTCGGCGCGCCCACCCGCTGGGAAGCGCTGCTGGCCGAGGAACTGTGCGACGCGGTGCCGGGGCTGGAGATGGTGCGCCTGGTCAACTCGGGCACCGAGGCCGCCATGAGCGCCCTGCGCCTGGCCCGGGCCTACACCGGCCGCAGCCGCATCGTCAAATTCGCCGGGTGTTACCACGGCCACGCCGACAGCCTGCTGGTGGAAGCGGGCTCAGGCGTGGCCACCCTGGGCATCCCCGGCACGCCCGGCGTCACCGCCGGCGCCGCCGCCGACACCATCAGCCTGCCCTACAACGACATCGACGCCGTGGAGCAGGCTTTTGCCGCTTACGGCGACACCATCGCCGCCGTCATCGTGGAGCCGGTGGCCGGCAACATGGGATGCGTGCCGCCGGTGCCGGGTTTCCTGGAGGCCCTGCGCCGGCTGACGGCGCAGCACGGCGCTCTGCTGATCTTCGACGAGGTCATCACCGGGTTCCGCCTGCACCGGGGCGGGGCCCAGGCCGTCTGCGGCATCGTGCCGGACCTGACCTGCCTGGGCAAGGTCATCGGCGGCGGCCTGCCCCTGGCGGCGTACGGCGGGCGCCGGGAGATCATGGCCATGGTGGCCCCCGAAGGGCCGGTGTACCAGGCGGGTACCCTGTCGGGCAACCCGCTGGCGGTGAGGGCCGGCCTGGCGGTGGTGCAGGCCCTGCGAGATGAAGGCATCTTCCGCCGCCTGGACGAGACGGCGGCGGCCCTGACCGCCGGCATCGGCGAGGCGCTGTCGGCCGCCGGCGTCCCCCACTGCATCCAGCGGTCCGGGTCCATGTTCACCGTTTTCTTCACCGAGGGCCCCGTGCGCTCCCTGGACGACGCGCGCCGGTCCGACGCCGGGCGCTTCGCCCGCTTCTTCCACGCGCTGCTGCAGCGGGGCGTCTACATCCCGCCGTCGCCTTACGAGTGCTGGTTCGTGTCCGCCGCCCACGGGCCGGCCGAGGTGGAGGCGACGCTGGCGGCCGTGCGGGACGCCGCGGCCGGAGGCCTGTGAAGCCGGCGCGGGAGGAGGGGGCGGCCGTCGAGGTCCTGGCCCTGGTCGGTCCCGCCGGGACCGGTAAGAGCCACCGGGCCATCATGGTGGCCCACGACCACGACGTGGACGTCATCGTCGACGACGGCCTTCTGATCCAGGGCAGCCGGATCCTGGCCGGCAGGTCGGCCAAGCGGGAACCCACCCGCCTGGCTGCCGTGCGCCGGGCCGTGTTCTCCGACCCCGAGCACCGGGAGCAGGTGAAGGCGGCCCTGGCCGCCGCCAGGCCCCGCCGGGTGCTGGTGCTGGGCACGTCCCGGGAGATGGTCCTGCGCATCGTCCGTGCTCTGGAACTGCCCGAACCTTCCCGCTGGATCAGCATCTACGACGTAGCCACGCCCGACGAGATCCGGCAGGCCCGCCGGGTGCGGCGGCAGCAGGGCAAGCACGTGATCCCGGCGCCCACCTTTGAGGTAAAGAAGAGTTTCTCCGGCTACCTGGTGGACCCGCTGCGGCTGTTCTACCGCTCCCAGCACGCCCGCGGCGGCCTGCTGGTGGAGAAGTCGGCGGTGCGCCCCACCTTCAGTTCCATGGGCCGGTTCTTCATCGCCGAGCATGTGGTGGCCGCCATCGCCACCCGGGCGGTCTCGGAGGTGGAGGGCATCGCCGGCGTGCTGCGGGTGCGGGTGAACAGCGACCCCGACGGCGTCGACCTGGTCGTCGAGGTGGTGGTGCGCCGCGGGGCGCCCCTGCACGGGATCCTGCGCCACGCCCAGCTGGAAGCCATTCACATGGTGGAGCACATGACGGCCCTCAACGTCCGCCGGGTGGACATGGTGGCGCGGCGGGTGGACCTGGGCCACGAGACCGGGGAGGCCGCCCCCGACGGGGGCGGTGCCTTCGACTAGAATGTTTGCGGGACGCACAATGCTGACGAGGGGGTTCGGCCCGTGACCGTGAGGGTCGGCATCAACGGGTTCGGCAGCATCGGGCGCCGGTTCTTCCGCCAGGTCCTGCGCCGCAGCGACATGGAGGTGGTCGCCGTCAACGATCCCGGCGACCCGGCCGCCCTGGCGCACCTGCTCCGGTACGATTCCACCTACGGGCGCCTGGACGCCGACCTGAAGGTGGAAGACGGGACGCTGGAGGTGAACGGGCGCCGCATCCGCATGACCTCCCACCGCGACGCCGCCGAGATCGCCTGGCACGAGGCCGGCGTGCAGGTGGTGGTGGACTGCTCCGGCGTCTACACCGACGGCGAGCGGGCCCGGCTCCACATCGACCCGTCCGGGGCCCGTAAAGTGGTGATCTCGGCCCCGGCCAAGAACGAGGACGTGACGCTCTGCATCGGCGTCAACGAGGATGCCTACGACCCCGAACGGCACCACGTCATTTCCAACGCTTCCTGCACCACCAACTGCCTGGCCCCGGTGGCCAAGGTGCTGCACCAGCGCTTCGGCATTGTGCGGGGCCTGATGACCACGGTGCACGCCTACACCAGCGACCAGCGGCTCCTGGACAACCCCCACCGGGACCTGCGCCGGGCCCGCTCGGCGGCCCTGAACATCATCCCCACCACCACCGGCGCGGCCCGGGCGGTGGGCAAGGTGCTGCCGGAACTGAACGGCCGGCTCAACGGCTTCGCCATGCGGGTGCCGGTGCCCACCGTCTCCGTGGTGGACCTGGTGGCGGAACTGGAGAAGCCGGCCACCGCCGAAGAAGTCAACGCCGCCTTCAAGGAGGCGGCGGCCGGCCCCCTCAAGGGCATCCTGGAGGTGGCGGAGGTGCCGCTGGTCTCCAGCGACTTCCGCGGCAGCGAGGCCTCGGCCATCGTCGACGCGCCGCTGACCATGATGATGGGCGACCGCATGGTCAAGGTCGTGGCCTGGTACGACAACGAGTGGGGTTACTCGGCCCGGCTGGTGGACCTGGTGGCCCTCATCGGACGGCGAGGCGTCTGAGGTCATGGCCGCGGCAGGCAAGCTGACCATCGACGATCTGGACGTCGCCGGCCGGCGCGTGCTGGTGCGGGTTGACTTCAACGTGCCCCTGGAGGATGGCCGGGTGGCCGACGACACCCGGATCAGGGCGTCGCTGCCCACGCTGCGGGCCCTGCTGGACCGGGGCGCGGCCCTGGTGCTGGTCACCCACCTAGGCCGTCCCAAGGGCCGGGTGGTGGAAGAACTGCGGCTGGATCCCGTGGCCCGGCGCCTGGCTGAACTGCTGGGCCGGGAGGTCCGCAAGGTCGACGACGTGACCGGCCCCCAAGCCCGGGCGGCGGCCGCGGCCCTGGAGCCCGGCCAGGTGCTGCTGCTGGAGAACGTCCGCTTCGATCCCCGCGAGGAGAAGAACGACCCGGACTTCGCCCGGGAACTGGCCGGCCTGGCCGACCTGTTCGTCAACGACGCCTTCGGCACGGCCCACCGGGCCCATGCGTCGACCGAGGGGGTCGCCCGCTTCCTGCCGGCGGCGGCCGGCCTGCTGATGGCGGCCGAGATCGCCGCCCTGAGCCGGCTGGTGAACAACCCGGAGCGGCCCTTCTGGGCCCTGGTGGGCGGCGGCAAGGTGGCGGACAAGCTGCGGGTGCTGGAACGGCTGGTGGACCGCTGCGACGGGCTCATCATCGGCGGCGGCATGGCCAACACGTTCCTGGCCGCCCAGGGCATCGACGTGGGCGCTTCCCGGGTGGAACCCGACCTCTTTGACGCGGCCCGGGCCGTGATGGGGCGGGCCGGGGAGCGGGGGATCCCGCTGCTGTTGCCCGTGGACGTGGTGGCCGCCGACCGCTTCGCCGAAGACGCGCAGACGCGGGTGGTGCCGGTCGAGGCCATCCCCGCCGGGTGGATGGCCCTGGACGTGGGTCCCGCCTCCCTGGATGCGTTCGCCGAGGCGCTGCGGCCGGCACGGACGGTGTTCTGGAACGGGCCCTTCGGTGTCTTCGAGTGGCCCGCCTTCGCCGAAGGCACCCGCCGCCTGGCCCAGGTGGTGGCGGAACTGGACGCCTGGACCGTGGTGGGCGGCGGCGACTCGGCGGCGGCCGTGCACCAGGCCGGCGTGGCCGACCGCATCGACCACATCAGCACCGGCGGGGGCGCCTCCCTGGAGTTCGTGGAAGGCCGGCCGCTGCCGGGGGTGGAAGCCCTGGCCGACACGGCGGGGGGAGCGGCGGCCCGCCATGGCTGACGGGTCCCAGGCCCACCGCCGTCCCCTGGTGGCCGGAAACTGGAAGATGAACCTGACCCACCTGGAGGGGGCCGTGCTGGCGGCGGAGGTGGCGGCGGCGCTGCCCTCGCCGGTTCCCGTGGACGTGGTGCTCTGCCCGCCCTTCACCGCCCTGCAGGCGGTGGGCGACGTGCTGGCCGCCGCCGGCGGCGAGGTGATGCTGGGCGCCCAGGACCTGCACTGGCAGGAGCGGGGCGCCTTCACCGGCGAGGTTTCGGCCGGGATGCTGGCGGCCCTGGGCTGCCGGTACGTCATCGCCGGCCACTCGGAGCGCCGCGGCCTGTTCGGCGAGACCGACGAGATGGTGGCCCGCAAGGCCGCCGCCGCCCGGGCAGCGGGCCTCATCCCCATCGTCTGCGTGGGCGAAACCCTGGAGCAGCGCCGCGCCGGCCGGGTGGAGGCCGTGATCCTCGGGCAGCTGGAGGCGGTCCTGGCGGCGGTCAGTCCCGATGCCGGCCTGGTCATCGCCTACGAGCCGGTGTGGGCCATCGGCACCGGCGAGGCGGCCTCGCCCGCCGACGCCGCCGCGGTGGCCCGCCTGATCCGGGACCGGCTGCGGCAGGCGGGGCCGGGCGCCGGGGACGTGCGCATCCTTTACGGGGGATCCGTCACGGCCGAAAACGCCGCCGGCTTCCTGTCCGAACCCGACCTGGACGGTGCCCTGGTGGGCGGCGCCAGCCTGGACGCCCGGAGTTTTGCCGCCATCGTCGAGGCGGCGGTGAAACCATGACCCGCGGGGCCGTGACCCGCCCGAGACCGCTGGCCCTGATCGTCCTGGACGGCTGGGGGCTCAACCCGAGCCGGGAGGCCAACGCCGTGGCCCTGGCCCAGACGCCGGTGTTTGACCGCATCTGGTCCCAGTGGCCCCGGGCCACGCTGCTCACCCACGGGCCCCACGTGGGCCTGCGGGAAGGCCAGATCGGCAATTCCAACGTGGGCCACCTGAACCTGGGAGCCGGCCGCATCGTGTACCAGGACCTGGTGCGCATCGACCGGGCGCTGGCCGACGGCTCCCTGGCCTCGCACCCGGTGCTGCGCCGGGCCCTGGCGGGCCTGCCGCCCGGCGGCACCGTGCACCTGCTGGGACTGCTGTCGGACGGCGGGGTCCACAGCCATGTCGACCACATCCTGGGCATCTGGCGTATCGTCGAGGACCTGGGCGCCCCGCGGGTGGCGCTGCACGCCTTCCTGGACGGGCGCGACGTGCCACCCAAGAGCGCCATGACGTACCTGGACCTGCTGGAGGCCCGGCGGGGTCCCCAGGGCCTGGCGGCAGTGGCCACCGTGTCCGGCCGCTACTACGCCATGGACCGGGACCGCCGCTGGGAGCGGGTGCGCCTGGCCTACGAGGCCCTGGTGCTGGGCCGGGGCCGGGAGGCAGCCGACCCCCGGCAGGCGGTGGAAGAGGCTTACCGGCGCGGGCAGACCGACGAGTTCGTGGAGCCCACGGTCATCACCCGGGGCGGCCGCCCGGCGGCCGTCATCGGCCCCGGCGACCTGGTGATCTTCTGCAACTTCCGGGCGGACCGGGCCCGCCAGTTGACGCGGGCGCTGTTCGACCCCGAGTTCGGCGAGTTTCCCCGGCCGTTCGTGTTCCCGGCCCAGCGCCTGCTGACCCTGGCCGTCTACGACGACACCTTTCCCACGCCGGCCCTGATGCCGCCCAACCGCGTGGTGCGGCCCTTCGGCCAGTGGATCGCCGAGGCCGGCCTGACCCAGCTGAGGCTGGCCGAAACCGAGAAGTACGCCCACGTCACTTACTTCTTCAACGGCGGCGAGGAGCGGGTGTTTCCCGGCGAGGACCGGATCCTGGTGCCCTCGCCTCAGGTGGCCACCTACGACCTGAAGCCGGAGATGAGCGCCCCGGAGGTGACGGAGCAGGCGGTGGCCGCCGTGCGGCGGGGAGCGCACGACGTCATCATCATGAATTACGCCAACCCCGACATGGTGGGCCACACCGGGGTGCTGGAGGCGGCGGTCCGGGCCTGCGAGGCGGTGGACCAGGGCCTGGGCCGGGTGCTGGAGGCGCTGCTGGACCGGGGCGGCGCGGCGCTGGTCTGCGCCGACCACGGCAACGCCGAGCAGATGGTGGATCCCGCAACCGGCCAGCCCCACACGGCTCACACCACCAATCCCGTGCCGGTGGTCCTGGTGTCGCCCGCCCACCGGCACCGGCGCCTGCGGGACGGGGTGCTGGCCGACGTGGCGCCCACCCTGTGCGAGCTGCTGGGCCTGGAGCCGGCGCCTGAGATGGACAGGACCTCGCTGCTGGTATAGTCCGGCAAGGGCCCGGTCCCGCGGGCGCTGCGCGCCCCCCGGGGCCGGGACCCGGCGCGCTGTGGAGGGGTTCTCCGTGACCGAGATCGTCAGCGTCCGTGGACGGGAAATCCTGGACTCCCGCGGCAATCCCACCGTGGAGGCGGAGGTGGAGCTGGCCTGCGGCGCCGTGGGCCGGGCGGCGGTACCCTCCGGCGCCTCGACCGGCGCCCACGAGGCGGTGGAGCGGCGCGACGGCGACCCGGGCCGCTACGGGGGCAAGGGTGTCCTGGAGGCGGTGCGGGCCGTCGAGACCGAACTGGCCGAGGCGGTTCGGGGCCTGGATGCCCGGGACCAGGCGGCGGTGGACCGGGCGCTGATCGAATGCGACGGGACCCCCAACAAGGGCCGCCTGGGCGCCAACGCCGTCCTGGCGGTGTCGCTGGCGGCGGCGCGGGCGGCGGCGGCGGCCCTGGACCTGCCCCTGTACCGGTACCTGGGCGGCGCCTTCGCCCGGGTGCTGCCGGTGCCCATGCTGAACATCCTCAACGGCGGCCGCCACGCCGACAACAACGTGGACGTTCAGGAGTTCATGGTGGTGCCGGCGGGCTTTGACCGCTTCGAAGAGGCGCTGCGGGCCGGCGTGGAGATCTTCCACGCCCTGAAGGCGCTGCTGCGGGAACGGGGCCTGGGCACCGGCGTGGGCGACGAGGGCGGCTTCGCCCCCGACGTGGACAGCAACCGCCAGGCCCTGGAACTGCTGCTCGGGGCGGTGGAGCGGGCCGGGTACCAGCCCGGCCGGCAGGTGTGGATCGCCCTGGACGTGGCGGCCACGGAACTTTACGACGGCGGCGTCTACCGCCTGGCCGGGGAGGGCCGTACCTACGACAGCGCCGGCATGGCCGGGCTCATCGAGCAGTGGTGCCGGGAGTACCCGATCCTGTCGGTGGAGGACCCGCTGGCCGAGGACGACTGGCAGGCCTGGACCGACCTGACCCGCCGCATCGGCGACCGGGTGCAGCTGGTGGGCGACGACCTGTTCGTCACCAACCGGCGGCGGCTGGAGCAGGGCATCGAGATGGGCGCCGGCAGCGCGGTGCTGGTCAAGGTCAACCAGATCGGCACCCTGACCGAGACCATGGAGACCATGGAACTGGCCGTCCGGGCCGGGTACGGCCGCATCGTGTCCCACCGCTCCGGCGAGACCGAAGACGCCTTCATCGCCGACCTGGCGGTGGCCACGGGCGCCGGCCAGATCAAGACCGGCGCGCCCAGCCGCAGTGAGCGGGTGGCCAAGTACAACCGGCTGCTGCGCATCGCCGGCGAGCTGGGCCCGGCGGCGGTGTACCCGGGGCTGGCCGCCTTCCCCGTGCGCCGCTGATCTGTTACACTTTTTTACGTTGCTTGCTGGCTGTACAGGCTTTCCAGGGGGCGACGAGCCTTGAAGATCCTCTTGCTGGTGCTGCACGTGCTGGCCTCGCTGGGGATCATCGCGGTGGTGCTGCTGCAGTCGGGCCGGGCGGCCGGGCTGTCGGGCGCCATCGCCGGCGGGGCCGAGGCCATGTTCGGGAAACGGCGGGGCCTGGACGCCCTGCTGGAGCGCCTCACCACCATCATCGCCTTTGCTTTCTTCCTCACTTCCTTGCTGATGGCCATTTTCATGTAGGAGGGCGGGGGAACCGGATGGAGCAGTGGATCTTCCTGGCGCCCGCGGCCGGGGTCGCCGCGCTGCTGTTCGCCTTCGTGCTGATCCGGCAGATCACGGCCGGCGACGCGGGCACGGAGCGCATGCGCGAGATCGCCCGCGCCATCCAGGAAGGCGCCATGGCTTTCCTCTACCGCGAGTACCGCTCGCTGGTGGTCTTTGTCGTGGTGCTGGCGGCCCTCATCGTGGCCCTGGGCTTCTCGTCCGGCGGCGCGGCCAGCGGCATGCGGCCCACCACGGCGGTGGCCTACCTGGTGGGCGCTGTGGCGTCGCTGACGGCGGGCTACATCGGCATGACCGTGGCCACCCGGGCCAACGTCCGCACGGCCAGCGCAGCCCGGCAGGGCATGGTGCCGGCGCTGAACGTGGCCTTCGCCGGCGGCTCGGTCATGGGCATGTCGGTGGTGGGCCTGGGCCTGGTGGGCCTGAGCATCGTGTTCTGGCTGTTCGGCGATCCGCAGGATGCCGCCAGCATCAGCGTGGTCAACGGCTTCGCCCTGGGTGCCTCGTCGGTGGCGCTGTTCGCCCGCGTGGGCGGCGGCATCTACACCAAGGCGGCCGACGTGGGCGCCGACCTGGTGGGCAAGGTGGAAGCCGGGATCCCCGAGGATGACCCGCGGAACCCGGCGGTCATCGCCGACAACGTGGGCGACAACGTGGGCGACGTGGCCGGCATGGGCGCCGACCTGTTCGAGTCCTTCGTCGGCTCCATCGTGGCCGCCATGGCCCTGGGCGCGGTGGCTGCCCCCGCCGGGCTGTCGCCGGTGGCCGGCGTGCTCCTGCCCATGATCATCGCCGGCGTCGGCGTGGTGGCCTCCATCCTGGGTACATTCCTGGTGCGGGCCGGCGGCGGCGGCAACCCGGCCGCGGCCCTGCGTGCCGGCACCATCAGCAGCGCCGTCCTGACCGTGGTGGGAGCCTATGTGTTCGCGGGGCTGCTGGCCGGCTCCACGCGCGTCTTCTTCGCCATCGTCGCCGGCATCGTGGCCGGCATCCTCATCGGCCAGTTGACCGAGTACTACACCTCCGGCGACCGGTCCCCGGTGCAGGGCATCGCCCGGGCGTCCCAGACCGGCACCGCCACCAACATCATCGCCGGCCTGGCGGTGGGCATGCGCAGCACCGCGCTGCCCATGCTGGTCGTCGCCATGGCCATCCTGGCGGCCTACGGTCTCGCCGGGCTCTACGGCGTGGCCGTGGCGGCCGTGGGCATGCTGGCCACCACCGGCATGACCGTGGCCGTGGACGCCTACGGCCCCATCGCCGACAACGCCGGCGGCATCGCCGAGATGTCGGAACTGCCCGGTTCGGTGCGCCAGGTCACCGACACCCTGGACTCGGTGGGCAACACCACCGCCGCCATCGGCAAGGGCTTCGCCATCGGCTCGGCGGCGCTGACGGCGCTGGCCCTGTTCTCGGCCTACGCCACGTCCGTGAACCTGGCCGCCATCGACCTGATGAACCCCATGGTCATTGCCGGCCTGCTGATCGGCGGCATGCTGCCCATGCTGTTCTCGGCCATGACCATGGAGGCCGTGGGCAAGGCGGCCGAGCAGATGATCAGCGAGGTGCGCCGCCAGTTCCGGGAGATCCCCGGCATCATGGAGGGTACCGGGCGGCCAGACTACGCCCGCTGCGTCGATATCAGCACCCGCGCCGCCCTGCGGGAGATGATCCTGCCGGGGGCCATGGCGGTGGTGGTGCCGCTGGCGGTGGGCCTGATCCTGGGCAAGGAGGCCCTGGGCGGCCTGCTGGCCGGCGCCCTGGTGGTCGGCGTGCTGCAGGCCATCTACATGGCCAACGCCGGCGGCGCCTGGGACAACGCCAAGAAGTTCATCGAGACCGGCCAGTACGGCGGCAAGGGCTCCGATGCCCACAAGGCCGCCGTGGTGGGCGACACGGTGGGCGACCCCTTCAAGGATACGGCCGGCCCGTCGCTGAACATCCTGATCAAGCTGATGTCCATCGTGGCGCTGGTGTTCGCGCCGCTGTTCATGTAGGATAGGGGCCACATCATCGCACGGGACGCGGGCGGCCGGCGCGGGGTGCGCCGGCCGCCGTTTTCACGGAACGGGAGTTTTGACCATGGCCAGATCGCGCAGGGGAGAAACCGCCACGCTGGACGAGGACGCCATCCTCCATTTCATGCGGGAGCAGGCCTACCGGCCCATGTCCTTCGGGGAACTGGCCAGGGCCCTGGGGGCGACGGGGGCCAGGCGCCGGCTGCTGGCCCGCCTCCTGGAAGAACTGGAGGCCCGCGGGCAGGTGGTGCGCACCCGGGCCGAGCGCTACGGCGTGCCCGAGCGCATGAACCTGGTGGTGGGCCGCCTGGAGCGCAACCGCCGCGGCTTCGGCTTCGTGATCCCCGAGCGCGACGACATCCCCGACGTCTTCATCCCGCCCGATCGTTTCGGCCCGGCGGTGCACCAGGACCGGGTCATCGCCCGCATCCGGGGCGCGGCCGGCGACGGGCGGCGGGCTGAGGGCGAGATCATCCGGGTGCTGGAGCGGGCCCACCGGCGGGTGGTGGGGCGCCTGGAGCGGAGGCGCCACTTCGCCTTCGTGGTGCCGGTGGACCCGCGCCTGGACTTCGACGTCATCATCCCGGCGGCGGACCTGGGCGGCGCCGTGCCGGGCGAGATCGTGGTGGCCGAGGTGACCGCCTGGCCGGAACGGCCCCGCAGTCCCGAGGGCCGGGTTGTCGGCCGCCTGGGCAGGGAAGGCGACCCGGGCGTTGACGTGGACGTGATCATGTTCCAGTACGGCCTGGAGCCGGGGTTCGACGCCGACGTGCTGGCCGAGGCGCGCCGGGTTCCCCAGGAGGTGCTCCCCGAGGAGTGCCGCGGCCGCCTGGACCTGAGGGACCGGCTGGTGTTCACCATCGACGGCGAGGACGCCAGGGACCTGGACGACGCCGTGTCCCTGGAGGAGCCGCGTCATCCCAGGGCCCGGTGGCGCCTGGGCGTCCACATTGCCGACGTGTCCCACTACGTGCCGGAAGGCAGCGCCCTGGACCGTGAGGCGGCCCGCCGGGGCACCAGCGTCTACCTGGTGGACCGGGTGGTGCCCATGCTGCCGCCCGAGCTTTCCAACGGCATCTGCAGCCTGCACCCCGGCGTCGACCGCCTGACCCTGTCAGTGTTCATGGACATCGACGACCGCGGTCGGGTCCTGGACTATGAGATCGTTCCGTCGGTGATCCGCTCGAAGGAGCGGCTCACCTATGAAATCGTCTACGCGCTGCTGACCGGAGGCGGCGAGGACCTGCGGGATCGTTACCGGCACGTGCTGCCGGTGCTGGAGGAAATGCACGCCCTGGCCCGGCTGCTGTTCCAGCGGCGCCTGGGCCGGGGATCGGTGGACTTCGACTTTCCCGAGGCCAAGGTGGTGCTGGATGATGACGGCCGGCCCGTGGACATCCGGGTGCGCCGCCGCGATCTGGCCACCCAGTTGATCGAAGAGTTCATGATCCTCTGCAACGAGACGGTGGCGGCCCACTGCCGGCGGCTGGAGGTGCCGTTCCTGTACCGGGTCCACGAGCCGCCTGAGGATGACGCAATCGAGAGTTTCGAGGAGTTCATCGCCCACTTCGGCCTGCGGCTGCGGCGCCGCGGCGCCCGGGTCCGGCCGGCCGACTTCCAGAAGGTGCTGAACGCCGTGCGGGATACCGAACTGGACTACCTGGTCAGCACCGTGATGCTCCGGACCATGGCCCGGGCCCGGTACGCCAGCGAGAACCTGGGCCACTTCGGCCTGGCCTCGGACTGCTATACTCATTTCACGTCGCCCATCCGCCGCTACCCCGACCTGGTGATCCACCGGATCATCAAGGAACTGCTGGCCCACGGCGAGCTGGGCCAGGAGCGCGCCCGCCGCTGGGAGGCGGCGCTGCCGGCGGTGGCGGCCCACTGCTCGACCATGGAGCGGCAGGCCGAGGAAGCTGAGCGCGACACGGTGGACCTGAAGAAGGTCCAGTTCATGGCCGACCGCGTGGGCGACGTGTTCGAGGGCATCATCTCCGGCGTCACCAACTTCGGCCTGTTCGTGGCCCTGCCCAACACCGTGGAGGGCCTGGTCCACGTCAGCAGCATGGTGGACGACTACTATCATTTCGATGAGAGCCGCTACTCGCTGGTGGGCGAGCGGCGGGGCCGGGTCTTCCGGCTGGGCAACGCGGTCCGCGTGCGTCTGGTGCGGGTCGACGCCCTGGAGCGCCGGCTGGACTTCGAACTGGTCGAGGGCGAGGACGAAGACGGTCTCGGGGATGGTTACGGGCCCGGCGGCCGCCGCCGGCGGCGCGGCGGGTCCCGGCGGAGGCGGTGACGGGCGGTGGCTGGGCGGCTGCTGGCCAGCAATCGTAAGGCCTACCACGAATACCACATCGAGGAAACGGTGGAGGCGGGCATCGCCCTGACGGGCACCGAGGCCAAGTCGGCCCGGGCGGGCCGCATCAACCTGGCCGACGCCCACGCCCGGGTGGAGCGCGGTGAGGTCTGGCTCTACAACATGCACATCGCGCCCTACGAGCACGGCAACCGCTGGAACCACGAGCCCACCCGACGGCGCAAGCTGCTGCTGCACCGCCGGGAGATCGACTACCTGGCGGGCCGGGTGCGGCAGCGGGGCTACACGCTGATCCCGCTGCGGGTCTACCTCAAGGGCCCGTGGATCAAGGTGGAGCTGGGCGTGGCCCGCGGCAAGAAGCAGTACGACAAGCGCCGCGACATGGCCGAGCGCGAGGCGCGGCGCCGGATCCAGCGCGCCCTGCGGGGCCGGGAGGCCGTCTGAACACGGTGCTCGCGGCGGCCCCTGGTCGTGGTATAATTCGGGTGCGCCCGGGGCTGCCGGGCGGCGCTCTTTGACAGGTTTCCAGCAGATTTGCGGGGGTGAGCAGGCTCGACTCGGCGCAGGATGGGTCAGGGAAGCGAGCCGAGGTCCGCGCCTCGTTAATCAGCGGAACGGCAATAAATGCCGACGAGACCTACGCTCTGGCTGCTTAATTAAAGCGGTCACGCCTGCAGCGCCCTGGCCTGCGGGGCGCGGCGGGCGCCAACTCCAGCAGGCTGGCGGCCGCGGGTACCCGGACCGCAGCCGCGAGATCCCTCCGGGTTAGCCGCCGGCAGACCTGCCCCTGGGGAAGCCGGACGGCGAAACTGAAACAGGGGCTACGCTCGTAGAAGCCTGGCTGGTCCCGTCGAGGACGAGGGGTGCGACTCCCCTCCACCTCCACCAATTTGATCCTGATGACGGCGGCTCCCCGCTCCGGCGGGAGGGCCGCCTTCGTTTTTCAGGAACACTGGGGACGGGTGGGAGACCATGGCACCGGACCCCGGCGGGTGGGCGACAGGCTGGATCTGGCCGGCGCTGGCGGCTGCGGCCCTGTGGGTCATGCTGCGGACCGACGGGCGCTGGTTCGGCAAGCGGCTCATGTACCTGATCTACGACCGGGTGGGCCCTGGCCTGTTCGCCGCCATGCCCGAGACCGAGCGCTGGCTGGCGCTGCTGGCCCGGCTGGACCTGGAGGGGGGCGAGCGGGTGCTGGACGTGGGCACGGCGGTGGGCCACCTGCCGCTGGTGCTGGCGTCGCGGCGCTGGTTCCGCGGGTCGGTCACCGGTGTGGACTGGTCGCCGCGGATGGTGGAGCGGGCCCGGGAGGAGGCGTTGCGCCGCGGCCTGGACGGCCGCGCCCGGTTCCAGGTGGCCGACCTGCGGGACGGCCTGCCCTTCGCCGACGGTGCCTTTGACCTGGTGGTCTGCCTGGGAGTGCTGGAGGCCCAGCCCCGCACCGACCGGGTGCTGGCGGAACTGGCGCGGCTGGTGGCGCCCGGCGGCCGCCTGGTGCTGAGCCTTTACCGCGATATCACGGCGGTCCTCACGGGCATCGACCGGCGCTGGTACGACCGGCACCTGGACGCCCTGGGTTTCCGCCACCGCGCCGCGATCCCGTTCCGTCCCGCCCACGACGTGCTGGTGGCCTCACGGCGCCCCGGCCCGCTCAAGGCCTGAACGCTCAGGCCGGTGCTTGAGCCCCGAACGCATGTTTGCTAGGATGAGGCCGGGGGGAGGCGCGTGAGCCAGCGCACGGTGCTCCTCTGCGACCTCGACGCCTTCTTCGCGGCGGTGGAGATCCTGGACCGGCCGGAGCTGGCCGGCAAGCCGGTGATCGTGGGCCACGACCCGCGGTCCCGGGGCGTGGTGGCCACCTGCAACTACGAGGCCCGCCGCTACGGTGTCCGTTCCGCCATGCCCATGGCCGAAGCCGTCCGCCGCTGTCCCCACGCCGTCATCGTGCCGCCGCGGCACCAGCGTTATGCCGAGATGTCCCGCCGGGTCATGGAGATCTACGCCCGCTTCACGCCGCTGATCGAGCCGGTGTCGGTGGACGAGGCCTACCTGGACGTCACCGGCCGGCCGGGCCTGCGGGTGGCCGCCGCCATCAAGCGGGCCGTCCTGCAGGAAACGGGTCTGGTGGTGTCGGTGGGCGTGGGGCCCAACAAGTTCCTGGCCAAACTGGCCTGCGACCTGTCCAAGCCCGACGGCCTGCGGGAGATCCGGGCCGACCAGGCCCGGGCGGTGCTGGCGCCGCTGCCGGTGGACCGGCTGCCGGGCATCGGCCCCAAGACCGCGGCCCGCCTGCGGGATCTCGGTATCGAAACCGCCGGCGAGCTGCAGCGCCGGCCCCTGCAGTGGTTCAACGCGGTGTTCGGCAGCCGCGGCCCGCTGATGTACCGCCTGGCCCGGGGCGAGGACGACCGGCCGCTGCAGCCCCAGAGCCGGGCCAAGTCCCTGTCCGACGAGATCACTTTCGACCGCGACCGGCCCGCCGCGGCCCTGCTGCCGGTGCTGCTGGCCTGCAGCGAGCAGGTGGGGCGCCGGCTGCGCCAGGGCGGCTGCCTGGCCCACACGGTCACCATCAAGGTCCGCTTCCCGTCCTTCGTCACCATCACCCGCAGCCGGACGCTGCCTTACAGCTTCGACGACGACGCCACCATCTACCGGACGGCGCGGGAACTGTACGAGACCCACATCCTCAACACCGACCTGCCGGTGGACGACCCCACGGGCCGGCGCCTGATCCGCCTGCTGGGCGTTCAGGTCTCGGGCCTGGTGGACCGCTCGGCGCCCCGGCAGACGACGCTGTTCGACCCCGAGAGCCGGCAGCGCCAGCGCCTGCACCAGGTGATCGACGACGTCCGCCGCCGCTTCGGCGAGCGGGCCCTGGTGCGCGGCCGGCGGCTGCACGGCCGGCCGCGGCGCCCGTCCCACGCCTGACCCTGGCAGGGTTGGTTTACACAGCCTTTACGGAGGGCCCCGGCCGCAGGGTTGTCCCACCCCAACCGTCGAAAAGCGGCGGAGCACCGAGAGGAATGTCGCCCGCGGCGGGCGGGCTGCCGGGAGGCTTCGAGCGACCTTGATCGCCGCGCAGCGTGGGCCGGCGGCCGCCGGCAATCGACCGTCATCTCCGGGCATCCGGCGCCGGCCGCCGGCCCTGCCGGCTGCGCTGCTGGCGTGGGCGGCGCTGCTGTGGGCGGCGCTGGGTTGGGCGTGGTCCCCGCCGGCGGACGCGGCCGTCGACGTGGCCCTGGTCATCAATGGCAGCCCCGTCCGGGCCGACGTCCCGCCGCGCATCATTTCCGGCCGCACCCTGGTTCCCATCCGCATCGTGTCCGAGAACCTGGGCGCCCGCGTGGACTGGGACCCGGCGGACCGCTCCGTAGCCATCCAGCGGGGCCAGCGCCGCGTCCACCTGACCGTGGGCGAGCCGGAAGCCTACATCGACCAGCAGGCCGTGACGCTGGATGTTCCCCCGGTGATCCTGGACGGCCGCACCATGGTGCCGCTGCGTTTCGTCGGCGAGGCGCTGGGGGCCCACGTGGACTGGGACGAGGCCAGCCGCACCGTCACCGTGATGCCCAGGCAGCACATGCTCACCGGCGTGTCGGTGCATCCCGACCCCGACCGCGGGCGGGTGCGCCTGCACCTGTCGGGAGCGGTGGACGTGCGGGTGACGGCGGTGGAAGGCCGCGACGGCGGGGCGCGCATCTTCGTGGACCTGCCGGGCACCGAGGCGCTGCTGGCCCGGCCCGAGTTCCCGGTGGGCCTGGCGGGCGTGGCCCGCGGCCGCGTGGAGCCGCACCCCAACGACGAGGGCACCCTGCGGGTGATTCTGGAACTGGAGCAGCCGATGCCCTACCAGGTGAGCTCCTCCGGGGACGGCCGCGAGGTGGTCCTGGAATTCCCCTACCAGGTCACCGGCATCCACCATGCCCGGGAGAGCGGCGTCCATCAGGTGTTCATCGAAACCAACGGGCCGGTGGAGCCCCAGGTTTCGACGCTGCCGGACCCGCCGCGGATCGTGGTGGACCTGCCGGGCACCACCGCCGGTCCCCGGCTGTCCTCGCGGGTGGACGTGGGCCGGGGCGTGATCCAGCGCATCCGCGCGGCGCAGCATGACCGCGACGTGGTGCGCGTGGTGCTGGACCTGACGGAAGCTGCCGGCTACAGCGTGCAGGCGATGCCCGGCGGCGTGCTGGTCACGGTGCGCGGCGCCGGGGGCCAGGAGGATCCCCAGGAGCCCGCGCAGTCGCCGGCCCGGCCGCTGGCCGGCCGGACCATCATCGTCGACGCCGGCCACGGCGGCAAGGACCCCGGCGCCAGCAGCGCGTCGGGCATCTACGAAAAGCACATCGTCCTGGACCTGGCGCGGCGCACGGCTCAGGTGCTGGAAGAGGCCGGGGCCCGGGTGGTCATGATCCGCAGCGACGACCGCTTCATCGACCTTTACGAGCGGGCGGCCATGGCCAACTCCGCCGGCGGCGACGCCTTCATCTCCATCCACGCCAACGCCTACCAGAACGCGTCGCTGCAGGGGACGGAGACCTACTACCACGTCACCGACCCCCAGGGGAAGCGCCTGGCGGAACTCCTGCACCGCGAGATGCTGAAGGCCCTGGGCCTGCCGGACCGGCGCCTGGACAGCGCCGACTTCGTGGTCCTGCGGGAGACCAGGATGCCGGCGGCGCTGGTGGAAGCCGCCTACATCACCAACCCGGCAGGCGAGCGCCTGCTGACCAGCGCCGAGGGCCGGGAGGCGGTGGCCCAGGCCATCCTCCGGGCACTCATCGCCTTCTTTAATTAGCCCCCGAATTGACGCGGCAGGCCCGAGGATTGGACGGCGGGGGCGGCCAAAGAAGCGGTGTGCGGCCTTACCTGCTGATCGATTTCGGCAGCACTTATACCAAGGTGGTGCTGGTGGACGCCGCCGCGCCGGCGGTGCTGGCCCAGTCCCAGGCACCCACCACCGCCGCCACCGACCTCCGCGTGGGACTGCGGGCGGCCCTGGCGTCCCTGGAGGCGGGCTTGGGCGCCCTGCCCCGCTGCCGCGCGCGGCTGGCGGCCAGCAGCGCGGCGGGAGGCCTGCGCATGGCCGCCGTGGGGCTGGTGCCGGACCTGACGGCCGAAGCCGCCCGCCAGGCGGCGCTGGGCGCCGGCGCCCGGGTCATCGCCACCTACGCCTACCGCCTCGATGACGACGGCCTGGCCGACCTGCGGGCCCGCCGGCCCGACATGATCCTGCTGGCCGGGGGTACCGACGGCGGCAACCGGGACGTCATCCTGCACAACGCCCGGATGCTGGCGGAGGCCGGGCCGAGGGTGCCGGTGGTGTACGCCGGCAACGCCGCCGCCCGGGACGAGGCCGTGGCCCTGCTGCGGTCGGCCGGCTTGCCGGTGCGGGCGGCGGCCAACGTCATGCCCCGCCTGCGGCGCCTGGACGTGGACGATGCCCGCCGGGTGATCCGCGACCTGTTCATGGAGCACATCGTGCGGGCCAGGGGACTGGAAGCCGTGAGCCGCGAGCTGGACGGCGTGCTGATGCCGACGCCGGCGGCGGTGCTGAAAGCGGCCCGCCTGCTGGCCGACGGCCCCGCAGCCGGGGCGGAAGCGCCGGGCGGCGCCGGTGGGCGCGGTCTGGGCCCGCTGGTGGTGGTGGATGTGGGCGGCGCCACCACCGACGTGCATTCCATCGGCCCCGGCGGCGCGCTGGAACCGGGCGTGGAACTGCGCGGCCTGGAGGAACCCTACGAGAAGCGGACGGTGGAGGGCGACCTGGGCGTGCGCAGCAGCGCGCCCGGCGTGGTCGCCGCCTGGGGCGAGGCGGGCCTGGCGGCCCAGGCGGGCCGGGCCCTGCGGCTGCTGGCTCGCGAGGAGGACGGGGAGCAAGGGGCGGTCCATCCCGCGGCGCGGGCCGCCGGCGCGGGCGCCATCCCGGGCCATCTTGCGGAGTCGGCAGAGGTCCTGGCCGCCGACAGCGGGCGGCTGCCCGCCGCGCCGTGGGAAGCGGCGGTGGATCACGCCCTGGCCCGCTGCTGCGTCCACCTGGCGGTGCGGCGCCATGCCGGGCGCCTGCGCGTGGTGGAGAGTCCCGCGGGCCGGCGGCGCGTCCAGCGCGGCAAGGATCTGCGGCCGGTGCGGGCTGTGATCGGCACCGGCGGCGTGATCCGCCACGCCCGGGCGCCGGGGTTTATCCTGGAGGCAGCCCTGGAGGGCTGCGGCGGCGAGACCGGCCGCGGTGAGGGGGCGGAAGCCGGCAGCGGCGGCGGGGACGAGGTCCTGCTGCTGCCCCGGCAGGCGGCCCTGGCCGTCGACGCCGGGTACCTGCTGGCGCCCATGGGGCTGCTGGCGGAAGCGGAACCCGAGGCCGCCTTCATCCTCATGCAGCGCAGCCTGCGCTGGCTGCCGCCCCCGGGCAGCACGACGCGAGGTGAACGAGATGACTCCTGAACCGGCAGGACCGGCGCGAAGCGGCGGCCGGGCCGCCGTCGACCTGCGGCCGGTGCGGATCACCCGAGGCTACACCGCGTTTGCCGAAGGCTCGGTGCTGGTGGAGATGGGCGGCACGCGGGTGCTCTGCACCGCAACCGTCGAGGAGCGGGTGCCGGCCTGGATCAAGGATGCCGCCCACGGCTGGATCACCGCCGAGTACGACATGCTGCCGCGGGCCACGCCCCAGCGCACGGCCCGTTCCCGGTCGGGGCGCGTCGCCGGGCGCACCCACGAGATCCAGCGCCTGATCGGGCGCTCCCTGCGGGCTGTTACCGACCTGACGGCCCTGGGGCCGCGGACCATCACCCTGGACTGCGACGTGCTCCAGGCTGACGGCGGCACCCGCACGGCCGCCATCACCGGCGCCTTCGTGGCGCTGGTGGACGCCCTGGAGACGCTGCGCCCGCAGCAGGAGTGGGCGGTGCTGCCGCTCCGGGACTGGGTGGCGGCCGTCAGCGTCGGCGTTGTCGACGGCGAGGCGCTCTTGGACCTGGACTACAGCGAGGACGTCCGCGCCGCCGTCGACATGAACGTGGTGGCCACCGGCCGGGGACGCCTGGTGGAGGTGCAGGCCACCGGCGAGGGCGGCACCTTTTCCCGGGAAATGTTCGACTGCCTGCTGGAGCTGGCGCTGGCCGGCATTCCCCGCCTCATCGCCGCCCAGCGGGAGGCGCTGGGCGACCTGGCGGAACGCGTCGGGCAGTGGCCGGAGGTCCCGTCGTGATGCAGGCCCGCCGCCGGCCTGCGCTGGTGGTGGCCACCGGCAACCCGGGCAAGCGAAAGGAGATCGAGGCGGCGCTGGTGGGCCTGGACGTGGAAGTGCTGGGGCTGGACAGCCTGGGCGGCGTGGCCCTGCCCGAGGAGAACGGCGGCACCTACGCCCACAACGCCCTGATCAAGGCGCGGGCGGTGCTGGATGCCGCCGGGCTGCCGGTGCTGGCGGACGATTCAGGCCTGGAGGTCGACGCCCTCAACGGCGAGCCGGGCGTCTACTCAGCCCGCTTCGGCGGCCCCGGGCTCAGCGACCGGCAGCGCTGCCGGCTGCTGCTGGAACGCCTGGACGGCGTGCCCGACCCGCAGCGCTCGGCCCGCTTCCGCGCGGTGCTGGCCCTGCTGGTACCCGGCGGCGCGGTGTACCTGTTCGAAGCCGGCGTCGAGGGCCGGATCGCCCGCGACCTCCGGGGCAGCGGCGGCTTCGGCTATGATCCGGTGTTCTACCCGCGCGGCGACGACGGCCGTTTGCTGTCGAAAACGATGGCCCAATTGACGCCGGAGGAGAAGAACCGGATCTCCCACCGCGGCAGGGCGCTGCGGCTGCTGCGGCGCGCCCTGGCGTCGGGCGCCGCCGCCCTGGACGGAGGAAACTGCTGCCAGGCACGCAATTGACTTGGCCGGGGCGCTCTCCTATACTTCTTCATGCTGCGGCTTTCGGGGCGTGGCGCAGTTCGGCAGCGCGCGCGGTTTGGGACCGCGAGGTCGCCGGTTCAAATCCGGCCGCCCCGACATGTTTGACAATTTCAGCCGATGCGTGAGGACATGCGGGAGTAGCTCAATGGTAGAGCTCCGGCCTTCCAAGCCGGCGACGCGGGTTCGATTCCCGTCTCCCGCTCAGAGGCTCGCGCCCGTAGCTCAACTGGACAGAGCCGGCGGCTTCTACCCGCTGCGAATGTGGGGGTTCGAGTCCTCCCGGGCGCACAGGTCCCGGTTTCGCCGTGGCCGGTCCTCCGCCCTCGTTGTATAATGGCTGAGCGGCACCTCGCCGTTCCCTTCATGGTGGCCGTAGCTCAGGTGGTTAGAGCGCCAGGTTGTGGCCCTGGAGGTCGGGGGTTCGAGTCCCCTCGGTCACCCACGTCAGATCTTTGGGGCGTAGCCAAGGGGTAAGGCAGCGGACTTTGGATCCGCCATTCGCAGGTTCGAATCCTGCCGCCCCAGCCAGGTTTGCAGTCAGCGCACCGGGCTTCCGCCATCCGGTGTCCTGCCGGGCGGCTGTGGGCGCCGCCGCACGCCTGACGTGTCCACGCCTGCAGCCCTGTGGTGTTTTCGCGGTCAATGTCGCAGCCTTCGATCCTCCCACGGGCCGGTCCCTCAGCCGGGCGGAACCGGGGCGCCGCGGTCATCCCGCTGCATGGCAGGGAGGCCGATCACCACACAGGGTGGGGACGTGGGCGACGTGTTGACGGGACACACTGCGGTGGTGGTGGAGAGCATTCGCTTCAACCGCAAAGAGACCCGGTGGGAATGGACGGCCCGGGATCCCGAGACGGGAACCCTCTACTTCGGCACCGAATCGCCCGTCATGTACCGGCCCGGCGAGTTGTCCGAAGGCGACCGGGGCGTGATCCTCTTTTACGAGGACAGGTCCACCCAGCCGGCCAGGACGTGGCACACCCTGGTGAGCCAGATCCGGGCCGAGATCATCCTCAGCCGCCGCTAGCGCGCCCATCGGCCGCAGCGGGCGCGCCGGCCGCCGCTGAGCGCGCCGGCGGCTGCCGGCAGCGCCGCCGGTTCCGGCCGTTCGCCAGGCTCAGGCCCGGTGTGCTAAGATGACTCCGGGCCGTTAGCTCAGCGGTAGAGCTGCGGACTTTTAATCCGCGAGTCGGGGGTTCGAATCCCTCACGGCCCACAATCACTCCGGTACGGCGTTCCGCGGCAGGTGCTCCGGAAAGAAGGGAAGCCGCCCTGGCGTGGGAAAAGGGCGTCGCCCGGGCTTTCGCCCTGTCGGACGATGCCTGGGAGCGCCACGCCAACCCGTGGAGCGTGTGGACCCGGAACACCGCCCTGCCCCTGCTGGTGCTGGCCTTCTGGAGCCGGGCCTGGTGGGGCCGGTGGTCCCTGGTTCCCATCGCCGCCGCCGTCCTCTGGACCTGGCTGAACCCTCGCCTGTTCCCCAAGCCCCGCTCCACCCGCAGCTGGGCTTCCAGAAGCGTCCTGGGCGAGCGCGTCTGGCTGAACAGGGCACGGCGGCGCTTCAGGTCTGGCCCACCCTGCTGGGCGCGGTCATGGTCTACTGCGGGAAACTCTGGTTCCTGGACCGCATGGTCTGGCTTTACGGAGAGATGAAAGAACTCCACCCGCCGTACCGCCGGTGGCTGTACTGAACGGATTTCGCGGTTTCCGCCCGTTCCCGTACCTTCGTTGACCGTCTCCGGCAAACGGGCTATGCTCGAACCGACGCGGCGCCCGGTCCGGCCGCGACGGGCCCGGGCCGCCCGCGGCAGCCAGCGGGCGTGGCGGAACCGGCAGACGCGCAGGACTTAGGATCCTGTGGGGCAACCCGTGGGAGTTCGACTCTCCCCGCCCGCACCAGCGCTTGCCAGGGCCCGAACCGTCCCGGGCCCTGCGCGGTATATGCGTGGTATAATGGTCCAGTTTTCGGGGGCAGCGGGTTCGCCACACCGCCCCGGTCCCGGGAGGAAGCCATGAAGACGACGCTGGACAAGGTTGAAAACAACACCGCCTACCTGACCGTGGAAGTGCCCGCCGAGATGGTGGAGGAAGCCCTGGAGCGGGCCTTCCGCCGGCTGTCCCGGAATATCCTGATTCCCGGTTTCCGCAGGGGCAGGGCGCCCAGGGCGCTGGTGGAGCGGCGCATCGGCCGTCAGGCGCTGCTGGACGAGGCCCTGGACGACCTGCTGCCCGAAGCCTACGCCCAGGCCGTCCGGGAAACCGGCATCGAGCCCATCGACCGGCCCACGGTCACCGATATCCACTACGAGGAAGGGCAGCCGCTGTCGTTCAAGGCCCAGGTGGAGGTCAAGCCGGAGGTCACCCTGGGCGATTACCGCTCCATCCGGGTGGAGCGGCCGCAGGTGCAGGTCGACGAAGCCGACGTCAACAACCTGCTGGAGCGGCTGCGGGAAGCCCAGGCCCAGCTGGTCCCCGTCGACGACGAGGCGGAGGCGGCCGAGGGTCATGTGGCGGTCATCGATTTTAAGGGCACCGTCGACGGCCAGCCTTTCCCCGGCGGCGAGGGCCAGGACTACATGGTCGAGATCGGCGCGGGCCGCCTGGTGGAAGGCTTCGAGCAGCAGTTGATCGGCATGCGCGTGGGCCAGGAGCGCGACATCGACGTCACCTTCCCGGAAGACCATCCCGAGGCCGGCCTGGCCGGGAAGGCCGCCCGCTTCCACGTGACCCTCAAGGAGCTCAAGCGCAAGGAACTGCCGGCGCTGGACGATGAGTTCGCCCGCAGCGTCGGGGAATTCCAGACCCTGGAGGAACTGCGGGCCGACGTTGAGAAGAACCTGCGCCGGCGCGCCGAGGAAGATGCCGAGGAGCAGGTGCGCCAGGAGGTCATCCGCCAGGTGGTGGAGCAGGCCCAGGTGGACCTGCCGGCGGTGCTGGTGGAGCGGCGCCTCGACCAGCTGGTTGAAGACTTCCGCCGCCGTGTCGAGGCCCAGGGCATGAAGTGGGAGGACTACCTGCGGCGCCAGGGCGAGACCGTCGACGACCTGCGGCGGGAGTTCCGGCCCCGGGCCGAGCGCGAGGTCAAGGCCGACCTGGTCCTGGACGCCGTCGCCCGCCGTGAGAACATCACCGCAGGCGACGACGACCTCAACGCCGAGGCCGTGCGCCTGGCCGAGGCCTACGGCCAGCCCGTGGAGGAAATGCGCCGCCTGATGAGCCGGCCCGACGTGCGGGCCGAGGTGGAGGCGTCCCTGCGCGTCCGCAAGACCATTGATTATCTGGTTGAGCTTGCGACACAATCGGGTTGAACGGAACCCTGCGGCGTCGCTCGCCCAGGGCTTTTTTGCCGGGCGCCGGTGCCGCAGACCAGGAGGATGCTCCGGATGTACGTGCCGATGGTCATCGAGCAGACCAACCGCGGCGAGCGCGCGTACGACATCTACTCGCGGCTGCTGAAGGACCGCATCGTTTTTCTGGGCGCGCCCATCGACGACCACGTGGCCAATCTGGTCGTGGCCCAACTGCTGTTCCTGGAGGCTGACGACCCCGATAAAGAGATTAACCTTTACATCAACTCGCCGGGCGGATCGGTGGACGCCGGCCTGGCCATCTACGACACCATGCAGCTGGTCAGGCCCGACGTGCGGACCATCTGCGTGGGCATGGCCGCCAGCATGGCCGCCGTCCTGCTGGCCGGCGGGGCGCCCGGGAAGCGGCAGGCGCTGCCCCACGCGCGTATCATGTTGCACCAGCCCCTGGGCGGCTTCCGCGGATCGGCCCGCGACGTGGAGATCCAGACCGAGCAGCTGCTGAAGATGAAGCGGACGCTGAACGAGATCCTGGCAAAACACACCGGGCAACCGATTGAAAAGATCGAGAACGATACAGACCGAGACTTCTGGATGTCGGCGTCGGAAGCCAAGGCCTACGGGATCATCGACGAGGTGATCGAGTCGCCGACCGGCAAGGGCCGAAAGTAGCCGGCGCGGAAGGAGTGGCTCGATGTTCAAGTTCACGGATGAGAAGGGGCAGCTCAAGTGCTCCTTCTGCGGCAAGTACCAGGATCAGGTGAAGCGCCTGGTCGCCGGCCCCGGTGTGTACATCTGCGACGAGTGCATCGAGCTGTGCAACGACATCATCGAAGAGGAACTCCAGGACGATCTCGACCTGGAACTGAAAGAAGTCCCCAAGCCCAGGGAGATCAAGGCGTTCCTTGATCAGTACGTCATCGGCCAGGACCGGGCCAAGAAGGCCCTGGCCGTGGCCGTTTACAACCACTACAAGCGGGTCAACATGGGCGGCCGCATCGACGACGTGGAACTGCAGAAGAGCAACATCCTGCTCATCGGTCCCACGGGCGTCGGCAAGACGTACCTGGCCCAGACCCTGGCCCGCATGCTCAACGTGCCCTTCGCCATCGCCGACGCCACCTCGCTGACCGAGGCGGGGTACGTGGGCGAGGACGTGGAGAACATCCTGCTCAAGCTGATCCAGGCGGCCGACTACGACATCGAGAAGGCCGAGAAGGGCATCGTCTACATCGACGAGATCGACAAGATCGCCCGCAAGTCGGAGAACCCGTCCATCACCCGGGACGTATCGGGTGAGGGTGTGCAGCAGGCGCTGCTGAAGATCCTGGAGGGGACCGTGGCCAGCGTGCCGCCCCAGGGCGGCCGCAAGCACCCCCACCAGGAGTTCATCCAGATCGACACGTCCAACATCCTGTTCATCGTGGGTGGGGCCTTCGACGGGCTGGACCGCATCATCCAGCGGCGCATCAACCAGCGCACCATGGGCTTCGGCGCCGACATCCGCAGCCCCAAGACCCACGACGTCGGCGAGATCCTGCAGCACGTGCAGCCCGAGGACCTGCTGAAGTACGGCATGATCCCCGAGTTCGTGGGCCGGCTGCCGGTCATCGCCACCCTGAACGCGCTGGACGTGGAAGCGCTGATGCGCATCCTGGTGGAGCCCAAGAACGCCCTGGTGCGCCAGTACCAGAAGTTCTTCCAGCTGGACAACATCGAACTGGAGTTCGAGGAGGCGGCCCTGCGGGTCATCGCCGAGAAGGCGCTGGAGCGCAACACCGGCGCCCGCGGGCTGAGGGCCATCCTGGAAGAGCTGATGCTGGACGTCATGTACGACCTGCCCTCGCGGCAGGACATCGCCCGGGTGGTCATCACCGAGGCCGCTGCCCGGGGCGAGGCGGAGCCGGTGCTGGTCCCCAGGGAGACCAAGCGCAAGAAGGAGGAGACCGCCTGAGCGCCTGAGCCGTGCACGGCAGTGGGCTCCTCGGCGGGCTTTCGCGCTGAAACCGCGGCGGCCGCACCTGGGTGCGGCCGCCTTCGCTGTGGGCATACCTCCCCGGGGCGGCGACCACAATAGCCCCGGGAGGTGCCCGTCCTGACCGCCGGCGTGGTGACCCTGATCCAGGTGCTGCTGGCCGCCGTCATCGGCCTCTACTTCTGGAGCCTGCTGCGGCAGCAGCAGGGCAGCCGGGTGGCCATCCGCCGCGAGTCCCGCCACGAACTGGAGCGGCTCCAGCAGCTGCGGGCCATCTCGCTGACGGAGCCGCTGTCGGAACTGACCCGCCCCACCAGTTTCGAAGAGGTCATCGGCCAGGAAGACGGGCTCAAGGCGCTGCGGGCCGCCCTGTGCGGCCCCAATCCCCAGCACGTGATCATCTACGGGCCGCCGGGCGTGGGGAAGACGGCGGCGGCGCGCCTGGTGCTGGAGGAGGCCCGCCGGAACCGGCGCTCGCCCTTCGGCGAGCATTCCCGCTTCGTGGAGATCGACGCCACCACCGCCCGCTTCGACGAGCGCGGCATCGCCGATCCCCTGATCGGCTGCGTCCACGACCCCATCTACCAGGGAGCCGGTTCCCTGGGGATCGCCGGCATTCCCCAGCCCAAGCCCGGGGCGGTGACCCGGGCCCACGGGGGCATCCTGTTCATCGACGAGATCGGCGAGCTGCACCCGGTTCAGATGAACAAGCTCCTGAAAGTGCTGGAGGACCGCAAGGTCTTTCTCGAGAGCGCCTACTACAACAGCGAGGACCCCAACGTGCCGGCCCACATCCGCGACATCTTCGAGCACGGCCTGCCCGCCGACTTCCGGCTGGTGGGCGCCACCACCCGCCTGCCCGAGGAGATCCCGCCGGCCATCCGCTCCCGGTGCATGGAGATTTTCTTCCGGCCGCTGACCCCCGACGAGGTGGCGCGGATCGCCCGCAACGCCGCCCGGCGCATCGGCATCGAGTTGACGGCAGAGGCTGCGGACATGATCGGCCGATACGCCCGCAACGGCCGGGAGGCGGTCAACATGGTCCAGATCGCCGCCGGAGTGGCCGACGGCGAGGGCCGCCGGGTGGTGGACCGGGCCGACATCGGCTGGGTGGTCAGCAGCGGCCAGTACTCCCCGCGTCCGGAGAAGCGCGTCCCGCCCGAACCCATGGTGGGCCGCGCCAACGGCCTGGCCGTCTACGGCCCCAACATGGGCGTCCTGATCGAACTGGAGGTGGCGGCCCACCGGGCGGCGGCGCCGGGAGCCGGGCGCATCACCGTCACGGGCCTGATCGAGGAGGAGGAGTTCGGCGGCATGGGCCGCCCGCTGAAGCGGCGCAAGTCCATGGCCCGCAGTTCCGTGGAGACGGTGCTGACGGCCCTGCGCTCCCACCTGGACCTGAACCCCTTCGACTACGACATCCACGTCAACTTCCCCGGCGGCGTTCCCGTGGACGGCCCCTCGGCCGGCGTGCCCCTGGCGGTGGCCATCTACTCGGCCCTGACCGGGATCCCGGTGCGCAACACCGTGGCCATGACCGGCGAGGTGTCGGTCCAGGGGTGGGTCAAGCCCGTGGGCGGCATCCCCGCCAAGATTGACGCCGCCCGCCATGCCGGCGCCGACACCGTGGTGATCCCTTCCGAAAACCATCAGGAGATCGGCGACCGCCAACACCCCAGGGTGGTGCCCGTGACCCGCCTGGCGGAAGCGCTGGACTGCGCCCTGGCCGGCGGCGCCCGCGCCGCCGCCGGCCTGGACCGCGCCGCCGGCAGCGCTGCCGGCCTGGCGGCGGCGGCCCTGCCTTCCCGCTGATTCTCCCCCTGCCAGCAAGCGGCGTTCCATCCAGGGATTGACGCAAGGAAGCCCTGCCGGGCGCCCCAAATCTAGGAGCCGTGACCGCTGCCCGGGCCGGGCTGCCGGCCCCCGGTCACGGTTGTGCCGCTCTTGCGACCGGAGGTTTGACGATGCGACAGGACCACGTGCGCCTGGCGGGCGAGCGCGTCGTGCTCCGCCCGCTGACTCCTGCCGACCTGCCCCTGCTCTGGCGCTGGAACGCCGACCCCGAACTGAACCGCCTGACCGGAGACAAATTCGCCCGCTGGAGGGACCCGCGAGCCTGGCTGGTGCACCTGCTGCGGAGCCCCCGGCGCCTGGGCTTCGCCGTGGAAACCCATCAGGGCCGGGTGATCGGCGACCTGGAACTGGAGGACATCGACTGGCGCCGGGGCACCGCCGAACTGCGGGTCTGCATCGGCGAGAAGGACTGCTGGGGAAAGGGCTACGGCAGCGACGCCGTGCGGGTGGCGGCCCGCCATGCCCTGGGCTCCCTGGGCCTCAGGACCCTCTACCTGCGGGTGCTCCGCCGCAACCGCCGCGCCATCCGCTGTTACGGGCGCTGCGGCTTCCGCTGTGAGGCCGTCCTGCGGGCCGGCCGCCGCCGGCGCCAGGGGTGGGACGACCTGCTGCTGATGACGCTGACGCCGGCCGCCGCCGGGTTGACACCGGCGTCGCGGGCGGCTAAGTTTAGCAACACAAGCGCTTTCCCAGGCGATGACGGGGAGGAGTAGGCCGTGACCCTTCCCGGGCGGCGCCCCCAGAGAGGGAGGCCCAGCGGCTGAAAGGTCTCCCGGGTGTCGACGGCCGAAGGTCGCCCCGAAGCCTGCGGCCCGAAAGCGCCGCCGGCGGCGCCGCCGCCCGGCCGGCTGCCGCGTAGGCCCGCACGGGTGCGCCCGTTACCGCGCTGGAGTGCCGCGACCGGGGTCCTGCCGGCGGTCGCGGAATCAAGGTGGTACCGCGGAGCAGCCTCCGTCCTTGCGACGGGGGCTTTTGCTTGTCGGGAGGGACGACCATGGCCACGGAACCTTCGGCGCCGGCCGGGGCCGGCGCCCAACTGGCGCCGCGCTACGACCCCCGTGAGGTGGAACAGCGCTGGTACAGCCGCTGGCTGGAGCAGGACCTGTTCCGGGCGCCGGCGGTACCGGCGCGTCCGGTCTTCAGCATCGTCATCCCGCCGCCCAACGTGACCGGCGTGCTGCACATCGGCCACGCCCTGGACAACACCATCCAGGACGTGCTGGTGCGCCGCCGGCGCATGCAGGGCTATGACGTCCTCTGGCTGCCGGGCACCGACCACGCCGGCATCGCCACCCAGGTGGTGGTGGAGCGCCGCCTGGCCGAGGAGGGCAAGGACCGCCGCGACCTGGGCCGGGAGCGCTTCCTGGAGGTGGTCTGGTCCTGGAAGAACGAGTACGAGCAGCGGATCCTGGGACAGCTGCAGCGCCTGGGCTGCTCCTGCGACTGGTCCCGGACCCGCTTCACCATGGACCCCGGCTGCAGCCGGGCCGTGCGCGAGGTCTTCGTGCACCTGTACCGGCGGGGGTTGATCTACAGGGGGCACTACATGATCAACTGGTGCCCCCGCTGCCGGACCACCCTGTCGGACCTGGAGGTCACCCACCGGGAGGTGGACGGCAAGTTCTACCGCGTCCGCTACCCGCTGGCCGACGGCGGCACCGTCACCGTGGCCACCACCCGGCCGGAAACCATCCTGGGCGACACGGCCCTGGCCGTGCATCCCGGCGATGAGCGCTACCGCCACCTGGTGGGCCGGGAAGCGGTGGTGCCGGTCCTGGGCCGGCGCATCCCCATCGTGGCCGACGAGGCCGTGGATCCCGAGTTCGGCACCGGCGTCGTCAAGGTGACGCCTTTCCACGACCCGACGGACTTCGAGATCGGCCGCCGCCACGGCCTGCCGGCCATCCAGGTCATCGGCGAGGACGCGTCCATGACCGCCGAGGCCGGTCCCTTCGCGGGTCTGGACCGCTGGGAGTGCCGCCGGCGGCTGGTGGAGGCCCTGGCGGAACAGGGGCTGCTGGAATCCGTGGAGGACATGCGCCACGCGGTGGGCCACTGCCAGCGGTGCGACACGGTGGTGGAGCCGCTGATCTCCGAGCAGTGGTTCGTGAAGACGAAGCCCCTGGCCGAGCCGGCCGCCGAGGCGGTCCGGACCGGCCGCACCCGCATCGTGCCCGAGCGGTTTGAGAAGATCTACTTCCACTGGCTGGACAACATCCGCGACTGGCCCATCTCCCGGCAGATCTGGTGGGGCCACCGCATCCCGGCCTGGTACTGCCCCGAGGGGCACGTGACCGTGGCGGTGGAGGATCCCCAGCAGTGTGAGCACTGCGGCAGCCGGGACCTGGAGCAGGACCCCGACGTGCTGGACACCTGGTTCAGTTCCGCGCTGTGGCCCTTCTCCACCATGGGCTGGCCGGAGCGGACGCCGGAACTCGAGGCCTACTATCCCACGTCGGTACTGGTGACCGGGTACGACATCCTGTTCTTCTGGGTGGCCCGCATGATGATGATGGGCCTGGAGTTCATGGGCGACGTGCCCTTCCGCACCGTCCTGCTCCACGGCCTGGTGCGGGACGGCCAGGGGCAGAAGATGTCCAAGTCGCGGGGCAACACCGTGGACCCGCTGGACGTGGTGGACCGGTACGGCGCCGACGCCCTGCGCTGGGCGCTGGTGACGGGCATCACCCCGGGCAACGACGTGCGGCTCTACGACGAGAAACTGGAGGGCGCCCGCAACTTCGCCAACAAGCTGTGGAACGCCGCCCGGTTCGTGCTGGCCAACCTGGAAGGGTACGACCCCGAGGCCTCGGCCGGCGCCCGGCGCCTGGAAGACCGCTGGATCCTGGACCTGGCCCGGCGCACCGTCCTGGAAACCGACCGCCACTACGAGCAGTTCGAGCTGGGCGAGGCCGCCCGGGCCGTTTACGAATTCTTCTGGGGCGCCTACTGCGACTGGTACATCGAACTGGCGAAGCCGCGGCTCGGCGCCGGCGGCGAGGACCGGGCCGCCGCCCAGCGCACGCTGGTGGAGGTCCTCTCGGTGATCCTCCGCCTCCTGCATCCGGTGATGCCCTTCATCACCGAGGAAATCTGGCAGCGGCTGCCGGGAAGCCGGGGAAGCATCGTGACGGCGCCGTGGCCTGAGGCACCGGCGGGGTGGGCGGACCCCGAGTCGGCCCGGCGGATGGAGCAGGTCATCGACATGGTGCGGGCGGTGCGGGCCATCCGCTCGGAGTTCAAGATCGAGCCCGGCCGGCCGGTGCCCGTGTGGGTGCGGGCCGACCGCGAGGAAGCGGCCCGGGAAGCCGCCGCCCTGGCGGAGGCGGCGCTGCGGCGCCTGGCGGGGGCCGGCCAGGTGACGGTGCTGCCGGCCGGCGGCCCGCGGCCGCGCCGGGCCGCCGGCGACATCATCGGTCCCGTCGAGGTCTACGTGCCCCTGGAAGGGGTCATCGATCTCGAAGCCGAAGTGGCGCGGCTTGAGCGGGAGCTGGCCGAGGCGTCCAGCCGCGCCCAGGGCCTGGCCCGGCGCCTGGAGAACCAGGAGTTCCTCGCCAAGGCGCCGCCGGAAGTGGTGGCCCGCGAGCGCCAGAAATACGCCGACCTCCAGGACGCCATCGGGCGCCTGGAGGCCCGCTTGAGGGACCTGACCGCCTGAAGTTCACGGGCTGAGGGAGGAAAGAACGGTGGCCCGCAAGAGGGTTGCCGACCGCGCCCGCCGGGCGCTGCCGCTGATCCTGTCCTTCGTGCTGGTGGCCGCCCTGGCCGCCGGCCTCGGATACGTGATGGGCCTGTTCCTGACCGGCGCCCTGGGCAGCGAGGCCTCCCAGGACCTGGACGCGGAGCCCGGGCCCGGGGCCCCGCCTCCCGCCGGCGGTGACCAGCCCCCCGCCGCGGACGGCGGCGCCGGGGCAGGCATCGAGCCGCCCGGCGAAACCGGCGGCTCTCCGGGGCAGGACGGGCAGCCGCCGGAATCCGGGGCCCGTGGGCCGCAGGAGGCCGGGCCCGGACCGGAGACCGCCGGCTCGCCCGCTGGGCCGCCCGGGGATGAGGCGGCGGGCGAGGAGGCAGCCGGCGGGGAGGCCGGCGGCGGCGAGCCGCCGGGCGAAACCCCGGTGGAAGCGGCCCCGGTGGCGCTCTACGTGATCCAGGTGGGGGTCTTCTCCAGCCTGGAGGGCGCCCAGGCCGCCCTGGACCAGGTGCGGGCCGCCGGCTTCGACGGCGCCATCGCTCCCGGCGGCGACGGCTACCGGGTGTGGACGGGCCTGTTCACCAGCCGCGAGCAGGGCCGGCCGCTGGCCGGGGCCATGGCCGACGCCGGCTTCGAAACCTTCATCGCCGAGCACACCGTGGGCGGGTCGGGCCTGCTGCGGGGCGGCAGCCAGGAAGCGCGCCAGGTCCTGCGGGAGCACCTGGAGGCGCTGCCGGGCCGGGTGCGGCGCATGGCGGCGGCGCTGGAGTCCGGCGCCGGCATCGCGCCGCTGGCCGCGGAACTGCAGGAGGCCGAGGCTCAGCTGGGGCAGGTGCAGCCGGGCCTCGACCTGGAGGATTCCCACGAATCCCTGCGCCGCCTCTACGCCCAGATGCGCCGCCTGCTGCAGGAAGCGGCCGCGGGTTTCGACGCCCTGCCGGTGCTGGCCGGTGCCCCGGAAGCGGCCGTGGAAGCGGCCGCCATCCTCGCGGCGCTGAGCCGCTGACGGCTGCCGGCATGGCGCCGCGCTCCCCCGGCAACACTCTTTTCCAGACAGCTGGAAGGACCGCTGGCCGGCGGCAGGGACCCGCGATTTTGGCAGCCGGCCGCGAAAGGATTCACGGCGGGCATCTGGGAAGTGTCCACAGGTCCGCGGAGGTGGCGGGGGCATGACCCTGCTGCTGGCGTCGTCGTCGCCCCGGCGCCGGGAACTGCTGGCCCAGATCGGCCTGGACTTCACGGTGGTTCCCAGCGGCGTCGACGAGGACGACCTGATGCGGCGGCTCCAGGCGGCGGGACCCGTGCCGCCGGAGGCGCTGGTGACGTCCCTGGCCGCCGCCAAGGCCCGGGAGGTGGCCTCGCGGCCGTCGACGCCGCCCGGCGCCCTGGTGCTGGCCGCCGACACGGTGGTGGTCCTGGACGGCGACGTGCTGGGCAAGCCGGCCGACGAGGCCCACGCCCGGCAGATGCTGGGCCGCCTGGCCGGCCGCGTGCACCGGGTCATGAGCGGCGTGGCCGTGGCCCGCGCCCGTCATGGGCTGCTGCTGGCCGATGTCGAGGTCACCGCGGTGCGGATGGCGCCCATGGACCCGGAGACCATCGCCCGGTACGTGGCCACCGGCGAGCCGCTGGACAAGGCCGGCTCCTACGCGGTGCAGGGCCTGGGATCCGTCCTGGTGGAGCGGATCGAGGGCTGCTACTTCAACGTGGTGGGGCTGCCCCTGGCCCGGACGGTGCGCCTCCTGGAACGGTTCGGCCTGCGGGTGGCCGATTTCTGGTATGCTGGAAACCCGGCGGTGCGCGCCACCTGATCCCGCGGGAGGGATCGGGGCAGCCGTGACCGGCGTTACCATCAAGGAACTGCCTGAAGGGGAGCGGCCCCGGGAGCGCCTGTGGCACCAGGGGCCGGCGGCGCTGTCCAACAGCGAGCTGCTGGCCATCCTGCTGGGGACGGGCAACGCCGCCACTTCCCAATCGGCCCTGGCCCTGGCCCAGGGCCTGCTGCAGTGGGCCCGCCGGCGCGAGTCCGGCGACGCCCACCGCTCCGGGGCCAGCGGCCTGCGGGAACTGGCCGCCGCGCGGCCCGACGAGTTGTGCCAGGTGCCCGGGATCGGGCCCGCCAAGGCCGTGCGGGTGGTGGCGGCCCTGGAACTGGGACGCCGCGTGGCCGCCGAGGGCCCGCGCCCCATACGGATCCGCCGGGCCTCGGAAGTGGCGGCGCTGCTGCACGAGGAGATGCGGCACTACCGCAGGGAGCACCTGCGGGCGGTGCTGCTGAGCACCCGCCGCCACGTGCTGGCGGTGGAGACCGTGTCTATCGGCGGTCTGGACGGGACCGTCGTCCACCCCCGGGAGGTCTTCCGCCCGGCCATCCAGCGGGCGGCGTCGGCGCTGATCCTGGTCCACAACCATCCCAGCGGCGACCCGACGCCCAGCCCCGATGACCTGGAGGCCACCCGGAGGCTGGTGGAGGCAGGCCGGATCGTGGGAATCGACGTCCTCGACCACATCATCCTGGGAGACCGGCGGTACGTCAGCCTGCGGGAACTGTACGAGTCCTGGTTCGCCTGACGTGTTGGACGCCGAAGGGGAGACGCGGGAGCATGCTGTCACCGGTTTATCGCTACTTTTCGCGGGATATGGGCATCGACCTGGGTACCGCCAATACGCTGGTGTACGTCCGGGGCCGGGGGATCGTCCTGCAGGAGCCGTCGGTGGTGGCCGTGCAGGAGGGCACCCGCCAGGTGGTGGCGGTGGGAGCCGAGGCCAAGCGCATGATCGGCCGTACACCGGGCAACATCGTGGCCATCCGGCCCATGGCCGACGGCGTCATCGCCGACTTCGACGTGACCCAGACCATGCTGCGCTACTTCATCGCCAAGGCCTCCCAGCGGCGGTCGCTGTTCCGGCCGCGGGTGGTGGTCTGCGTGCCGTCGGGCGTCACCGAGGTGGAGAAGCGGGCCGTCATCGACGCCACCCTGCAGGCCGGCGCCCGTGAGGCGTTCCTGATCGAGGAGCCCATGGCCGCCGCCATCGGTTCGGGCCTGCCGGTCCATGAACCCACCGGCAACATGATCGTCGACATCGGCGGCGGCACCACCGAGGTGGCCGTCATCTCCCTGGGCGGCATCGTCACCCACCGCTCCATCCGGGTGGCCGGCGACGAGATGGACGAGGCCATCATCAACTACGTCAAGCGCAACTACAACATGCTGATCGGCGAGCGGACGGCGGAAGAAGTCAAGATCGAGGTCGGCTCGGCCTTCCCCTACGAGGGCGAGGGCTCCATCGAGATCCGGGGCCGCGATCTGGTCACGGGCCTGCCCAAGACCCTGGTGATCTCGCCCGAGGAAGTGCGGGAGGCGCTGCGGGAGCCGATCCAGGCCATCGTCGAGGCCATCAAGGTGACCCTGGAGCGGACGCCGCCCGAACTGGCCGCCGACATCATGGACCGCGGCATCGTTCTGGCCGGGGGCGGTGCCCTGCTGCGCGGGCTGGACCGCCTGGTCAGCGAGGAAACGGGCATGCCCGTGATGCTGGCCGACGAGCCCCTGCTGTGCGTGGCCCGCGGCACCGGCAAGGTGCTGGAAGAGATCGAAACCCTCTCGCGGCTGCTGGTGTCGCCCAGGAAACTGGCCTGAGCGCCGCCCGAGGGCGTGACGCGGGTGCTGCGCTGGCTGCTGAACCGGCGGACCATGGCTGCCCTGGCCACCCTGGTGGTGGCGGTGGTGCTGATGACGCTCACCGCCCGCGAGCGCCAGCGCGTCACCGTCGTGGAGAACTGGCTGCTGGACGCCCTGGCGCCGGTGACCCGGGCGGCCCACCAGGTGGCGGCCGTGGTGGACGGCGCCCGGCAGCAGATCGCCGAGCTGGCCCGCCTGCGCGAGGAAAACCAGCGGCTCCGCCAGGAACTGGAGCGCTACCGGCAGCAGCAGGCCGTGATGGAGCGGGGGTACCGGTCGTATTCCCGCATCCGCGCCCTGCTGGCGCTCAAGGAGCGAGAGCCTGGCGCCGTGGCGGCCGCCAACGTCATCGGCCGCGACCCCGACCGCTGGCTGGAAGAGGTCCTGCTGGACGTGGGGACCGCCGACGGCGTCGCCGTGGATATGGTGGTGATCGAGCCCCGCGGCGTCGTCGGGCGCATCACCCGCACCACCCGCTTTACCGCCACGGTGCTGCTGCTGACCGACCCCCAGAGCGGCGTGGGCGTCCTGGTGTCCCGCAGCGGCGACGCCGGCGTGGCCGTGGGCGATCCCGCCCGGTCCGGCACCCTGGAGGTCAGGTTTTTCAACCGCGATGCCGACGTGAAGGTGGGCGACCGCGTCGTCACCTCGGGCTACGGCGGGCTGTTCCCCCCCAATCTGGACGTGGGCGAGGTCATCGAGCTGCGCTACGACGAGACCGGCCTGGTGCTGGAGGCGGTGGTCCAGCCCTTCGTCGACTTCGACCGCCTGTTCGAGGTGCTGGTGGTCCAGCCCGTCCAGCGTTCCTGGGAGTTGAGGTGACGGCGTGACCCGGCTGGCCTGGCTGTCAACCCTGGTGCTCCTGCTGGTGGTGCTGGCGCAGGTGGTGGCGGTGCCCCTGGTGATGCCGGGCGCCGCCCGCCCGGACCTGCTGCTGGTGCTGGCTGTCCTGGCCGGCTTCACCGGAGGCTCCCGCTACGGCCTGGTCATGGGCCTGGCGGGCGGCCTGCTGGTGGACGTGGTCACCGGCCGCTTCGTGGGCCTGCACCTGCTGATCAAGGGCGCGGCCGGCGCCGCCGGCGGGGAACTGGCCCGCCACGTATACCGGGAGAACGCTCCGGCCGCCCTGCTGCTGGCCGCGGTGGCCACGGTGGGGCAGGAACTGCTGCACGCCCTGGTCCTGCGGGTGTTCAGCGTGGTGGTGCCGCTGGCCCACGTTTTCGAACTGCTGCCCACCATCATCACCGGCAACCTGGTGGCGGCGGGCGTGCTGTTCGTGCCGCTGTACCGGCTGACCCGGGACCTGGCCGGGGAGCCGGCCGGCCGGGCGGCGGGCAGCTGGCCCGCCAGGGGAGGGGGGCGCCGGTGACCGGCGAGGACCCGGAACGGCGGGAGCAGCGGGAGCGCCGCAGCCGCGCGGCCATCGCCGTGCTGGCGGTGGTGACGCTGGTCATGGTGCTGCGCCTGGGATACATGCAGATCCTGCACGGCGATCGCTACGCCCTGTACGCCCAGCAGCAGCGGGTGCGCCCCCTGGACCTGATCCCGGCCCGGGGCGACATCCTCGATGCCGGGGGCCGGGTGCTGGCCACGTCGCGGCCGGCCTACACGGCGTCGCTGGTGTACACGGGCCGGCCCCTGCCCGACGAGGCCCGGCGGCTTCTGAAGGAGATCCTGGGGGTCACCGACGACGAGATCGACGGCGCCCTGGCGGAACTGCAGCTGTATCCTTTCCAGCCCGCACGGCTGCGGGTGGACCTGACGCCCCAGCAGCACACGCTGCTGGAGGAAAACCGGATGCGGCTGCCCGGCGTGGTGGTGGAGGCGCTGCCGCTGCGGGTCTACCCGGAGGGCTCTCTGGCCTCCCACGTGCTGGGCTACGTGCGCCAGTTGGGCCAGTGGACGGTCCAGGGGGCGTCGGGACTGGAGCGGACCTTCGACCAGCCGCCGGAATACCTGGCCGATTCGGGCGTCGTGGGGCTGGCCGGCATCAGCGGCCGGCTTCTGGTGGAGGTGGACGTGGCCGGCCGCCTGGTGGGCGTGCGGGAGAGCGAACCCCCTCGCCAGGGCGACACGCTGCGGCTCACCCTGGACGCCCGCCTGCAGGCGGCGGCGGAGCAGGCGCTGCGGGAGCACATGGCCGCCCTGCGGGAAGCCCGCACGGGCAACTGCCCCTGCCCGGCGCCGGCGGCGGCGCTGGTGGCCATCGACGTCAGGACCGGCGGCATCAAGGCCATGGCTTCCGTGCCCGATTTCGACCCCAACGTCTTCAGCCTGCAGCCCTTCCTGCGGCGGGGCACCGATCGCCGCCAGGAGGTGGACCAGGTCATCCAGGGCTACATCGAGGAGGGCGTCTTCCTCAACCGGGCCATCCAGAGCCGCTACCCGCCGGGCTCCGTCTTCAAGGTGGTGACGGCGCTGGCGGGGCTGGAGAACGGCCTGGGCAGCCTGGCCCTGACCTGCCCCGGATACCTCAGCTACGGCCGCCGGGTCTACCGCGACAACGCTGCCCACGGCCACGTGGACCTGGAAGAAGCCCTGGCCCGGTCGTGCAATACCTACTTCTGGACCATGGGGCTGCGCCTGGGCACCGAGCGCATGGGCCAAACGGCCTCGGCCCTGGGGCTGGACGGCACCAGCGGCCTGCGGGACGTGGCCGGCGAGGTGGCCAGCCGCTTCCCCCACGGGACCGACCCCCTGAACACGGCCATCGGCCAGGGCGAGCACCTCTACACGCCCATCCAGATCGCCTCGCTGATGGCCACCGTGGCCAACCACGGGGTGCGCCACCGTCCCTACCTGGTGGACGCGGTGCTGGATCCCGACGGCAGCGTCATCTACCAGGCCGAACCCGAGGTGCTGGGCCGCGTGGAACTGCCCGAGGCCGTCTGGGACCGGCTCATCGACAGCATGGTGGGCGTCACCACCTGCCGCAGCGGCTACTGCGGCACCGCCTATTCGCGCTTCGCCGACGCGCCCTACACCGTGGCCGGCAAGACGGGCACGGCGGAGCGGGCCGGCTACTCGTCGGCCTGGAACTACGCCTGGTTCGCGTCCTTCGCCCCGGCGGAAGACCCGGAGATCGCCGTGGCGGTCATCGTCGAGGCCGGCGGCGGCGGCAGTTCGGGCGCCGGGCCGGTGGCCCGCCGCTTTTACGACGTCTACTTCGGCCTGCAGCCCAGCCCCCTGGATGACGGAAGGGACTGGTCGGCCGCCGAACGAACTAGTGCGGGCACAGGGCACACGTCAGAGGAGGGCGGGTAGGTGCAGGCTCAGACCTGTGTCCGGCGCCATCCGCTGCGGGACGGGACCCTGGTCGAGTTCGACGCCGCTGCCTCCTTCGACGAACTGCTCGCTGCCTTGGCCCGGTTGCTCGACGAAGAAGCCCATGCGTTCGCGGGACCCAACCTGATCATTGACGTCGGCTCCCGCGTGCTTGGAACCGACCAGTTGCTGGACCTGGAGGCCCTGATCCGGCGGGAGTTGGGGCCGCGGGTCCTGCAGATCGTCAACGGCGAGGCCGACGACATCCTGCGGGAAGACGGCGCCGGTGACGGCGGCGCGCCGGCCTCGCTCCGAGACGGCGGCTTCCCGCCGGCAGCCCCGGCAGAACCGGCTGCCGGCCGCCGGGACCGGCCGGCGGTTGGACGGTCCGAGGCCGTCATCCTGCGGCGGACGGTGCGTTCGGGGCAGCGCGTCACCTGCGACGGCAGCATCGTCATCATCGGCGACGTGAACCCCGGTGCCGAGGTCATCGCCACCGGCGACGTGGTGGTCCTGGGCAGCCTGCGGGGCATGGCCCACGCCGGGGCCCGGGGACGGATCGACGCCCAGGTCATCGCGCTCCGGCTGGAGCCGGTCCAGATCCGGATCGGCCCCTGCATCGGCCGCCGGCCGGATCAGCCTCCGGGCCGCAGCCTGCGGCCCGAGGTGGCCCGCGTGCTGGACGGTACCATCGTGGTGGAACCGCTGGCCGGGCGGCGGCGCCGGCCGGCACGGGAGCCCGGATCAGACAGGGGGGAGCCCATTGGGTAAAAGCATCGTCATCACGTCGGGCAAGGGCGGCGTGGGCAAGACGACCACCACCGCCAACCTGGGCATGGCCCTGGCGCAGCGGGGCGCCCGCGTGGCGCTGGTGGACGCCGACATCGGCCTGCGGAACCTGGACGTGCTGCTGGGCCTGGAGAACCGCATCGTCTACGATCTCGTGGACGTGGTGGAGGGCTTCTGCCGCCTGCGCCAGGCCCTGATCCGGGACAAGCGCTGCGAGAACCTGTTCCTGCTGCCGGCGGCCCAGACCCGCGACAAGACCGCCGTCAGCCCCGACCAGATGCGCGCCCTGGTGGCCGAACTCAAGGAATCCTTCGACGTGGTGCTGATCGACTCGCCGGCCGGCATCGAGCAGGGCTTCCAGAACGCCGTGGCGGGCGCCGACGAGGCGGTGGTGGTGACGACGCCCGAGGTCTCGGCGGTCCGCGACGCCGACCGCATCATCGGCCTGCTGGAAGCCCAGGAGTTCCACGCGCCCCGGCTGGTCATCAACCGGATCCGTCCCGCCATGGTCAGCCGCGGCGACATGATGGACATCAACGACATCCTCGAGATCCTGGCCATTGACCTGGTGGGCGTGGTGCCCGAGGATGAGCACATCGTGGTGTCCACCAACCGGGGCGAGCCGGCGGTCCTCCAGAACTCGTCCCTGGCCGGCCGCGCGTACCGCAACATCGCCGCCCGGTTGATGGGCGAGGACGTGCCGTTCCTGGACCTGCAGTCCGCCAACGGCGGCCTGCTGGGCCGGCTGCGCAGGATTTTCGGAGGTTAACCCCCGGGGAGGTCAAGCGCCGTGTTCAGCCTGCTGGGAGGCCTGCGCCGGCGGCAGGCCGGCAGCAAAGACGTGGCCCGCGAGCGCCTGCGCGTGGTGCTGATGCACGACCGGGCCGGCGCCAATCCCGAATTGCTGGAGCAGGTGCGCGACGCGCTGGTCCAGTCCCTGTCGCCGCTGGTGGACATGGACCGCCGGGGGATCCAGGTGGACCTGCGCCGCCAGGGCCAGTCCCTGGCGCTGGTGGCCAGCATCCCGGTCCGGGGGTTCAAGCGCGGCGCCGGAGGCCGGGGCTGAGACGTGCTGGAGCGCCGGCTGCTGAAGCACCTGGACATCTGGCTGCCGCTGCTGATCCTGCTGCTGGTGGCGGTGGGCCTGGTGGTCATCGCCAGCGCCACCCGCACGCCGCTGTCGGGCCTGCTGGACCTGGGCCGCTGGCTCAACCCGTCGTCGTGGTCTTACATCCAGCGCCAGGCGGTGTGGGCCCTGGCCGGCATCGCGGCGGGCGCCCTGAGCCTGCTGTTCGACTACCGCGCGCTGGCCCGCTGGACCAACGTGCTGTACGGGGTCACGCTGGGCCTGCTGGTACTGGTCCTGTTTGTAGGCGACAAGGTCAACAACGCCCGCAGCTGGCTGGGGATGGGTCCTTTCCGCTTCCAGCCGGCCGAGGTGGGTAAGCTCACGCTGATCATCCTGCTGGCGGCGGTCCTTTCCCGCAACGAAGAAGGCGCCGGGTCCTGGCGCGACGTGCTGGTCACCCTGGCCTACCTGGCGCCGCCCCTGGTCCTCATCCTGATGCAGCCGGACCTGGGCACGGCGCTGGTGCTGCTGGGCATCCTGGTGGGCATGCTGTTCATGGCGGGCATGCCGGTGACCCGCTTCCTGGTGCTGGTGGTGGGCGGCCTGGCCGCCGGCCTGGCCGCGGTGGTGTCGAAACTCTATTTCGACGCGCCCATCCCGCTGACCCAGGGCCAGATCCAGCGGCTGATCATCTTCCTGAACCCCGGTTCGGATCCCTGGGGCGCCGGCTACCAGATCCTCCAGTCCCAGTACGCCATCGGCTCGGGCCGGCTGTGGGGCCGGGGGCTGTTCCAGGGGGAGCAGATCGGCCTGCGCTACCTGCCGGAGCGGCACACCGACTTCGTCTTCTCGGTGGTGGGCGAGGAACTGGGTTTCGTGGGCGCCACCCTGCTGCTGCTGCTGATCTTCGCCGCGCTGGCCCGCATTTTCCACCTGGCGGCGCAGGCCAAGGACGCCTTTGGCTTCCTGATCGCGTCGGGCGTGGGCTCCATGCTGGCCTTCCACGTGGTGGTCAACGTGGGCATGACCATCGGCCTGATGCCGGTCACCGGCCTGCCGCTGCCCTTCGTCTCCTACGGCGGTTCCGCGCTGCTGACCAACTGCCTGGGCATCGGCCTGGTCCTCAACGTCCACATGCGGCGGCACAAGCTGCTGTTCGGCTCCTGAGGCCGTACGGGAGGCGGTGTCGCGGCCCGTGCGGGACGCCGCGCCCGGACAAGGCGTCATAGGCGCCGGTCCCGCTCCATATACATCTGCCTGGAACGGGGGCGGATGTCGGTGGAGGGGCCTTCCGGCGGCGGGATGCGGGGGAGCGGCGCGCCGCGCACGTGGCGGGACGACTACGATCTTGACGTCGCCGCCCGCACCATCTCCCGGCGGCGGCGTTCACCGGCTCCCGGGGTCCTGCTGCCCGCCCGGATTCCCGTGCGGCTGCTGCGCCAGTGCCTCTACGCGGCCGCCGTCGTCGTCCTGGCGGCGGCGGCCTTCCGCCTGCCCTACGATCTCGGGACCCGCCTGCAGGGCCAGGTGGCTGCCCTGCTCACCCGGGACGTGGACCTGGAGCAGGCCGCCCTGGCCATCCGGGACGCGGTCCAGCAGGGGCGGGCCTGGCTGGCCGGGGCCGTCGACAGGGACGGGAGCGGGGGCGGCGGCGCCCTGCCCGCCGCGGTTCCGGAGGCGGGGCCGCAGGCGTGGGTCTGGCCCGCCGCCGGCACGGCCCTGGCCGGTTACGGCTGGACCGAGGGCCCGGACGGCGAGGCCGTCCTTCACGAGGGACTGGACATCGCAGCCGAGCCGGGAGCGCCGGCGGTGGCGGCGGCCGCGGGCACCGTGAGGCGGGTGTGGACCGAGGCCGGCGGCGGGGTGGGGGTGGAGATCGACCACGGCGGGGGCTGGACCTCCCGCTACCTGAACCTGCAGGAGGCCTACGTGGCGGCCGGCGACCCGGTGCAGGCCGGCGACGTCATCGCGGTGGTGGGCGAGCCGGCCCACGGCGCAGAGCCCAGCCTGCACTTCGAGATCCGGCGCGACGGCAGCCCCGTGGATCCCGAGCCCAAACTGCGGCGCGACGAGGGTTCCTGGTGAACGGCGGGTTCCCTCCTCATGCGGCTGGCCCAGGTCTTCGGCTGTGAACTGCGGCTCAACGGCTGGTTCGCCCTGCTGCTGGCCCTGCTGGCCGCCGCCGGGCAGGCGGCCGAGGCGCTGATCCTGCTGGGCGCCCTGTTGACCCACGAGGCGGCGCACCTGGTGGTGGGCACGGGTTTCGGCATCGGCTTCCGCCGCATCGAACTGCTGCCTTTCGGCGGCGTGGCCGAGACCGACAACCTCTACACCGTGGAGCCCGCCGCGGTGGCCGTCACGGCCCTGGCGGGGCCCATGAACAACCTGCTGCTGGTGGCCGCGGGCCACCTGCTGTCGGCGGCAGGCTGGATCCGGCCGCCGCTGTCCGATTTTTTCCTCCAGGTCAACCTGGCCATCGCCCTGCTGAACCTGGTTCCGGCCCTGCCCCTGGACGGCGGCCGCATCGTCCACGCCGCCCTGCGGCGGCGCTGGGGCGACCTGGAGGCCCTGGGGCGCCTGGCGGCCTGGGGCTACGTGGTGGCCGCCGGCATGGTGCTGGCGGCGCTGGTGGCCGCCGCCCTGCGCATCCCCCTGCCCACCCTGCCGGTGCTGGCGTTCTTCGTGGCCGCCGGCGCCCGCCGGGAGCGGGCCGCCGCCGTGGTGGGGCACCTGCGGCCCCTGTGGCAGCGGCCCGAGCGCCTGGCCCAGGCCGGCGTGCTGCCGGCGGCGGGCCTGGTGGCCCGGGGCGACGTCACCGTGGGCGCGGTGCTGCGGCATTTGACCGGCGGCGCCTATCACTTCGTGTGGGTGGTGGACTCGAGCCTGGTGCCCTACGGCCGGCTCAGCGAGGCCAGGCTGGTGCAGGCTGCCCTGGAGGGGCGCTTCGACGCCACCCTGGACGACCTGCTGGCGTCGTGAGCGTGGGATTCGCCCGCGCCCCGCGGGACCGTTATAATCAGGAAAGAGATGGACCTTGACAAGTGAGCGCCGCCGGACGGGATCCGACGCCTTCGCCTGGTGCCCCGACGGGTCCAGGGAGTTGAGAGGTATTGAAAAAGGAGATCCTCGTCTCTGTGGAACACGACGAGACGCGCGGCGCCATCCTGGAGGACGGCCGCCTGGTGGACGTGTTCATCGAGCGGCCGCTGGCGCAGCGCGTCGTCGGCAACATCTACAAGGGCAGGGTGGAGAACGTCCTGCCCGGCATGCAGGCGGCCTTCGTCAATATCGGCCTGGAGCGCAACGCCTTTCTCCACGTCGATGACGCCCACCCCGTCAAGATGGAGGGCGACGAGGACGAGCCGCCCGAAGACCTGAAGGGCAAGACCATCAACGACCTGCTGCGCGTGGGCCAGGAGGTCGTGGTCCAGGTCGTCAAGGAAGCGGTCGGCACCAAGGGCGCCCGCATCACCCGCAATCTCACGATTCCGGGACGCTACCTGGTTCTGATGCCCGGTGTCGACTATGTGGGAGTTTCCCGCAAGATCAGCGACGAAGCGGAGCGCGAGCGGCTCAAGCGCATCGCCCAGTCCGTCAAGCCTCCGGGACTCGGCTTGATCGTCCGGACCGTGGCTGAGGGACGGTCCGAGGAAGACATCGCCCGGGACGCCAAGTTTTTGCTTCGTGTATGGTCGGACATTCAGCGGAAGAACCGCCAGCAGCGCGCGCCCAGCATCCTTTACAAGGACATGGGCCTGGTTTACCGGCTCCTGCGGGACTTTATGACCGACGAGGTCACCCGCTTTGCCATCGATTCGCGGGCCGAGTACCAGCAGGCCCAGGAATTGCTTGAGATTTTCGCCCCCGAGCAGAAGGACCGCCTCGAATTCTTCCACGGCAAGGGGCGGTCCCTGTTCGAGGTTTACGGCCTCAACGAAGAGATCGACCGGGCACTGAAGAAGCGCGTCTGGCTTCCCTCCGGCGGCTACATCGTCATCGACCAGACCGAGGCCCTGACGGTCATCGACGTCAACACCGGCAAGTTTGTGGGTACCCACGACCTGCAGGACACGGTCTACCGCACCAACATGGAGGCCGTCGACGAGATCGCCCGCCAGATCCGCCTGCGCGACATCGGCGGCATCATCGTCATCGACTTCATCGACATGGAGAGTCCCCGCCACCGGCATCGCGTCGTCCGGGCCCTGGAGCGGGCCGTTGCCCGTGACCGCACCAAGACCACGGTCCTGGGAATCACCCAGCTGGGCCTGGTGGAGATGACCCGCAAGAAGGGCCGCAAGAACCTGCTGGATTTGCTGACCCGGGAGTGCCCCTACTGCGACGGCCGCGGGCGGGTGCTGACCGAAGAGAGCCAGGCCCGCCGGGTGCGCCGCGAGATCAAGCGGATCCTGCGCAGCACCAACCACGAGGCCATCCTGGTGGAGGTGCACCCGTCGGTGGCGTCGCTGCTGATCGGCGCCGGCGGCTCCAATCTCAAGGAACTGGAGCGGGAGACCGGCAAGAGCATCTACATCAAGGGTTCCGAAGCCTGCCACATCGAGGAGATGAACCTGCGGGCCCTGGGCAGCAAGGCCGAGGTGGAGGAGCAGGCGCTGCCGGTCAAGGCCGGCGACGTCATCGAGCTCAAGGTCGAGGAACCCCACGTGTCCAATTCCTGGGACGGCATCGCCCGGGTGGAGGGGTACGTCATCGACATCGAGGGTGCCGGCAACCGGGTGGGTGAAACCGTGACCGTGGAGATCACCCGGGCCTTCCGGACCTACGCCAAAGCCCGTATCGTGCAGCCGCCGCAGCCGTCCCAGACCGCGTCGCGTTGACCGGCCCGGGGCGGCCGTGCTAGAATGGCTTGCGTCTTTGCCTGGGAGGATTGACCCATGTACGCCATCATCGAAACCGGCGGGAAGCAGTACCGGGTGTCCGAGGGCGACGTGGTCATCGTGGAGCGCCTGGACGCCGATCCCGACGCCGCCGTGGAATTTCCGGTCCTGGCCGTGGGCGCCGGCGCCGGCCTCAAGGTGGGCACGCCGCTGGTGGAGGGCGCCCGGGTGACGGGCCGCGTCCTGGGCCACGGCCGGGCCAACAAGGTCCTGGCCTTCCGCTACAAGTCCAAGAAGAACGTGCGGCGGCGGCGCGGCCACCGGCAGCACTACACGCGGGTGCGGATCGAGAAGATCCAGGCCTGATGATCGAGGCCGTGTTCGTCCGCGGCGCCGCGGGCAACATCGTGGAGTTTTCGCTCAGCGGCCACGCGGGTTTCGCGGAGCGGGGCCGCGACGTGGTGTGCGCGGCGGTTTCGGCCCTGGCCCAGGCGGCTCTGATCGGCCTGGAGGAAGTGCTCCGGATCGACGTCGAAGCCGAGGTCGACGACGACCAGGGCCGGCTGCGCTGCCGCATCCCTGAGGAGGCGGCGGCCAGCCGGCTGCAGGGCGCAGCCGTGCTGACGGAAACCCTGCTGCGCAGCCTGCGCAGCATCGAGGCGGGTTACCCGGGTCACGTGCAGGTCCGCGAGATCAACCGCTGAAGATCGGTGGTGATTCCCATGCGCCTCATGAACCTTCAGTTGTTCGCCACCAAGAAGGGCGGCGGCAGCACCAAGAACGGGCGCGACAGCCGGGCCAAGCGCCTGGGCGTCAAGCGCCACGACGGGCAGTTCGTCACGGCCGGCAGCATTCTGGTGCGCCAGCGCGGCACCCGCATCCACCCGGGCGCCAACGTGGGCCGCGGCGGTGACGACACCCTCTTCGCCGTCGTCGACGGCTACGTGAAGTTTGAGCGCCTGGGCAAGACGCGCAGGCGCGTCAGCGTTTACCCGGCCCCGGCTCCGGTGACCGCTGCGCCGGCCGCCGGGGGACAGGACTGACCGGGAAGGGACGGCGGCCCCCGGTACGCGGTACCGGGGGCTTTCTTGTTTCAGGACGGTGACGGGCATGCTGGGCCTGGACGGCGGCGCGCTGCTCCCTTACCTGCGCGCCTACCGCCACCGGGTGGCCAACCACGTGCAGGTGGCGGTGGGCTGGCTGGAACTGGGCGATGCCCTGAAGGCCAGGGAGGCCCTGGACGCGCTGCGCCGGCGCCTGGCGGCGGAAGCCCGCCTGGCGGCAGGGGTGCCGGCGCCGCTGGCGGGCCTGATCCTGGGCCTGGCTCTGGAAGCCGAGGAGCAGGGCATCGAGGTGGACCTGTCCGTCGACGGGATGATGCCCGGGCCGGTGACGGCGGCGGCAGTGGCGGCCGCCTGCGAGGCCGTGGTCCAGGGTTGGGCCCGGCTGCAGTCGGCGCTTTCGGGCGCCGGTGTCCGGCCCGAGGAGCGGCGGCTCATCGTGCGCTGGACCCGGGACGGCGTGACGCTGGAGGCGCCGGCGGCGGGCCTGCCGCCGGTGACGGTGCCGCTTGACCGGCCGGCGGTGGACGAGCCGGGGGAATGACCGTGTCGCGCTTCATTGACCAGGCCAGGATCTTCGTCCAGGGGGGGCGCGGCGGCGACGGCGCCGTTTCCTTCCGCCGGGAAAAGTACGTGCCCCGCGGTGGTCCCGACGGCGGCGACGGGGGCCGCGGCGGCAGCGTCATCCTGGTGGTGGACCCCAGCCTTAATACCCTGCAGGCCTTCCAGTTCCAGCGGCACTTCCGGGCGGAGCGGGGGCGGCACGGCGGCGGTTCCCGCAAGAACGGCCGGGCCGGCCGGGACCTGGAAGTGCGGGTGCCGCCGGGCACCATGGTCTACGACGACCAGGGCCGGCTGCTGGCGGACCTGACCGAGCCGGGCCAGACCTTCGTGGCGGCCCGGGGCGGGCGGGGCGGCCGGGGCAACGCCCGCTTCGTCACCCCCACCCACCGGGCACCCCGCATGGCGGAAAAGGGCGCGCCGGGCGAGGAAGCCTGGCTGCGGCTGGAACTCAAGCTGCTGGCCGACGTGGGCCTGGTGGGCATGCCCAACGCCGGCAAGTCCACGCTGCTTGGGCGCGTGTCGGCGGCGCGCCCTAAGGTGGCCCCCTATCCCTTCACGACCCTGGAGCCGGTGCTGGGGGTGGTGGCCTTCGACGACGGGTTCACCATGGTCTGGGCCGACATCCCCGGCCTGATCGAGGGCGCCCACCAGGGCGCCGGCCTCGGCCACGAGTTCCTGCGCCACATCGAGCGCACCCGGGTGCTGGTGCACGTGGTGGACGCGTCGGGCTCCGAAGGCCGCGATCCCGTCGAGGATTACCGCGTGATCCGGCGCGAGCTGGCCCGGTACCAGCGCCCGCTGGACCGGCTGCCCGCGGTGGTGGCGGCCAACAAGGCGGACCTGCCGGAAGCCGCCCGGCACCTGGACCGCCTGGAACAGGCGGCCGCCGCCGACGGCTTCGGCTTCCAGGCGATCTCGGCCGTCACCGGCCAGGGCATCCCGCAGCTGCTGGGCCGGGTCCGGCGGCTTCTGGAGGAGGCCCGGGCCGCCGAGCCGCCGGCGGCGCCGGCGCCGGTGCGCGTGTACCGGGCGCCGCGGCGGCCCCTGCTGGAAGTGGTCCGGGACGACGACGGCGCCTTCCGCGTGACCGGCGCCGCGGTGGAGCGATGGGCGGCCATGACCGATTTCAATAACGACGAGGCGGTCCGCTACCTGCAGCGGCGCCTGGAGCGGGCCGGCGTGGAGGAGGCGCTGCGGGCCGCCGGCGCCCGCAGCGGGGATACGGTGCGCATCGGCGAATGGGAGTTTGAGTTTCTCGACCCGACGGACCAGGGCGGTGGCGGCTGACGTGAAGCGCTTGGGCGTGCTGGGCGGCACCTTCGACCCCATCCACTTCGGCCATCTGGTGGCCGCCGAGGCGGCGGCGGAGGTCCTGGACCTGGACCGCGTGCTGTTCGTGCCCTGCGGCCGGCCGCCCCACCGGCCCGCCGGCCAGACCACGCCGGCGGAGCACCGCTACCTGATGACGGTCCTGGCCACGGCGGGCAACCCCCGGTTCCGCGTCTCGCGCATGGAACTGGACCGGCCGGGCCCGTCCTATACCGTCGACACCCTGGAGGAACTGCGGGCGGAACTGGGGCCCGATGTGGCGCTGATCTTCATCGTCGGCGCCGACGCCTTCCTGGGCATGGACCGGTGGAAGGACCCGGAGCGGATCCTGGAACTGGCGGAAGTGGCCGTGGTCAGCCGCCCCGGTTGGAACGACGGCGCCGTGGAGGCCCGCCTCCAGGCGATGCCCGCTCATCTCGCGGCCCGGGTGCGCCATCTCGACATCGATCCCCTCAACATCTCGGCCCGCGAACTGCGGCGGCGCCTGTCCCAGGGGCGGTCGGTGCGCTACCTGCTGCCCCAGCAGGTGCTGGACTACATCCAGCAGCACGGGTTGTACCGCGGTTCCCACGCCGAATTGATGGAACAGAAGGCTCCCTGCTAGACTCTAAAGTACTGAACGGGTCGCACCGTACAGGGTCGAAACAGGGAGAGGTATGTCGCGTTGGTGCAGAGCCCTTCGTCCTCCGGTCCGGGGGCGGCGGAGCAACGCCGCCCTCGGCTTTCGTCCCGGCGCCGCCGGATTCTGCTGACCGCCGCCTACGTGGCTGTGGCGGCGGTGGCTTTCGGCGCGTCCCTGGCGTTCACCATGGCATGGCGGCTGGTATCGGGCCTGACGGTCGACGAGGAACAGCCGGAACCCGGCGACGTGGTGGCGCCGCCCCGGGTGGAGGTCAGGCCGGACGAGCCCTTCAACATCCTGATCCTGGGCACCGACGCGGGCCTGCTGGAAGACGGCCGCCGCGGCGCCCGCCGGTCCGACACCATGATGCTGGCCAGTTACGACCCGCTGACCGGCGGCCTCAGCATCCTGTCCATCCCCCGGGATACCTACGTGGAGATCCCGCTGGACCGGCTGGATGAGCAGCTTCACCGCTACATCCGCGAGAACCCGACGAAGATCACCCACGCGCACGCCTTCGGCGGCCCGGCGGTGTCCATGGCCGCCGTCAGCCACCTGCTGAACGTGCCGGTGCACCGCTACGTGCGGGTGAACCTGGAAGCCTTCGTCAACATCGTCGACCTGATGGGCGGCGTCTACATCTGCGTGCCCAAACCCATGCATTACGAAGATCCCTACCAGAACCTTTACATTCACCTGCAGCCCGGGTGCCGGGTCCTGAACGGCAACGAGGCCATGCAGTACGCCCGCTACCGGCAGGACAGCGACCTGGCCCGCATCGCGCGGCAGCAGGAGATCCTCCGGGCGCTGGTGCAGCGGGGCCTGGATTTGGGCATCATCCCGCGCCTGGGTCAGATCGTGGACGAGATCGTCCGCCAGGTGGACACCAACCTCAGCGAGTCCGAACTGGTGCACCTGGTGGCGGTGGCGGGCCGCATGGCCGCCGGCTTCAGCCCCGACGAGATCGTCATGAACACCATTCCGGGCCGCGACGGCTGGATGAACGGCGTGTACTACTGGCTCCACGACGAGGAAGGCACCCGCCAGCTGGTGGACGCCCTGATCTGGCGACTGACGCCGCCGCCCGACACGGTGGTGCAGGTGCTGGTGCGCGACGCGTCGGGGCCCGGCGGGGCCGGCAGCCGGGTGGCCGAGAGCCTCCGCCAGCACGGCTACAACGTGGAGGTCGTGGTGGACGAGGTGCCCGTGGACGAGACCATCGTGCTGATCCATCACGGCGACGAGACCATGGGCAAGGTGCTGGCGCGGGCCATCGTGAATCAAACGGCCACGGCCCGGGTTTACGCGGAACCTGACGACTCGGCCCCGGCAGACATCACCATCGTCGTCGGGCGCGATTACGTACAGAATCAGCAGTAGGGAGACGCGACCCGTTGGATGCACACCAGAAGGCGGTGCTGGCGGCGACGGCCGCCGCCGACAAGAAGGCGGCTGACGTCGTTGTGCTCGAGGTGGGCGACCTGACGGTCGTCACCGATTATTTCGTCATCGCCAGCGGCGCCAACCCCATCCAGGTGAAGGCCATCGTGGACCACGTGCTGGAGGAACTGGAGGCCCGCGGCTTCAAGCCGCTGGGAGTCGAGGGCTACACCGACGGGCGCTGGGTGCTGCTGGACTTCGGCGACGTGGTCGTCCACGTGATGAACCCTGAGCAGCGCGATTACTACGGGCTGGAGCGCCTGTGGGGCGATGCCCGCCGCGTGGAACTGGAGCAGGCCCCCTCGTGACCCCGCCCGGCCGGTGCTGTTGACGATGCCGCGTCCCCTTGCGTATAATTAGCGGCGCTGTTCAAATCCATCCCGACGCCAAGCCGAAGAACGGGAGCAGTAGGCGGTCGATGGTGCCAGCGACCCGGTGGCCGGTGCGAACCGGGACCTTGAGGCCGCCGAACTCGCCCGGGAGGCGGTCCGGTGAAGCCGGCAGGCGGCCTAGCCGGTCCCGTGTACGCCGCGTTAAGGCGCCGAGTGGATAGAGCGTTTTCCGTGGGGCGGTAGCTCAGTTGGGAGAGCGCGTGAATGGCATTCACGAGGTCGTGGGTTCGAATCCCATCCGCTCCACAGTGCTTTATCAATTAGGGTGGTACCGCGGGCTCCCCCGTCCCTGAGGCGGGGGAGCCTCTGTTTGAGGGGCTTCAGGGGCCGTGGGGTCCCGCGACGGCCCGAGCTGGGGGGTGCGCGTTCGGTGTCCATGGAGGATCGCTACAACGCTGCGGCCGTGGAGCAGAAGTGGCAGCGCCGCTGGGAGGAACAGCGGCTCTACGACGTGGAGCCCGACCCCTCCCGGCCCAAGTTCTACTGCCTGGAGATGTACCCGTACCCGTCGGGGGCGCTGCACATCGGCCACACCCGGGTCTACTCCATCGGCGACCTGATCGCCCGTTTCAAGCGCATGAACGGCTACCAGGTGCTGCACCCCATGGGCTGGGACTCCTTCGGCATGCCGGCCGAGAACTACGCCATCGAGCACGGCATTCACCCGGCCGTGTCCACCTACGCCAACATCGACACCATCCGCGCCCAGATGCGGCGGATGGGCTACTCCTATGACTGGCGGCGGGAAGTGGCCTGCTCGCACCCCGGCTACTACAAGTGGACCCAGTGGCTGTTCCTGCTGCTCTACAAGAAGGGCCTGGCCTACCGGCGGAAGGCGCCGGTCAACTGGTGCCCCCGCTGCCAGACGGTGCTGGCCAACGAGCAGGTGGAAGAGGGCCGCTGCTGGCGCTGTGAGTCCGAGGTCCAGATGCGGGACCTGGAGCAGTGGTGCTTCCGCATCACCGCCTACGCCGACCGCCTGCTGGACGACCTGAAGCTCCTGGACGGCTGGCCGGAGCGGGTCAAGACCATGCAGGCCAACTGGATCGGCCGCAGCCACGGGTGCGAGATCGACTTCCCCCTGGCGGGCCGCGACGGCGCCATCAAGGTGTTCACCACCCGCCACGACACCATCTTCGGCGCCACCTTTATGGTGCTGGCGCCGGAGCACCCGCTGACGCTGGAGCTGGCCCGGGGGACGCCCCAGGAGGCCGAGGTGCGCGCCTTCGTGGAGCGCATGAGCCACATGACCCAGCGGATGCGCACCACCCTCAACACCAAGCAGGGCGTCTTCACCGGCCGCTACGCCGTCAACCCGGCCACCGGCGAGAAGATCCCCATCTGGACCGCCGATTACGTGCTGATGGACTACGGCACCGGCGCCATCCAGGCGGTGCCGGCCCACGACCAGCGCGACTTCGAGTTCGCCCGGCAGTACGGGCTGCCCATCCGGGTGGTGGTCCAGCCGCCGGGCGAGACCCTCGACCCGGGCACCATGACCGAGGCTTACGCCGGCGAGGGGACCATGGTCAATTCCGGCCAGTTCAACGGGCTGGACAGCGCCACGGCCCGGGAGCGCATGGCCGACTGGCTGGAGCAGCAGGGCCTGGGCCGGCGGCGCGTCACCTACCGCCTGCGGGACTGGCTGATCTCGCGGCAGCGGTACTGGGGGGCGCCCATCCCCATCGTGTACTGCGACCGCTGCGGCACCGTGCCGGTGCCGGAAAAGGACCTGCCGGTGCTGCTGCCCGACGACGTGGAGTTCACCGGCGAGGGCGGCTCGCCGCTGGCCAGGCATGAGGGCTTCGTCCGCACCACCTGTCCCCAGTGCGGCGGGCCGGCCCGGCGCGAGACCGACACCATGGACACCTTCGTGGACTCGTCCTGGTACTACTACCGCTACACGTCGGCCCGCGACGAGCACCGGCCCTTCGACGTGGACGCGGTGCGGTACTGGCTGCCGGTGGACCAGTACATCGGCGGCATCGAGCACGCCATCCTGCACCTGCTCTACTCGCGCTTCATCACCAAGGTGCTCTATGACGAGGGCCTGGTCCCGTCGCCGGAGCCCTTCCAGCGGCTGTTCACCAACGGCATGGTGGTCATGGGCGGGGCCAAGATGTCCAAGTCCAAGGGCAACGTGGTCAGCATCGAGGAAGTGGTCAGCAACTACGGGGCCGACACCGGCCGCGTCTACATCCTGTTCGCGGCGCCGCCCGAAAACGACTTCGAATGGTCCGACGGCGGCATCGCCGGCGTGCACCGCTTCCTGCAGAAAATCTGGCGGCTGATGCAGCGCTACCGGGCCGGGCGGGACGGCATGGGCACCGCCGAATCCGGTGCCGACCGGGAGGCGGCCCAGCGCATCCGGCGGCGGCTGCACCAGACCATCCGCAAGGTCACCGACGACATCGACCGGCGCTGGCAGTTCAACACGGCGGTCAGCGCCCTGATGAGCTTCGTCAACGACCTGCAGGACTACGCCGACCAGCTGCCGGCCGCGCGGCAGGACCGGGACGTGTGGGATGAGGCGGCCGACGCGCTGGTGCGGATGCTGGCGCCCTTCGCGCCCCACCTGGCCGAAGAGCTGTGGGAGCAGATGGGGCGTACGGAGAGCGTGCACCTGCAGCGGTGGCCCTCCTACGATCCCGAGATCGCCCGCGACGAGGTGGTCACGGTGGTGCTGCAGGTCAACGGCAAGGTGCGCGACCGCATTACCGTGCCCGCCGGCACCGGCGAGGAGGAACTGCGGCGCCTGGCCCTGGAGAACGAGCGGGTCCGGGCGCTGCTGGACGGCCGCCAGGCCGCCCGGGTGGTGGTGATCCCTGACCGCCTGGTCAACGTGGTGACGGCGGCGGGATCCTGAGGGGGCGGCCGGCCGCGGCGTGAAGACGCCATCAAGGCAGTGGACGCAGGTCTTTGGGGGAGGAATGCCGCCATGCTCAAGAGGCTTTTCACCTGCTCGTCCGACCGGTGGCTGTGGCTGTACGCGGCGGCCGCGGCGGCGACGGTCCTGCTGTTGATGTAGGCGCCGCTCCCCGCACGGTTCACCTGGCAGGACCTGGCATTCCGGCGTCGAAATCCCCGCATGGATGCGTGACCCGATCCCGCAGGGGGTCGGGTCATGTTTTGGAGCCGGGAGGAGCGGTCGCTGGCGGCGGCGCTGGCGGTGCTGGCCCTGGCGGGTGCGGGCTGGCTGCTGGCCGGGCGGGTGGCGGCCACGGGAGCGGCGGATCCCGGTAAGGCCGGCGCGGAAGGCGTGGAGGTAGGCGGCGCTTCCCCCAGCCCGACGGCCGGGAGTGGCGCCGTTTCGGGCGAAGCCGGGGGAGATGCCGGCGAGACCCGGGCTGGGGACGCCCCGGAGGTGCTGGTCCACGTGGCCGGGTCGGTGCGGGAGCCCGGCGTGTACCGCCTGCCCGCCGGGGCCCGGGCCATCGACGCCGTGAATGCCGCCGGCGGGCCCACCGACGATGCCGCCGTCGACGCCGTCAACCTGGCGGCGCCGGTGGTGGACGGCTCCCGCCTGTACATCCCATCGCGCGCCGAGGTGGCCGAGCACGGCGCCGCAGGTTTCCAGCAGGCCGCAGGCTTCCAGCAGGAGAATGCGGGCGCGGCGCCGCCCGGCGGTGACGCCGCCGTGCGGCCGGTGGACATCAACCGCGCCGGGCCTTCCGAACTGGAGCGCCTGCCGGGCATCGGGCCGGTGCTGGCGCAGCGCATCGTGGACTACCGGCAGCGCCACGGGCCGTTTCGCACCGTGGACGACCTGCTGGCCGTGTCCGGCATCGGGCCGAAGGTGCTGGAGCGGCTGCGGCCCTACGTCGTGGTCCCGTGAACGGCGCAGCCCCGCGGGCGGCCCTGCCGCCGGCGGCGGCCCGGCGCCCGCTCTGGCACGTGGGCTGCAGCCTGTTTACCGGCGCCGCGCTGGCTGCCGGCGACCCGGTGGGGGCGGTGGTGGGCGTGATCCTGCTGGCAGCGCCGCTGGTGAGGGACCGGCGCCCGGGCGCCGCAGCGGCGGCCGCCATCCTGGCGGCGGCTGCGGTGCTGGCCGGCGGGGCGGCGGCGGCCCTGGCTCTGGACGGGCTCAAGCAGGCGCCGGCCAGCCTGGCGAAGGCCTTCCCCGGCGGGCTGCCCATCCAGGGCCGGGTGCAGGCGGTGGAGCGCAGCTCCCGGGGGCTGCGGCTGCTGCTGTCGGTGCCCGGCGTGGGCGGCCGGGTGGCCGTCCAGTGGCCCGGTGGTCCCCCGGATCCAGGCCGCTGGCCGCTGCCCGGCGACCTGGCGTCGGTGACTCCAGCCGCCGCGCCCGAGGCGCCGCGGGCCGCCCGCAACCCCTACGGCTTCGATGCGCGCCGATACTGGTATGCCCGGCACGTGGGCGTTCTGGTGGAGGCCCGCCGGGTGGAGGTGACGCCGGGACCCTGGTCACCCCGGCGGGCCCTGGACGCCTGGCGTCACCGGCGCCTGGCCCGGCTGCGGCAGGCGCTGCCGCCGGAGGCCGCGGGCCTGCTGGAGGCCCTGCTGTTCGGCGCCCGCGGCGGCCTGGACCAGGGCCTGGAGGACGCCTTCCGGGAGGCCGGCGTCAGCCACCTGCTGGCGGTGTCGGGCCTGCACGTGGGCCTGGTGGCCGCGGGCCTGGGCCGCCTGGTTGCGTGGTGCGGCCTGGCCGGGCCGGCGCGCTGGGCCCTGACGGCTGCCGGGGCAGCCCTGTACGCCGCCCTGGCGGGGGCCGGGGCGCCGGTGAACCGGGCGGCGGTGGGCGCGGCGCTGCTGGGCGCCGCGCCGCTGCTGGGGCGGCCGGTGGACCCCCTCAACCTGCTGGGTGCGGCCGCGTGCTGGGCCCTGGCCACCCGCCCCCTGGCGGCCCTGGACCTCAGTTTCCGGATGTCCTTCCTGGCCGTCACCGGCATGGTTCTGCTGGCCGGGCGCCTGGAGGCGCTGCTGGTCGGGGTGCCCCGCTTCCTGCAGGGAGCCGCCAGGGGCCTGGCCGGAGGCACCGCCGCCCAGCTGGCCCTGGCGCCGCTGCTGGCCGCTTCCTTCGGCCACCTGGCCTGGGCGGGCGCCCCCGCCACGGTGATCGTGCTGCCGCCCTTTGCCCTGCTGCTGGGCGCAGGCGGCGCCTGGGCGCTGCTGGACGCCGCCTGCCGGGCCTGCGCCGATCCCCTGATCCCGGCCCTGGAAGGGGCGGCGTGGCTGGTGGCCCGGCTCGGCCAGTGGCTGGCGGCTGCCGGCGGCGTGTGGAGCGCCCCGTCGCCGCCGGGCTGGTGGGCCGTCCTGTACTACGCGTGGCTGTTGGGATGGGCCGGCGACTGGCGGGCGCCCGTCGAGCGGCTGCGCCGCCGGGAGCCTGGCCTGCCCCGCCGCCTGCTGGCAGCCGCCCTGGGGCTGGCGGTGCTGCTGGTGTGGGGTACGGCGGCGCTGGTGCCGCGCCGGCTGGAGGTGGTATTCCTGGACGTGGGCCAGGGCGACGCCATCGCCGTCGGCGCCCCCGGCGGTGCCTGGGCCGCGGTGGACACGGGCCGCACAGGCCGCGAACTGGCCGCTTTCCTGCGGGCGCGGGGCGTACGGCGCCTTCACTGGTGGGCGGTGAGCCACTTCGATGCCGACCACGCCGGCGGCATGGACCTGCTGGCCCGGCTGTATCCCGGCGCGCTCCTGGTGACGCCCGAGGGGGACGGCGCGGCGCTGCCCGCAGTGGGCGGCGCGTGGTCAGCCGCCGCCGGCGGTGGAAGGCCGCACCTGGCGGCGGGGCGGGGCGACCGCCTGCGGTTGGGTCCCGTGCCGGTCCATGTCCTGGGCCCGCCGGCCGGCGCCCTGGCGGCGGGCTGGAGCGAAAACGACCGCTCCCTGGTGCTGCGGGTGGACTGGGCAGGCTGGCGCGTGCTGCTGGCGGGCGACATCGAGGCGGCGGCCGAGGCGTCGCTGCTGGAGGCCGGCCTTTCCCTGCAGGCCGACGTGCTGAAGGTGGCCCACCACGGCAGCGACACCTCCACCTCGGCGGCGTGGCTGGCGCAGGTCCGTCCCCGGGTGGCGGTGATCTCGGTGGGCCGCCGCAACGGCTACGGGCATCCCCATGGGCCCGTGCTCCAGCGCCTCCATGACGCCGGGTCCGTCGTCGTGCGCACCGACCTGCACGGCGCCGTCTGGATGCGCCTCGGTCCCCGCGGCCTCGACGTCACGTACTACGGCCCCGACGGTCCCCGCCGGTTCCGGCTGCCGGCCGGCCAGGACCGCGGCGACGCCGGGCGAAGGGAGGAAGCATGGAGTATCACGAGGCTGTCCGCCGCCTGGAGCGGGGCGAACCGGCGCCCCTTTACCTGGTCACCGGGACCGAGGGTTATCTGGTCCGGTCCTTCCTGGACCGGCTGCGGTCGCTGGCCGGCGAGCCGACCCTCAACGTCCAGGTCTTCGACGCCGCCGATCACAGCCTGCAGGCGGTGCTGGAGGCCGCCCGGCAACTGCCCATGTTCGGGCCGCGCCGCGTCGTGGTGGCCGCCGCCGACCCGTGGCTGGGCGGCGGCAGGGGGAGCCTGGGCGCCGGCGACCTGGCGGACCTGGAGGCCTACGCCGCCGATCCGACGCCGTCGACCACGCTGGTGTTCGTGGCGGCGGAGCCCGACCGGCGCCTGAAGGCCGTCCGGGTTCTGGAGCAGGCGGGGCAGGTGGTCCACTGCCGGGCTCCCGGGCCCAAGGAAGCGCCCGATTGGGTCCAGCGCCGGGCCCAGGAGCTGGGCGGGCGCATCACGCGGCCGGCCGCCCTGCTGCTGGTGGCGCTGGTGGGCACCGACCTCGGCCGCCTGGACTCGGAACTGGCCAAGGCCATGGACTATGCCGGCCAGGGGGCCGTGGTCGGCGAAGAACACGTACGGGCCGTGGCCAGCGCCGCCGCTCCCGCCCGGATCTTCGACCTGCTGGACGCCGTGGCCGAGGGCAGGGCGGCCGACGCCGCCCGGCAGGTGCCGCTGCTGCTGGAGACCGGCGAGCCGCCCCTGCGGGTGCTGGCGGCCCTGACCCGGCAGATGCGCACGCTGCTGCAGGTGCGCCTGCTGGCCGACCGCGGCTGGGGCGCCGACGACCTGCAGAAGCGCCTGCGCCTGCATCCCTACGTGGTGAAGAAGTCGCTGCAGCAGGCCCGCCGCTGGGAGCCGTGGGACCTGGCCCAGGGCCTCATGGCCTGCGTCGAGGCCGAAACCGACGTCAAGACCGGCCGCAAAAACGACGAAGCCGCGCTGGACCTGCTGGTCACGCGGCTTGCGACCCGTCAGCTGCGCCCGCTCACGCGGCGCTGCCGTTGAAGAGGCGGTAGAGTCGGGACTTGCGACGGGCGGCGGCGTTGGCGTGGATCACGCCCTTCTTGGCCGCCTTGTCGATGACGGAGGAGGCCTTCCGCAGCAGTTCCGCGGCGCGCTCGCGGTCACCCTCGGCCAGCGCCTCTTCGAACCGCCGGATGAAGGTCTTGACCCGCGACTTGTAGATGCGGTTGCGCAGGGTCCGCACCCGCGTCTGGCGGAGCCGCTTCTCGGCGGACCGGGTGTTGGGCATCGGGCTCACCTCCCACCGTCCGACTTCCGATTATAAGTCGGCCCGCATACCGGCACAACAGGAAGGATACGCTACGCTGCGCCAGGACGCAAATCCGGTGCCTGCTCCGACCGGAAGGAGGACCGTCCATGGTGGGCCTCATCGTCCGTTTTGTGGTGTCGGCCATCGTTCTGCTGGTGCTGGGCTTCATCCTCCCCGGCTTCGAAATCGCCGGCTTCGTCAACGCCCTGGTGGCGGCGGTGCTGATCGCCGTCGTCGGGTACGTGGTGGAGGCGCTGTTCGGCAGCCGCATCTCGCCCCAGGCCAGGGGTCTCGTGGGCTTCTTGACGGCGGCGGTCATCATCTGGGGCACCCAGTTCGTGGTGCCGACCATGCGGGTGACGGTGCTGGGCGCGCTGCTGGCCTCGCTGGTCATCGGCATCATCGACGCCTTCGTGCCTACGGAACTGCGCTGACCCTGCCCGCCGCTTCTAGCCCCTTCCCACCCGGGCATATATTTGTCCGAGCGGAAGGGGTTGTCCCATGCCGGCGCCGTTTCGCCCGTCCTGGTCCCTGCTGGGGCTCTACGCCGCCCTCCTGGCCGGCCTGCTGCTGGTAGCCGGTCCCCTGTCCCAGATCTACTTCAGTTCGCCCCTGATCGGGTGGCGGGCCCCGGACGCCGTCCCCGCCGCCGGCGGGGAACTGGGCTGGGATCAGTCGCCCGCAGGCCTGGGGTTGGTGGGAGAGGCGCGGCTGCGCCTGGCAGGGTGGCTGTCCTCGTCCCTGCTCCAGCCCGACACCCTGAAGAGCGTGCTGCAGGCGGCCCTGCCGGGCCGCCCGGCGGTGGGCGCCGGCGGCGGCCGGTCCTGGGTGCCCCTGTCGCCGGCCCACGTGCTGCGCCGGGCCTTCGAGACGGCCGGCGGCATCCAGCTGGGCCGGCCGTGGACGCTGCTGGCCTCGGAACTGCCGGCCATGCACCTGGTGGAAATGCCCGAGGACGCCGGGCCCCTGGCGGTGGACGTCCTGGCGGTCCTGCCCCAGTGGCGCTACGAGGCCCTGCTGGCCGCGGGCCGGGGCGACTTGCCCGAGGAGGGGGCCGGCCCCGAGCGGCCGGCGGCGCCCCCGCCCGACCCCGGCGAACCGGCGGTGCTCATCTACCACACCCACACCACCGAGGCTTTCCTGGGACCCGTAGCCGCCGGCGCCGGCGTCGACCCCAACGTCGTCGGCTTCACCGCCGACAACAACCTGAACATCGTCCGCGTAGGCGCCGAGTTGGCCCGGGTCCTGGAGGAGCGGGGCACGCCCGTCCTGCACGTCAGCGAGGCGTTCGACTACCAGAACGGGCTGGTCACCCGGGGCGGCGCCTACCTGCGATCGCTGCAGGCCCTGCAGAACTTCCGCGACGGCCGGCCCGTCACCGACGTGTACCCGTCCCTGCGGCTGCTGGTGGACCTGCACCGCGACGCCGTGCCCCGGGACCGGGTGACGGCCGCGGGCCCCGACGGGCCCTTCGCCCGGGTGCTGATCGTCGTGGGCGCCCGCGACAACCCCCGCTGGCGGAGCAACCACTGCGTGGCCCGGCACCTGGAAGCCCTGATGAACCGGTATCACCCCCAGCTGTCCCGGGGCATCCAGGTCCGCGACGACGCCCGCTTCAACCAGCACCTGCCCCGCAGCGCGGTACTGCTGGAGATCGGCAGCGTCGAGAACACCCTGGAGGAGGCGGTCCGCGGCGCCCGCATGCTGGGCCAGGCCATCGCCGACGCCCTGGACCAGGGCCTGATCCCCCAGGGCGACGCCGAGGCCCGGTGCCCCTGAAGCCCTGCTTTGACAAGGGGAAAAGCCTGCCGCCATAATTGAACAGCGGCCCCCGCGGGACGGTGGGCCGACGCTGTTTCGATGGGCAGGGGCCGGAGTTGGCGCAGGGCGCAGTGGAGCAGGACCTCATCCGCAACTTCTGCATCATCGCCCACATCGATCACGGCAAGTCCACCCTGGCCGACCGCCTGCTGGAGGTCACCGGCGCCGTCAGTGAGCGCGACCGGGTGGAGCAGCGGCTGGACACCATGGACCTGGAGCGCGAGCGGGGCATCACCATCAAGATGCAGGCCGTCCGCCTGAACTGGCGCGCGGCCGACGGCCGCGACTACGTGCTCAACCTGATCGACACTCCCGGCCACGTGGACTTCGCCTACGAGGTCTCCCGCAGCCTGGCGGCCTGCGAGGGCGCCCTGCTGGTGGTGGACGCCGCCCAGGGCGTCGAGGCCCAGACCCTGGCCAACCTCTACATGGCCCTGGAGCACGACCTGACCCTGATCCCGGTCATCAACAAGATCGACCTGCCCTCGGCCCGGCCTGACGCGGTGAAACTCCAGCTGGCGGAACTGGGCTTCGATCCGGACGAGTGCCTGCTGGTGTCGGCCAAGGAGGGAATTGGCATCGAGGCACTGCTGCAGGCCGTGGTGGACCGGATCCCGCCTCCCCGGGGCCGGCCCCAGGAACCCCTGCGGGCGCTGGTGTTCGATTCCCACTACGACTCGTACCGCGGCGTCATCGCCTACGTGCGGGTGATGGACGGGGTGGTGCAGCGGGGCGACCGGATCCTGCTGATGGCCTCCGGCAAGACCTACGAGGTGGACGAGGTCGGCTTCTTCCGGCCCGAGCCCCAAGCGGCCCAGCGCCTGGAGGCCGGCGAGGTAGGGTTCATCGCCGCCGGCATCAAGGATGTCCGTGACTGCCGCGTGGGCGACACCGTCACCCACGCCGACCAGCCGGCGCCGGAGCCGCTGCCGGGCTACCGCCCCGCCCGGCCCATGGTCTTCGCCGGCCTCTACCCGGTAGAGACCGGCGACTACGCCCATCTCCGGGACGCCCTGGAGAAACTGCAGCTGAACGACGCCGCCCTGACCTTCGAGCCGGAAACCTCGGAAGCCCTGGGCTTCGGTTTCCGCTGCGGCTTTCTGGGGCTGCTGCACATGGAGATCGTCCAGGAGCGCCTGGAGCGGGAATATGGGCTGGACCTGATCACCACGGCGCCCAGCGTGGTCTACCGGGTCACCACCCGGCGCGGCGAGACCCTGGAGATCCAGAACCCCGCCCACCTGCCGCCCCAGGGCGACATCCAGCAGGTCGAGGAGCCCTACGTGCGCGCCCAGATCATCACGCCGTCGGATTACGTGGGACCGGCCATGGAACTGTGCCAGCAGCGGCGCGGCGTCTTCCGGAACATGCAGTACCTGGAAGGCGGGCGGGTGCTGCTGGAGTACGACCTGCCCCTGGCCGAGATCATGTACGACTTCTTCGACCAGTTGAAATCGCGGACCCGCGGCTACGCCACCCTGGACTACGAGTTCACCGGCCACCGGCCCGGCGATCTGGTGCGGCTGGACGTGCTGGTCCACGGCGAGCGGGTGGACGCCCTGTCCATGATCGTCCACCGCGACGCCGCCCAGGCCCGGGGCCGCGCCCTCATCGAGCGGCTGCGGGAACTGATCCCCCGGCAGCAGTTCCAGGTGCCGCTGCAGGCCGCCATCGGCTCCCGGGTCATCGCTCGCGAGAATATCCCGGCCCTGCGCAAGAACGTGTTGGCCAAGTGCTACGGCGGCGACGTGACCCGCAAGCGCAAGCTGCTGGAGAAGCAGAAAGAGGGCAAGCGGCGGATGAAGCAGGTGGGCCGCGTGGAGATTCCCCAGGAGGCCTTCATGGCCGTGCTGCGGGTGGACGAGGGCTGACGGCCGTGGATGGCACCGCGGGCCGGGCTGCAGGGCGCCCCGTGGACGACGCCCTGGACCGCAGCCGGCTGGGCCCCGGCCTCTACGTGCACATTCCCTTCTGCGCCCGCAAGTGCTGGTACTGCGACTTCACCGCCTATCACCACCGGCCGGGCCGGGCATCCCGATACGTCGACGACCTCATGGCGGAGATCCGCCTCTACGCCGCCGACGACGCCTTCGCTTCCGTGACCTTCCGCACCCTGTTTTTCGGCGGCGGGACGCCGTCGCTGCTGGAACCCGGGGACTTCTGCCGGCTGATGGCGTGCCTCCGCTCCAGTTTCCGCCTGGACCCGGGGGCCGAGGTGACCCTGGAGGCCAACCCGGAAGACCTGCGGCAGGACCGCCTCGAGGCCTGGCTGGAGGCCGGCGTCAACCGCCTGAGCATCGGCGCCCAGGCCGCCCAGGACCGGCTGCTGGCCGCGGCGGGCCGGGTTCACGACTGGCGGGCGGTAGAGGTGGGTTATCGCCGGGCGCGGCAGGCCGGCTTCGCCAACATCGGCCTGGACCTGATCTTCGGCCTGCCCGGCCAGACCCGGGACGACTGGCGCGAGACCCTGGAGCGGGTGCTGGCGCTGGCGCCGGGCCCGCCGGAGCACCTTTCCTGCTATGGGCTTCAGGTGGAGGAGGGCACCCTCTACGGCCGCTGGCGCCGCGAGGGCCGGCTGCGGCTGCCGGCCGAAGAGGACGAGGCGGCCATGTACCGGCACGCGGTGGAGCGCCTGGCGGCCGCCGGCTATGAGCACTACGAGATCTCCAATTTCGCCCGGCCCGGCTTCCGCAGCCGCCACAACCTCAACTACTGGGCCGACGGCGACTTCCTGGGCCTGGGCGCCGGCGCCTGGTCCCACTGGCACGGGCGCCGCTGGGGCAACCAGCGGTTCCTGGGCCCCTACGCCCGGGCCCTGGCCGAGGGACGCCGCCCGGTGGCCGAGGTGGACGAGCCGCCGCTCAAGACCCGCATGGCGGACGCGCTGATGCTGGGGACCCGCCTGGTGGAGGGCATGCCCGCCGCCTGGTTCGTGGAGCGCTTCGGCCAGACGCCCGAGGAGGCCTTCGGCCCCCAACTGGCCGACCTGGCGGGCCGCGGCCTGCTGGAGCGGGCGGGCGGGCGCATCCGCCTCACCCGCCGGGGCCTGCTGCTGGCCAACGAGGTGTGGGCCGCGCTGCTGTAGCGCCGGCTACTTGACCCACCGCGATCATGCGGCGGCTCAGCAGCCCGAAGGGCTCACCTTCGGCCCCGTAAGCCCGGACCTCGCCGAACCCGGCCTCCTCCAGCCAGCCGGCCAGTTCCCGCAGGGTGAACGGCCGGACTGAAAATTCCATGCGGCGGACCTGCCCGCCGCGGACGATGGTGCGCCGGGTCACGACCCGGCCTGAGGGCGCGTCATAGGATTCACGTCGACCATCAGATCACCGTCGCGCTCCACCACCTCCGCCGCCTGCCGGAAGGCGGCCACGCTGCCGGGACCTGCCGCCGGCGGGAGGGGGCCGGGAACCCCGCGGGCGGCGCCGGTGCCCTCGCGTTGACACTCCCGCGGGCCCAGTGATATCTTGGCGGCAAAGGCGTTAGCACTCCGGCACCGAGAGTGCTAACGGTGAAAGTCCCTGGTGATCCCGATGCTGGACGCACGAAAGCGGCAGGTCCTCCGGGCCATCGTTCAGGATTACGTGATCACCGCTGAGCCCGTCGGCTCCAGGACGGTGGCGCGGCGGTACGGCCTGGGCGTCAGCCCCGCCACCATCCGCAACGAGATGGCCGATCTGGAGGAACTGGGCTACCTGGAGCAGCCTCACACCTCGGCGGGTCGGATCCCGTCCACCAAGGGGTACCGCTTCTACGTGGACGAACTGATGGATCTGGAGCCGCCGACGGCTGCAGAAATGGAGCGCATCCGCAGGCTGTTCGCCCAGCAGATCCGTGAGGTGGACGCGGTCCTGCGCCAGGCGGCCCGCATCCTCTCCGAAGCCACCGACTGCCTGGCGGTGATCCAGGGCCCCATGTTCAGCCAGTCCATCTTCCGCGCGCTGCAGATGATCCTGCTGCGCCCCGGTCGGGCCCTGATGGTGCTGGTCACCGACGAGGGACTGGTCAGCCACCGCCTGGTGGAGGTGCCGCCGGAAACGCGGGCGGAGGATCTGGAGCGGATTGCCGCCGTCCTGACCGACCGCCTGGCGGGCATGCCCATCGAGCGGGTCAGCCGCCGGGCCATCGGCGACCTGCAGGTGGAACTGGCGGGGTACCGCGCGCTGCTGGACGCCACCCTGGAGCGCCTGCTGACGCCCGACGTGGACGACGAGCGCGTGCTGGTGGACGGCACCACCAACCTGTTCCGCCAGCCTGAGTTCCGCGAGATCGAGCGCGCCCACGCGGTGATCCGCCTGCTGGGTGAGCAGCAGTTGGTTCGGGATCTGCTCAACGGCCTGGACACCGGCAGCGGCCGGGTGCGGGTGGTCATCGGCGAGGAGAACCCGCTGGCCCAGATGCAGGAGTTCAGCGTGGTCAGCGCCACCTATACCCTGGACGGCCGCGAGATCGGCCGGCTGGCGGTGGTGGGCCCGACGCGGATGAACTACCCGCGGGTCGTGAGCATGGTGGACCTGGTTACCCAGATGGTCTCCGACGTGCTGACGCGCATGCTGGGCTGAACCGGGCGGTTGGGCCCGGGGTCCGGCGTTTCGCCAACGGGGGTTCCGCAACGCGGCATCCCCGTTTTGATGTGGGGACCCCGGCTGCGCCGGTCGGTCCCCCGGTTGGAGGGTCGTTGGGTGAGCACGGAACGGGAAGAGGCGCCGGGCGCCGCCGCGGCCGCCGATGCCGCGGCAGGCGCCGCTCCGGATCCGGCCCATGGTGCAGCCCCGGACGCCGGCGCGGGTGCGGCCCAAGATGCGGCCCCGGGCGGGGACGACGCTGATGCCCAGGCCGGCGGAGACGACGCGGCGCGCCTGGCCGGCCTGGAATCGCAACTGGCCGAAGCGCAGGCCCGCCTGGCCGAGACCGAGGCGCAGCTTCAGCGCACCCAGGCCGATTTCGCCAATTACAGGCGCCGCATGATGCAGGAGCAGCAGCGCTGGGGTGACCGGGCCATGGCCCGCCTGGCCGCGGACCTGCTGCCCGTGGTCGACAACCTGGAACGGGCGCTGGCCGCCCTGGAACCGGTAGCGAACGCCCAGGACGGGCGGGCCGGGGACGACCGGCCCGCCGGGCCGGCCGCGGGTGCCGGCCTCAAGGCCTTTGCCGAGGGAATCCGCCTGACCCTGCGCCAGTTTCTCGACATCCTGGCGGGTCACGGCATCCGGCCCATCGAGGCGGTGGGCCGGCCCTTCGATCCCCACTTCCACGAGGCGGTGGGCCACGTGGAGACCGACGCGGTGCCCGAGGAGCATGTGGCTGTAGAGCTGCAGCGAGGATATACCTTCAAGGACGAAGTGCTGCGCCCGGCGCTGGTGCAGGTGGCCCGGCGGCCGGCGCAGGGCGACGCGGATGTGCCGCCGCGCGCCGTCACGGATGAGGAGGACGAGGAGGACACCGAGCATGGCCAAGGTCGTGGGCATTGACCTGGGAACGACGAATTCGGTCATCGCCGCCCTGGAGGGCGGCGAACCTGTGGTGATCCCCAACGCCGAGGGCAGCCGCACGACCCCGTCCGTCGTGGCGTGGACCAAAGACGGGGAGCAGCTGGTGGGCCAGGTGGCCCGCCGCCAGGCGGTCACCAACGCCGAGCGCACGGTGTTCTCAATTAAGCGCTTCATGGGACGCCTCTACGACGAGTGCGCCGACGAGATCGCCCGCGCCCCCTACAAGGTGATCAGGGGCCCCAATGGCGACGCCCGGGTCGAGATCGACGGCAAGGCTTACACGCCACAGGAGATCTCGGCCATCATCCTGCGCAAGCTCAAGCAGGACGCCGAGGCCTTCCTGGGCGAGGAAGTCACGAAGGCGGTCATCACCGTCCCCGCCTACTTCACCGACGCCCAGCGCCAGGCCACCAAGGACGCGGGCCGCATCGCCGGCCTGGAGGTCCTGCGCATCATCAACGAGCCCACGGCGGCGGCCCTGGCCTACGGCCGCGAACTGGGCCAGGGCGAGCAGACGGTGCTGGTCTTCGACCTGGGCGGCGGCACCTTCGACGTGTCCATCCTGACCGTCGACATGGACGCCGAGGTCATCGAGGTGCGGGCCACCAGCGGCAACAACCACCTGGGCGGCGACGACTTCGACCAGCGCATCATCGACTGGGTGGCGGACCAGTTCGCCCGGGAGCACGGGATTGACCTGCGCAAGGACCGCACCGCCCTGCAGCGGCTCAAGGAGGCGGCGGAGAAGGCCAAGATCGAGTTGTCCAGCGTGCTGCAGACCTCCATCAACCTGCCCTTCATCACCGCCGACCAGCACGGTCCCAAGCACCTGGACGTGACGCTGACCCGGGCCAAGTTCGAGGAACTGACGGCGGACCTGGTGGAGGCCACCATGGGACCCACCCGCCAGGCCCTGAACGACGCCGGCCTCAAGCCCTCGGACATCGACAAGATCATCCTGGTGGGCGGGTCCACCCGCATCCCCGCGGTGCAGCGGGCCATCACCGAATTCTTCGGCAAGGAGCCCTTCAAGGGGGTCAACCCCGACGAGGTGGTGGCCCTGGGCGCCGCGGTCCAGGCCGGCATCCTGGCCGGTGAGGTCAAGGACATCGTCCTGCTGGACGTGACGCCTCTGAGCCTGGGCATCGAGACCCTGGGCGGGGTGTTCACCAAGCTCATTGAGCGCAACACCACCATTCCCACGTCCAGGACCCAGGTCTTCAGCACCGCCGCCGACAACCAGACCCAGGTGGAGATCCACGTGCTGCAGGGCGAGCGGCCCATGGCCGCCGACAACAAGACCCTGGGCCGGTTCATCCTGGACGGCATCCCGCCGGCGCCCCGGGGCGTGCCGCAGATCGAGGTCACCTTCGACATCGACGCCAACGGCATCCTGAAGGTCAGCGCCCGGGACCGCGGCACCGGCCGGGAGCAGAAGATCACCATCACCGGCTCCACCACGCTGACCGAGGACGAGGTCCAGCGCATGATCAAGGAGGCCGAGCAGTACGCCGCCGAGGACAAGAAGCGCAAGGAGGCGGTGGAAGCCCGCAACAACGCCGACTCCCTGCTGTACCAGGCCCGCAAGACCCTGAACGACCTGCGCGACAAGGCGCCGGCCGACAAGGTCGAGGCCGTGGAGGCCCGGATGCGGGACGTGGAGCAGGCCCTCCAGGGCAGCGACGCGGAGGCCGTCAAGCAGGCGGCGGAGCGGCTGCAGCAGGCGCTGATGGACCTGGGCGCCGCGGTTTACGCCCAGGCCCAGGCGGCCGGCGGCAGCGCGGGGCCGGGCGGTGCCGGCGCCGGTGCCGAGGGCAGCGGCGGCGCCGGGGCGGGCAGCGGCCCGGCGGGCGGCAGCGGGGCCGGCGGCCAGCAGGTGGTGGACGCCGACTTCAAGGTTTCCGACGACGCGGGGAGTTCCAGCGCGTAGGACCGCCAGGCGCCCCCGGACCCGCGAACAGGAGTGAAGCCGGTTGGCCAAACGTGACTATTACGAGGTCCTCGGCGTCGACCGCAGCGCCACGCCCGAAGAAATCCGCAAGGCCTACCGGCGGCTGGCGCGGCGGTACCATCCCGACGCCAACCCGGGCGACGCCCAGGCGGCCGAGCGCTTCAAGGAAGTCAAAGAAGCCTACGACGTGCTCAGCGACCCCGAGAAGCGGGCCGCGTACGACCGGTTCGGCCATGCCGGCGTGGACCCGACGGCGGCGCCGGGCGGCGGTGCGGGCGGGGGGCCCTTCGCCGGCGGCCCCTTCAGGGGCGGGCCTTTCGGCGGCTTCGACCCCTTCCAGGGGTTCGAGGACATCTTCGACGCCTTCTTCGGCGGCGGCCGCGCCGGCGGCTTTGCCGCGCGGCCCCGCCGCGGCGACGACATCGTGGCCGAAATGGAGATCGACTTCCGCGAGGCGGCCTTCGGCGTGGAGCGGGAGATCGAGGTGTCCCGCACCGAGCCCTGCGACCGCTGCGGCGGCAGCGGCGCCGAGCCGGGCACCGGGCCGGTGACCTGCCCCCAGTGCCGGGGCCAGGGCCAGGTACAGACGGCCCGGTCCACGCCCTTCGGTCAGTTTGTGTCGGTGAGCACCTGTCCCCGCTGCCGCGGGGCGGGACGGGTGATTGAGACCCCCTGCAGCCGCTGCCAGGGGCGCCGCATGATCCGGCGCCGGCGCCGCATCACCGTCACCGTGCCCGCCGGCGTCGACGACGGGGCGCGGATCCGGCTGTCCGGGCAGGGGCACCTGGGCGACCACGGCGGCCCCCCGGGCGACCTGTACATCGACGTGCGGGTCCGACCCCATCCCGTGTTCACCCGGGAGGGCAGCGACGTGATCAGCCAGGTCACCATCGGCATCGCCCAGGCGGCCCTGGGCACGTCGCTGGAGATCGAGACCCTGGACGGGCGGGAGACCGTCCGCATCCCTGCGGGCACCCAGAGCGGCGACGAGATCCGCCTGCGGGGCAAGGGCATCCCGCACCTGCGGGGCCGCGGCCGCGGCGATCACCGGGTCCGGGTGCGGGTGGAGGTTCCCCGCAACCTGTCCGACCAGGAGCGGGCCCTGCTGCTGGAGTGGGCCCGCCTGCGGGGCGAGACCGTCGATCCTGAAGACCGATCCTGGTTCCAGCGGGTGCGCGATGCCTTCAACCGGTAGGACGTGGCTGCGGGTGACCATCGCCGCCGACCCCTCGGCCGCCGAGGCGGTGGCTGCGGCCTGCCTGGACCTGGGCGCCCCCGGCGTCGAGGAGCGGGAAGGCGCGGTGGTGGCCTACTTCGCGCTGGCGGCCGGCGCCGGGCACCCGGCCGCCGGCGACCCCGAGGCCGGGACCGGGGACGACGCGGCCGCGGCCGCAGCCCAGGTGCTGGCCAGCCTGGAGCAGCGGCTGGCGCCGGTGCGGGCGGCCTTCGGCGCGGCGGCCGTGGGGCGTCCCCAGGGTGACACGGTGGACGAAGAAGACTGGGCCGAGGGCTGGAAGCGGTACTGGCGCCCCCAGGCGGTGGGCCGGCGCCTGGTGATCGTCCCTTCGTGGCTGCGCCATGCCCGCTGGGCTGCCGGCGGCCGCGTGCCCCTCTGGATCGATCCCGGTATGGCCTTCGGCACCGGCGACCACGAGAGCACCCGCCTGGCCCTGGTGCTGCTGCAGGAGTCTCTGGACCGGCTGGCCGCCGCGGGACCGCGGCCGCTGCGGGTGCTGGACCTGGGCACGGGGTCGGGGATCCTGGCGGTGGCTGCCGCCCGCCTGGCGCCGGCCTCGGTCTGGGCGTGCGACCAGGACCCCATGGCCGTTGAAGTGGCCGCGGCCAACGCCGCCGCCAACGGCGTCGATGGTGCGGTGACGACGGCCGTCGCCGACCTGCTGGCGCCCCGCGCCGGCGAGGCCGGGCCCGGCGCCGATCTTCCCGGCCCTGCTGATCTCATCCTGGCCAACATCCTGTTTCCCGTACTGGACGCGGCGGCGCCCCGCATTGCCGCCGCCCTGCGGCCCGGAGGGCTGCTGGTCCTGTCAGGCATCACCACATCCCAGCGGGAACCCCTGGCGGTGCGCTACGAGGACCTGGGCTGCCGGCGGGTGGCGTCGGTGAGCCGCGGGGGCTGGTCGGCGCTGCTGATGCGGCGGGAACCGCCGGCAGGGCGGGTGGCGCCGTGACGCGGTTCTTCGTTCCCGACGATCAGATGCGCGGCGATCGCGTGGTCCTGGCCGGCGACGACGTCCATCATGCGGTGCGGGTGCTGCGCATGGGCGCCGGTCACCGCTTCACGGCCGTAGGTTCCGACGGCAGCGAGTACCTGGTGGAGATCGAGCAGGTGGATCCCGGGGCCGCTCAACTGGTGGCGCGGGTGGTGAGCCGCAGCCGCCCGGACCGGGAGCCCCGCCTGGCCGTGACCGTGGCCCAGGCCCTGATCAAGGGCGACAAGTTCGACCACGTGGTCGAGAAGGCCACGGAACTGGGGGCCGCCGGCTTCTGGCCCTTCGCCGCGGCGCGGTCGGTGGTGCGCCTGGACCCGGCCCGGGCCCGCCATCGGGTGGAGCGCTGGCGGCGGGTGGCCGAGGCGGCGGCCCGGCAGAGCGGGCGCCTGCGGGTGCCGGCCGTCGAGCCGGTCCTGACCTTCGAGCAGCTGCTGGCGCGGGCAGCGGACTGGCGGTCCCGGCATGGGCCGGACTCGGTGGTCCTGGCCTGGGAAGGGGAATCGGAACGGGGCCTTTACCAGTTGATGCAGGCTCGCTGGGGACCCCCCTCGCAGCGTGCACCGGAGCCCGGCCGGCAGGATTCCCTGCTGGTCATCGTGGGCCCCGAAGGCGGTTTCGCGCCGGGTGAGGCCCATGCGCTGCGGGAGGCCGGCGCCTCGCCGGTCAGCCTGGGACGCCTGATCCTGCGCACCGAAACGGCCGCGCCGGCCATCCTGGCCATGCTCCTCTATCACAGCGGCGACCTGGGCCGCGCGCCGGCGACCTGAACCACATCGGGCAGCAGGTCCTCGGCGCGGCGCACCGCCGTGAATAGATAGCCCCCCAGGCCCACCAGCGCCGTCAGGATCCCGGAGACGACGATGAGAACGGCCATGCCGGCCCCGGGGCCCGTGCCGAACAGCGGGCCCAGGACCCCGGCCAGGCTGCCGCCCGGCGCCATGGACGGCTCCATCACCCGGTCGGCCAGGGGTCCTGCCAGCGCCATGGCCACCGGCGCCATGGCGTGGGCAATGACCCGGCGGGCCGCGAAGACTCGTCCCTGCACGTCGGGATGGACCTTGGCCTGCCAGATGGCCTGGTTGGAGCCGTTGACGACCGGCATGCACATGGCGCCCGCGAAGGCCGCCGCCGCCCAAACGCCCGGGCCGCGGCCCAACCCCATGGGCACCACGCTCAGCAGCCCTTCCAGCGCGATCCCCGCCAGCAGGCCGTGGACGCGCCGGGCGGGACCGCCCCAGGCCGTCATCAGCAGGCTGCCGGCCACGCCGCCCAGTCCCGCCGCCGACTGCACCGCCGCCAGCGTCACCTGGTTGGAGCCGGTGCGCGCCAGGATCATGGCGGGCTGCAGGGTCTGCGCGAAATTGCCCACCAGGTTTACCGCGCACAGGATCAACTGCAGGCCCAGCAGGCTGGGCCGCTGCCCGATGTAGCGGAAACCGAAGGCGGCTTCGGCCAGCAGCGACCCGGCCGCCTGGGCGCCGGCTTCGGTGCGCTCCGGCTGGGGGATGTGGACGGCCAGCAGGGCCGCGATGGCGACGACCGCCGTGACCACGTCGATGACGAAGATGCCCGTGAGCCCCAGCGTGGCCAGCAAGGCCGCGGCCGTGGGCGGCGCCAGGATCGCCGAGCCGGACTCGGCCAGGGCGACCAACCCGTTGGCGCGACCGAAGTGCTTGGGCGGCACCACCGTGGAGATGGCCGCCGAGTAGGCGGGGAACTGGAACGACTCCAGGGCGCCGGCCAGCGCTGCCGCTGCGTACACGTAACGCAGTTCCAGGTGGCCGGTCAGGTGGAGGACCAGCAGCGACAGCGTTGCCGCGCCGGCGGCCGCGTCGCTCAAGACCATGACCACCTTGCGGTTCCAGCGGTCCACCAGGGCGCCGGCGATGGGGCTCAACAGCACCGCCGGCGCGAAGGAGAAGAGGGCCACCAGGGCCAGGGACGTGGCCTGCCCGGTTTCCTGGTACGCCCAGAAGATGACGGCGAAGCGGGTCATGGCCGTGCCGATCAGCGACACGACCTGGCCCAGCCACACGATCATGAAGGCGGTCATGCCGGTGAACAGGCGGGGGTTGGACCGGGTCATGGGGCATACCCCTTCCGGAACGCCCGGACCGCCGGGCGAACCGCCGGTGCCGGCACAGGGTTCCTGGGCGGTACGCCCTGATGATACCAGGAGTACCCGGAGGGTAAGCCTGGCGGGCCCGTCTTATGTCCGGGGGTGCGGGGCCAATATCAGCCCTGCTGCAGGCCGGGCGCGGCCGGGAGCCTGTCGCAATCCCAAGATCAGCCCTACTGGTTGACGGAAGACTTCAAAGTGGGGCCGAGGGTACATAACTAGGTCGAATTTCGAAATCATCGGTGCCGCACACCCGTCCCTCGCCAAGAAATTGGCTCCAAGTCGGTCGAAATCCCTTCGATCCTGCCGCCAGCACCCCGCTTGGGGCGTCCACGGAGAGCAGGGACAGGCACAATTCGAGCCGCCAGGGGGGTTGACGACCGCCCCGACCCGCGCGATACTTACCACCAACAACCGAATCACAGGCCTTTCATCAAGAGCGGCGGAGGGACTGGCCCGATGAAGTCGCGGCAACCGCCGGCCCCGGAGGGGGTCGGAAAGGTGCCAATTCCTGCGGGTCCCGTTGACCGGCCGAGCCCAGCGCCGGCCGGGAGGGACGCCGAGAGATGAGAGGAGGTCTGCGGACCTGCTGCTTGCCGCCGGCCTCTTCTCGTCGAGAAGAGGCCGGATTCGTTTTGGGAGGGGTCGCCGTGAGCGACGTCGAGCTGGAACCGCGGCAGCAGCAGGAGACGGCCGGGTACCGGCTGGCCACCCTGGCGGTCCACGGGGGCCAGGAGCCTGACCCGGCCACGGGCGCCCGGGCGGTGCCCATCTACCAGACCACGTCCTACGTGTTCCGGGACAGCGACCACGCCGCCAGGCTCTTCAACCTGGAGGAGCCGGGCAACATCTACACCCGCATCATGAACCCCACCGTGGACGTGTTCGAGAAGCGGGTGGCCGCCCTGGAAGGCGGCGCCGCCGCCCTGGCCACCGCCAGCGGCCAGGCCGCCACCACCCTGGCCATCACCAACATCGCCCGCACCGGCGACGAGGTGGTGGCGTCGGCCAGCCTCTACGGCGGTACCTTCAACCTGCTGGCCAACAGCCTGCCCGACCTGGGCATCAAGGTCCACTTCGTGGACCCGTCGGATCCCGACAACTTCCGACGGGCCATCAACGAGCGGACCAAGTGCATCTACGCCGAAACCATCGGCAATCCCAAGCTGGACGTCCTCGACATCGAGGCCGTGGCCAGGGTGGCCCACGAGCACGGCCTGCCGCTGATCATCGACAACACCTTCGCCACGCCCTACCTGTGCCGGCCGCTGGAGTGGGGGGCCGACATCGTGGTCCACTCGGCCACCAAGTGGATCGGCGGCCACGGCAACTCCATCGGCGGCGTCATCGTGGACGGCGGGCGCTTCGACTGGGGCAGCGGCAAGTTCCCCCGCCTGGTGGAGCCGGACCCGGGCTACCACGGCCTGTCGTACTGGAAGGACATCGGCGCCCTGGCCTACATCATCAAGGCGCGGGTCCAGCTGATGCGGGACTACGGGCCTTGCCTGAGCCCCTTCAACGCCTTCCTGTTCCTGCAGGGCCTGGAAACGCTGCACCTGCGCATGGAGCGGCACTGCCAGAACGCTCTGGAACTGGCCCAGTGGCTGCAGGAGCACCCGGCGGTGGCCTGGGTGCGGTACCCCGGCCTGCCTGGTGATCCGTCCTACAACCTGGCGCAGAAGTACCTGCCCAAGGGCGCCGGCGCCGTGATCGTCTTCGGCATCCGCGGCGGCGCCGAGGCGGGGCGGCGGCTCATCGACCGGGTGAAGCTCTGGTCGCACCTGGCCAACGTGGGCGACGCCAAGTCGCTGATCATCCATCCGGCCACCACCACCCACCAGCAGTTGACGCCGGAGCAGCGGCTGGCCGCCGGCGTCACCGACGACCTGGTGCGGCTCTCGGTGGGCATCGAAGACATCGAAGACCTCAAGGCCGACCTGGACCAGGCCCTGCGTGCGGCGGCGTCATGACGGCGGTACATCAGCAGCGGCACGCCGCCGGCAGCGCCGCGGGCGCCGCGGGCGCCGCGGGGACGGCGGGGATTGCCCGGGCGACGGCCCCCGGGGACACCCGCCGGTTCATGCGGCTGCCGGGCCCCTGGCGGCTGGAACTGGGCGGCGTGCTGGAGTATGTGGACGTCGCCTACGAAACCTACGGCCGGCTCAACGCCGCCGGTGACAATGCGGTCCTGGTGTGTCACGCCCTGACCGGCGATTCCCATCCGGCCTCCCACCATCCGGGTGACCGCCCCGGGTGGTGGGAGGGGATGATCGGGCCCGGCCGCTACCTGGACACCGACCGCTGGTTCGTGGTCTGCAGCAACGTCCTGGGCGGCTGCGCCGGCTCCACGGGCGCCGCCTCGCCCCATCCCGAGGACGGCCGCCCCTACGGCCTGCGCTTCCCGCTGGTGACGGTGGGCGACATGGTGCGGGTCCAGCGGCGCCTGCTGGAGGCGCTGGGGGTGCGGCGCCTGGCCCTGGTGGTGGGCGGGTCCCTGGGCGGCATGCAGGCCCTGGAGTGGGGCGTCGCCGCCCCCGACCTGGTGGAGCGCGTGGTGGCCATGGGCGCTCCCTGGGCCAGTTCCCCTCAGGCCATCGCCTGGAACGAGATCGGCCGCCACGCCATCATGACCGACCCCGACTGGGCCGGCGGCCTGTACAACGGCCGGGGCCCCGCCCGGGGGTTGGCGGTGGCCCGCATGCTGGCCATGATCTCGTACCGCAGTTGGGAGGACTTCGCCCGGCGCTTCGGCCGCGCGCGCCCGGCGCCCGGTGAGGACCCCGTGGCCCGCCGGGCCGGCGACTACGCCACCCGGCTGCCTGAAGGGCACCCCTTCCGCCTGCAGTTCGAGATCGAAAGTTACCTGCACTATCAGGGCGAGAAACTGGTGCGGCGGTTCGATGCCAACGCATACCTGTACCTGACCCGGGCCATGGACCTGTTCGACCTGGGCGTCCACGGCGACGGGGCCTGGGAGCGGGTCCGGCGGGCGGGGGTGCGGTTCACGGTGGTCGGCATCGACACCGACCTGCTCTACCCCGCCGAAGAGGTGCGCGACCTCCACGCCCAGCTGCGGGCCCGGGACGTGGACGCCGTCTACCGGGAGATCACCAGCCCCCACGGCCACGACGCCTTCCTGCTGGACATCGAGCAGGCCGGCGACGTGATCCGGGAGGCGCTGGGGTGACCCGGATCCGGGTGGGGCTGCTGGGCCTGGGCGTCGTGGGCGGGGCTGCGGCCCGGCTCATCGACGCCCAGCGCCACCGGTGGCGGCGGCAGTACGGTCTGGACATCTCCTGGCGGCGGGCCCTGGTCCGGGACCCGGCCAAGCCCCGGCCGGTGGACGCCGCCGGGCGGCTCACCGTGGACCCGGCCGAGATCGTCGAGGCCGGCGACATCGACGTGGTCGTCGAGGCGATGGGCGGCGTCGAACCCGCCGGCACCTACGTGCTGCGGGCCCTGCGGGCCGGCAAGCGGGTGGTCACCGCCAACAAGGCCCTGCTGGCCGAGCGCTGGGAGCAGCTGCAGGAGGCGGCGGCCGAGGCCGGCCAGCGCCTGGGCATCGAGGGCGCCGTGGCGGCCGCCGTGCCCTGCCTGGCCGCCTTCGAGCAGGTGCTGGCGGCGGCCCAGGTGGAGCGTATCGACGCCGTCCTCAACGGCACTTGCAATTTCATCCTCCACCGGATGGAGAGGACCCGGGCGTCGTTGGCGGAAGTCCTGAAGGAGGCCCAGGCGCTGGGCTATGCCGAGATGGACCCCACCGACGACATCAGCGGCCGGGATGCGGCGCGCAAGGGCACGGTGCTGAGCCTGCTGGCCTGGGGCCGGCGGCCCGCCGACGTCCAGTGCCGGGGCATCGAGGACGTCACCCCGGCCGACGTGGCCGCCGCCCGCGACGCCGGCGGGCACCTGCGGCTGGTGGTGTCGCTGGAGGCACCGGCCGGCGGGGAGCCGCGGCTGCGGGTGGGGCCCCAGGTGCTGCCGGCGGGCCACCCGCTGGCCGGGCTGGAAGGGCCCGACAACGGCCTCTGCATTCAGGCCCGTCCCCTGGGACGCCTGTTCCTCTCCGGCCCCGGCGCCGGGGGCGACGCCACGGCCTGCGCCGTGGTGGGGGACGTGATCCGGGGAACCCTGGCCCGTCCCGCGGGGTCCAAGCTGGTGGTGATCTGCGATGAACGCGAAGCGACGGCGGCTGCGCCAGGCCCAGGCCATCGCGCTGCTGACGATCCTCTCGCTGCTGCTGACCGGCTGTAGCTTCAGCTTTTGGGACTGGCTGGCCGGGCGGCCCATCACGCGCCCGGCGGAGATCCCGGTGGGCGAGGAGACGGGCGACGAACCCGGCGGCGGTCGCCGCGACCCGGTGGTGTCCACCGGCGGCGACGCGGCCCCCGGCCAGGGAGAAACCGGTGAAGGCGGCGGCGCGGCCCCCGGGGCCGGCACCCCGTCGACGGGAGACGGCGAGACCGGCAGCGGGGACGGTGCCGGTGGCGACGGCGGGGCGGTGGTCCTGCCCGGGCGCTGCGCCATGTGGGCCGGCGGCCTGGAACCCAGCCCCGGTCCCTTCGAGGAAGTGACGCTGGAGCCGGTGGACGAAGGCAGCCAGGATGCGTCCTTTGCCGGGTTCCGGCGCTCGCTGCTGGAGGCCCTGGCCCGCCGCGACGTGGAGGCCCTGGAAGCCGCCGTCGCTCCCGACATCCGGACCGGCTTCGGTGAAGACGGCGGCCTGGAGTCCTTCCGGCGCCAGTGGGGCCTGGACCGGGACCCCGAGAACTCGCTGATCTGGGAGATCCTGACCGACATCCTCAACCTGGGCGGCATCATGACCGGCGGGTCCGACGGTCCGAGGGTCTTCACGGCGCCGTACGTGTACGCCCTGTACAGCGGCCCGCTGGATGCCTTCGGCCACGCGGTGGTCACCGGCGCCGGCGTCAACATCCGGGCCGAGCCGTCCACCGAAGCCCGGATCCTGGACCAGGCGTCCCACCTGGTGGTGCGGGTGATCCGGTCCGAGCGGGAACTGCCCACGGTGGAATTGAGCGGGCGCACCTACTGCTGGGTGCAGGTGCAGCTGCCGTCCGGCGAGATCGGCTACGTGGCCGACCGCTTCCTGTGGAGCCCGGCCGGGTGGCGGGCCATGTTCCAGGAGGGCGACGACGGCTGGCGGATGACGCTGCTGGTGTCGGGCGACTGAGCGGCGCGGCGCCGGTTAGAGGCCGTAGAGGATCCGGGCCGCGTTGAAGTAGATCAGCAGCGACACGGCGTCGCCCAGCGTGGTGATCAGGGGTGCCGAGGCCACGGCGGGGTCCACGCGGGCGGCCCGCAGGATGAAGGGCAGCAGGGTGCCGATGCCGCCCACCACGATGACGTTGCCCCAGATGGCGGCGGCCACCGCCATGCCCAGCCGGGGATCCCCGGTGATCAGCAGCGCCACCAGGGAGGCCACGGCGCCCAGCACCAGGCCCAGGCCGAAACCGGTGGCGATCTCCTGGGCGAAGACCCGCCAGAAGTGGCGCGGCTCCACCTCGCCGGTGGCCAGGCCGCGGACCGCCAGCGTCACCGACTGGGCGCCGGTGTTGCCCGACGTGGCCATGATCATGGGGATGAAGACGGCCAGCGCGATGACGTCGGCCAGGGTCTGCTCGTAGAGGCTGATCAGGCCGCCCGAGAGGACCTGGGCCACCAGCAGCACCACCAGCCACGGCAGGCGCCGCACCAGCCGTCCCAGGAAAGAAAGCCGGAAGTACTGGTCGCCGGTCTCCGCCGGCGACATGGCCGCCAGCCGGGCGAAGTCCTCGGTGGTCTCGCGGTCCAGCACGTCCACGGCATCGTCGACGGTGACGATGCCCACCAGGCGGTTCTCCGAATCCACCACCGGGATGGCCAGCAGGTCGTGCATCTCGATCAGGCGAGCCGCCTGCTCCTGGTCGGTGTCGGTGTGGACGTGGATCACGTTGCGCTCGGCCAGGTCGCCCACCACGGCGTCGGGGTCGGCCAGCACCAGCTGGCGCAGGGACAGCACTCCCTGCAGGCGGCGGGCCTCGTCGGTGACGTAGAGATAGTAGATGGTCTCGCTGTCGACGCCGGCGCGGCGGATCTTCTCCAGGGCCTCCCGGGCCGTCATGGAGGCCCGGAGGCTGATGTAGTCCGGGGTCATGATGCGGCCGGCGGTTTCGGGGGCGTAACCCAGCAGCAGGGCCGTGGCTTCCCGGTTCTCCGGCGTCAGCCGCGCCAGCAGCCGGGTTGCCACCTTGGCCGGCATCTCGTCCAGCAGGCGGGCGCGGTCGTCGGCCGACATGCCCTCCAGCAGGTGCAGGACCTCGTGGTCCTGGAGGGCCTCCAGCAGTTCCTGCTGGTCGGCGGGCTCCAGCTGCTCGAAGGCCAGCAGGGCGATGTCCTTGTCCAGGAGGCGGAACACCAGGGCCCGCTGCCGTTCGGGCAGTTCCAGGAGCATGCGGGCGGCGTCGGCGGCGGGGACGTTCTCGAAGGCCGCCTTGATGTCCTGGTAGCGACCTGCTTCCAGCAGTTCGCGCAGCCCGGCTGCGGTGACCACGGCATCCACCTCCCTTCCGCTGCACATCCCCAGTATAAAGGCCGCCGAACCCGAAGGTGAGCGGCGGGAAACCGCGGCCCGGCCGCGAAACACGGTGCTGGAGGTGGGGCGGTGACGGTGCCGCGGACGACGCCGGTGTCGACGACGGCGCCGCCCGGAGGCGGCGGCGGCGGGGCGCTCCCGGAGGAGTTTTTCCGGCGCCCGTCGCTGGTGGTGGCCCGGGCGCTGCTGGGAAGGGAACTGGTCCACTGGACCCCCGAGGGGCCGGCCTCCGGCATCATCGTCGAGGTGGAGGCCTACTGCGGGCCCCTGGACCGGGCCGCCCACTCCTATGGGGGCCGGCGCACGGCCCGGACGGAAGTAATGTACCATCCGGGCGGGTGCGCCTACGTATACCAGATTTACGGCATGCATTTCTGCTTCAACGTGGTGGCGGCCGGGCGCGACGAACCCGAGGCCGTGCTGGTGCGGGCCCTGGAGCCCCGCGTGGGCGCCCCCCTGATGGCGCGGCGGCGCGGGCTGCACCTGACGGCGGACGATGAGGCCTGGCTGGAAGCCCGGGCGGGGTCGCCCCCCTGGGAGCCGCCGCCCGGGCGGCCGCCGGCGGCCCTGCGCGGCCTGACCGCTGGGCCCGCCCGGCTGTGCCGGGCGCTGGGCATCGACCGCCGCCAGAACGGGCTGCCGCTGACCCACGGTCCCCTGACGGTGCGCCGGGGGTTCGGCCCGGCCCCGGAGGATCGGGTGGCCGCCGGTCCCCGCATCAACGTGGACTACGCCGGCCCTTGGGCGGAGAAGCCCTGGCGTTTCTGGATCGACGGGAACCCGTTCGTGTCCCGTTGAGCGGACCAACCTGGGGGTGGCCTCATGGACAGGCGCAGGCTGAGGGTGGCCGTCATCTTCGGCGGCCGGTCCGGTGAGCACGAGGTGTCCCTGATGTCGGCGGCCTCGGTGATGGCGGCCATGGACCCGGAGCGCTACGAGGTGGTGCCCGTCGCCATCACCCGGGAGGGCGCCTGGCTGCTGCCTGAGGACGCCGCCGGGTTCCTCAAGGAGGGCATCGACCCGTCCCGCGGCTGGCGGGTGGGGCTGCTGGCGGACCCGCAGGTGCGGGGCCTGATCCCGCTGCCGCCGGGGGCGGGTGGGACCGAGGCGCCGGCGCCGGCGGGCACCCCGGCAGGGACGCAGCCCAGCGCGCCGGCGGTGCTGCGGGAGATCGACGTGGTCTTCCCGGTCCTGCACGGTACCTACGGCGAGGACGGGACCATCCAGGGCCTGCTGGAACTGGCCAACGTGCCCTACGTGGGGCCGGGTGTGCTGTCGTCGGCGGTGTCCATGGACAAGGTGGTCATGAAGGACCTGTTCACCCGGCACGGCCTGCCGGTGACCCCGTACCGGGGCTACCGCGTCCACCGCTGGCGCCGGGAACCCGAGGCGGTGCTGGACGAGATCGAAGAGGCCTTCGGCTGGCCGGTGTTCGTCAAGCCGGCCAACCTGGGATCCAGCGTCGGCGTCCACAAGTGCCGCGACCGGGCGGCCCTGCAGGCCGGGCTCGACGACGCGTTCCGCTACGACCGCAAGGTCATCGTGGAAAAGGCCGTGCCCGAGGCGCGGGAGATCGAGGTCAGTGTGCTGGGCAACGAGGACCCCCAGGCCTCGGTGCCCGGCGAGGTGGTTCCGTCCAGGGAATTCTACGACTACCGGGCCAAGTACCTGGACGACGCCTCCCAGCTGCTGATCCCCGCGCCGCTGACCGGGGAGCAGGCCGAGGAGATCCGCCGCCTGGCGCTGGCGGCGTACCGGGCGGTAGACGCCGAGGGCATGGCCCGGGTGGATTTCCTGCTGAGCCGGACCACCGGGCAGGTGTTCGTCAACGAGGTCAATACCATCCCCGGCTTTACCCCCATCAGCATGTACCCGAAACTTTGGGAAGCCAGCGGGCTGCCGTACGCCGAACTGATCGACCGCCTGATCCAGCTGGCCATCCAGCGCTGGCAGGAGAAGCAGGCGCTGGTCACGTCCTACGATCCCGACGCCGCGGCGGAAGGAGGTGGTGCCGGTGAGTGACTGCATCTTCTGCCGGATCCGGGACGGCGAGATCCCCAGCGATAAGGTCTACGAGGACGACCTGGTGCTGGCCTTCCGCGACATCAACCCCCAGGCGCCGGTCCACATCCTGGTCATCCCCAAGAAGCATGTGGCCCGCCTGGCCGACCTCAAGGAGTGCGATCAGGAAGTGGCCGGCCGCATCCAACTGGTGATCGGCGAGATCGCCCGCCAGGAGGGGATCGCCGAGGACGGGTTCCGGGTGGTGGTCAACAACGGCGTCCGCGCCAACCAGACGGTGTTCCACCTGCACTATCACGTCCTCGGCGGGCGCGACTTCTCCTGGCCCCCGGGCTAGGACCCCGGGCCAAGCCGTGCCCACGGCCGACATGGTTCGCGGCGCCCCACCGGTGCCCGGCCCCGCCCGCATGGGAGGGGCGGCCGCCGAGCGGGACGCCGTTGGGGGGTGAGCAGCAGTGGACCTGCGCAGTCGCCTGGAGCAGGATATGAAGGAAGCGCTCCGGGCTGGGGACCGTGTGCGCCTGGCCACCATCCGCATGCTGCGGGCGGCGGTCCAGAACGCCGACATCGCCGCCGGCCGCCGGCTGGACGAGCAGGGGATCATCGAGGTCCTGGCCCGGGAACTGAAACTGCGGCGGGAAGCCCTCGATGAATATCGCCGGGCGGGCCGTGCGGAGCAGGTGGCCCAACTGGAGCAGGAGATCCAGGTGGTCCAGGGCTACCTGCCGGAGCCGCTGTCGGAGGCCGAAATTGCCGAACTGGCCCGGCAGGCCGCGGCCGAGGCGGGGGCCAAAGGCCCCCAGGACATGGGCCGTGTCATGGGGCTGCTGATGCCGCGGGTCAAGGGACGGGCCGACGGCAGCGTGGTCAGCCGCATCGTCCGCGAGGAACTGGCGCGCCTGCAGTCGCCTTCCTGACGAAGGAGGTCCCCGGTGCACGAAACGACGGAAGTTCTTGCAGGGCTGTTCCTGATGTTCGCGGCGGCCAAGGTCATGGGCTACCTGGCGGAACGGCTCAACCAGCCCGCGGTGGTGGGTGAGATCCTGGCCGGCGTCCTCATCGGCCCCTCGGTGCTGAACTGGGTGCATCCCACCGAGTTCACCGACCTCCTGGCCGAACTGGCGGTCATCGTCCTGCTGTTCCGGGTGGGGCTCGAGGTCAACGTCCGGGAGATGATGGAGGTGGGCCTGCTGGCCCTGGGCGTGGCCGTGGTCGGGGTGGTGCTGCCCTTCGTGGCGGGCTCCGGCCTGGTGATCTACGCCCTGGACGCCGACCTGCCCACGGCGCTGTTCATGGGGTCGGCCATGGTGGCCACCAGCGTCGGCATCACCGCCCGGGTGCTGGCCGACCTGGGCCAGCTCCAGCGCCGCGAGTCCCGCACGATCCTGGGAGCGGCGGTCATCGACGACGTCCTGGGCCTGCTGGTGCTGGCCATGGTGGCCGGCATCGCCACCACCGGCTCGGTGTCATGGGCCAGCCTGGGCACCATCATCGGCCTGACGGTGGCTTTCGTGGCGGGGGTGCTGCTGGTGGGCCGGCCGCTGATGTTGCGGATCAACGGCCGGCTGCCTGATCCGGCCCAGGGCTACACCGTCTTCTTCGTGGCCGTGGTGCTGATGCTGGGCCTGGCCACGCTGGCGGCCCAGATCGGCCTGGCGGCCATCGTCGGCGCCTTCTTCGCCGGCCTTATCCTGGAACTGGGCCAGCGCCAGCATGCCCTGGACCACCAGGTCCAGCCGGTGGCCGAGTTTCTGGTCCCGTTCTTTTTCGTTAGCGTAGGGATGAAGGTGGAGCTGGACGCCTTCATGAACGCCCAGACCCTGTGGCTGACCCTGGCTGTGCTGGTCCTGGCCATGATCACCAAGGTCGCGGCCGGGTGGCTGGTGGCCTTCCGTTCGGGCTGGCTGTCGTCGTCGTTGATCGGCGTGGGCATGATGCCCCGGGGCGAGGTGGGCATCATCGTGGCCCTGATGGGCCTCAGCCTGGGCGTCATCAGCCAGGACCTTTACTCGGTGGTCGTCGCCATGTCGGTCATCACCACCATCGTCGCGCCGCCGATCCTGAAGGTCCTTCTGACCCGGATCGTCCGGCAGGAGGCGGCGTCCCACTCCGGAGCGTTGTCGGGCGCGGGGGTGCAGGGTGACGGGGGGCACTGAACGCCGGTCCCGGCGGCGGTGGTGGACGGCGGTGGTCCTGGCGGCGGCGCTGGCGCTGCCGCTGCTGTCGCTGCTTTTTCCGGGCGCAGGGCCGGTGCGCGCCCAGGGGCAGGACGACGCGCCCCCGGAGCCGGTGGATCTGGTCTACGTGGTGCGGGTGGAAGGCACCGTGGAGCACGGCCTGGCCCGCTACATCCAGCGCGCCGTCGGCGAGGCGGAGGCGGCGGGTGCAGGGTTGATCGTGTTCGTCCTGGACACGCCCGGCGGGCGCCTGGACTCGGCCCTGGACATCCGCCGGGTCATCGTCGGGTCGCCGCTGCGTACCGCCGTCTACGTGGAGCACTGGGCCGTCAGCGCCGGCGCCCTCATCGCCCTGTCGGCGGAACACCTGTACATGGCCCCGGGGTCCACCATCGGCGCCGCTGAACCCCGACCTGCAGACGAGAAGACGATTTCCGCGGTGCGGGCCGAGTTTGAGGCCGCCGCCCGGCGCCGCGGCCGCGATCCCCAGGTGGCGGCCGCCATGGTGGATGCTTCGGTGGTGATCGAGGGACTGAAGGAGGCCGGCCGGATCCTGACGCTGACCGCCGAGCAGGCCGCGGAGATCGGTTTCATCGACGGCATCGCGGCGGACCGCCGGGCGCTGCTGGCCAGCCTCGGAGCGGAGGGCGCCCGGGTGGTGGACGTGGAGATCCGGCCCGCCGAGCGCTTCGCCCGCTTCGTCACCTCGCCGCTGGCGGCGGCGGTGCTGCTGTCCCTGGGCTTCATGGGCCTGGTGGCCGAGTTCTTCCTGCCCGGCTTCGGCGTGCCGGGCATCGTGGGCATCCTCGCCCTCGCCCTCTATTTCGGCGGCCACATGCTGGCCGGGTTCACCGGCTGGGAAGTGGTCGTGCTCTTCCTGGTGGGCATCGTGCTGCTGTCGGTGGAAATCTTCATGCCGGGGTTCGGCATCTTCGGCGCCGCCGGCATCGGCGCCGTGCTCCTGAGCGTCTTCCTGACGGCGCCGTCGGCCGCCGACGCCGTGCGCTCCCTGCTGGCGGCCCTGGGCGCCAGCCTTGTGCTGGCGGTGGTGCTGGTCCGGTTCGCCGGGGCCAGGGGGCTGTGGAACCGCCTGGCCCTGGGTGAGCGTCTCACCGGAGAGAAAGGCTTCGTGGCGTCGTCCTACCCGCGGGAACTGGTGGGCCGCACCGGCCGGGCCCTGACGCCCCTGCGGCCGGCGGGCAGCGCCGAGATCGACGGCCGCCGCTGGGACGTGGTGACCGAAGGCTCCTTCGTCGAGGCGGGCCGGCCGGTTCGGGTGGTGGCCGTGGAGGGCATGCGCATCGTGGTGACCGAGATCGGCGATTCACCGGCCGGAGGAGAGGAGTGAGGGTGGATCGTGCCTGACTTCACGGTGGCGGGGCTGCTCCTGCTGGCCCTGATCATCGTCCTGGTCCTGATCCTGTTCAGCTTCGTGCCGGTGGGCCTGTGGATCTCGGCGCTGGCCGCCGGGGTCCGCGTGGGCCTGCTGACCCTGATCGGCATGCGCCTGCGCCGGGTGCCCCCGGCACGGGTGATCAACCCCATGATCAAGGCCACCAAGGCCGGGCTGAACCTCAGCATCGACCGGCTGGAGGCCCACTACCTGGCCGGCGGCAACGTGGACAGGGTGGTGGACGCCCTGATCGCCGCCGAGCGGGCGGGCATCGAGTTGTCCTTCGAGCGGGCGGCGGCCATCGACCTGGCCGGCCGCGACGTGCTCGAGGCGGTGCAGATGAGCGTCAACCCCAAGGTCATCGAGACCCCGGTCATCGCCGGCGTGGCCAAGGACGGCATCGAGGTGAAGGCCAAGGCCCGGGTGACCGTGCGGGCCAACATCGACCGCCTGGTGGGCGGCGCCGGTGAGGAGACCATCATCGCCCGGGTGGGCGAGGGCATCGTCACCACCGTGGGCTCGGCGGAAGACCATAAGGAAGTGCTGGAGAACCCCGACCGGATCTCGGCCACGGTACTGGCCAAGGGCCTGGACTCGGGGACGGCCTTCGAGATCCTGTCCATCGACATCGCCGACGTGGACGTGGGCCGCAACATCGGTGCCGTGCTGCAGAGCGACCGGGCCGAGGCCGATAAGCGCATCGCCCAGGCCAAAGCCGAGGAACGGCGCGCCATGGCCATCGCCCAGGAGCAGGAGATGCGGGCCCGGGTCCAGGAGATGCGGGCCAAGGTGGTGGAGGCCGAGGCCCAGATCCCCATCGCCGTGGCCGAGGCGCTGCGGGCGGGCCGCATCGGCGTCATGGACTGGTACATGCTGCGGAACATCGAGGCCGACACGGCCATGCGGCGCCAGATCGGCGGCGAGGGTCCCGCGAAGCCGCCGCATCCCGAGGATCCCGCCGGCGGCGGCCGGGGCTGAGGCCGGTCGAGGGCTGATCACATCGTGGACAGGTTTGAAATCCTCTGGCTGCTGGTGGTGGTGCTGGGCGCGCTGGGGCGGGCGCTCAGCCAGGCCGGCGGCGGCACCCGCCGGGTCGGCCCGCCTCGCCGCGCCGAGGTGGAACACCCCCGGCCCCCGGTGGCTGCCGACGGGACGGGCGCCGGCGAGACGGGTGCCGGTGCTGCCGGCGAGGGCCAGGAGCGGGAGCGCCGGCCTGCCCGGCCTGCCCGCCGGGTCGAGGCCGGACCGCGGGTTCCCCGGCCCACGGGCCTGCCCTTCCCCGAACTGGGCTGGCCCTTCGATGAGTTGTTCCGCCTGGACGACGAGGAGGATGCGGGACGGCCCGTGGACGGCCCGCCCCGTCCGAAGCCCGGGGTGCCCAGGCCCCGCGTGCGCCGGCGCCGGCCGGTGGGGGAGACGCCCGCCGCGGGTCCCGCCGCGCCGCGCGCCGTACCCTCTGCCGTGCCTTCTGCTGTGCCTGAAGCAGCCGCGCTGCTGCCGGCCGGGAGCGAGGGTGAGCCGGGAGGCGAGGGACCGCTGGTGGCGGCGCTTGGTGCCGGGGCAGGCCGCGAGGAACCCGAACAGGGCTTGCACCGCCCGCCCGCAAGCGCGGCTGGCGGGGCCGCGGCTTGGGCCCTCAGTCCCCTGGCCCGCGCGGTGGCGTGGTCGGTGATCCTGGGACCGCCCCGAGCCTACCAGCCCTGGCGGCCGGTGGGCTGGCGCCGCGGCGTTTGACCCGGGCCGGCCTGGTCCGGGTCAAACGCCGGCCTTCCAGGCGTGCATGGTTTCCACCTGCTGCAGGTACGCGTCGATCTCGGCCTGCCGGCGGCGCTGGTCCCAGCCCAGCAGGTCGCCCATGACTTCCGCGGCCGCCGCGGCCACCGAGCGGCCGTTGTCGTGACTCCACAGCCCTTCGGGAGCCCGGCGCCACAGCAGGTCCCCCAGGGTCTGCGCCATTTCCCGCCGCACCGCCCAGCGGGCCTCGGCCCGGATGCGGCGGACCCGCGCGTCCTGGACGCCGGCATCCCCTGACTGGGGCGCCGCGGGAGCCGGCGCGGCCCCAGGCTCCAGTTCCTCCAGCACGCTGCCAAAATCGCCGCCATAGCGTCCCACCAGCACCTCCACCTGCCGCCGGTCCAGGCCGTGGGCCGCGGCCGCCTGGTCAATTTCCGCAGCCGAGGGCAGCCGGTCCCCGCCGGGCAGCGGCTCGGCGTCCACCGGAGCCCCACGGGTGGCGGGAAAGACCTCGTCGACGATCTTCTCGGCCATGGCCCGGTAGGCCGTCAGCTTGCCGCCTGCCACGGTGACCAGGCCCGACGGGCTGGTGAACAACTTGTAGTCCCTGGAGATGGCGCCGGGGCTGCGGGTGTCGCCGGGGTCGATCAGCGGGCGCAGCCCGGCCCAGGCGCTGATCACGTCGCCGGGCTCCAGGCCCGCGCCGGGAAAATTGCGGTTGACGGCCTCCAGGACGTACCGGGCGTCCTGGGGCTCCACCAGCGGGCGGCCGGGATCGCCCTCGTACACGGTGTCGGTGGTCCCGGCGTACGCGAAGTCGCCCCGGGGCACCGCGAACATGATCCGCCCGTCGGGGCCCCGCATGGTCACCGCGTGGCGCAGCGGCAGGCGCTGGCGCGGGAAGGCCAGGTGGATGCCCTTGGTCAGCCGCAGCAGGCGGGAGGCTTCAGGTTCGTCCAGGCGCCGCACCTGATCGCCCCAGGGACCGGTGGCATTGAGCACCTTGCGGGCCCGGACCTCGATGACGGTGCCTGGGGCCAGGCGGTCCTCCACCCGGGCGCCGGTGACGCGGCCGGACCCGTCCCGCAGGAAGCCCACCACCGCCGCGTGGTTGGCCAGCACCGCCCCGGCGGCCGCTGCGGCCCGGGCCACGGTCACCGTCAGGCGGGCGTCGTCGGTCACCGAGTCGGTGTACATGGCGCCGCCCACCAGGTCCTGGCGCCGCAGCAGCGGTTCCTCTTCCAGGAGCCGCGCCGGCGGCAGCGGCCGGTGGCGGTAGCCGCCCAGGGTGGGGCCGGCATAGCGGTCATAGAGCCAGAGGCCGATGCGCAGTTTCCACAGCGGGTCGGGGTCCCCCCGGTAAACCGGAAACACGAACCATATGGGCCGGACCAGGTGGGGCGCGGCGGCCACCAGTCGCTGCCGCTCGCTGACCGCCTCCCGCACCAGCTGGAAATCGAACTCCTTCAGGTAGCGCAGGCCGCCGTGGATCAGCTTGGTGGACCGGCTGCTGGTGCCGCCGGCGAAGTCGCCGGCTTCCACCAGGGCCGTGCGCAGGCCGCGACGGGCGGCTTCCCGGGCCACCCCACAGCCGGTGATGCCCCCGCCGATGATCAGCAGGTCGAAAACCTCTTCGGCCAGAGCAGCCAGCGACGACTGGCGCTGCATGCCGCTGCCTCCTTCATGGGGCCGGGGGCCGGCGTGGTCCGCCGTGCCCCCGGCACCCTGACTCCCGCGCTGCCGGTCAACGGGGCGGCCCGGCCGCCTCCATCATGCACCCGGCTGTTCCCAGCTCCGCGACCGCTCCACGGCCCGCTGCCAGCCGCCGTAGAGGGCCTGCCTGGTCGCTTCGTCCATTTGCGGCTCGAAACGCCGATCCCGCTGCCACAGCTGCTGGATCTGCTCCCGGCTCTCCCAGAAGCCCACCGCCAGGCCGGCCAGGTAGGCGGCGCCCAGGGCCGTGGTCTCGTTGACCACCGGGCGGTCCACAGGCACGCCCAGCACGTCGGCCTGGAACTGCATCAGGAAGTCGTTCACCACCGCGCCGCCGTCCACCCGCAGCGCCTCCAGGCGGATGCCGGAGTCGGCCTGCATGGCGTCCAGCACGTCGCGGGTCTGGTAGGCGATGGACTCCAGGGCGGCCCGGGCCAGGTGGGCCCGCCCGGTGCCCCGGGTGATGCCCACGATGGTGCCGCGGGCGTAGGGATCCCAGTAGGGCGCTCCCAGCCCCACGAAGGCGGGCACCAGGTACACGCCGCCGGTGTCGCTCACCGACCGGGCCAGCGGCTCGGTTTCAGCGGCGTGCTGGATGATCTTGAGCTCGTCCCGCAGCCACTGGACCACGGCGCCGGCGATGAAGATGCTGCCCTCCAGCGCGTACTCCACCGTGCCGTCGACGCCCCAGGCGATGGTGGTCAGCAGGCCCTTCTGCGACGGGACCGCCCGGCGCCCGGTGTTCATCAGCATGAAGCAGCCGGTGCCGTAAGTGTTCTTGGCCATGCCGGGGCTGAAGCAGGCCTGGCCGAACAGGGCCGCCTGCTGGTCGCCGGCCACGCCGGCGATGGGGATGGCACCGTCCAGCACCGCGGGGTCGGTCTCGCCGTAGACCCCGCTGGAGGGCCGGGCCTCGGGCAGCATGGCCCGGGGGATACCCAGGATCCCCAACAGTTCGTCGTCCCAGTCGCAGGTGTGGATGTTGAAGATCAGCGTTCGCGAGGCGTTGGAGTAGTCGGTGGCGTGGACCCGGCCTCCGGTCAACTTCCAGATCAGCCAGGTGTCCACGGTGCCGAAGGCCACCTCGCCCCGCTCGGCCCGGGCGCGCAGGCCCGGCACGTTGTCCAGCAGCCAGGCGATCTTGGTCCCCGAGAAGTAGGGATCCACCACCAGGCCGGTCTTCTCCCGGAACAGCGCCTCCTGGCCCTGGTCCTTGATCCGGCCGCAGAGGTCCGCCGTCCGCCGGTCCTGCCAGACGATGGCGTTGTGGAGCGGATCGCCGGTGGCCCGGTCCCACACCAGCGTGGTCTCTCGCTGGTTGGTGATGCCGATGGCGGCGATGTCGCCGGGACCCACGCCGGCCATCTGCATCACTTCCCGGGCCACCTGCAGCTGCGAGTGCCAGATGTCGTAGGGGTCATGCTCCACCCAGCCCGGCCGCGGGTAGATCTGCCGGAATTCCTGGTTCTTGACGGCCACCACGCGCCCGCCGTGGTCGAACAGGATGGCCCGGGAACTGGTTGTCCCCTGGTCCAGCGCCAGCACGTAACGACCCATGTGTCACCAACCTCCCGTCGGCATCGCGCAGACCGTCCCTGACGCGTGCCCCGCCGTCAGAACAGGCCGCTGTACAGCACCGCACCCAGCACGCCGCCGATGATGGGGCCCACCACCGGTACCCAGGCGTAGCCCCAGTCGGAACTGCCCTTGCCGGGGATGGGAAGGATGGCGTGGGCGATGCGCGGGCCCAGGTCGCGGGCCGGGTTGATGGCATAGCCCGTGGGCCCGCCCAGCGAGAGGCCGATGCTCCAGACCAGGAAGCCGATCAGCAGCGGGTTCAGGCCCTGGGCCAGCTGGTTGGCGCCGATGGCCAGGACGCCCAGCAGCAGCATGGCGGTGCCGATGATCTCGGTGACCAGGTTGGCGCCGGGGCTCCGCACCGCCGGTCCCGTCGAGAATACGGCCAGCTTCAGCGCGGGGTCGTCGGTGACGGCCCAGTGGGGCAGGTAGGCCAGGTACACCAGCACCGCGCCCAGGATGGCGCCCAGCATCTGCGCCACCAGGTATGCAGGCACGTCGGACCACGGGAACTGGCCGATGCTGGCGAGGCCCAGGGTCACCGCCGGGTTCAGGTGGGCGCCGCTGATGTCGCCCACCGCGTACACGCCCATGGCCACCGCCAGGGCCCACCCGGTGGTGATGACGATCCAGCCGGCGTTCTGGCCCTTGGACCGCGCCAGCAGGACGTTGGCCACCACGCCGTCGCCGAGCAGGATGAGGATCATGGTTCCGATGAGTTCGCCCATAAAGGGACTCATGATCAGGCCCTCCCTCGAATGGAGACGGCTGTCGGCTCGGCCCGGCCGGTGCGGTGGGGCCGCCGCCGCCGGCCCGGGGCACCCTGCTGCCGTCCACTTGCCCCGGCCTCACCCCCATGCCTGCGTGCTGCGTAGACAAAAAGCCCTGCACGAAACGACGGCGTCGTTCCGCACAGGGCCTTTCTCCAGGGCTCCGGCCCAAAACTGGATTGTGGCCTGGCCGCAGCGACCAGCGCACGCCGCGGGCGTGCGTTACAGGGCTATTCCACCACCGGCCCGCTCATTCCTGCCCGCCGCCCACCGCCCTGGGTCAACTCCACAGGGCCGGGCTGCTGGCCGACACGGCGCTGGCGCCTGCCGCCAGGGCCCGCCGCACGTCGTCCCGGTTGCGGACGAGGCCGCCGGCAATCACCGGGCCCCGGTGGACCCGGCGGATCTCGGCGAAGACCCACGACGGCAGCACCGCCGGCAGCACCTCCACGGCGTCGGGGGCGGTGCGCTCGATGACTTCCAGGGCGGTGGCCAGGGCGGCGCTGTCCAGGGCGAAGATCCGGAGCACCGTCTGGACGCCGCTGTCCTTGCTGAAGCGGGCCACGGCGCTGCGGGTGCTGATGAGCCCGTCGGGGCGCGCGTAGCCGGCCAGGAAGGCCACCCCGCTGCGGTCGGCGCTGAGGCCCGCCACCAGGTCGTAGTGGACGAACACGGCCTTGCCCGCCGCGCGGCAGCGGTCCACCACCGGCCGCAGGGTGCGCAGATCGGCGTTTAGCAGGAACAGCACGCGGGACGGGGACCTGAGCGCGGCCTCCAGGTCCCGGTCGTGGCGCAGCGCAGGGATCACCTCGGTGCCGCGGAGCCAGTCGCCCCAGGTCACCGCCACCCCTCCCGCCGGAGGACGTTCGTGGTCCTGGATGCCGCTTCCTGCGGCCTGCCGGGCGGTCCCACATAATGCGCCGCGGCCTCCCCATACCCATGAACGACGGTGTCGCCGTCCGGGCCCCGCGGTCCCGGCGGGAGGGGGAATGGCTGTGCCGGCGCGCCGGCCCGCCTGGCGGAAGCAACTGGCGGAATTCCTCGACCTGCCCCGGGATGTGGTCCTGGACCTGCCGCGGGTCAGCATCATCGGCGGGCTGCAGGTGCTGGTCCAGAACCACCGCGGCCTGGTGGAGTACCTGCCCGAGCGCGTCGTGGTGGCCGTGAAGGGCGGCCGCCTGACGGTCCGCGGCGAGGACCTGGTCATCGCCGGCGTCGACGCCGAGGAGTTGATGGTGACCGGGCGCGTTGCCGCCGTCGAGTTCCGGCGCTGACGGGGGGCGGCCGCCTTGCGCCGCTGGGCTTACCTGCTGGGTGCGGTGCGGGTTCGGGTGCGGGGCGACATGCCCGAGCGCCTGCTGAACCTCTCCCTCGATGCCGGCGTGCCCCTCTGGGACGTGGTCTACCAGGGCGACCGCTTGCTGGCCTGGGCGCCCGCCGCCGACCTGATCCGGCTGCGGGACCTGGCCCGGCGGGCCGGGTGCCGGCTTCGGGTGGTGGACCGCCGCGGCCTGCCCTTCACCTGGCGGCGGCTGCGCCGGCGCCGCACGATGATCCTGGCGGCGGCGGCCGTGCTGCTGGCCCTGCACGTGTTCGGCTCCTTTGTCTGGTTTTTTGAGGTCCGGGGCAACGAGACGCTGACCGACGCCGAGATCCTGGAGGCGGCGGCCGCCGCCGGCCTCCGCCCGGGGGCCTGGCGCCCGGGGCTGGACCGCGACGCCGTGGCCCGGGACATGATCATGCGGGTTCCGGCCCTGGCCTGGGTGGGTCTGGAGTTCGTAGGGACCCGGGTCATCATCACCGTGGCCGAAAAGGTGCTGCCGCCCGAGGAAACGCCCACCGGCCCCGGCGATCTGGTGGCGGAGCGGGCCGGGATCATCGAGGACGTGCTGGTGCTGCAGGGGGAGGCGGCGGTATCGCCCGGCGAGACGGTGGTCCCCGGTCAGGTGCTGATCCGCGGCCTCATCGAGGCGCCGCCCCCGGCAGCGGAGATGCCGCCGCCGGGCGAGCAGCCGCCCGCGCTGTCGCGGCGGCCCGTGGCGGCCCGGGGCCGCGTCCTGGCCCGCACCTGGTACGAGGGCTACATCGAGGTGCCTCTGGTGGAGCACCTGGCGGTGCGCACGGGCCGCTTCGCCAGCCAGCGCCGCCTGGCCCTGGCCGGCCGCGAGATCGTGGTGGGCGGCCCGCGCCGGGTGCCCTTCGCCCGCTACGAAGCGCACCGCGTTGAGCGGCCGCTGCCGCCATGGGCGGGTGAGGGCGCCGCCTTTCGCCTGGTGACCGTCACCTTTTATGAAATCGAAGAAACGGCCCTGGAACTGACGCCGGAGCAGGCGGCGCAGGAAGCCCGCCGCCGCCTGGAGGCGCGGCTGCTGGGCAGGCTGGACGTGGACGCCCGCATCCAGTCGGTCAAGGCCGGTCCGCCCCGGCGGCAGGGGTCCCACGTGTCCATGCGCATGGTCATCGAAGTGATCGAAGACATCGGCCGCTTCGAACCCCACCCGGCGCCGCCCGACCCGGGTGACGCCGCGCCGGAGGCCCCGCAGGACGCCCCGCCCGGCGCCGCGCCCGGCGCCCATTCCCGCGGCGCCGGCACCGCCGCCGGCCCCGCCGCAGCCCGTCCCCGCCCTCTATTGCGCGCCCCCCGGTCCTTGCCATAGACTGAACCATGCCCATTGCGACCGGCACGATGAAGGGGGATGCGTCCGGCCGGTGACGTCTTTTGTCGGCGAAGTGGAGACAAGCCAGCGGATCGTGCTGCGCAGCAACGATGAGGCGCTGCGGCTGTTCGGTCACGGCGACGTCCACCTGCGGCACATCGAGGACGCGTTTCCCGTCCGCATCGTGGCCCGGGGCAATGAGGTCTTGATCCAGGGCGGGCGCGAGGAGGTCCGCCGCGTGGAGGGGCTGTTCCGGGAACTGCTTTCTCTGGTGCGCGAGGGCCAGGTCCTCACCGAGCGCGACCTGGCGGCCGCGGTCAGCAGGGCCCGCCGGGACCAGGGCCAGGAGGAAGCGCCCGGCGCGGCGCCGGCCGACGTCATCGTCATCACCGCCCGGGGCCGGGCCATCCGCCCCAAGACCGAGGGCCAGAAGCGCTACGTGGAGGCCATCGCCCGCCACGGCGTCACCTTCGGCATCGGCCCGGCGGGAACCGGCAAGACTTACCTGGCGATGGCCATGGCCATCGCGGCGCTGAAGGACCGGCAGGTGCACCGCATCGTCCTGACCCGGCCCGCCGTGGAGGCCGGCGAGAAACTGGGCTTTCTGCCGGGCGACCTGCAGGAGAAGGTGAACCCGTACCTGCGGCCGCTGTACGACGCGCTCTACGACATCCTCGGCGTCGAGACCTTTGAACGCTACATGAGCCGCGGCGTCATCGAGGTGGCGCCCCTGGCCTACATGCGGGGCCGCACGCTGGACGACGCCTTCATCATCCTGGACGAGGCCCAGAATACCACGCCCGAGCAGATGAAGATGTTCCTGACCCGGTTGGGCTTCCACTCCAGGATGGTGGTCACCGGCGACGTGACCCAGGTGGACCTGCCCCGCAGCCGCGATTCAGGCCTGCTGGAGGTGCAGCAGGTGCTGAAGGACGTGGAGGGCATCGCCTTCGTGCACCTGACCGAGGAAGACGTGGTGCGGCACCCGCTGGTGCAGCGGATCATCCGCGCCTACGATCGTTATGAAGCCCAGCGGGCCGAGGCCGCCGGCACGGCCGAATCCAGCCCCGCCGGTCAGGCCCACTGACGGCCCGCCTGAGGGTGTCCCGATGCGCTTGCGCACGATCCCCGGCCAGTGGCTGAACAGGCTCCGCACCGCCGCCTCCGGGCGCCGCGAGAGCTGGGCCCGGGTGCGGCTCTGGGCGTGGGTGGTCTTCGTCACCGCGGCCCTGGCGGGACTGCTCTACGCCGGCCTGGCGCCCGACCAGTTGAGCCTTGACGTGGGCGACCCGGCGCCCCGGGACATCCCGGCCAGCTTCGAGTTCGTAGACCAGCCCACCACCGACCGGCTGCGCCGCGAGGCGGCCGCGTCGGTCCCCGACATCTACACCGAGGACGAGCAGTCCACGCAGATCGTCCTGGACAACATCGAAGCCGCCTTCGTCGAGGTGCGGCGCATCCGCTCGATGACGTCGACGCCGCCTGAGGAGCGGGCGGCGCTGCTGCGGGAGCGCCTCGGCCTGGCCACGCTGACCGACGATGCGGCTCTCCAGGTCCTGGAGGCCGACAGCCAGACCCTGGACATGCTCCGGGGCGGCGCCCTGGAGGCGGCCGGCGAGCTGCTGGACGCGGGCATCCGCCCCGACGAGCTGGACCAGGCCCGCCGGCGGGTCCCCGACCTGGTCCGGGCCTACGAGTTCGACCGCCCCTACGAGCAGTTCGTCAGCCTGCTGATCCAGAGCCGGCTGCAGCCCAACCACTTCTTCGACCAGGAGGCCACCCTGGCGGCGCGGCAGCAGGCCGTGGCCGCCGTGGAGCCGGTGATCATCCGCAAGGGCCAACTGCTGGTGGAGCGGGGCCAGCCGGTGACCGAGGACGACCTGGTGCGCCTGCGCGACGCCGGTGTGCTGCGGGAGCAGGGACCGCTGCCGGCCGTCATCGGGTCCGTGCTGCTGGCGGCGCTGTCGGTGGGCCTCATGGGCGGCTACCTTTACATGTTCAACCGGCTCCTGCTGCGGGTCGATTCCCGGGTGGTGCTGCTGGGGCTGATCTGCCTGGTGACCATCCTGGTGGCCCAGGGCGCCCTCAGCGTGCCCGGGGGACGCTACGGCATGCCCCTGGCGGCGGCCGGCATGCTGCTGGCCATCCTGCTGGAAGCCCGGGTGGCCGTCTTCGCGACGGTGCTGCTGGCGGGGCTGATCGGCCTGATGGCCGACGCCGACCTGCAGGTGTCGCTGGTGACCGCCGCCAGCGCCCTGGTGGGCATCTTCAGCGTCACCCGGGTGGGCCAGCGGTCCGACCTGATGCGGGCGGGGCTCTACGTGGGTCTTACCGGCGCCGTGGTCCTGGTGATCTGGACCCTGGTCGTCACCGGCGCGCCGCTTTACGACGTGGGCCTGTGGACCAACGTGATCTGGGCCCTGGTGGGCGGCTTCCTGTCGGCCGTCCTCACCATCGGCACGCTGCCGTTCCTGGAAACGGCCTTCGGGATTCTCACGCCGGTGCGGCTGCTGGAACTGGCCAACCCCAATCAGCCGCTGCTCAGGCGCCTGCTGCTGGAAGCGCCGGGCACCTACCATCACTCCATCATGGTGGCCAACCTCTGCGAGGCGGCGGCGGAACAGGTGGGGGCCGACTCCCTGCTGGCCCGGGTGGGCGCTTACTACCACGACGTGGGCAAGATGAAGCGGCCCTACTTCTTCATTGAGAACCAGTTCGGCGGGGTCAACCCCCACGAGAAGATCGCACCCAACCTGAGCGCGCTGATCATCACGTCCCACGTCAGGGACGGCGTGGAACTGGCCAGGGAGTACGGCCTGCCCGAGGAACTTATCAAGTTCATCCGCGAGCACCACGGCACCACCACGGTGGAGTACTTCTACAACAAGGCCCTGGAGGACGAGCACGGCCAGGGCGTGCTGGAAGAGAACTTCCGGTACCCCGGCCCCATCCCCCAGTCCAAGGAGACTGCCATCTGCATGCTGGCCGACGGGGCCGAGGCGGCGGTGCGGGCCATGACACGGCCGACGCCGGGCCGCATCGAGGCCACGGTCCGCAAGGTGATCCGCGACCGGCTCAACGGGGGGCAGCTGGACAACTGCGACCTGACCCTGGCCGACCTGGACAAGATCGCCGAGACCTTCACCCAGGTCCTGACCGGCATCTTCCACAGCCGCATCGAGTACCCGGAGACGCTGGAGAAGGAACTGGAGAAGGCCCGGCGGTCCCAGGCCCAGCCGGCCAGGCGGCCTGCGCCCGGCGGCGACGGGGCCGCCGCCCGCGGCACGCCGCCGGGCACAGGCACGGCTGGCAGCCCGGGTGCCCCGGGCGCGCCGGGTGCCCAGGCCGCCCCCAAAGCGCCGCCGTCGGTGGAGGCGGGGGGCTGACCGTGTCCCGCGACCCGCTGGTGGAGATCCTGGACGAGGCCGGTGCCGGGGACGACGCCTCCGCTCTGGTGAAGGCCGTGGTGCGCAGCGCCCTGGAGGTCCTGGGGTGGCCGCTGCCGCCGGTGGAGGTATCGGTGACGCTCACCGGCGATGAGCGCGTCCACGAGTTGAACCGGGAGTTCCGGGGCGTCGACCGCACCACTGACGTCCTGTCGTTCCCGCTGCTGGACCCCGTGGAGATCGAGGACCTCAAGGACGGCCGCGTCCCCTACGGGTATCCCGAAGACGCCCCGGTGATGCTGGGCGACATCGTGGTCAACGTGCCCGAGGCGCGGCGGGCCGCCGAACGCTACGGCCACCGCTTCCAGCGGGAGTTGGGCTTCCTGGTGGTGCACGGCCTGCTGCACCTGCTGGGCTTCGACCACGACCACGCCGAGGGCGAACGGATCATGTCGGCCCTGACGGAAGCGGCCCTGGGCCGGCTCGGCCTTTCCCGCGACGAAGGGTAGGTATTCGTGCGGGACCGGAGAAGGCACTTCCGGGAAGCCCTGGGCTTCGCCTGGGACGGCTTCCGGTATGTGTGGCGGACCCAGGGCAACATGCGCATCCACGCCGGGTTCGGCGTGATGGTCATCGCCCTGGCCCGGTGGCTCGGGTTCGACGCCGTCCGCCTGGCCGTGGTGATGCTGACCGTGGGCGCGGTCATCGGCGCCGAGTGGCTGAACACGGCCATTGAGCGGGCCGTGGACCTGGTGACCACCCGGCCGCACCCGCTGGCGCGGCTGGCCAAGGACCTGGCGGCGGGCGCGGTGCTCTGGTTCGGCCTGGTGGCCGTGGTGGTCGGCGTGCTGCTGTTCGGCCCATACCTGCCGGACCTGCCTGCCCTCATCGCCCGGTCGTCCCCCGGCCGCCTGGCGGAAGTGGGCGCCATGCTGGCGGTGGGGCTGGCCCTGGTGTTCACGGGCATCCGGCGGTGAGCCCCCGTGCGTGGGTGCCAGTGCGAGGAGATGGAACGTTGCCGGGCGACGCGTCGCGGCATCCCGCCGTCGTGGTCATGGTTCTGCTGCTGGCCGCCGCGCTGGTGCTGGCGGCCTGCGGCCGGCCCCACGTCATCGAACCGGAACCGCCGCCTCCCGCCGTCACCCCGCCGGATCAGGGGGAGGAGGAGCCCGATCCCCAGGAGCCGAGGCTGCCGGTGGCGGGTCCCGGCGAGACCCTGCATCCCCTGACGGGCCTGCCGGTCAAGAGCGAACTGCTGGAACGCCGGCCGTTCCTGGTGTCCATCGACAACCACCCGCGGGCGCGGCCCCAGTACGGGCTGCCCCAGGCCGACCTGGTCTACGAGCTGCCGGTGGAGGGGGGCGTCACCCGCTTCGCCGCCCTGTTCTGGGCCGGCGAGGCCGACCAGATCGGCCCGGTGCGCAGTTCCCGGCCCTACTTCCTGGACCTGGCCCTGGAGTGGCAGGCCGCCTTCGTCCACGCGGGGGGCAGTCCCCAGCACTATGCGCAGATCGACCGGCTGCCGATCCCGGACATCGACGACATCCGCGGCGCCGCCGGGGGCGGCGTGTTCTGGCGGGGCGACGACCGGCGCCCGCCCCACAACCTGTACACCAGTTCCCAGCGGGTCCACGAAAAGATCCGCGACCGCGGCTGGACCCTGAAGCCCGCGCTGCCGGACCTGTGGCGGTTCGCGCTGCCCGCCGACCTGCCCCAGGGCGAGGAAGCCGCCGGGGTGGCGGTGCGCCGGCCCGGCGGCGGGTCCACCGCGGAGCGGTTCGTCTATGATGAGGAATCCGGCCTGTACACACGCTATGTGGGCGATGAGCCGCAGGTGGACGGCGGGAGCGGCGAGCCGCTCCAGGTGCGAAACGTGATCATCCAGTTGGCGGGTACCCGGGTCATCCGCGGCGACACCGAGGGGCGCCTGGAGGTGGACATGGTGGGCAGCGGCCAGGCGCTCGTGGTGTCGGCCGGCACCATGCGGGAGGCCCGGTGGCGCAAGGTGGACCGCCCGTCGCCCACGGTGTTCACCGAGGCCGACGGCAGCCCCCTGACGCTGGTGCCCGGCCCCACGTGGATCCTGGTGGTGCCGCCGGGGACGGAGGTCGAGCCTCTCCAATGAGCGGCGGTGCGGCCGGTGGTCCCGTGACCGGCGGCCCGGCACTTGGCGGCCCCGCAGTCGGCGGCCCCGCAGCCGGCGGTGAGTTCCGCAGCGGGTTCGCCGCCATCGTGGGCCGGCCCAATGTGGGCAAGTCCACCCTGCTGAACCGCCTGGTGGGCCGCAAGCTGGCCATCGTCTCCGACAAGCCCCAGACCACCCGCACCCGCATCCTGGGCGTGGTCAACCGCCCCGGTGCCCAGATCGTGCTGGTGGACACCCCCGGGGTCCACCGGCCCCGCCACCGGCTGGGGGAGCAGATGGTGCGGACGGCCCGGAACGCGCTGAGCGAGGTGGAGGCCGTCCTCTTTGTGGTGGACGCCTCGGCCGGCCCGCCGGGCGCCGGCGACCGCTTCGTGGCCGACCTGCTGGCGCCGCTGGAAACGCCGGTGGTGCTGGTCCTCAACAAGGTGGACGCGGTGCCCGGCGACCGGGTGGACGAACTGCTGGAGGCATATGGGGCCCTGGGACGGTTCCACGCGGCCCTGCCGGTGTCGGCGCTGACGGGCTTCAACGTGGAGCGGCTGGTGGAGGTGGTGGTGGACCTGCTGCCGCCGGGTCCCCGCTACTTCCCGGAGGACATGATCACCGACCAGCCCGAGCGGCAGATCATCGCCGAGTTCGTGCGGGAACAGATCCTGCACCTGACCCGCGAGGAGGTCCCCCACTCGGTGGCCGTGGTGGTGGAAGAGGTGCGGGACCGGGGGGAGGACAAACCCACTTACGTCCGGGCCGTGATCTACGTGGAGCGGGATTCCCAGAAGGGCATCCTGATCGGCCAGGGCGGCCGCGTGCTCAAGGAGGTGGGCACCCGCGCCCGCCGGGAGCTGGAGGCCCTGCTGGGCATGCGCCTCTACCTGGAACTGTGGGTCAAGGTGAAGCCCGACTGGCGCAACCGGCCCGGCAGCCTCCAGGAGTTCGGGTACGTGGACACGTGATGGGTGCGTGGCCCTGCCCCGGCCCGGCAGCCGCAGGCTGCGGACCCCGGGCCTGCGCGCCTCAGCCCCCGAACAGCCCGAGGATCAGGGTCTGCATCTCGAGAACCTGGTGAGTCAGGGTTTCCTGCAGGTTGCGGGCCACCATGTCTACGGGCACGTCCGGCAGGCGGGAGAGGATCTGCCGGTCGGTGACCAGCGAGACGACCACCGCCAGCAGTGCATAATAGACCAGATAGGGCGCGGCCTTGGGCACCCACCGGCGCCAGAGGGCCTCGAGGCGGGCCAGGCGGGGGCTGGCCGCCCAGCGCCGGCCCAGGCGCAGGACGGGAAACAGCAGCACCACCGCGGCGGCCACCAGGGCGGCCTTGGCCAGGCCGACCAGGATCAGTTTCAGCACCGCCGAGCGGACGGCCAGGACGGCGGCCAGGTCGGGTCCCGGGCGGAAGACCGCCAGGTAGTCGGCCCAGAGGATCTCGGTAATCACCGCCGACAGGACCGCGCCGGCCAGCCAGGGCAGCGCCGCCCTGGCGGCCTGGCGGGCGTCCCGCCGGCGGACCGCGGCGCCGGCCGCCGACCACAGGGCCTGGACCAGGCAGGCGGCCGTGGCGAAGACGGCCAGGGCGGTGACGGCGGCCAGCAGGATCTGGGGATCCCGGAAGGCCTGCAGGATGGATGCCATGACCTGATTATTCTACCACGGGGCCGGCCGGTCGATGACCCGATCGGTGACGCCGGTCGATGGCGCCGGTCGATGGCGCCGGTCGATGGCGCGATCGGTGACGGGGAAATGCCGGCTGCGATGATGCCCGGCCGGGGTGCGGTTCCCGGTGCAGGGCAGGATGCCTGGAGGTGGCTCGTGGCCCTTTACCGCTGCGAGGGCGTGGTCCTGCGCACCCACGACCTGGCAGAAGCCGACCGCCTGGTCATCATGTACACGCCCGACCGGGGCAAGCACCGGGCGGTGGCCAAGGGGGCCCGCCGTCCCCGCAGCCGGCTGGCGGCGGGGATCCAGCCCTTCACCCGGGCGGTGTACCTGTGCTGGCAGGGCCGGAACCTGGACGGCATCAGCCAGGTCGAAGTGGTCGAGAGCTTCGCGCCGCTGCGGGCCCACCTGGAGCGGCTGGCGGCCGCCTCTTACGCCTGCGAGTTGATGGACGCCGTCACCCAGGAGAACGATCCCCAGCCCCGGCTGTACGCGCTGCTGGTGTTCACGCTGCGGGCCCTGGCGGAGGCGGAACCGGAGGTGCACGCCGAGTCCCCGGCGGCCCTGCTGGGCGGGCTCGAGCGGCTGCTGCTCTCTTTCCAGTGGAAGCTGCTGGCCCTGACGGGGTTTCGCCCGACCTTCGACCGCTGCATCGCGTGCGGTGAGCCGGTGGCCGACAGCGCCGGCGAGGTGGCCGTGTCGCTGGCCGAGGGCGGCGTGGTCTGCGACCGCCATGCCCGCGGCGCCGGGATGGTGCGGGTGCTGCCGGCGGAGGTGACGGGGGCGGTGACGGGCTTGCTGCGGGCGCCGCTGAAGGCCGCCCTGGGGCTGCGGCTCAGCCCCGGCGCGGCGGCGGCGCTGTCGGCGCTGACGCGGGATTATCTGGCTTATCACCTGGAACGCTACCCGCAGTCGCGGGCGTTCCTGGACGTGCTGCGGGAGCAGGCCGGGTCCTGAGGGCAGTCCCGGGCGGCAGGCCGCAGTGGATGGCAGCAACGGAAGTCAGCCAGGGGGGATGGCAGTGACGGAACTGGAGAAGATCGACCTGATCCGTGAGCGGATGGGCGTTTCCTATGCGAAGGCCAAGGAGGCGCTGGACGCCGCCGGCGGCGACGTGGTCCAGGCCCTGATCAACCTGGAGGCCAGCGAGCGGGTCCGCCGCGAGACCTTCCAGGTCAGCGGCAGCGAGCTGGTCGAGAAGGTCCGCCACCTGCTGCACGAGTCCACGGTCCGCAAGGTGGTGGTCAAGACCGGCGACCGCACCCTGTTCGAGATCCCCGTGGCGGTGGGGGCCATCGGCGCCCTGGTGCTGCCCACCCTGGCGGCCCTGGGCGTGGTGGCGGCCATGGTCACCCAGGCCAGCATCATCGTCGAGCGCCGGGATGACGGGCCGGGCGGGGATGCCGGCGGCGGTTCCGGTGCGCCCGGCGGCGATGGGACCGGCGCGGGGCCTGCCCAGGGCTGACGCCGCATCAGGGTCCAGGCCGCTTGGCCGTACCCCCGGCTCGAGGTCCGGTAGAGATCCGCAGGCACCGATCCGTGCAGAGCGGCAGGCCCCTCCCGCGGGGAGGGACCTGCCGCCTCATGCTGCTCAATTGCCTGCCGGAGGTGGGTCTCCGGCGGCGGCACGCTTCATTCGGACGGGTGGAAGCAGGCCGGCTCTTCGTTCAGGGTCAGCCATTTCGACCCCATATAGAACTTGTCCACCACCAGCGCGAAATGGGGATGGGTGACCCTCCGCTCCACCTCGGCGCCGGGCTCAGGCTGCAGGCAAGTCAATTCGATGACCAGTTGGCCCTTGTCTTCGTAGACGTCCTCCAGCGTGACGCTGTAGCCGGTGGTCGGGCGGTTGGCCCAGACGAACAAGGCGTACGTCTTGCCGCCCTCCTGGAAGTGCGACCAGAGGGTGTCGCCCCAGTCGGGGTTGGACCACCGTCCCGACACGGCCTCCTGGTACGCATAGCGCAGCACCTGCGGCAGTTGGTCCACCGGGATCTCGCGCCAGGAGACCGGCTTGCGCGGCCCCGTGATCCAGACGGTCCGCGTGGCCGCATCCCAGTCCGCCTTCCCGCCCAGCGCCTCGGCGACGAACCGCAGCGGCACGAAGGTGCGGTCGTTGATCAACCTGGCGGGAACGTCCAGCTGCAGCGGCGCGCCGTTACGGTACGCGACGGTGGCGTCGATGGTCAGCTTGATCTCCACGTCCCAGCGCTTCACAGTCGCGGTCCGGGTTTCGAGGTCCCACGAAACGGCTGCCTCCAGGGCCTCGAAGACGGCGCGCATGGGCACCAGGACGCGCCCGTTCTTCACCACCGGCGGCAGTTCGGGTTCGATCATCTTCCGGTTGACGTAGATGGTGACGGGCTGAACGCCCGTGTCCCCGGCAGCGGCTCCTGGTACCGGGATGACGCCCAGCGCCGCCACGGCCAGGGCCACGACCAACCGCACGGCTGCGGACTTCACCCGCGCATCAACCTCCCCCAGGTCCTACGGCGTGCAGGCACGTGAGGGCAGGCTCGCTTTCTCTCTAAGAGAAGGCATCGGGCGGAGCGTGCGGGATTTGACGGGACGCCGGACTCACCCTGCCCCCGCCCTCGAGGCGAAAAATCCCCGCCCTCGAGGCGAAAATCGGACCTGTTCTCGCGCCGTGGGGACCCCCGGGGCCGATCCGGGCTGATATCGGTCCTGCTTGGCTACATAACACCCGGATTCCCCGTCTGGGTTACATAAGTAGGGCCAACACCGGAACTGAAGCGCCGGGTTCGGCCCGCAACCGGGGTAACGGGCCCGAAACCAGACTTACGCTCCCTGGGAAAACGGGTGCGGCCGGCATCGCGCCGCCCCGGGGTTTGACAGCGCCGGGCGAGGTCTGCTAGAAGAATGGTGCTGTACTGCATTGCCCATATGCCCGTGCGATGACGGAGAGGAGTAGCCGGTCCCGGCGTCTCCCCAGCGAGTCGGGTCTGGGTGGGAGCCCGGCAGGCGCCCCCGGCGAAGGCGCTCCCGAGCCATGGTGTCCCAAGAGGTGGGTTCCGGCGGAGCCCGGTCGCCACCCCGCGGGTGCGGCGACCCGCGCGGCGCGGGGTGACCGCGAGACGGGCCGGCGCGGTCCGGGACCAACCAGGGTGGAACCGCGGGATGACCCCGTCCCTGGCCGATGGGCCAGGGACTTTCGTTTTCAAGCAGGTTCGAAGGAGGCAGGCGCGCCGTGACCTTTCAGGAAGTGATCCTGCGGCTGGAACGCTTTTGGGCCGACCACGGCTGCCTGATCTGGCAGCCCTACGACATCGAGGTCGGCGCCGGCACCATGAACCCGGCCACCTTCTTCGGCGTGCTGGGACCCAAGCCGTGGAACGTGGCTTACGTGGAGCCCTCCCGGCGGCCGGCCGACGGCCGCTACGGCGAGAACCCCCACCGCCTGTACCAGCACTGGCAGTACCAGGTGATCCTCAAGCCGGTGCCGCCCGACGCGCAGGAACTCTACCTGGAAAGCCTGCGGGCCCTGGGCATCGACGACCGCGTCCACGACATCCGCTTCGTCGAGGACAACTGGGAGGCGCCCACCCTGGCCGCCTGGGGCCTGGGCTGGGAAGTGTGGCTGGACGGCGAGGAGGTCACCCAGTTCACCTACTTCCAGCAAATGGGCGGCATCGACCTGGACCCGCCCGCCCTGGAACTGACCTACGGCCTGGAGCGCCTGGCCTCGCACCTGCAGGGCAAGACCAACGTCTTCGACATCCAGTGGGTGGACGGCGTCACCTACGGCGACGTCTTCCGCCGGGCCGAGTACGAGCACACCAAGTACAGTTTCGAGATCGCCGACGTGGAGATGCTTACCGACTTCTTCCGCCGCTGCGAGCGGGAGGCGGAGCGGGTGCTGGAGGCGGGACTGGTGCGGGCCGCCTATGATTACGTCCTCAAGTGCTCGCACCTGTTCAACGTGCTGGAGGCCCGGGGCGCCGTCAGCATCACCCAGCGCACCGACTACATCCGCCGGGTGGGCCGCCTGGCCCGGCGGGCGGCCCGGCTCTACCTGGAGCAGGAGGCCGGCGCCCGGGAAGCGGGGTTTGAACCGGCCGCGGCGGCACGCGGCACCCCGGCCCGGCACGAACCTGACGCCGGTGCCGCCGCCGGCGGGGGGGATGAGGCATGAGCCGCCTGGCCTTCGAGATCGGCTGCGAGGAGATCCCCGCCCGCTTCGTGCCCACCGCCGCCGCGGGCCTGGAGGCGGCGGCCCGGGCCATGTTCGAGGAACTGCGGCTGAAGGTGGGTCGGGTGCAGGTGCTGGCCTCGCCCCGCCGCCTGATCCTGATGGCCGGCGACGTGGCCGAGGTCCAGGAGGACCTGGTGGAGTGGGTCCGCGGCCCGTCGCGGGCGGCGGCCTTCGACCAGGACGGCCGGCCCACCCGCGCCGCCGAGGGCTTCGCCCGCAGCCAGGGCGTGGCGGTCCAGGACCTGGAGATCCGGGAAACCCCCCAGGGCCCCTACGTCTTCGCCCGGCGGCACCAGCCCGGCCGCCCGGCCCGGCAGGTGCTGCCGGCGGCCCTATCGGACCTGCCCGGCCGCATCGAGTTTCCCCGGGCCATGCGCTGGGGGCCGGGCCAGCGCTTCATCCGGCCCGTCCGTTGGCTCCTGGCCCTGCTGGACGACGAAGTGCTGCCCGCATCCTTTGCCGGCGTCGAGGCCGGCCGGCTGACCCGGGGCCACCGCACCCTGGCGCCCGGACCGCACCCGGTGCCCCACGCCGCCGACCTGCCCGAGGTGCTGCGGCGCGCCTTCGTCCTGGCCGACCGCGACCAGCGGCGCCGCCGCGTGCTGGAACTGGTCCAGGAGGCGGCGGCCGCCCAGGGCGGCGAGGCCGTGGTCGAGGAGAGCACCCTGGAAGAGGTCACCGACCTGGTGGAATGGCCCACCGCCTTCACCGGGTCCTTCGCGCCCGAGTACCTGGACCTGCCCGAAGAACTGCTGATGACCACCATGCGGGTCCACCAGCGCTATTTCCCGGTGCGGGGCGGCGACGGGCGCCTCATGCCATTGTTCGTGGCGGTGCGCAACGGCGACGACACGGGCCTGGACGTGGTCCGCGCCGGCAACGAGAAGGTCCTGCGGGCGCGCCTGGCCGACGCCAAGTTCTTCTACGACGAGGACCGCCGGCAGCCGCTGGCCGGCTACGTGCCGCGCCTGGCCAACGTGGCCTTCCTGGAGGGACTGGGCTCCCTGCTGGACAAGACCCGCCGCCTGGAGCGCCTGGTGGAGTGGCTGGCCGGCCAGCTGGGCGTCGCCGGCGACGACCGGGCCCACGCCCTGCGGGCCGCCCACCTGGCCAAGGCCGACCAGGTGACCGATCTGGTCTTCGAGTTCCCGGAACTGGAGGGCATCGCCGGCCGGGAGTACGCCCGCCACTCCGGTGAGCCCGAGCCGGTGGCCCAGGCCCTGGCCGAGCAGTACCTGCCCAGGCCCGGCAGCGCGGCCCTGCCCGTCACCGTCCCGGGGCGGCTGCTGGCCGCGGCCGACCGCCTGGACACCCTGGCCGGCGCCTTCGCCGCCGGGCTGGAGCCCACCGGGTCCCACGACCCCTACGGCCTGCGGCGGCACGCCCTGGCCCTGCTCAACCTCTGCCGGGAGGCCGGCCTCGGGATCTCCCTGTCCCGGGCCCTGTCCCAGGCCCTGGACGGTTACGGCGACCTGCCGGCAGGGCGGGGAGCCGAAGACCGCGAAGGGGTGCTGCGGCGCCTGGCCGCCTTCCTGCAGGGCCGGCTGGAAGGCTTGCTGCGGGAGGCCGGGGTGCGGCCCGACCTGGTGGACGCCGTCCTGGCCGCCGGCAGCGACGTGGTCCCCGACGTGTGGGACCGGGCCGCGGCCGGGCAGCGCCTGCTGGACAGCGCCCACTTCGACGACGTGTACACCGCCTTCCGGCGCGCATACAACCTGTCGCGCAATTTCGAGGGCGGGGAAGTCGACCCCAGCCTCTTCGAGCACGACGCCGAACGCCGGCTCCACGAAGACCTGGAAGCGGTGGCCCGCGAGGCCGCGCCCCTGCTGGAGGCCGGCGAATACGACGAGTTCTACCGGGTGGCGGCGCGGCTGCGGCCGCCCGTGGACCGGTTCCTTGACGACGTTCTGGTGATGGCCGAGGATGAAGGGGTCCGCCGCAACCGGTTGGCGCTGCTGCGCGGCGTCGCCGACCTGGTGGGGCGGCCCCTGGACCTGTCGCGACTGGCGGTGTGAGGGCGACCGGCAGGTTCCGGTGGAGAAGCGGGCAGGCAGAACCGCGCAGGCTCGCGAGCAAGCGGGCAGGCTCGGGGGGAGAAGCCGGTGATGGCGGGGGCCGACGGCCAGCCTGCACGGCCCGTCGTGTACGTGGTTTCCGACTCCCTGGGCGAGACCGCCGAACTGGTGGTACGGGCGGCCATCACCCAGTTCAACCAGGGCACCGCGGCCGAGGTGCGGCGGGTGCCTTACATCGACACCGCCGACGCCGTCCGCGACGTGGTGGCCCGGGCCCGGCGCCCGTGCCTGATCGTCTACACGCTGATCCACCCCGACCTGCGGCGGCTGCTGGCCCGGGAGGCGGAGGCGGCCGGCATCCCCTCGGTGGACGTCATGGGCCCGGTGATGGAGGCCCTGCGCGGGATGCTGAAGATGGAGCCCCGCCTGGAGCCCGGCCTGATCCACCGCCTGGACGAGCAGTACTTCTCCCGCATCGAGGCCATCGAGTTCACCGTACGGTGTGACGACGGCAAGGATCTGCACAACCTGTCCAAAGCCGACGTGGTGCTGATCGGCGTTTCGCGCACCTCCAAGACGCCGGTCAGCATGTACCTGGCCAACCGCAACCTCAAGGTGGCCAACGTGCCGCTGGTGCCCGAGGTGGAGCCGCCCGCGGCGCTGTTCCGGCTGCCGCCGGGGCGCGTGGTGGGGCTCACCATCCAGCCTGAAAAGCTGCAGCAGATCCGCTTGCAGCGCCTGCGTAAGCTGGGGGCGGCGGCGGCCGGCCGCTACGGCGATCCGGAGCGGATCCGGGAAGAGTTGGCCTATGCCGAGCAGGTGTTCCGGCGCATCGGCTGTCCCGTCATCGACGTGACCAACAAGGCGGTGGAAGAGACGGCCGCCGAGGTCATGCAGATCCTCAACAAGGGGGCGTTCGGCGTTGGCTACGACTGACGGCGCCGGCGGCGCGGGAGGGCGCGCGGGAGCGCCGGCGGGAGCGGGAGCAGGCGGCGCGGCGGCGCGGTTCGTCTACGACTTCGACCAGGGCGACGGCGGCATGCGGGACCTGCTGGGGGGCAAGGGCGCCAACCTGGCCGAGATGACCCGGGCCGGCCTGCCGGTGCCGCCGGGCTTCACGGTGACCACCGAGGCCTGCCGGCAGGCGCTGGCGCAGGGAGGGCGCTTCCCCGAGGGGCTGGAGGACCAGGTCTTCGCTGCCATGGCGCGCCTTGAGGCCCGCACGGGCAAGGGCTTCGGAAACCCGGAAAACCCGCTGCTGGTGTCGGTGCGGTCCGGGGCCGCCGTGTCCATGCCCGGCATGATGGACACCATCCTCAACCTGGGCCTCAACGACCGCACGGTCCAGGGATTGGCCCGCCAGACCGGCGACCCGCGCTTCGCCTGGGACTGCTACCGCCGCTTCGTGCAGATGTTCGCCGACGTGGTGCTGGGGGTGCCGCTGGCCCGCTTCGAGGAGCGCCTGGAGGCCCGGAAGCGCGCCCGGGGCGCCGCCGCCGACACGGACCTGGATGCCGCGGACCTGGAGGCGCTGACGGCCGAGTACCTGGATCTGGCCGCCCGGGAAGCGGGCCGGCCCTTCCCCCTGGACCCCCGCGAGCAGTTGCTGCTGGCGGTGGGCGCCGTGTTCCGGTCCTGGCTCAACGAGCGGGCGGTGGTCTACCGCCGCGCCCACCGCATCCCCGACGATCTGGGCACCGCCGTCAACGTCCAGGCCATGGTCTTCGGCAACATGGGCCCCGACTCGGGCACCGGCGTGCTCTTCACCCGCGACCCCAACACCGGCGAGAAGGTGCTTTACGGCGAGTACCTTCCCAACGCCCAGGGCGAGGATGTCGTGGCCGGCATCCGGACGCCGCTGCCCATCAGTCGCCTGGCCCAGGAGCACCCGGACCTGTACGCTCAGCTGAGCGAGGCGGCGGCCCGCCTGGAACGCCACTACCGCGACATGCAGGACATCGAGTTCACGGTGGAGCGGGGCCGCCTGTACCTGCTTCAGACCAGGGCGGGCAAGCGCACCGCCGCTGCCGCCGTCCGTATCGCCTGCGACCTGGTCCAGGAAGGCCTGATCGACCAGCGCGAGGCCGTGCGGCGGGTGGAACCGCAGCAGATCCAGCGGCTGCTGCACAAGACCGTGGCGCCTGAAGCGGCGGGCCAGGCGGTGGCCCAGGGACTGCCGGCGTCGCCGGGTGCTGCGGTGGGAGCCATCGTCTTCGACCCCGACGAGGCCCAGCGCCTGGCCGCCGCGGGCACCGCCGTCATCCTGGTGCGCCCCGAAACCACGCCCGACGACATCCACGGCATGATCGCCGCCCAGGGCATCCTCACCAGCCGGGGCGGCATGACCTGCCACGCCGCCATCGTGGCCCGCGGCATGGGCAAGCCCTGCGTGGTGGGCTGCGACGCCGTCCAGATCGACCTGGAGCGGGGCGTGGCCCGCATCGGCGACGTGGAACTTCCCGCCGGCGCGCGCATCGCCATCGACGGCTCCACCGGGCGGGTTTTCGCCCAGGAGGTGCCGCTGGTGGACCCCGAGACCCGGCCTGAGTTCGAGACGCTGCTGGGGTGGGCCGACCAGATCCGCCGCCTGGGGGTGCGCGCCAACGCCGACACCCCCGAGGACGCCGCCCGTGCCCGGGCCTTCGGTGCCGAGGGCATCGGCCTGTGCCGGACCGAGCACATGTTCATGGGCGCCGACCGCCTGCCCCTGGTCCAGCGCATGATCCTGGCGGAAACGGAGGAGGAGCGCCGGGAGGCCCTGGAGCAGTTGCTGCCGGTCCAGCGCGGCGATTTCTACGGAATTCTCAAGGCCATGGCCGGGCTGCCGGTCACGGTTCGCCTGCTGGACCCGCCCCTGCACGAGTTCCTGCCCGATGAGGGCCACCTGGCGGCCGAGGCCCAGCGGCTGCGGCAGGAGGGCGGCGATCCGGCCGAACTGGCCCGGGTGGAGCGCATGCTGGCCCGGGTGCGGGCTCTGGCCGAGGCCAACCCCATGCTGGGCCACCGCGGCTGCCGCCTGGCCATTACCTTCCCCGAGATCTACGCCATGCAGGCCCGGGCCCTGTTCGAGGCGGCCGCCCAGCTGCGCCGGGAAGGCGTGGACGCCCGGCCCGAGGTCATGATCCCTCTGGTGGCCGAGGCCCGGGAACTGGAGCGGCTGCGCCGCCTGGTGGAGGAAACGGCGGCCCGGGTGTCCCGGGAGACCGGCGTGCCGCTGGACTGCCCCGTGGGCACCATGATCGAGGTGCCCCGGGCGTGTGTCACCGCCGGCCAGGTGGCCCGGTTCGCCGACTTCTTCTCGTTCGGCACCAATGACCTGACCCAGACCACCTTCGGTTTCAGCCGGGACGACGCCGAGGCCAAGTTCCTGCACCGGTATCTGGAGGAAGGGATCCTGGAGGCCAACCCCTTCATCACCCTGGACGTGGAAGGCGTCGGCAGCCTGATCCGGATGGCGGTGTCGGCCGGCCGCGCGGCCCGGCCCGGCCTCAAAGTGGGCATCTGCGGCGAGCACGGCGGCGACCCCGATTCCATCGCCTTCTGTCACCGGGCGGGCCTCGACTACGTATCATGTTCGCCGTTCCGGGTGGCGGTGGCGCGCCTGGCGGCCGCCCACGCCGCGCTGGCCGACCCCGGAACACCGGCCGGCTTGGAATCGTCATAAAATTAAGAGAGAATCTTGATAGGAAACAAATCTTTATAATTAAAGCGACAGGACCTGACCGGAAGGTGTCGAAGCGTCAACGGGCCCAGATCGAAGGTGCGGGGAGGAGGAGCGTGCACGACCGTCGCGACGATGTCGTCGAAGAAGTGCGCAGCCGCATCGACATCGTCGACGTGATCTCCGAGCACGTGGCGCTCCGCCGCGCGGGCCGCAACTACGTCGGGCTCTGCCCGTTCCACGACGAAGACACGCCCTCGTTCAACGTGTCGCCCGACCGGCAGATGTTCTACTGCTTTGGCTGCCAGAAGGGCGGCGACGTGTTCACCTTCGTGATGGAGCACCGGGGTCTCGACTTCCGGCAGGCCCTGGAGCTGCTGGCGGAACGGGCCGGCGTGACGCTCCCCGACCGGGCGCTGAGCCCCGAACAGCGCCGGCTGCAGGCGCAGCGCAAGGCGCTGCTCGATGTGATGGAACGGGCGGCCCGGTACTTTGAAAACCTGCTGTTGCGGGCACCCTCGGCGGAAGGAGCCCGGCAGTACCTGCACCGGCGGGGCCTCGAGGCCGGAACCGTCCGCAGTTTCGGGCTGGGCTGGTCCGAGGCCGAATGGGACGCCCTGGGCTCGGCGCTGCGGTCCAGGGGCGTCGCCCCGGACCTGCTGGTGGAGGCGGGCCTGGTCATCCGCAAGGAGGACGGGAGCACCTACGACCGCTTCCGCGGCCGGCTGATGTTCCCGATCCGCGATGAGCGCGGGCGCGTCATCGCCTTCGGCGGCCGCACCCTGGGCGACGACCAGCCCAAGTACCTGAACAGCCCGGAGACGCCGCTGTTTCACAAGAGCCGGGTCCTGTACGCGCTGGACCGTGCCCGGGGCCGGATGCGCCAGCGGGACCGGGCCATCATCGTCGAGGGGTACATGGACGCGGTCACCGCCCACCAGTCGGGCTTCGAGGAAGCGGTGGCGTCGCTGGGCACGGCGCTGAGCGAGGACCAGGCCCGGATGCTGGTGCGGCACGCCGGCCGGATCTACATCGCCTACGATGCCGATGCCGCCGGCGACCGGGCCACCATGCGGGGGCTGGAGCACTTCGCGCGCCTGGGACGAGCCTCCAGCGTGTTCATCGTCCGCCTGCCGCAGGGCCACGACCCCGACAGCCTGATCCGGGAGCGGGGCGCGGCGGCCTTCCAGGCCCTGCTGGACCGGGCCCAGCCGCTGGTGGACTACGTGTTCGACCGGGCCCTGCAGGCTCACGACGTGCTGCGGCCCGAGGGCAAGGCCCAGGTGGTTCGCCTGGTGGCTCCCTGGTGGGCGTCGCTGGAGAGCGCGGTGGCCCGCAGCGACTACATGCGCCGCTTCGCAGAGCGCCTCGGCGTCGACGAGGCAGCCCTGCGGGCGGAACTGGCGCGCCTGGTGGGACGGCGCCGTGCTGTGACGGATCCTGTCGTCAGCGGCCGGGCCGCTGCGGGCCGCGGCGTCGCCGGCCCGGGTGGTGACGGAATTCGGAATAAGTCGCGGGAGGCCGTGGGTAGGCTAAGGTCCCGCGGTGGAAGGTCCATCCATCCGGGCGGCGTCCCGGCGGTCCCGGGGCACGTGCGCGCCGAGCGGGAACTGGTGCGGGCGCTGCTGCACGAGCCCGACCTGGTGCGGCGGGTGCTGGCACGGGTCGAGCCCGGCGCGTTTACCGACCCGCGGGCCCGCGAGGCGGTGGAGGTTATGGCCAGGCTGGCGGGTGCATCACCCATGGGAGCAGCCGCCGGGGGGAACGGGACGCCGGCGGGCGAAGTAACGGCAGGCGAAACAAGCCCCGAAAGGAAACCATGGGGCCGGCTAGTATTCGATAACTTACTTACGGATGAGGCGGCGTCCTGGGTCGGCGGCCTCATCATGGCCGGACCGCCGCCGGGCGACGCTGTTGCGCTGGTGGACGACTGCGTGCAGAGGTTGGAGCGCGCCAGGATCGAGCGGCGCGCCAGTGAACTGAGGCAACTGATTCTTCAGCGCGAGAGCGCCGGAGAAGAGGTTCCCGGTAGTTTGATTCTAGAGCATGACGAGCTCCAACGCAAACTCCGGGGGATCGAGAGCGAGAGGAGGTGACGAGGGTGGCCAGGCGCAGCCGCAAGCAGGACCAGAACAGCAAGAACGTGCCCCAGCAGGACGGGGTTGCGGAGGACGGCGTGAAGGTTTTCGAGATCGAGCAGGTTCGTGAACTGGTGGAGCGGGGCCGGCAGCAGGGGACCCTCGCCTACGACGAGATCATGGACGCGTTGGAGGACGTCGAGTTGACGGAGGAGCAGGTGGAGGAACTCTACGACCGCCTCGACTCCATGGGCATCGACGTCCTGGGTGAGGACGAGGGCAAGTCCAGAGCCGCGGCCCCGGGCAACGGCCGCATCCGCGAGGAAGAGCCGGACGACGATCTCGAGGTCCCCGAAGGGGTGGCCATCGACGATCCGGTCCGGATGTACCTCAAGGAGATCGGCCGCGTGCCGCTGCTGACCGCCGAGGAAGAGGTGGAACTGGCCAAGCGCATCGAGCAGGGCGACGAGGAGGCCCGGCGCAAGCTGGCCGAGGCCAACCTGCGCCTGGTGGTCAGCATCGCCAAGCGCTACGTGGGCCGCGGGATGCTGTTCCTGGATCTGATCCAGGAAGGCAATCTGGGCCTGCTGAAGGCCGTGGAGAAGTTCGACTACCGCAAGGGCTTCAAGTTCAGCACCTATGCCACGTGGTGGATCCGGCAGGCCATCACCCGGGCCATCGCCGACCAGGCGCGGACCATCCGGATCCCGGTGCACATGGTCGAGACCATCAACAAGCTGATCCGGATCCAGCGGCAGCTGGTGCAGGAGCTGGGGCGGGAGCCCACGCCGGAGGAGATCGGCGAGCGCATGGGCATCGACGCCAACCGGGTGCGCGAGATCCTCAAGATCGCCCAGGAGCCGGTGTCGCTGGAGACGCCCATCGGCGAGGAAGAGGACAGCCACCTGGTGGACTTCATCGAGGACGAGGAAGCCCTGGCGCCCGCCGAGGCGGCTTCGTACACGCTGCTCAAGGAGCAGCTGCAGGAGGTGCTCAACACCCTCACCTGCCGTGAGCGCGATGTGCTGCGCCTGCGCTTCGGCCTGGACGACGGCCGGCCGCGCACCCTGGAGGAAGTGGGCCAGGTGTTCGGGGTTACCCGCGAGCGCATCCGGCAGATCGAGGCCAAGGCGCTGCGCAAGTTGCGCCATCCCAGCCGGAGCAAGAAGCTCAAGGATTATCTTGAGTAGTTGTCGGGTCTCATTCGTGATGTCAGTAAGTCACGCTCGGGTGTCAGTAAATCACGTTCACTGATGACAGTAGGAGATACCCCTAGGGGGTATCTCGCGGTAACAAGGGGCAGGCTGATGGCCTGCCCCTTCATCGTTGCTGCTACGGTCGTTAGGCCCAATATGCCACGGCCAAAGCGAAACCGTTGCGGATACCCGCGTAGGAGGACACGAGATTATGTGGCAGCAATTTTGGCTAAGGGATCTATTCCCAAACCTAATTCTCTAAGGGCACGGGGCCTTGGAGCTAATCTTCGGGGGAGCAAGCGGATGACTGAACAAGAGTCACGTCCGCTATTGTCTGTAAAAAGGCCTGAATGAGAGGAAAGGCCATCGCTCCCCGGTAGTGGGCTTGGTGACGAAACCAACCGACTACGGGG
>PKRI01000019.1 GCA_017577485.1 Bacillota bacterium | reverse complement strand
CTGGAACTGGGCCATCGTATCTCCTCCTCCGGGTGTGTTGGTGGCTACCTCAACCCGTTCGGAGGGACGGTGGCCTATCCTGTTTGCTCCCAGGCCACCTCACTTTTACACAGCGTATCGGACGCTATTGATGCGCATTGATCGAAGCATCCTATGGACAGTGGAATACACCCGCAGGAAACCCATGGGTTGACTCATGGCAACCCGCGACAAAAGCAAACTCCGAAATCATAGAAAGCACAAGCGCCCCGCGTTTCCGCGGGGCGCCTCGCCTGTCGGGCTGCGGGGATTTGAACCCCGGACCTCGTGAACCCCATTCACGCGCGCTACCAAGCTGCGCCACAGCCCGTCGGCCGGTTAAACCGGCGAGCACCATCATACCACGGCCGCAGCCGCGCCCACAAGCGCGGCGCGAAAACGGCAGAACGGGGGGCCGCCAGGGCCCCGCGGCGCTGCCGGCACCGGCCCGGCGGCGCCGGAGGGCGGCCGCCCTCGCCCGCCGGCGCCTTGACTGCCCGGGCCCGGGTCCGGGGTGGATGGACAATGAGCGTGGACGCGGCGCCGCCTGCCGGCGGCGTGCGCTGCGGCACCGCCCGCCGGCATGTCCTGCAGCGCCGCCGGCAAGGGCGTCACAGGATGATGCAGATCAGGCCGCCGCTGCCTTCGTTGATGATGCGCTCCAGCGTCTCGCGCAGCTTGACCCGGGCGTTGTCGGGCAGCGAGTTGAGCTTGTCGTGGATGCCCTCGCGCAGCAGGTCGCTGAGCGGCTGGCCGAAGATGTCGGACTCCCAGATCTTCCGCGGGTCGTCCTCGAACTTCTCCATCAGGTAGTTGACCAGCTGCTCGCTCTGCTTCTCGGTGCCGATCAGCGGCGTCACTTCGGTGGACACCTGGGCCCTGAGCAGGTGCAGCGTCGGGGCGCTGGCCCTGAGCCGCACGCCGAACTGGTTGCCCTTGCGGATCATCTCCGGTTCCTCGAAGACCATGTCGTCCAGCGTGGGCATCACCATGGCGTAGCCGCGCTCCTCCACCTGGCGCAGGGCGCTGCCCAGGCGGTCGTAGGCCCGCTTGGCGTGGGCCAGGTCGCGCAGCAGGCGCAGCAGGCCGTCGCGGCCGTCGATGCGGAAGCCCGACACTTCCTCGGTGACCCGCCAGAACAGGTCGTCGGAGGCGTGAACGTCGATGCTGACGGCTCCGGAGCCCAGGTCCAGTTCCGCCACCCGCGCCGACGCCACGTGCTCGAACCCGGCCAGGCGGTCCACGGCGCCGTCCACATCGCGCAGCTTGCGGACGTCCTGCACCGCCTCCTCCACCGCCTCCTCGTAGTGGCGGCGCAGCCAGTGGTCCGGATCCAGCTCTTCCACCCAGCGCGGCAGCCGCACGTTCAGTTCCGTCACCGGGAACTCGTACAGCAGTTCCTCCAGGATCACCAGCAGGTCGTCTTCCTCCAGCCGCGTCACGTCCACCGGCAGCACCGGCGCGCCGTACCGGTCGGCCAGCTGCTCGGCCAGCGCCTCGACATCCGGGTCGCCCAGGCGGCGGGTATTCAGCAGGATCACGAAAGGCTTCTCGACGGCCCGCACCTCCTGGACGGTCCGCGCCTCGGCCTCCTCGTACGCCTCCCTGGGCAGGTCGGTGACGGTGCCGTCGCTGGTGACGATGATGCCCATGGTGGAGTGGTCGGCGATAATCTTGCGGGTGCCCACCTCCGCGGCTTCCTCGAACGGGATGGGGTCTTCAAACCACGGCGTGTGGACCATGCGCGGCCCGTCGTCCTCGGTGTAGCCCAGCGCCCCGGCCACCGGGAACCCCACCGAGTCCGCCAGGCGCACGCGGATGGTCAGGCCCTCTTTGACCTCGATGGCCACGGCTTCGTCCGGGACGAACTTCGGCTCGGTGGTCATGACGGTGCGGCCGGCGCCGCTCTGGGGCAGTTCGTCGATGGTCCGGGCCCGTACCTGGGGATCGGCGATGCGGGGGATCACCAGCACGTCCATGAAGCGCTTGATGAAGGTGGACTTGCCGCTGCGCACCGGGCCGACGACGCCGATGAAGACGTCTCCGGACGTGCGGACTGCGATGTCCTGAATCACGTCCAGTTTCTCCACGCCCTCGTCCCTCCTCCTGTCCCTGTTGCCGGGCGGCCTGCGGGGCGGCAAAGTAGCCAAGCCCCGGGACGGTACATGTATATGTCCGGGGGAGGGGCGTAGAACAAGCACCGCCGCGGCTCACGACGGCGACGGGCGGAAAACCAGGCGGATGGGCGTGCCCTCCAGGGGCACGGCCTCGCGGATCCGCCGCTCCAGGTAGCGGCGGTAGTTCTCGACCAGCAGTTTCGGGTCGTTGACAAAGACCAGGAAGGTGGGCGGCCCGCGGCGGACCTGGGTGGCGTAGCGGATGCGCAGCCGCCGGCCCTTGACCGACGGCGGGTGATGCCGCTCCACCGCATCCTGGAGGATGCGGTTCAGCAGGCCGGTGCCCACGTCGCGGGTGTAGGCCTCGTAGACCTGGCGGATGACCCCGGGCAGGCGGCTGATGCCCCGGCCGGTCAGGGCCGACGTGAACACGATGGGGGCGTAGTCCACCTGGGGCAGGCGGTCGCGGATGCGCTGGCGGACGGCGTCGGCCGTGCCCTGCCGGGCGTCCACCAGATCCCACTTGTTGACCACGATGATCAGCGCCCGGCCGGCGTCCTCGGCCAGGTTGACGATGCGCCGGTCCTGCTCCGTCAGCAGTTCGGCGGCGTCCATCAGCACCAGGGCCACATCGGCCCGCTCCAGGGCACGCCGGGCCCGGACCACGCTGTAGTACTCCACCGCCTCGCTGACCCGCGCCTGCCGCCGGAGCCCCGCGGTGTCGATCAGGACGAAGCGGTCGCCGTCGTATTCCCAGGCCACGTCCACGGCGTCGCGGGTGGTGCCGGGCACGTCACTGACGATGACCCGGTCCTGCCCCAGGAGGCGGTTGACCAGCGACGACTTGCCCACGTTGGGCCGGCCCAGGACCACCACGCGGATGGCCGGCGTCTCCCCTTTCGCCGCCGGTTCGGCGTCGTCGCCGGGCAGCAGGTCCACGATGCGGTCCAGCAGATCGCCGGTGCCCAGGCCGTGTTCCGCCGACACCGGCACCGGCTCACCCAGGCCGAGCCCGTGGAACGCGTGGGCCAGGTGGACCAGATCCCCGTCGTCAATCTTGTTGGCACAGACCACCACGGGCTTGCCGGACCGGCGCAGCCGCCGCGCGATGTCCTCGTCGACGGCGGTGACGCCGGCACGGGCATCCACCACCAGCACGATGACGGCCGCCTCCTCCAGGGCCACCTCCACCTGCTGGGCGATGGCGGCGGGAAAGCCCTCGCCGGCGCCGGGCACCAGGCCGCCGGTGTCCACCAGCGTCAGGCGCCGGCCCCGCCACTCGGTGTCGGCGTAGATGCGGTCGCGGGTGATGCCGGGCTCGTCCCGGACGATGGAGATGCGCCGGCCGGTCAGGCGGTTGAACAGCGTGGACTTGCCGACGTTGGGGCGGCCCACCACGGCCACCACGTGGGACAAGGCGGTCACCTCCGGCGGCACCAAACCATTATGGGCCGGGCCCGGCGGGACGGTCAATCAATGGCGGACGATGAGGAAGACGCCGTCTCCCACGTCGTGGACCATGGCGTCCAGGATGCGGGCGATCAGGTCGGCCTTCTTCTCGGCGCTGGCCCGGTCGGCGGCGCGCAGGATGGGCACGTTCCCCTCCACCTGGGCGCCGGGCAGGGCCACCACCGCAAGGATGACCTTGAGGAGTTCAGCCTTCACGCCGCGACCCCCCGGCGTCGAAACCGCCCGGGTCGCTGCCCCGGGCCGACTCCAGCAGCGGCACCCGCCGGATCACCGCCATCACCGCCCCGTCGTCGCCCACCGCCGGGGTGACGTACACGCCCAGGTCGCCGGTCTCCACCTGCTGGCGGATCATGGGCGTCAGTTCGGGCATGGCCAGGTCCTTGCGGGTGCCCAGCACGGCGCAGACGTCGTGCAGGATGGCCTGGCGCTGGCCCGGGTGCGACAGCTTTGCCGCCGCCTCCTCGCTGCGGGCGCGGAGCAGGTAGGCGCGCCCCCAGCGCAGGACCTGTTCCCGAGCCTCGGGGGAGCCCACGTTCATGATGTAGATGTCGTCCACGTAGAGGCTGGGGCCCTCGAAGCGCAGGCGCGCCGGGCGCACGTCGGCCACGTCGCCCACGCGGCCGCCGCTGCGCAGGCCCAGGGCCAGCACCAGGGTCAGCACCCCCGCCCCGACCGCCGCCGGCCAGAAGAGATACGGGCCCAGCAGGCGGTCGGCTGCCAGGCCCACCGTGGCCGTGGTCAGGGCCGCCGCCATGGCCAGGTAGTTGCGGGCTTCGAACACCGCGGCGATGCCCTCGATGTAGTCGGGACCCCGCGCCACCAGCAGCGACTGCTCCAGGCTGCGCAGGGTCTCCCGCTCCACCGAGCGGACCTCGCGGAACTGGGTGGCCGCCAGGGTCAGGAAGGTGACGGCGGCATACTCGCCGGCCAGCAGGGCCGGCGTGAACATGGCGCCGATGACGGCCGCGATGAACCCGACCGTCAGGTGAGCCAGGTAATTGTGCGGGCAACTGGGGTACTGGCGGTAGTCGACGCGCAGCACCAGCAGGCGCACCAGGAACCCCGCCGCCGTCCCCATGGCGAACGCCCACAGGGTGGGCCCATCCACCGCTCCTACCCCCGTCCGCTGGCTGCGGGGGTAGTATGGCGCGGGGCTTCAGCCGTCTTGCGTATCGTCCTCCGGCCGGCCGGGTTCGGCGGGTTCGCCGCCTGCCTCGGCGCCCTCGGCAACCTCGTGGCTGCCCCCGGTGCCGTCGGCGTCCTCGGCGCCCTCGGGGCCCTGGTCAGCCTCGCCTTCAGGCTGCTCGACGTCGGCGTCCGCCCGGGCCGCCGCCGCCTCGTCGTCGCCCGCCGGTTCGGCGGCGCCCTGCGGCGTCAGGTCGTCGTCTTCCCCGCTCCCGTCATCGTCGGCGGCCAGGCCCCGGGCCCGCTGCTCATTGACCAGCATCTGCCGCGTCTGCTGGAACAGGTCGCCGAACATCTCACCCAGCGTGATGCCTTCAGGCTCGCGCCCGGGCAGTTCGACCCTGGCCCGCTCCCGGTCGCCGCCCCGGCGCCGGTCGCGGCCGCGGCGCCGGCCGGACCGCCGGCCTTCGCCGCCCTCCCGCTCGGCGGGGGGAATCTCCGGCCGCCGCTGGGGTTCGGGCTTGAGGCTCAGGCTGATGCGGCGCTGGTCCTCCTGGACCCGCAGCACCCGGCACTGCACGATATCGCCCGGTTGGACCACGTCCTCGGGTTTGGCCACGTGGCGCTCCGCCATCTCGCTGATGTGGACCAGGCCTTCCACGCCCGGCTGCAGTTCCACGAAGGCGCCGAAGGGAGCCAGGCGCACCACCCGGCCCGTCACCCACGAGCCCTCGGGGTAGCGGGCGGCCGCCCCTTCCCAGGGATCAGGCTGGGTCTGCTTCAGGCTCAGGCTGACCCGCTCCCGCTCCCGGTCCACCTTCAGAACCTTGACGGTGACCTCCTGACCCTCGGTGAGCACGTCGGAAGGCCGCTCCACCCGGCCCCAGGCCAGTTCGGACACGTGCAGCAGGCCGTCCACGCCGCCCAGGTCGATGAAGGCGCCGAAGTCGGTGATGCCCTTGACGATGCCCTTGCGGATCTGGCCGTCCTCCAGGGACGCCCAGGTCTCCTGGCGGCGGCGCTCGTGCTCTTCTTCAAGGACGCTCTTCTGGGACAGGATGACGCGGCCCTTGGAGCGGTCCATCTCGATGACCCGGGCCCGCACCGCCTGTCCCACGTAGCGGTTCAGGTCCTTGACGAAGCCGCGCTCCACGTGGGACGCCGGCATGAAGGCCCGGAGGCCCACGTCGACGATCAGGCCGCCCTTGACGGCCTCCACCACCGGCGCCTTGATGATGCGTCCTTCGGCCATGGCCTGTTCGAGGTCGGCCCAGGCCCGCTGGGAGCGGGCGCGCCGCTCGGAAAGGAGAAGGCCCCCGTCGCGGGGATCGACGCTCAGCACGGAAACGTAGACCGCCTGGCCCTCTTCGAAGAGGTCGCGGGGGCTCTGGCCGGGCCCCAGCGTCAGCTCGCTGCGGGGCACGAAGCCGTCGGCCTTGTAGCCCACGTCCACCACCAGGCCGTCGTCCTGGACCCTGCGGATCACACCGCGCAGCACGTCGCCCTGCGAAACCCTTTCCACCGGCTCCGGTTCAAAGGGCTCGGGTTCCACCGGCGACTGGGCGCCTTCGTCACCGGCAGCCGCCGGCTCACCCGCATCCTCGCCGGCGGGCGCAGGTTCGGCCGCGTCTTCACCGCGGCCTTCCGCCTGCCCCTCCGCGGTGGTTTCAGGCACGGTGGTCTCAGGCTCCTCAGCGGCCTCGACGGCCGCCGTTTCCGCTGGCGTCTCTGCGATCTCCTCCTCCCCAGGCTGCCCGGGGGCGGCTTCGCCCGCCGGCTCCGCCGGCTGCGGTTCGTCCGGCCCTACGCGGCCAGCCTCCCGGGGATCATCCAGATGACTCACGCCGACCTCCTCCTTCCGCCACAACCCGGCCCAGAACCCATCGCCGTCCGGGTCACTCGGCCGCGCCCCCCTGCTCCGGGGGCAGCAGCCGCCGAATCCGCTCCATGATACGGGCGCCGGCTTCCAGCAGGGCATCGTTGGACAGGCGCCGATCGTAGTATTCGGTGAGTTCGAAGGGTTCACCAAAGCGCACCCGAATCGGCCGGAACAGCCGGTAAGGGCCGGCGATGGCCACGGGAACCACCGGCGCCCTGGACCGAACCGCCAGCATGGCGGCGCCGGGCTGGGCGGGCAGCAGGCGTCCATCGCGGCTCCTGGTGCCTTCCGGGAAAATGCCGACCACCTGGCCCTGGGCCAGCAGGTCCAGGGCCGCCCTCAGCGCCCGGCGGTCCGGCGTTCCCCGGCGCACCGGAAACGCACCCACCTTAGGCAGGAGCGTCCCCAAAACAGGGTAACGGAAAAGTTCCTCTTTCGCCATAAAGAATACGGGCCGGGGCGCGGCCGTCCCCACCAGCGGCGGGTCCCACCAGTCGAAATGGTTGGCGCACAGCAGCACGGGACCCTCGCGGGGCACGTTCTCCCGGCCGCGCACGTCCCAGCGGTAAAAGACGGCGAAGATGACGGTGAAAAAGGCCTTGCCCAGGGCGTAGAGCCAGCGGCTCATGAGCCGGCCCGCTCCCTCAGGGTCGGTCCGCACGCCTCCAGGATGCGGTCCACCACCTCGTCCACCGTCAGGCCCGTGGAGTCGATGACCACCGCTCCCTCGGGCTTCACCAGGGGAGCCACGCTGCGGGTGGAGTCGGTGCGGTCCCGGCCGGCGATGTCGGCCTCCACCTGGCTGAGGTCCACGTCGTACCCCTGCTGCCGCAGGTCGGCGTGGCGCCGGCGCACCCGTTCCTCGAAGGTCGCCGTGAGATACACCTTGCAGTCGGCCGTGGGCATCACGTGGGTGCCGGTGTCGCGGCCTTCCAGCACCACGCCGCCCCGTCCGGCCAGCCTCCGCTGCTGCTCCACCAGCGGCGCCCGCACCCCGGCGATGCCCGACACCTGCGATACGGCCCGGTTGACGTCGGGGTGGCGGATCTCGGCGGTGACGTCCTCGCCGTCCAGCAGCACCCGCGTGCCGCCGGGCCCAGGTTCCAGTTCGATGCGCACCGTGGACGCCAGCCGCACCAGCGCCTCCTCGTCGTCGGGCGACACGCCGCGCCGCAGCGCCGCCAGCGTCAGCGCCCGGTACATGGCGCCGGTGTCGATGTAAAGGTAACCCAGGCGCTGGGCCAGGCGCCGGGCCACGGTGCTCTTGCCGGCCCCCGCGGGCCCGTCGATGGTGATGACGGCGCCCGCCCCCTCGCCGGCCCCGCCTGCCGGGAGCGGCGCGCCGGATTCGACCAGGTCGGGCCGCAGCGACCGGGCCTCGCCCAGGTAGACGTGCTGGATCTCCTCGGCGGTCCGGGCGGTGTTCCAGTGCACCAGCACCCGGACGATGCGCGGCGGCGCGCCGGGCACGTCCACCTCAACGGAACTCAGCAGGGGCACGTGGGTCCAGCCCAACTGGCGGGCGGCCTCGGCGGGGAAAGCGGCGTTGAGGTCGGGCGTGGCGGTAAAGATGATGCTGGCCAGGTCGGCGGGATCGAAGCCGTTGCGCGCCTGGAGTTCCTGCAGCAGCCGGCGCGTGGCGGCCAGGATGGCGTCGCGGGTGTTTTCGGTGACGGAAACGGCTCCCCGCACACCTCGCACCACCGGACGCGACACCCGCTGCTCACACCCTCCCGGCGCAAAGAAAAAGGGCCTGTTGACCCGTGCAATTATAGCACGGGCCCGGCGGCCCGGACGAGGGGGGCCCGCCGCCGGGCGGGACGCCGCGCCTCACGGCCCCGACCCCGTGCGCACGGTGCCCAGCACTTTGCGGTCGCCATGGAGGATGATCTCGCGGCCCTGGGCAGGCTCCGTCACCGCCGGAGCGGCGTCCACCACCCTTACCCGCACCACCTCGGCGGTTCCCCGCCCGTCCAGTTCCAGGCGGTCGCCCTCGTGGACCTCGATGGTGACCTGCGGGTCGATGAAGCGGGCCACGGGAAAGCCGTTGATCAGCAGGTGCACGTCGGGCGCCGACGGCGCGCTGACCACCATCAGGGACACCGTCAGCACCCGCTCGCCCTCGCCCGACAGGAACGTAGCGCCCACGGCGTCGCCGTACAGGTCCTCGGGGTCATAGGCCCTGCCTTCCAGGCGGTCCACATAGGACAGCCACGGCCGCAGCGCTTCGTAGGACAGCATTCCCTGAGCCGTCACCACCAGCAGCAGGACCAGGATCAGCACGCGAAGCAGGAAGGCCTCGATGCGCTGGGCCACCTCCGCGAAGTCGGCTCGCCGCCGGCGCGGCATGCGGATCACCCCTGGTCGGCGCTGCTGGCTGACAGGTCACGGGCCGGCCCGGTTCCATGCTCATTGTTATGAAGGAAACCGTGCCCTATGCGGTCAGGCCTTCCAGGGCGCCGGCCAGGTCGGCGATCAGGTCGTCGGGATCCTCGATGCCCACCGACACGCGGACCAGGCCCGGCGTGATGCCCAGCCGCGCCAGGGTGCCGGGATCCACGGTGCGGTGGGACGTCTTGAGGGGATGCGAGACGGTGGTCTTGATGTCGCCCAGGCTGGGGGCAAACCGGATCAGGCGCAGGCCGCGCACGAAGGTATCGACGGCGGCCTCGCCGCCCGCCAGCTCGAAAGCCAGCATGCCGCCGGCGCCCCCGGGCAGCAGCCGGCGAGCCACCTCGTGATCGGGGTCCCCGGGCAGCCCCGGGTAGTCCACCCGGCTCACGGCCGGGTGCTCCGCCAGGAAACGGGCCAACCGCAGGGCGTTTTCGGCCTGGCGCCGGACCCGCAGGTCCAGGGTGGCCATGCCGCGCAGGGTGAGCCAGGCGGCGAAGGGGTCCAGGCTGGCGCCGAAGCGCCCGCAGAGGTCGCGGGCAGCGTCCATCAGCGCTGCGCTGCCGGCGGCCACCCCGGCCACCACGTCCCCGTGGCCGCTGAGGTACTTGGTGGCGCTGTGGACCACCGCGTCGGCCCCCCACTCCAGGGGCCGGCACAGGACGGGCGAGGCGAAGGTGGCGTCCACCACCAGGCGGGCGCCCGAGGCCCGGGCCACCTGCCCGAAGCGCAGGCCAGGCCCGCCTCCGCCCCCTCCAGCCTGGCCACCGCAGCCTCCACAGCCCGGACGTTGGGCGTGGCGTAGCGGCCGTACACGTAGCCTTCTTCGGCACCGGTCCAGACCCGGTCCACGTGCTCGAGATCGCGGAAGGTGTACACCGACGCCAGGTGGACGGCAGGGGCCGCCGGCCGGGTGGTCCCGGCGCCGGTCTCGTCGAAGGCGTGGGCGGCGACGGTGGCGGGCCGCCAGCGGGGTTCCCGGTTGTCCTGCGCTGCCGGCATCGAGCATCGCTCCCGGTGGTCGCCCCGGGAAGGTGGCTACTTGAGGCGCTCCAGCACCTGCTGCCGGTCCGTCACCCGCTGGCGGGCCGTGATCATCTGGGCGATCTCCCGGCGCGGCGTCAGGTCGCCGATCAGGACGGCCCCCACCAGGCGGTCCTCGGCGTCGAAGAACAGCCGGCGGTAGGAACCGGCCTTGCGGTCACAGAGGACCACCGACTCCAGATTGGGATCCACTTCGGTGGTCATGCCGATGGCGGTCATGGTGGAGTCGAACAGGGTGGTGGTGTAGTGGGGCACGTCGGTGTAGCGGCGGTCCCCGCCGGTCATGTTGACCCCGGCCACCCGCCCGTGACCCTGGGCGTTGTTCCAGGTACCCATCACGTTGTGGCGCTGGATGAAGGTGTCGAAGAACTCGGCCACGTCGCCCGCGGCGAAGACCCCCGGCACGTTGGTCTCCAGGCGGGCGTCGGTGAGGATGCCCCGCCCCATCTCGATGCCGGAGTCCTGGAGGAACTCGACGTTGAGGATCAGGCCCAGGCCGCAGGCGACGATGTCGCAGTCGATGTGCCGCCCGCCGGTGGTCTCCACGCCGGTGACCACGCCGTCCCGCACCTGGACCCTCGCCACTTCCTCGCCGTAGACCACGTTGACCCCGTGGCGGCGGGCGATGTCGTCCACCAGCAGGCCCCCCTGCTCGTCCAGCACCCGGTGCAGGAAGCGGGGCCCGCGGATCAGCCAGGTGACCTCCAGGCCCAGGGACCGCAGGCCTTCCGTCAGTTCGTAAGCGATGTAACTGCCGCCGACGGTGACGGCCCGCCTGGCTCCCCGCGCGTGCTCCCGCAGCCGGCGGGCATCGTCCAGCGTCTGGAAGTAGTGAATCCCCCGGGCGTCGGCCCCCGGCACCTGCAGCCGCCGGGGCCGGCCGCCGGTGGCCAGAAGCAGGCGGTCGAAGGGCATTTCCTGGCCGTCCTGCAGCAGCACCGTGCGCTCCTGGAGGTTGACCCGGGTCACCCGTGTGCCCAGGCGCAGGTCGATGCCCTTGCGCTGGTGGGCTTCCACGTCGCGCATCATCACCCGGCGCTGGTCGATGTCGCCCCGCAGGAAGCGCGGGAGCGCCACGCGGTTGTACAGGGGATAAGGTTCATCGGTGATGAGGGTGACGCGCCCGTTGGGGTCGTGCTTGCGGATGGTCTCTGCGGCCGTGGTGCCTGCGACGCCGTTGCCTACGACTACGTACCGCCGCACTTCAGAAGTCACGTGGATCCTCCCCGGTGCCAAGAAACGACGGCCGCACGCCGCGCCCATCTTACTGGAGCGGGCCCGAGTCGTCAAGGAACCCGCCCTGTGATACCCTCACCGCCGGGGGGATGTACGCATGAGCGCTCTGCAGGGTCGTACCGCCGTGGTCACCGGGGCCAGCCGGGGCATCGGCCGTGCCATCGTCCGGCGCCTGGCGGCCGAGGGGGTACGCATGGTGGCGGTGGCGCGCTCCCGGGACGCCCTGGAAGAACTGGCCCGGGAACTGCCCGGGACCGTGATCCCCGCCGCGGCCGACATCCGCGACCCGGCCGCCGTGGACGGGGTCCGGGACCTGGCTCTGGACCGCCTGGGGCACGTGGACATCCTGGTCAACAACGCCGGGGTCGGCCACTTCGGCCTCATTGAGGAATTGACGCCTGAGCAGTGGGATGAGATGTTCGACGTCAACCTCAAGGGCGCGTACCTGATGTGCCGGGCCTTCGTGCCCCATATGAAGGAGCGCCGCAGCGGCCACATCATCAACATCGCCTCGGTGGCCGGCCTGGTGACCTTCCCGCGGGGCGCCGGCTACTGCGCCTCCAAGTGGGGCGTGATCGCCCTGACCGAAACGCTGATCCAGGAACTGAAACCGTATGAGCTCAAGGTGTCGGCCATCTGCCCGGGCTCGGTCCAGACCCACTTCGGCGGCACGCCGCCCCGGGATTACTCCCTCCGGCCCGAAGACGTGGCGGAGATGGTGGCGGTGGTGGCGTCGCAACCCCGGGGGGTCATCCTGAACCAGATCGTCATGCGGCCCCTGGTGCCCGCAGCGCTGCAGGGCGGCCAGGCCTGAGCGGGCCGTGAGGCGGCCGCGCGGAAGCGGCCCGCTAGCGGGGCGCCGCATCCGGGGAACCGTCCCGCCTGGGCGTCCAGCGGCCGGCGTCGCGCCGCCGGTACTTGTCCAGGACGGCGGCCAGTTCACGCTCCAGGTCGATGCCCAGGCTGTTGGCCAGGCACAGCACCACGAACAGCACGTCGGCCAGTTCCTCGCCCACGCTGCCCGGCGCCTCACCGGCCTTCTTGGGCTTGCTGCCGTAGTGGTGATTCAGTTCCCGGGCCAGCTCGCCCACCTCTTCGGCCAGGCGCGCCAGGTTGGCCAGGGGCGGCCAGTAGCCCTCTTCGAACTGCCGGATCCAGGCGTCGACCTGCTCCTGGGCCTCCCGCAGCCGCATGTCACGCTTCTCCCTGGCCCGCCCCGCCGCCGGCCTCGCCGCTGGGGGCAGGCTCCCAGACCACCTCGGGGGAACCGGCCCGGTGGTTGGCGGCCCGGGCGGCGGCGAACAGCCAATCCGACAGGCGGTTCAGGTAGCGGACCGCCGCCGGCGGCACGGCGCCGGAGCGGGCCAGGGTCACCACCCGCCGCTCGGCGCGCCGGGCCACGGTCCTGGCCAGGTGCAGCCGCGCCGCCAGTTCCGTGCCGCCCGGCAGCACGAAGCGGTTCAGCGGCGGCACCTCCGCCGTGAAGGCGTCGATCTCGCGCTCCAGGGCCTCCACGTGGCCTTCGCCCACCCGGGACCCGCCGCCGGGCCCCGGCCGCGGGTCCGCCAGGTCGGCGCCCAGTTCGAACAACTCCTGCTGGATGCGGGCCAACTGCCGGCCCAGGCCGGCGTCCCGGCAGGCGGCCCGGGCCAGGCCCAGCACGGCGTTCAACTCGTCGACGGTGCCGTAGGCTTCGACCCGGGCGTCGTCCTTGGCCACCCGGGCTCCGCCCAGCAGGGCCGTGTCTCCCCGGTCGCCGGTCCGGGTGTAGATGCGCACCATGGAATCCACCTCACCGGGCTGTTTCCGCAGCCGGCCCGGCGGCGCCTGCCGCCCGCCCGGGGATGACGAACACCTGGGGCACCGGGCGCAGCGGGTGGCGCTGGACCACCACCGGGCAGCCGTAGACGGCCTCCAGGGTCTCGGCGGTTAGGACCCGGGCGGGCGGGCCCGACGCCACCGGCCGCCCGTCCCGCATCAGCACCAGCAGGTCGGAGTAGAGGGCGGCCAGGTTGATGTCGTGCAGTACCGCCAGCACCGTCAGCCCCGTTTCGGACCGCAGGCGCTGGAGCAGGTCCAGCAGTTCCACCTGGCGGCTGATGTCCAGGTGCACGGTGGGCTCGTCCAGCAGCAGCACCGCCGGCTCCTGGGCCAGCGCCCGGGCCAGCTGGGCCCGCTGGCGCTCCCCGGCGCTGAGCCGGTCCATGGGGCGGTCGGCCAGGCCCGCGGTACCGGTCTGCTCCAGGGCCCTCGCCACCGCCTGGCGGTCGCGGGCGTCTTCCCACCCCCACCCGGAACTGTGGGGGATGCGGCCCAGCATCACGTACTCTCCCACCGCCAGGGGGAAATCCGGGGGCAGGTCCACCCCTACCGCCGCCAGCAGCCGCGCCAGTTCCCGACGGCCAAAGGAGGCAGCGGGCCTGCCGTCCACCGTCACGGTCCCGGACACGGGCTTCAGGTAAGCGCCGACGGCCCGCAGGAGGGTGGTCTTGCCGGACCCGTTGGGCCCCAGGATGCTGACCCACTGGCCGGGCCCCACCCGCAGGTCCACGCCGTCCAGGACCAGGCGGCCGCCGTAGCCCACCCGCAGCCCGGTGACCGCCACGCCGGCAGGCCTGCTCACAGGCGGCTCCCCCCCGCCCTGCGGCTGTACCGGCGCAGCAGGTACAGGAAGAACGGCGCGCCGGCCAGGGCCGTGAAGATGCCCACCGGGATCTCGGCGGGCGCCATCAGCGTGCGGGCGGCGGTGTCGCAGGCCACCAGGAAAGCGGCGCCCGCCAGGGCCGCGGCCGGCACCAGGCCGCGGTGGTCGGAGCCGATGACCAGCCGGACGCCGTGGGGAACGATCAGGCCCACGAAGCCGATGACGCCGCTGGTGCTGACGGCCGCGGCGGTCATCAGGGCGCCGGCGAACAACAATTGAACCCGCGCCCGGCCCACGTCGACCCCCAGGAAATGGGCGGCCTCCTCGCCCAGCAGCAGGGCGTTCAGCGTGGGCGACAGCCGCAGCAGCGCCGCCAGGCCGGCGCCGGTGTACACGGCCATCAGGGCCACCTCGGGCCAGGCGGCGCCGTTGAGGCTGCCCAGCTGCCAGAACACGATGGGCCGCAGCCGCTCGCCGCTGAGGTAAACCAGCAGCGACACCACCGCCTGGGTCAGCGCCGCCACGGCGATGCCCGCCAGAAGCAGCGACATCACCGACATGGCGTGCCGCCGTCCCCCGCCGGCCAGCCCGTGGACCAGCAGCGCCGCGCCCACGGCCCCGGCGAAGGCCAGCACCGGCACGGCCCCGAACCCCAGGACATTCACCTGGAGCCCCAGGAATACCGCCAGGGCGGCGCCCAGGGCCGCGCCTCCCGAAACGCCGATGACGTACGGGTCGGCCATGGGATTGCGGAAGAGCCCCTGGAAGGCGGCGCCGGCGGCTCCGAGGCCCGCGCCCACCAGGCAGGCCAGCAGCACCCGGGGCAGGCGGATGCCGACGATGATGCGGTGGGCGGCCGGGTCGGCCACGTCACCGGTGAGCCAGCCCATCAGGATGCGGAGGACCTCCCCGGGCGGCACCGCCACGGCCCCCATCCCCAGGGACAGCACCACGGCCAGCACCAGCGCCGCGCCCAGGGCCGTCACCGCCAGGCGCCGGCGCGCCGCGGGCCGGGCCAGGGCCGCCCACACCCGGCGGCCTGCCGCCGTCACCGTGGCGGCCGTCACGGCTCCCGCTCCCCGGCGTCGAAGGCGTCCGGGTAGAGGAAACGGGCCACCTGCTCCAGGGCCTCCACCAGGCGCGGGCCGGGCCGGGAGATGAGGTTCTCGTCCATCAGCAGGATGCGGCCGTCGCGCACGGCGGCCACGCCTTCCCACCCGGGCCGTTCCCCGGCCAGCAGCTGCTGGTACGACTCGTCGAACATGGTGATGATCGCCTCAGGATCCCGGTCCACCAGGGCCTCCAGGCTCACCACGGGCCACGGCGAGTCGGAGTCGGCGAAGACGTTGACGCCGCCCGCCGCTACAATGAGGTCGTGCATGAAGGCGCCGGGCCCGACGCTCATCAGCGGGTCGTGCCAGATCTCCAGGAACACCCGCAGCCGCCGCGACTCGGGGATGGACGCCGTCGCCCGGCTCACCGCCTCCATGCGCCCGCGCATGTCGGCCACCACCCGCGCCGCGCCGTCCCGGGCGTCGACCACGCGGCCCAGATGCTCGATGGATGCCAGCACGTCCTCCAGGGTTTGGGGCTGGCTCACCACCACCGTGATGCCCAGTTCCTCCAGGCGGGCCACCTGCTGGTCGGTGCCCCCGACGGTCAGGGCCAGGTCCGGCGCCAGGGCCACGATCTGCTCGTAGTTGGTGTCGGTGAGGCCGCCCAGCTTCGGCAGCCGCGCCGCCTCCTCGGGGTAGTCGGTGAAGCTGTCGACCCCCACCACCCGGTCGCCGGCCCCGATGGCGAACAGCACCTCCGAATGGCTGGGCGCCAGGGTAATGATCCGCTCGGGGCGGCGGGCGATGGTGACGGTGCGGCCGGCATCGTCGGTGAAGGTGTAAGGGTAGCCGGAGTCGGAGTCGGCGCCGGGCCCGGAGGCACGGCCGTCGGGATCCGGCGGCGGGGATCCGCTGCCTCCGCCGCAGGCGGCCGCCAGCAGCAGCGCAGCTCCCAGGGCGAGGATCAGCAGGCGGTGGACACGACAAACCCCGGCCGCGGGCCGGGGTCCGGTAAAGACACGCATGCCAGGTACCCCCTTATCCGCGAAGGCGATACCCCCGGGGTCGCGGGCAGGTCTCCTGGCTTCCGGGTCGTCGCCTGGGCCTCAGCCCCCGTTCCGGCCTTCCCATCCTGCACGGACAGTGGACGGAACCGGCTACCCGGTCACAGTGGCGGGACCGCGCCGGATTCTCACCGGCTTCCCTATTCTCCCCGGCCTTTTGCACCGGGGCACCCGCGACCGCAGGTCTTCGGTTGTAGGACCGCCGGTATTCTATCACTTCCCGGCGGCGCTGCGAAGGTCTGCCGGCATCGGGGCGACCTGACGTCTACCTGGTCCCCGGCAGGGCGGGCGCCTACGGGGGCTTTCACCCGCCGGGCCCGTATAGGCCCGCGGCCCGGCGACCCACGCTACCCCGGGGAGGGTTCCATGAACACGGCCTGGTTCCAAAACTTCATGGAGCGCCTGCGCCGCGGCGATCCCGGGGCGGTGGCTGCGGCCGCCGGCGCCGCCGCGGCGCTCATCCTGGTGATCTGGCTCATCGCCCGCGGCACGGGACCGGACCTGCCGCCCATCCCCGAGGAGATCAGCCAGGGGCCCAACGCCGAGCCCCGGCTGCGCGTCTACTTTCACGAGGCCGACCGGGTGCGGGAGATGGACGTGGAAGACTACCTGCTGGGCGTGGTGGCCGCCGAGATGGACCCGTCGTGGCCCCTGGAGGCCTTGAAGGCCCAGGCCATCCTGGCCCGGACCTTCACGCTGCAGCGGGTGGACGAGTTCGGCGAGGTGCCGGGCCGCGGCGCCCATGCCTCCACCGACCACGAGGAGTTTCAGGCTTACGATTCCGGGCGCATCGACCAGCGGGTGCAGCAGGCGGTGGCCGAGACCCGGGGCAGGGTCATCGTCTATGACGGCCGCTTCGCCCGCACCTGGTTCCACGCCTACAGCGGCGGCCACACCACCACGCCCCAGGTGGGCCTGGACTGGGACGGCGAGGAGGTGCCCTACCTGCGGCCGGTGGACGACAGCGACCTGGACGGCGCCGTGCCCCCCGAGGTGAAGTTCTGGGAGGCCCGGCTCCGCGCCGAGGAAGTCAGGTCGGCGGCCGCCGAGGCCGGCGGTGCTGACCCCGGGCCGGTGGAGCGGGTCGAAGTGGGCTCCTGGAGCGACGACGGCCGCGCCATCACGCTGCGGGTCAACGACCAGGAGGTGCCGGCCGTGGCCTTCCGCCTGGCCGCCGGCAGTTCCGACTTCCGGTCCACCATGATCCAGGAGATCGACGCCTCGGACGGCGTCTTCACCTTCCGCGGCAAGGGGTACGGTCACGGCGTGGGATTGTCGCAGTGGAGCGCCAGGATCCTGGCGGAGCGCGGGGCTGACGCCGAGGCCATCATCCAGCGCTATTACCCCGGCACGGAAGTGGTCAGGCTGTGGGAATGACGGGCGCCGGGCCCACCGGCGGCGGGCCGCCCGTGGTGTCCCACCGTCCTCAGTCGTCGGCGGGCCGCAGCTCGGCGAAAGCGCCGGCGATGCCCACGTAGACGTAGGCTTCGACTTCCCGGCCGTCCACCAGCACCTTCAACTGCTGACGCTGGTACATGGGCGGGTCGTGGTCCACGCCCTCGTAGTGGTCGATGGCCTCCAGGGCTCCGGGGCCCAGTTCCCACAGCAGGCCTTCGACGCGAGCGCCGGGTTCCGGCAGGATCACCGGGTACCCGTGCTCGGTATCGTACTTCCTGTACCCGTGGAGGACCGCCGGCCGGGGATCGCCCAACCGTTCGCCGGCCAGGGCCTCGATGCGTCCCCGCCGTTTCAGGGTGCCGTAGGTGAAAAGTCGCACGCTCACCTGTCCAGAGCCTCCTTCGGGCCCCCCCGCCCCACGTCGTATCCGGCTTCCTGGATGGCCGACACCAGCGCGTCGTGCACGGCCACCAGGCGGCGGTAGAGGCTGTTGTTCCCGGCCTGGTAACTGCCGCCCAGGGTGGCCGTCTCGCCCAGCGACGAGAACAGGTCGAACAGGTACGGGCGCAGGCGGCGCCCCGCGTTGGTGCGCATCGCCGCCTGGAAGATCCACTTCCGCCCGGTGGGCGGCTTGCCGTCCAGATAGCAGCAGATGGCCAGGGCGTGGCCCACCAGCCGGGTCAGGTTCTCCAGCAGCACGTAGGGCTGGCCCCGCCGCAGGTTCCAGGCGATGGACGCCTGGCGCCGCCGGAACTTGCGGTACCGGGCGCGGATCTTCTCCGCCCAGACACTGCGGGGGACCTCACCCAGCCCCGCCGTCAGCGCCGCGAGCCGGCCTTCGGGGTCGTGGAGCACCGGAGCGCCCGGCAGCACCGCCCAGGCGAAATCGTCGTATTCGGCCAGCCGCCGCGCCGCCTCGTCCAGGGAGAGCAGGATCAGCGAGACCCTGCGTCCCTCCACGGTGACCTCGTACAGCCCCGGGCGGTCGGACTCGAGGCCCCCGACCCTGAGCGCCTCGGCCAGTTCGGCCAGGTCGCCGGCGTCGCCCAGGACGATCAGGTCGATCCCCGAGTACTCATCGGCGAATTCCGTCACCGCCGAACCCGACAGGATCACCTGCAGCCGCGGCCACCGCCGTGCAAACAGCGGGTGGGCGGCCAGGGCGTCCGACACCAGGCGCTGGGCGTGCTGCCGGAGTTCCCGCTGCAGTCGCGCCATCGGGCCTCGCTCCCCCAGGGGCCAGCTTGTCCCGGGCCGCCGGCGGCGCGCCGGCGACGGGCACCGTCGCCAGCACGTTTCGCCGGAACCCCCGCCGCCCCTCCCGGCAGCCCGAATCCCGGCGGCCGCAGCCGCGCGTCGTCCCGTTGACGGGAGCCCCCCGGAAATGCTACGTTGGGCGCGGTTGGGGAGTAGCCACCCGCCGCCCGCGGCGGGACGATCGGCCGTCAGTACGGCCCTGCCGGGCCCGGCCGGTCGAGGGGTGCGCCCCCCTGGCGAGACCACCGCGCACTGTGGCCGCGGTGGTTTTTTCGTACCCCGCCGGCCGCGGGGGAGTGATGACCGGGATGTCCGGTTCGGCCTTGTTCGAGTGGTATCGGATCCAATGGCTGTCCACGCCCATCGCCGGCAAGAGCCTGGCGACGTGGCTGGCCTTCCTGGCCATCCTCCTCTGGCTGCTGGCTTTCGACCTGGTGGTGCTGGGGCGGCGGTGGCACGGCCGGCCGCCCACGGCCCGCGAGAGCATCCAGCTGGCCGGCTTCTTCATCGCCGCCGCCCTGCTCTACGGCGGGTGGGTGTGGTTCCGCTTCGGCACCCAGGCAGGCCTCTACTTCTTCACCGGTTATCTGGTGGAGGAAGCCCTGTCGCTGGACAACATCTTCGTCATGTCGGTGATCTTCACGTCGCTGGGCGTTCCCGGCCAGTACCAGCACCGGGTGCTCTTCTGGGGCATCCTGGGCGCCATCGTCATGCGCGGCATCATGATCGGCCTGGGCACGGCGCTGGTCTCCAGGATCTCCGGGATCCTCTACGTATTCGGGGCGTTCCTGATCTTCACGGGGCTGCGCATGCTGCTGAACCGCGGCGGCGACGAAACCGTCAACCCGGCCGAAAACGGCCTGCTCCGCTTCCTGAAGCGGCACTTCCCGGTGACCGACCAGATCCACGGCGAGCGCTTCCTGGTCCGGCTCCCGGTCGGGGAAGGCGGCAGGACGGCCCTGCACATGACGCCCCTGCTGGTGGCGCTGGTGCTGGTGGAAGGGGCCGACCTGGTGTTCGCCGTCGACAGCGTGCCGGCCATCTTCGCCATCACCACGGACCCCTTCATCGTGTACACATCCAACATGTTCGCCATCCTGGGGCTGCGGGCGCTGTACTTCGCGCTGGCCGCCCTGGTGCGGCGGTTCAAGCACCTGAAGACCGCCCTGTCGGTCCTGCTGGTCTTCATCGGCGGCAAGATCTTCTACAACCACTTCTTCGAGCCCATCAGCCCGGTGGCGTCGCTGCTGATCACCCTGGGCATCCTGGGCGCGGGGGTCCTGTTCTCGCTGTTCAAGACCCGGGACAAGGTGCCGGCCGCCTGAACGGCCGGCACCCCCGTCACCTGGCGCTGGAGCGGACACCGCCGGGCGCGGCCGCCGGCGCCGAGCCGGCCATGGCGGCCGCGGCGGCGGCGACCCCGGCACCCCGTTCGAAGCGGAAGCCGGCGGCAGCCAGCAAGTCATCCAGCGCCGCCAGCACCGACAGCACCGCCCGCGGCCGGCAGGCTGCGCCCATCAGGCCGATGCGCCAGATCTGCCCGGCTACGGCCCCCAGACCGCCGGCGATCTCGATGCCGTAAACCTCCAGCAGGCCGCGGCGGATAGCGGCGTCGTCGACGCCTTCGGGCACCCGCACCGTGGTCAGCATGGGCAGGCGGTGCCCCTCGGCGGCGAACAGTTCCAGACCCATGGCTTCCAGGCCCGCCTGCAGCGCCCGGCCCAGGCGCTCCTGCCGCTCCCAGCGGGCCTCCAGTCCCTCTTCCTTCAACAGGACCAGGGCCTCCGCCAGCGCGTAGACCGACGAGATGGGCGCCGTGTGGTGGTATCGCCGGCTTCCGCCCTCCCGCCAGTAGCCCGTCAGCAGCCTGAGATCCAGGTACCAGGAGGGCACCGGCCGGGTACGCCGCTCGATGCGTTCCAGGGCGCGGGGCGAAACCGTGATGGGCGCCAGGCCCGGAGGAGCTCCCAGGCATTTCTGGGAAGCGCTGTAGGCGATGTCGATGCCGATCCGGTCCACATCCACCGGGATGCCGCCCAGGGACGTGACGCAGTCCACGAGCAGCAGCGCGCCCGCCTCCCGGGCCACCTCGGCCACGGGCTCCAGCGGCTGCAGCACGCCGGTGGAGGTTTCAGCGTGCACCAGGGCGATGACGTCGGCCCCGCCGGCGGCGGCCCGCCGCAGGTCGTCGGGGTCCACGGGACGGCCCCAGGGCGTCTCCACCCGGACCACCTCGGCCCCGCAGCGGCCGGCGATCTCGGCCATGCGCTCGCCGAAGGCGCCGGCGATGCCGACGACCACCCGGTCGCCGGGCTCCACCAGGTTGACGATGGCCGCTTCCATGCCGGCAGTGCCGGTACCCGACAGCGGCAGCGTCACCAGGTTGGTGGTGCCGAACACCTCCCGCAGGTCGGCCTGCACCTGGTCCATCAGGGCCAGGAAGGCCGGGTCCAGGTGGCCCAGGACGGGCGTCGCCAGGGCCCGCAGCACCCGGGGGTGCACCTCGCTGGGTCCCGGTCCCAACAGCAGTCGCTGCGGCAGCTGGTCGACCTTCGTCATTGCGGCTTGTCCCCCCCGCCGGCCTCCCCCGGCCACGCCTTCAGTCTCGGCGCCGGCGTCAGCCCGGGGATGCGGCCCCGCTTGGCCACGGGCCGGCCTTCGATGGCTTTGATGTCCATGGTCATGTCGATGGGACGGGCGGCGCTGATGTAACTGCCGACGCCGAAGCCGTCGGCGCCCGCCGCCGCCAGTTCCCGGATGCGCTCGGGCGTGAGGCCTCCCGACACGAAGATGCGGACGTGGCGGTGGCCGGCCTGGTCGAGCCGGGCCCGGAGTTCCCGGACCAGGCCCGGCGTCACCCCGCCCCGTTCCGAGGGCGTGTCGAGGCGGACGGCGCCCAGGCGCCCGCCCAGGGTTTCCGCCACCCGCAGGGCCTCCTCGGCCTCGTCTTTGAAGGTGTCCACCAGGATGGTCCTGGGCTCGCCGGCCGGCATGACGGCGTCGTAGGCCCTGGCCGCCTCCACCGTGTCGCCCACCAGCAGTACCAGCGCGTGGGGGATGGTGCCCGTGGGCCGGACCCCGGCCAGGGCCGCGGCCAGGATGCAGCTGGCGCCGTCGGCCCCGCCCACCATGGCGGCCCGCTCCATCACCGGGGCCACCGCCGGGTGCACGTGCCGGGCGCCGAAACAGATGACCGGCCTGTCCCCCGCGGCCTCGCGGCACTCGGCTGCCGCCGTGGCCCAACCGCTGGCCGACGCCAGCATTCCCAGCACCGCCGTCTCGTATAGGCCGAAGGCGTCGTAGGGGCCCTCGATGCGCAGGACCACCTCGCCCGCCTCGAAGCGCTCGCCCTCCTCCAGGGACCAGGCCCTCACCGGGGCGTCCTTCAACAGCCAGCGAACCTCATCGATGCCGGCCAGCACGCCCGCCCTGCTGGCGAACACCTCGGCCACCACCGGCGTGGACGCCCGGTCCAGGTGCCGGAGGATCTCCAGCGTCTTGACGAAGTACACGTCGGCCGTAGCGCCGGCCGCAATCTCCTCGTGGGTGGCGCTGTGAAAGCGGCTGCCCGCGCCGGCCCGCAGGGCGTGGGCCTTTTCCAGGGTGTCCACCCTTGCCTGCCGATCCAGCGCCGTCACCTCCCCCGTCCCCGCCTGCCGGCGGGCGCGCGGTCCTCCCCCGGCGGCGCCAGGCCCGCCGCCCGTTCCAGGCGGCGCACCTCGCCGGGCGACAGGCGGCGCCACCGGCCTTCGGGCAGGTCGCCCAGCTCCACCGGGCCGATGCGCACCCGCAGCAGGTCCACCACCGGATGGCCCACCGTGGCCATCATCCGCCGGATCTGGCGGTTCCTGCCCTCATGCAGGGTGATCTCCAGTTCTGTCGTTCCCCCGCCGCCCGGGCCCACCACCCGCACGCCGGCGGGTCGGGTGACGCCGTCGGCCAGGGGGATGCCCTGCCGCAGCGCCTCCAGCACCGCCGGCGCCGGTGTGCCGCGCACGCGCACCCGGTAGACCCGGGGCACCCCGTGCTCAGGCCGCGTCAGCGCCCGGGTCAGGGTTCCATCGTTGGTCAACAATAACAGGCCGCGGGAATCGGCGTCCAGCCTGCCCACAGGGTGCAGGCCGGGCGGGGCACCCTGCAGCAACTGGTAGATGGTGCGCCGGGCATGGGGATCACGCCGGGTGGTGACGCAGCCCCGGGGTTTGTGCAGGGCCACCACCACACGCCGGGGCGGCCACGTCACGGGCCGGCCGTCCACCTCCACCCGCTGCCGGTTGGGGTCGCAGCGGGCGGCCGGGTCGCCGACCACCACCCCGTCGACCCGCACCCGCCCCGAGCGGATCAACGCCTCCGCCCCCCGCCGGGAGGCGAACCCCGCCGCCGCCAGCACCCGAGCCAGTTTCCACGATGTTTCAGTCGTGAAGTTCCACCACCAGTTCCACTTCCACGGCGGCGTTCAGCGGCAGTTCCCCGGCGCCCACCGCCGAGCGGGCGTGGCGGCCCGCGTCGCCGAAGATCTCCAGCATCAGTTCCGAGGCGCCGTTGGCCACCTGGGGCTGCTCGGTGAAGCCCGGGGCGCTGTTGACGAAGACCAGCAGCTTGACCACCCGCTTGACCCGGTCCAGGCTGCCGGCCAGGTCGCGGACCACCGCCAGCGCGTTGAGGGCGCAGGCGCGGGCCGCTTCCTTGCCCTGCTCCACCGTCAGGTCGGCGCCCACCTTACCCTGGAAGGCCAGGCGGCCGTCGACGAAGGGAATCTGCCCCGACGTGAACACCAGGTTCCCGGCCTGCACACCGGGCACGTAGGCCGCCACGGGCCTGGGGACCCCGGGCAGCCGGATCCCCAGTTCCGCCAGGCGCTGCTCAAAGCTCAAGGCCGACACTCCTCCCCAGGCCCGCGGCGCCGCCGGCGCCGGGGCCTGCCAGGGCTTGGACACGTGATCCTTCGGCGGTCGGCCGGGATTCCCTTGCACTGCAGGAACGGGCAGGCTGCAGCCCGTCAGGGGTAGCCGAAAAACCAGCGGACCACCAGCACGGCCGTCACCACTGAGGCCAGGTCGGCGGCCAGCCCCGCAGCCAGGGCGTGGCGGGTCCGCTTGATGCCCACCGACCCGAAATAAAAGGTAAGGATGTAAAAGGTCGTGTCGGTGGCACCCTGCATCACTGAGGCCAGGCGGCCGACGTAGGAGTCTGGGCCCCAGCGGCGGATCAACTCGGCGGCGATGCCCAGGGCCCCGCCCCCCGACAGGGGCCGGATCACCGCCAGGGGCAGCACCTCCCCGGGAATGCCCAGGCTGTCCAGCACCGGCCTCAGCCAGCCCACCAGCAGCGCCATGCCGCCTCCCTCTCGAAAGATGCCCAGGGCCACGAAGATCGACACCATGAAGGGCACGATGCGCACCGCCAGGAGCAGGCCTTCCCGCGCCCCCTCGATGAAGGCGTCGTAGATGCGCACCCCGCGGGCCAGGCCGTACACGGGGATGAAGGCGATCAGCAGCGGCACCGCCCAACGGGATACGGTGTCGATCCAGGCGATCAACCGAACCGTCTCCCCAGGCGGCGGAACAGGTAGTCGGCGGCCAGGGCCACCGCCGACGAGATGCAGGTGGCCACCAGGGTCGGCGCCACGATCTCGGTGGGGTTGGCCGACTGGGCCGAGGCCCGCAGGGCGATGACGGTGGCCGGGATCAGCGTGACGCTGGAAGTGTTGAGGGCCAGGAAGGTGCACATGGCGTCGGTGGCGCGGTCGGGCGTGTCGTTCAATTTCTGGAGTTCCTGCATGGCCTTGAGGCCGAAGGGGGTGGCGGCGTGTCCCAGGCCCAGCATGTTGGCGCTGAGGTTCATCAGGATGGCGCCCAGGGCGGGATGGTCCCTCGGTATCGACGGGAAGATGGGCCGGAAGATGGGCGCCATAACCCGGGCCAGCGCCTGGATCAGGCCCGCTTCTTCGGCGATGCGGCTCAGGCCCAGCCAGAAGACCATGATGCCCACGAAACCAAGGACGGTTTCCACGCCCAGCTGGGCCGAGGTCATCACCGCCTCCGTCACCGCGGCGATGCGGCCCTCGGCGGCGGCGGCCGCCACCCCGCCCAGGATCAGCAGGAGCCAGACCAGATCGATCACGCCGCATCCCCCCGGCTAAGTAGATGCGGCGCCATGTGCCACTATGAGGATGGCGGCCGGGTCCACCATAACCTGTCCTGGTCTGATACAATGTGCTTTGTTTGAGGGTTCCCTAGCGCGGGGAGGGGGATGTGCGGTGCCGACCACCACTTCGTTTGACGCCATCTGGCGGGCCCTGGAGGACGCCGTCGACGACAGCCTGGGCACCCACGTGCAGGTGACGGACCACGCCCTGTGGGTGGAGATCCTGCGCGGCGACCGCAAGTACGACCTGCGCCTGGCCCTGGGCGATGCCGTGTCGGCCACCATCACCCTGGAGCAGGACTCCCTCAACGCCGCCGTCGACGCCGGCAGCCTGGAGGCCACCGACGAGACGCCCGGCGGCTGCAGCCTTTACGTGGAGTTCTGCGTGCTGCGCAACGGGGAAGGCGCGGCCGTGACGCTGCTCCGCCACGTGGTGGAGGAGTTCTGGCCCGACGTGCAGCTGGCCCACACCCGCCTGGACGAAACGGCGCCGTCGGGAAGCAATTACGACGACGCCGTCCACGAGCATTTCAGCTTTATGCGCCAGGTGAATTTCGACTTCGCCGACCGGGTCGACGAGTTCGTGACCGCTGTGGCCCGGACGCTGGAGCAGCTGGCGGCCATCGCCGGGCGCTGACCCGCCGGCCTCACTCCAGCCAGGGGAAGCGGACGCCCGGCGAGCACAGCCGGCACATATCCAGCGGGTAGACGAAGTTGACGGCCACCAGGACCACCCACAGCGCCACCGCCACGATGGGCAGGCGCTTCAGGAACCGTGCGCTCTGCTGCTGGAGATCGGCGGTCCGCACGACGACGGCGGGCGCCACGGTGATGAAGACACCCATGAGCGCATAAATCCCGAAGATCAAAGCCCACAGCAGGCTGCCCGCGATCACGGCCTCCACGGCACCGACCCCTTTCCAGGCAAACGAACCGGCTTGTTCACCCTGCTTAGTCTACCACGTCCTGCCGCGCCGTGTCCGGGTCCCGGGCCATGGCCCGGCGGTAAATCTCCTCGTACCGCGGCACCACGTGGCGGCACGCGAACTGTTTCACCGCGCGGCGGCGCCCCGCCTCCCCCAGGGTACGGCGGCGGGCCGGGTCCAGCAAGAGGGAGCGCAGGCCGGCCACCATCCCCTGGACGTCGTCGGGGTCGAACAGCAGCCCCGTCTCACCGTCGCTGACCACCTCGGGCAGGCCGCCCACCCGCGAGGCCACCACCGGCAGGCCGCAGGCCATGGCCTCCAGCGCAGCCAGGCCGAAGGCTTCCTGGGCCGAAGGCAGCAGCATCACGTCGCCCGAGGCGATCCAGGCGGCAGGGTTGTCCTGCTGGCCCCAGAAGCGGACCCGCTCGCCCACGCCCAGCACGGCGGCGCGCCGGCGGGCCTCCGCCGAATCGGGGCCGTCGCCCACCAGCCACAACTCGGCGTCCAGGTCGGCCGCCGCCCGGGCGAACACCTCCACCACCAGCGGCACCCGCTTGACGGCGCGGAAGTTGGACACGTGGACGACCACGGCGCGGTCCGCCGGCCGCGGCGCCGGGCAGCGGCGGCGGGCATGGGGGCTGTAGATCTCGGGGTCCACGAAGTTGTAGACCAGTTCCACCGGGCGCCGCAGGCGGAACCGCTGCATGGTCTCCCGGCGCAGGGCGTCGGACACGGCGGTGAGGGCGTCGCTCTCGTTCATGCTGTACTCGATCACGTCGTAGAAGGACGGGTCGGCGCCCAGCAGCGTGATGTCGGTGCCGTGCAGCGTCGTCACCAGCGGCAGGCGGCCTCCCAGCATCTGCTTGGCCAGCAGGCCCGCCGTGGCGTGGGGAATGGCGTAGTGGACGTGGAGCACGTCCAGGTGCTGGTAGCGGGCCACCTCCACGATCTTGTTGGCCAGGGCCAGCAGGTACGGCGGGTACTTGAACAGCGGGTACTGGGGCACGTCCACGGCATGGAGCGTCACCGGCAGGTCGGTGGGCAGGTAGCGGACCGGCGGCTCGTAGGAGATGAGGTGCACGCGGTGACCGCGCCGGGCCAGGGCCATGGCCAGTTCGGTGCCCACCACGCCGCTGCCGCCGTAGCTGGGATAGCAGACGATGCCGATGTTCACGGCCGGCCACCCCTCCCGCAGCGCGGCCTGCCGGCGCCGCCGGCGACCCCGGTGCGCCGGCCCATCCTCCGGCCCGGCGCCGCTCCCTGTATAATGAAACGAACCGGGCCGCGGGAACGCAACCCCCGGCGACGGAGGCGATGACCGTGGAGCGCAACTCGACCCGGGACCTGGCCCGGACCGCCGTGTTCACGGCGCTGGTGGCGGCGGCCACCATGGCCGTCCAGGTGCCCATGCCGGCCACCGAAGGCTTCGTCAATGTGGGCGACACGGTGATCTTCGTGACGGCGCTGCTTCTGGGACCGGTGCCGGCCCTGGCGGCCGGCGGCCTGGGCTCGGCCCTGGCCGACCTGCTGACCGGCTACGCCCACTGGGCGCCCTGGACGCTGGTGATCAAGGGCATCGAGGGCTGGATCGCCGGCGCCGTGGGCTACCTGGCCTTTCACCAGCGCGGCTCGGTCTTCGGCCTTCCGGTCCTGGGTATGGCGGCGGCGGCCGCCTGGATGGTGGCGGGTTACCTGGGCGCGGGGGCGGTGATGTACGGCCTGCCGGTAGCCCTGACCAGCGTGCCCGGCAACCTGGTGCAGGGCGGCCTCAGCGTCGTGGCCGCCACCGCCCTGGCAGCGGCCGTCAGCAGCGTGGCGCGGCGTTACGGCACCCGGACCCGCCGCCTGTGACGGCGCGGGCCTGAAAGAGCCGCAGGTGCCCCTAGAGCCGCAGCCGGATCCGGTAGGCGCGGAGCCAGGCATCCACCTGCAGCAGGTAGGCCAGCCACTGGGGCCCGCTCATCAACTGGCCGAACCAGGGCCGGTGCTGCCGCCCCGCTTCCTCGCGGGCGAAGGCCAGCAGCGCCTCCACCTGCACCAGGTCCCTGAGCGGCGACGCCGGATCCGCCAGCACGTCCTCCAGGCGCCGCGTCACCGCCGCCAGGAAGGCCGGGTCGTGGGTCTTGGGGAAGGGACTCTTGCGCCGGGCGAGGACGTCGCCCGGCAGCACGCCGGCCAGGGCCTGCCGGAGCAGCCCCTTCTCCCTGCCCCCCGCCGTCTTCCACCGCCAGGGCACGTTCCACACGTACTCCACCAGGCGGTGGTCGCAGAAGGGCACCCGCACCTCCAGACCCACGCCCATGCTCATCCTGTCCTTGCGCTCCAGCAGCACCGCCATCCAGCGGGTGAGGTTGAGGTACGTCAGCGCCCGCATCCGGGCTTCATCCGGCGGCTCACCCTCCAGCGGCGGCACCTCCGCCAGGGCCTCCTCCAGCCGCGCCCGCACGTACTCCTCGGGCCGGATCCGGGCCGTCACCTCCGGGCGCAAGAAGCGAAGGCGCAGTCCCAGGTCCGGCGACCAAGGGAAGGTTCCCGGCCGCCACATCTCCGGCCGGAACAGCCAGGGATAGCCGCCGAAGACCTCGTCGGCGCACTCCCCGGACAGGGCCACCGTGGCCCGCTGCTTGATCTCCCGGCAGAACAGGTACAGGGACACGTCCACGTCGGCCATGCCCGGCAGGTCCCGGAGCCGCATGGCGGTGTCCAGGCAGCCGGCCAGGCGGTCGCTGTCGATGACCACCGTGTGGTGCTCGGTGCCCAGCAGGGCCGACACCCGCCGGACCCATGGCTCGTCGGCGTCGGGCTGGAAGTCGTTGGGTACAAAGTGCTCCCGGCTGCCGCGGTAGTCCACCGAGAACGTGACCAGGGGACCGCGGTCCTGCTCCCGCCAGTGGCGGGCGGCGAAGGCGGTCAGGGCGCTGGAATCCAGGCCTCCCGACAACAGCGTGCAGACGGGGACGTCGGAGACCAGCTGCCGGCGGACCGCGTCCTCCAGCAGCCCGCGGACCCTCTCCCGGGTCACGGCCTCGTCGTCGGGATGCGGTTCGGACCGCAGCCGCCAGTAGCGCCGGCGGCGCAGCCCGGCACGGTCGAAGACCAGCGCCTCCCCCGGCAGCAGTTCCCGCACCCCCCGGAAGACGCCGTGGCCCGGTGTCCGGCCCGGTCCCAGCGCCAGCACCTCGGCCAGGCCCTCGGCGTCCACCTCGGCCTGGACGCCGGGATGGGCCAGGATGCCCTTGATCTCCGAAGCGAATAGAAGCCCACCGTCCAGCGGCAGGTAGAACAACGGCTTGACGCCCAGGCGATCCCTGGCCAGGAACAGCCGCTGGGCATTCCCGTCCCAGATGCCGAAGGCGAAGATGCCGTTGAGGCGCTCCACGCAGGCGGGGCCCCACTGGATGTAGGCCTGCAGCAGCACCTCGGTGTCGGATCGGGTTTCGAAGCGGCGGCCCAGATCCAGCAGTGCCCGGCGCAGTTCGTCGGTGTTGTAGAGTTCGCCGTTGTAGGTGATGACGCAGCCGTCCCGGACCATGGGCTGGGCGCCGCCGGCCGGGTCGATGACGATCAGGCGCCGGTGGCCGATGGCGGCGTGCCCCCCGGTCCACCAGGCCTCCTGGTCCGGGCCCCGGTGGGCCAGGACGGCCGCCATCCGCCGCACGGTTTCAGCCTCAGCGCCCAGGTCCCGCTGGAAGTCCACCCATCCGACGATGCCGCACACGGCCCGCGCCCCCGTCGATCCCGTTTCGGGCGAGGCGCCGCTGCCCGGGTGCCTCCCCCTGTACCCGGCCGGCCCCACCCGCCCGCAGGTTATGCGCCCGGCGGCAGCGGTGCGCCCCGGATCAGGGACGCAGGGCCAGAGCGCTGCGCATGGGCTCGGCGCGGCGGGCGTAGGACTCCAGTTCGTTGCCCAGGTACTCGAACTGGCGGCGCATGTCGTCGTGGTCCCGGGCCGTCAGGGCGATCTCGGCGATCCGGGTCTCGATGCCGCGCTTGCGCTCCAGCTGCCGCAGGATGACGTCCAGTTCCCCGATGACCTGGCGGAAGAGGTTGATCTTCTCGTCCAGCAGCCAGAGAATGTACTCCTCGATGGTGGCCTCGGCGCACAGGTTGTAGATGTAGACCTCGTCGGCCTCCTGGCCCAGCCGGTGCACCCGGCCGATGCGCTGCTCCACCCGCATGGGGTTCCAGGGCAGGTCGTAGTTGATGACGTTGCGGCAGAACTGCAGGTTCAGGCCGTGGCCGCCGCACTCGGTGCTGATCAGCACCGGCACGTCGCCCTGGAACCGGCGGATGGCCTGCTCCTTCTCCCACGAGGCCTGCTCGCCGTGGAACTTCACCGCCGGGATCCCCGCCTGCTTCAGCAGTTCCGCCAGGAAGTCCTGGGTGGCGCGGAACTCGGTGAACACGATGGCCTTCTCGCCGATCTCGGGGATCAGCCCCAGCAGCACCTCGGCCTTGCGGTGGCGGCGGATGCTGCGGGCCAGGTCGTAGAGGTCGGCGAAGGGGCCGGGGTCGCCCCGCCGCGCCAGGCGCCCAAGGGTGCCGGCCACCGCCGGCGCCGAACTGCACACCTCCCGCTGCAGCATCAAAAGCGGCAGGATGGACGCGCTGGTCTCGGCCCGCCGGGCGTACTCGCTGCGGACCACGGCGCTGACGGCCTCGTAGAGCCGCTGCTCGTCGGGAAACAGCCGCAGCGGCAGCAGCGATACCCGCCGGTCGGGGAACTCCAGGCTCAGGTCGCGGCGCCGGTGCCGGATCATCACCTGGGCCAGGATGGCCCGCAGCGCGTCAGGGTTCTTGGGCGTGCGCTTGTCGATCAGGAAGTGGCGCCAGAACTGGTTGTAGGACCCGAACAGGTGCGGCCTGACCAGGCTGACCAGGCTGTAGAGTTCGGTCAGGTCGTTCTGAAGCGGCGTGGCCGACAGCAGCAGCAGGAAGCGGGTCCTCAGGTCCCGCACGAACTGGTGGTTCTGGGTGTTGCGGTTCTTCAGCCGGTGGGCCTCGTCCACGATGACCAGGTCGAAGTCTCGCTCCAGGAGCCACTGCCGCTGGGGCGCCCGCTTGGCCAGGTCCAGCGAGGCGATGATGCGCTCGGCGGTGCGCCAGCGGTTTCCGTCGGGGTTCACCTCAAAGGCCAGGTCGAACTTGCCGGCCAGTTCGCCGCACCACTGGGCGGTGAGGGACGCCGGGGTCAGGATCAGGATGCGCTCCGCCTGGCCCCGGTGCATCAGTTCCCAAATGACCAGTCCAGCCTCGATGGTCTTGCCCAGCCCCACCTCGTCGGCCAGGATGGCGCGGCCGCCCATCTCGTCCACCACCCGGGCGGCGGTCTCCAGCTGGTACGGGTACCAGTCCACCCTGGCCCGTTCCCAGATGGGGCGGATCCGGGCCATGCAGGTCAGGGGCATCCGTTCAACTCCCTTCGCCCATCGGCGTCGCTGCGGGCACGCCCGCGGCGCCCAGCAGGCGGTCCAGGCGCCGGGAGGCCTCCTCCAGCCGCTGGCGGTCGTGGAGCACCGGGCGGAACCGGTCCCCAAGGCGCTCCAGCAGCGGGACCGCGGTGCGGATGGTGAAATCGCCCGGCGTCACGTGGGCCAGGTCGTCCCAGGTCACCGGGAACGACACCGGCGCCCCCGGCAGCGGCCGCGGGCAGAACACCGACACCAATGTCTTGCCCGGAGCGTTCTGCAGGTAATCCACGTACACGCGGCCTCGCCGCCGCCGGACCACGCGCTCCAGGGTCACCTGCCCGGGCGCCTGGGCGCGCAGCACCACACCCAGCCTGCGCACGAAGTCCGCCGTGAAGCGGAAGTCGTAGCGCCGCTCGATGGGAACGAAGACGTGGATGCCCGTGGCGCCGGTGGTCTTGGGATAGCCGCGCAGGCCCAGGAATTCCAGCAGGCTGCGCAGCAGGGCCGCCACGTCGACCGTTTCACGATAGCCGACGCCTTCGGCCGGGTCCAGATCGATCACGGCAAAATCCGGCGTTTCGGGTTCGGGAATCTGCCCCAGCAGTGGGTGCAGTTCGATGGCGCCGGCGTTCAGCGCCCAGAGCAGGGTGGCGGCGTCGTCGCAGACGATGAAGCGGATCCAGCGGCCGGTGTCGCGGCTCCACCAGGGGAAGCGGCGGATCCAGGCCGGCGCGTGGTCCGGTGCGTCCTTCTGGTAGAAGGACTTGCCGTCGATGCCGTCGGGGTAGCGGGTCAGCACCAGCGGACGGTTGCGCAGGTAGGGCAGGATCCAGGGGGCGATGCGGGCGCCGTACGCCAGCAGGTCGCCCTTGGTCAGGCCGTCGCCGGGCCAGAAGGGCTTGTCCAGGTTGGTCAGGGCCAGGATGCGCCCTTCCACCTCCACCGTGGCAGCGGTGGACACGGCTGATTCCCCCGTTTCCCCATCGGGAGCCCGCGGGGCCTGCGCCTTGCCGGCGCCTCGACGACGCCTCGCCGGCGCCGAGCCGGCCGCCCGCCTACCGCTGGGGCCCTTCGCCGCCGCCCCAGGGCACCACGCAGTCCTGCGGCGCCGCCGCCGGGTCGAGGCCGCGGAACACCGGGTGCCTCAGCCGCCGGTCCGCGGTGACCTCCCGGTAGCCCACCACGCAGACCACCTCGGGCTGGACCCAGAAGGCGGCCCGGTGCCGGGACGGCACGGCGTGAAACGGGCAGCGGGCTGCGGGCCGGAGTCGCCCCACCAGTTCCGCCAGGCGCCCGCGGTCCAGGCCGGCACCCACGTCGCCCAGGTACGTCAGCAGGCCCGGCTGCTGCGGGTCGTAGGCACCCACCAGGAACGCCCCGATGCCATAGTGTCGTCCCGGGGCGACGCCGCCGATTACCACCGGCCGCCGGTGCTCATGCGGAACTTTCAGCCAGTCGCCGGAACGACGGCCGGGCTGGTAGACGGAGTCGCGGCGCTTGGCCACGATGCCCTCCAACCCGGCCCGCTGCGCCGCCCGGTAAAGCCCGGGGCCGTCCCCGTCCACGGCCTCCGACAGGGCCAGGCAGGGCGAGCGGGCCGGCTCCAGCATGCCGGCCAGCAGGCGGCGCCGCTGCTCGCAGGTCAGGTGCGTCACGTCGCGGCCGCCGGCCACCAGCACGTCAAACAGCACCAGCGTCACGGGCTCGGCCCCGGCGGCCCGCCGGACCGCTTCCGGCCGCCGCAGCCGGGCCCGCCGCTGCAGCGCGCCGAAGTCTGGCCGCCCCTCCCGCCACGCCACCACCTCGCCGTCGACGATGGCCGGTCGGCGGTCCAGGCGCCGCACCGCCTCCGCCACCTCGGGGAACCAGGGCGACATGTCCAGGCCGCCGCGGCTCTGAAGGTAGACGCCCCCGTCCACGAAGGCCAGGCAGCGGTAGCCGTCCCACTTGATCTCGAACAGGAAATCCGGTGAAGCGAAGGGCTCGTCAATGCGCCGGGCCAGCATGGGCTCCAGGCGCCCCGGCTGCCAGAGCCGGGCGGCGCCCGCGTCCAGGCCCCCGGCGGTCACGGCCGCGGCGCCGGGGCCGGTTCCACGGGACCCGGAGCCGGGACCGGTCCTACCGGCGCGGCCTGCTCCACCTGCCGCAGGCTGGCCCGCAGTGCCTCCATCAGGTCCACCACCGGCGCCTGGGGCGGCGCCGGGGGCACCGTGATGCGCCGGCCCCGGACCCGCTCCTCGATCATCGCCAGCAGGGCCTCGCGATACCGGTCCGGGTACCGTTCCGGCTCGAAAGGCGCGGTGAGCCGGTCGATCAGGTCCACCGCCAGGGCCAGTTCGCCGGGGTCGGCTGGCGCCGCCGTTTCGGCCAGGCCCGGCAGCACACCGGGGTCACGGATCTCGTCGGCGCGGTGCATGGTTTCCAGCACCAATGCCCGGTCGCCGTAGACCCTGACGCATGCCAGGGACTCCTTGTGGCGCAGCGCCACCCTGGCCACGGCGGCCCGGCCCGTCTGCCGCATGGCCTCGCGCAGCAGCCCGTAGGCCCGGCCGCCTCCGTCGGCCGGCTCCAGGAAGTAGGTGCGGTCGAAATAGATGGGGTCGATGCTGTCCAGCCGCACGAAAGCCTGGATGGCCACCGTCCGGGCCGTGGGCAGGGGCAGGCTCTCCAGGTCGGCATCCTCAACGATCACGTACTGCCCGGGCGCCCAGGGGTAACCGCGGGCGATGTCTCCCTCCTCCGGTTCGACGCCGCAGTGGGGGCACCAGCGGCGGTAGCGGATTCGGGTGCCGCAGCGCCGGTGCAGCAGGTGAAAGTGGACGGACCGGTCCTCGGTGGCCGCATAGAGCCGAACCGGGATGTGTACCAGCCCGAAACTGATGGAGCCCTTCCAGATGCTGCGCACGGCCGGTCAGTCCCGGACCTCTTCTTCGTCCAGCATTTGCTCGACCATGTCCTCGCCGGCCCGCCCGTTGCGGCCGGCCCCCACCAGGTCCACGATGCGGTCCACCATCTCGGGCGCCAGGTCGATGAGCCGGTCGTAGAGGGCCCGGTCGGTGACCGGCAGCATGCGCACGTGGTCCTGACCCACGATGAGGAAGCCCACCGGCTGCACCGAAACCCCGGCACCGCTGCCGCCGGCGAAGGGGGCCCGGGCCGCGCCCTCCTGGCCGCCGCCGGCACGCCCGGCGCCCAGCTCGCCGCCCCCGGCGGCGAAGCCGAAGGTGACCCGGGAGACCGGGATGATCACCGTGCCGTCCTGGGTCTCCACGGCGTCACCCACCACGGTGTTGACGTCGACCATCTCCTTGATGCTCTCCATGGCCGCCTTCATCAGGCCTTCGATGGGATGCCCTTCCATGTCGTCCACTTCACCCCCCTGCGCCGTGCCTGGCGGATGGCCGCGGCCAGCAGCCCCAGCAGGGCAACGATAATATCCCGAGGCCGGGAGGTGGCTATGCAGGCGGCCCGCACCTCCCAGCAGGGCCGGTCGAAGACGGGCTCGACCACCAGGCGCGGCGGGCGGCGCAGCGGTCCGAAGCGCCGTTGGAACCAGGCCGCGCCGGTGCCGGCCAGCGACCAGAGGCCGCCGGCGGCGATGCCCGTGAGAGCCGCGTCGCCGGTGCCGAAGCGCACCCGCAGCGACACCGTTTCCAGCCTTGCCAGGTGCAGGATGACCAGCAGCGGGATCCAGGCGCCGGCCGGGCCGGGCTGGTCCCTGCCCCAGGGCCGGCCCAGGTCGCGCAGGCTGCGCAGCAGCGGGCCGGGCCGCAGGTGCCCCCGCAGGCGCACCCGCCACAGGCGCCCCCGCCCCAGCGGGGCCAGCCAGGCCACCCGTACTTCCCAGGCGCTGCCCACCCAGCCGGCGTCGATGCGGGCCTTGAGGGGAAGGAACCAGACGGCCAGCGCGGCGGCCGCGGCGGCCGCCAGCCAGAACATCTTTTCGGGCCACCTCCATTTTGGTGTGCCCGAATCGATGTAAACTAATGAGCAGGGATGCGCAGGTGATGGCAGCATGGACGAAGGCCGGCGCAAGTTCCTGGCCCTGGTACAGCTGGCTGAACGCCTGCCCAAGCACCCGGCCCTGATGATGCTGCTGGGATTCCTGGCCGGCCGTCTCGACCGCCTCTGCCTCTTGCCGCCCTCGGAGATGCCGGCCGCGGGCGGCGTGCGTATCGTCCTCACCACGCCCCAGGCGCGGATCTGGACCGGGCGCTGGTTCCAGGGGTGGGTGGGCGCCACGGCGGTGCCGGACCCGGTGGTCCTGATCTCGGCCGTGGCCGACCGCGACGTGGACATCTACCTCAGCGTGGACTTCGGATCCCAGGTGCCGGCATGGTACCTGGAGGCCGTGGGCACGCCGGCGCAGCCGGAGCCTCCTCTCGAGGAGCGCCTGGAGGACCTGCGCCGGCGCGTGGACAGTGCCCTGGACATCTACAACGAGTGCCGGCGCCAGCTGGAAGCCGGCGACGAGTCGCGCCAGGAGGAACTGCGCTTTCTGCTGGCCCTGGCCCAGGAGGAAGTGGAGCGGCTCGGCGCCGAACTGCGCCGACTCACGGAAGAACTGCCGGCCTCGCCCTGACGCGGCGCACCTCCAGCAACGCCCGGGCCCGCGCC
>PKRI01000018.1 GCA_017577485.1 Bacillota bacterium | reverse complement strand
GGGGGGGGGGGGGGGGGGGGGGCGCCGGGCCCGCGTGGGCGGGGGGGGGCGTCCTGGCGCCCCCCGGCGCCCGCCCGCGGCTGTCCCGCGTCGGGTCCCTGTTTTCCGGCGCCGCCCCACTCCCGGATCCCCGGCGTCGGCGCCCGGGATGGGGCCCTGCCGGCGCCGCCTGGCCCGGGCCGGGGGGGGCCGCCGCGGGCGGTGGTGCCGCGCCGGAGCGCGGTACCCCCGGCGGCTTCGGGCCGCCCGGCGCCGGCGAGGTGCCGGCGCCGCCCCACCGGGCCCGCCCGCTGACCCACCTGCACGACGAGGACATCGCGGCCCGACTGGGATACGCGGCGGGCAGTCAGGGTGCCGGGCCCGGCGGGGGTGTGGGGCGCACCGCCGGCCCGGAGCAGGGCGGGCACCTGGGGCACGGCCGCGTTCCGGGACGCCATCATGCACCGGGGCGTTGACCTCGGCAGCCGGTGGGAGGCGCTGGAGCGCTTCACCCCGGCCATGCTGCGGCGTCTACAGCGGCGGGAAGGCCTGCTGCTGGGCGAGTCGGGCGTCCTCAGCACTTGCGTCCACGTGCTGACGGCGAGGTCGCCCGGCACCGTCACGGTGCTGACCGACGCCGACGCCGGCCGCACCTTCTACCACCGGAGCCGGGCCGGCGAGATCCTGCACCTGGACGTCTTCCATCAGGTCGGCGACGTGGACCACCGCCGGGTGGCGGCCCGCCTCCGCTCGGCGCTGGCGGAGTACACCCGCCGGGCGTGGGGGATCAACACGGGCCTGGGGACGCTGGCCGACTACGTGGACATCCAGACCGCCACCGGCGGCGGGCGCATCACCGGCAGCCTGACGTTCGGGCGCAAGCTCACCCTGCAGCGGGCTCACCGCAATCATGTCCACGTGGCCATGCTGATGGCGCCCGCCGACCTGGTGGTGGTCTTCGCGGTGCTGGCGGCCGTGGAGCAGGCCATCCTGGAGTGCGGCCTGGAACTGCGGCGGGTGGATGCGGTGGTTCACCAGCAGGGCGGCACCCAGCCCCTGCCGCTGTCGGACTACAGCAGCGAGACGGATTCCTACCTTCGCGACCCCCGGGACCGGCGGGGGAGGACCGGCGGCGGGCCCGGGTCGGGATCGTCCGGGGCGGCCGGTGACGAGCCGGGCGGCCGCGGCAGCGGTTCGGGCGGCCGCGGCGGCCATGGCGACGGCGGGGCCGTCGATGGCGGCGACGGCGGTGCCGGCGGTGGTACCGGCGGCAGCGGCAGCCCCCAGACGGGCACTGCCTGGCTGCCGGACGCCGCCGAGCTGCAGGCGGCCGCCCTGTCCCTGGCCCGGCGCATCGGCTCGGAGGAGCACCTCCGGGCGCTGATGGAACTGCTGGCCCGCGGCCTCTCCCTGCGGGAGGTCCTCCAGGAACTCAGCCGGCGCGGCGTGGAACCCGAAACCGCCGAGTCCCTGCTGGGCGAGCTGCGCCGGGGGGACTTCGCCGGCGAGCGGGACGGCGCCCTCCGCCTCACCCCGCGCGGGTGGCACCTGGCCGAATACATCTCACGGCACCGCCGGGATCTGCGCCTGGCGCTGCGCAAGGCCATGCGCCGCACCGTGCAGCGGGACGCGGCCGCGGTGGGCCGGGGGCTGGCGCGGGGCCGCTACGACCCCCTGGGCAAGGGCCGCACCCGCCGCGCCGGCCCGCCCGAAGCCGGCGTGCCGCTCCAGGACGTGGCCTGGCCCGAGTCGGTGACCGCCGCCGCGGCCCGGCAGGCGGCGGCGTGGCGGAATGCGCCGCGGACCGGCCCGGCCGGCGGGCCGGGCGGGGAGAACGCCCGCGGCAGCGCCCGGCGCCCGCGCCTCACCCTGCAGTACGACGACCTGCGGGTGCTGCGCCGGCGGCGCCGGCGCCCCGTCGACGTGTGCCTGCTGATCGACGCCAGCGCCTCCATGGCCGGCGAGCGCATGCGCGCCGCCAAGACCCTGGCCCGCCACCTGCTGGCCACCACCCGCGACCGGGTGGCCGTGGTAGTGTTCCAGGAGCGCCAGGTGCGGGTCAGCGTGCCCTTCACCCGCAACGACCTGCGGGTGGAGCAAGGGCTGGCCACCATCCGCCCTTACGGCCTGACGCCCCTGGCCACGGGCCTGGCGGCGGCCCGCGAGTACCTGAAGGCCGCCCGCCCCCGCAACCCGCTGCTGATCCTGATCACCGACGGCATCCCCACGGTGCCCCACGACGGCACCAACCCGCTGGACGACGCCCTGTCCCAGGCCGCCCGCTGGCGAGGAAGCCGCGTATCCTTCACCTGCGTGGGCCTCCAGCCCAACGAGCGCTACCTGCGGGGCCTGGTGGAGGCCGCCGGGGGCAGCCTGCACATCGTGGACGAACTGGAGGCCGACACCCTGGTGGCCATCGCCACGGCGGAACGCAACCGCCGCGCCCGCCCGCACCGGTCCTGACGCCCCGCGCCTCTACCCCTGAACCCCCTACAGGAAGCGCCGCCCGCGGCGAGAAAGATGTAGAGCCGATGGTTCCTCCTGCCGGGGGTGTGGCCGGTGAACCTCAACCTGCTGTTGGCCCTGTTTTTCACCCTGATCATCGCCATCTTCGCCGCCCAGAACGCCCTGCCCGTGGAGATCCGGTTCTTCGGCTGGACCTGGGTGATGTCGCTGGTGGTGGTGATCGTGGGGGCGGCGACGCTGGGGGCGCTGCTGGCTTCCACGCTGGCGGTGGTGCGGCAGGTGAAGATGAGGGTCCAGGCCAGGGAGCAGAAGAACCGCCTCCGGCAGCTGGAGCAGGAACTGGAGCAGGCCCGCCGGCGCCTGGCCGAGCAGCAGCATGAGATCCTCCGCCTGCAGGCCGAGCTGGCGGCCCTCGGCCCCGCCGGGGCCGCGGTGAACCCGGCTCCGCACGCCTCCACCGGCGGCGCGGCTGCCGGTGCTGCGCCCGCCGGTACTGCACCCGCCGGCGGTACGGCGGCCGGCGGCTCCACAGCCGGCGGCACGGCGGCCGGTGACGGGGCCGGACCCGGCGAGCCCGGGTCATCGGCACCGGCATGACCATGGATACAGGCACGAACATGGACACGTCCTCGGATTCGTTGTGCCCGCCCGTGACGCCGCGGGGGGATGGGACGGGCGCGGACTTGCTCCGCCCGGCCTCCCCGTGGCGCCTGGTCCCCGTCGGCCGCGGGGTCGCCGAGCACCTGGCCGGCGCCCTGGACCTGCACCCGGTGGCGGCCCGGGTGCTGGCAGCCCGCGGCATCACCGAACCCGACCAGGCCGGCGCCTTCCTGAACCCGCGCCTGGACCAGTTGGGCGACCCCTTCGCCATGTACGGCATGGACCGGGCGGTGGAGCGGATCCTGGCCGCCGCCGCCCGCCGCGAGAAGGTGCTGGTCTACGGCGATTACGACGTGGACGGGCTGTGCGCCGCCGCCATCCTGGTACAGGCGCTGGAACGCCTGGGCATCGACGCCGGCGTGTACATCCCCCACCGCGTCCGCGAGGGGTACGGTCTCCATGCCGGGCCGCTGGAGGAGGCGGCCCGGCAGGGTGTTTCGCTGGTCATCACCGTCGACACCGGCATCTCCGCCGCCGCCGAGGCCCGCCGGGCCGCCCAGTTGGGCCTGGACCTGATCATCACCGACCACCACGAACTGCCGCCGGAACTGCCGCCCGCCCTGGCGGTGCTGCACCCGCGCCATCCCGCGGGGCGCTATCCTTTCCCATACCTGTCGGGGGCCGGCGTGGCCTGGCGCCTGGTGGACGCCCTGGCCGCCCGCCTGGACCGGCGAAGCGGCGCCGGCGCCGGCCTGGATCCCGAGTCGTGGCTGGACCTGGCGGCCCTGGCCGCGGTGGCCGACGTCATGCCGCTGGTGGGCCACAACCGGGTGCTGGTGTCGCGGGGCCTGGAGCGCCTGCGGGCCGCGCCCCGGGCCGGTGTCGCGGCCCTCTGCCGGGTGGCGGGCGTGGACCCGGCCTCCATCGACACCCGGGCGGTCGGGTTTGCCCTGGCGCCCCGCCTCAACGCCGCCGGCCGCATGGGCGACGCCCGCGTGGCCCTGGACCTGCTGACGGCGGCCTCGGCGGCGGCGGCCGAGCCCCTGGCCCGCGTGCTGGACACCGAGAACCGCACGCGCCAGCAGGTGCAGGAGGCGATCCTGCGCGACGCCCGGGACCGGGCCGCCCGGTATGCGGGCCGCGTGGTGGTCCTCAGCGACCCGGGCTGGCACCCGGGGGTGGTGGGCATCGTGGCCGCCAAGCTGTGCGAGGAACTGGGCCGGCCGGTCCTGCTGGGGCGGCAGGAAGGCGGCGTCGTCCAGGGCTCCGCCCGCAGCCACCCGGGCTTCGACATCACCGAAGCCCTGAGCCGCTGCAGCGACCTGCTGGAAGCCTACGGCGGCCACGCCCTGGCGGCGGGCTTCCGCCTGGCGTCGGAGGCCCTGCCGGAACTGGCCCGGCGCCTGGACGCCCTGTACCGGAGCCAGGTGGGCGACAGCGCCCCGGCGGCGCCACTGCTGTGCGACGCGGAGGTCACGCTGGACCAGGTGGACGAGCGCCTGGCCGGCGACCTGGCCCGCATGGAGCCCTTCGGCGAGGGGAATCCGGAACCGCTGCTGTGGCTGCGGGACGCCACCCTGGCCGGCGCCCGGCCGGTCGGCAGGGACGGCAGCCACCTGCGCCTGCGCCTCGGGGGCGGCGGCCGTCTGGTGGACGCCATCGCCTTTGGCCGCGGTCACCTGGCTGCGCGGCTGGTTCCCGCCGAACCGCCCGGCCGCCGCTACGGGCCGCGGGCCCGGTTGGCGGCATGGGACGCGCCCGCACCGTCCCTGGAGGCCGCCGTGCGCGTGCGGCGCAGCGCCTGGCAGGGCCGCCCGCGTCTCGAACTGCACGTGGAGGACCTGCGCCCGGCGCCGGCCGCCAGGGAGGCCCGTGAGACGGACGGCCCGGTTCCGCCCGGCGCAGGCACCGCGCCGGCGGCAGACCCGGCCGTCGAAGCCGTGCGCTCCATGCTGGCCGGCCTCTACCGGGCGCTGCGGCGCCTGGTGGGAGCGCCCGGAGCGCCCGGCGCCGTCGCCCTGGAGCAGGCGGTGGATCTCCTCAGCGGCGGCACCGGTCTCTCGCCCCGGGACGTGCGGCGGGGCCTGGATGTCTTCCGCGAGGTGGGCCTGCTGGAGGTGGACCGGGAGCAGGTGCGCCTGCTGCCCGTGGCCGGCAAGGTCGACCTGGAGCGCAGCACCACCTTCCGGCGGATGGCGGCGTCCTGGCACCTGCAGCAGGGCATCGACCCGTGACGACAGGAAAGCGGCCGCATCGAAAGCGGCCGCATCGAGCCGGTGCGGCCGTACGCGCCTGCCCGGCGACCCGGGCGGCCGTACCTGCCCGCGCAGCGTCCCGCCCGTGGGGGGCGGCGCGACAATGCCCGGCCGGCGCGGGACGCCGGAACCGCCGTGCTATAATGATGTGAATCAAACACCCGGACCTGTCGATCAGCGATCGACCTCTGACGCCGGCGGTGGGGCAGGAGGGCCATGACCCGGAACAGGAACGCAGTTTCAGATGCACAGTTGGGTTCCGGCGTTGCCGTGGCGCCGGAGGTCCTGGCCATGCTCCAGCGCCTCAAGGACCGCGTGCGCCAGTACAACCCCTCCGCCGACCTCCGCCGCATCGACGAGGCCTTCGCCTACGGCGCCCAGCACCACGCCGGCCAGAAGCGGGCCTCGGGCGACGACTTCATCGCCCACCCCGTGGCCGTGGCCTACATCGTCGCCGACCTGGAACTGGACGAGCCCACGGTCATCGCGGCCCTGCTCCACGACGTGGTGGAGGACACCGACGCCGACCTGGAGGAGGTCCGCCGCCTCTTCGGCCACGAGGTGGCGCTGCTGGTGGACGGCGTCACCAAGCTCAGCCGCCTCAACTTCAAGAGCCGCGTCGAGGAGCAGGCCGAGAACCTGCGCAAGATGTTCCTGGCCATGGCCAAAGACATCCGCGTCATCCTGATCAAGTTGGCCGACCGCCTGCACAACATGCGGACCCTGTCCCACGTGGAGGAGCGCAAGCAGCAGGCCAAGGCCCGGGAAACGCTGGAGATCTTCGCGCCGCTGGCCCACCGCCTGGGCATCTCGCGGATCCAGTGGGAACTGGAAGACCTGGCCCTGCAGTACCTGGAGCCGGAGCGCTACCGGGACCTGGCCGAGCGCATCCCGCGCCAGCGCGCCGAGCGCGAGGCGCTGATCCAGGACATCATGGCCCAGATCCGCCGGCGCCTGGCCGAGGTGGGCATCGAGGCCGACATCCAGGGCCGCGCCAAGCACCTGTACAGCATCTACCGGAAGGTCTACGAGCAGGGTAAGGACCTGTCCGAGATTTACGACCTGGTGGCGGTGCGCATCATCGTCCATTCCCTGAAGGACTGCTACGGCGCCCTGGGCGTGGTCCACACCATGTGGCGCCCGCTGCCCGGCCGCTTCAAGGACTACATCGCCACGCCCAAGTCCAACATGTACCAGAGCCTGCACACCACGGTGGTGGGCCCCGGCGGCGAGCCTTTCGAGGTGCAGATCCGCACCTGGGAGATGCACCGCACCGCCGAGTACGGCATCGCCGCCCACTGGCGCTACAAGGAGGGGACCACCGCCAGCCGCGACGACTTCGACGCCAAGCTGTCGTGGCTGCGGGAGATCCTGGAGTGGCAGTCGGACCTGCGCGACGCCCGGGAGTTCATGGAGTCGCTGAAACTGGACGTCTTCTCCGACGAGGTCTTCGTGTTCACGCCCAAGGGCGACGTCATCGAACTGCCGGCGGGGTCCACGCCCATCGACTTCGCCTACCGGATCCACACCGAGGTGGGCCACCACTGCGTGGGCGCCAAGGTCAACGGCCGCCTGGTCCCCATCGACCACCGGCTGGACAACGGCGACATCGTCGAGATCATCACCAGCAAGCAGAGCGCCGGCCCCAGCCGTGACTGGCTGGCCCTGGTCAAGACCAACACCGCCAAGAACCGGATCCGCCAGTTCCTGAAGCGCCAGCGGCGCGAGGAGAACCTGGAGCGGGGCCGGGAGGCCCTGGAGCGCGAGGCCCGGTCCCAGGGCGTGCGGCTCAGCGAGTTGTGGACCGACGAGGCGGCGGCCGAGGTGGGCCGCAAGCTCGGCTACACCGACCCCGACGACCTGCTGGTGGCGGTGGGCTACGGCGGCGTCACGGCCGCCCAGGTGGTGGGCCGCCTTAAGGAACTTTACCGGGAGCGGACCCGCGTCATCGACGAGGCCGCCCGGCTGGCCCAGATCAAGCGGAGGACGCTGCCCCCCGGCGACCCCACCGAGGCGGTGCAGGTCAAGGGCATCGACAACGTGCTGGTGCGGCTGTCGCGCTGCTGCAGCCCGGTGCCCGGCGACGACATCGTGGGCTACATCACCCGGGGCCGCGGTGTGTCCATCCACCAGCGCAGCTGCCCCAACCTGGCCCGCCTCGTGGCCGAGGACGCCAACCGCCTCATCGACGTGGCCTGGGAGAGCGTCCAGGCCGCTTATTACCCGGTCCATATGGTGATCCACGGCATCGACCGGCCGGGCCTGCTGTCGGACATCGCCCACGTGGTGGCCGACACCCGCACCAACATCCTCAGCGCCCGGGCCCGCGCCGGCCGCGACGGCTCCGCCTACATCGACCTGATCCTGGAGATCCGCGGCCTGGACCAGTACGACTACATCCGCCGCCAGATCGAGCGGGTGCGGGACGTGCTGAGCGTGGAGCGGGTCAGCGGTAAGGAGATGCACTGACGGTGCGCGCGGTGGTGCAGCGGGTGACGGCCGGGGCGGTGTCCCTGGACCCCGCGGCGGCGGCCGGCGGCGCCGGCGGTGAGGCGGCCCGCGCCGCCGGTGCGGCGCAGGGCGGCGTGGGGGAGACGACCGGGGACGATGCCGCATCACCCCGCCGCATCGGCCGGGGCCTGGTGGTGCTGGTGGGTGTCGGGCGCGACGATGACGAGGACGACGCCCGGGTCCTGGCCGACAAAGTGGTCAACCTGCGGATTTTCGAAGACGACGAGGGCAAGATGAACCGCTCGCTGCTGGAGGTCGGCGGCAGCCTGCTGGCGGTGTCGCAGTTCACGCTGTACGGCGACGCCCGCCGGGGCCGCCGTCCCAGTTTCATTGGGGCCGCCGAGCCGGACCGGGCCCGCCGCCTGTTCGACCGTTTCGTGGACGAGGTGTGGAAGTTGGGCGTCCCGGTCAAGACCGGATGGTTCCAGGAGCACATGCACGTGGAAATCCACAACGACGGCCCCGTCACCATCCTGCTGGACACCGACAAGACGTTCTGACGGCCCCGGGCTGCGGGCACGATGGGGGCCCGTTCACGCCCGTGTTCGCGGCATTATAAGGGCTCTTCGGCCCTAAAGTCCCCGCCGGCGGCCGCGCCGGTGCATTATAAACGCGCGATGGCCCTTAACAGCGGTCCGCGGTCGCGGTCACGCCGGTGAACGGGCCGGACAAGGGTTCTTTCTGTCTTACATTGCACAAGAGGCCGCCCGCGGCCGCGGGTAAGAGCCAAACCGCACTTCTATTGCACGGGGGCCGGCGCGCAAGGGCAAGAGCGCGCTTCCGACCAGCCAGCGCGCTTCAGTAAACCAGCAGCCGCTGGGCGGCGAACAGCAGGCCGCGGGCCACGCTGCCGGCCCAGACGGCGCCGGTCCGGTCGAACAGGAAGGCGAAGATGGTCTCGCCCAGGGCCACCAGCAGCAGCCCCTCCGCCAGCAGTTGGGGCCAGGCCGCAGGCTGGGCCAGAACCCGCGGCAGGATGTACAGCAGGCCCACCAGCACCGGCGACAGCGCCAGGCCCACCCGCCGGCCCGCCGCCGCCTGCAGGGTGACCTGCAGAAGCCCGCGCCGGTAGACCTCCGTGGCGAAGCCCTGCAGCAGGAAGCCCTGGGCCAGCAGCAGCGGCCACCCGGCGGTGGCATCGGCGTCGATGCCCTGGGGCAGGCGCAGGGCGGCGCCGAGAAATCCCAGCACGCCCACCAGCAGGCCCACCACCAGGCTGCGCCACGGGTACCGCGGGCTGAGACCCGTCACCACCGGCCGCGGCCCGGCCTGCAGCGGGCGCAGCAGCGCCAGCAGGGCGAAGGCCGCGTACAGCCATCCGGGCTCCAGCGCCAGGATCCGGACCTGGTCCATGTAGACCACGCCCACCTCAACCGCGGCCAGGAGCAGCGCGCCCAGCCAGGTGGCCGGTTCCCGGGCCAGGCGCAGGCCTGCCGCGGGGTGACGCGGCTCCAGGTCGGCGGTCAGCACCACCACCATGATCAGCAGCAGGAGCAGCACCGAGGCGAACAGGACCATGGCCACCGGGGCGGTCAGCGTCAGTTGGAAGGCTCCGGCCCCCGCGCGGCCCCGGGCCGCGGCGTCGCCGAAGCGGACCGTCACGCTGCCCAGGTCCACGAAGTGGGCCTCATGGGGCTGCCCAGGGCGGTAGAGCAGGGCCCCGAGATCCACGCCCTCGGCGAAGACGGCGTCCTGGTTGGGCTCCCGGAAGAGAGCGGCCATGCCGGCCCCGGCCACCGACGGGTGGATCCGGCGCCGGTTCTCCAGCAGCTGGCGGGCCCGCTCCAGCGCCTGGCTGTTGTCGTCGCGGCGGCCCCCGGCACTGTAACGGGCGTTCTCCAGGTCGCGGTAATCCATGCTGACGTAGGCGGCGGTGACGTTGTCGCGGACGGTTTCGAACCCAGTCAGGGTGGCCAGCAGCGCCCGGTCGGCGCCCCGGGGCTCCAGCACGTACCGGCCGGAGCCCACCAGGACCGCGCCGGCCACTTCGCCGCCGCGGTAGACCGGCACCAGGTGCGCGTCGGGGAAGACCAGTTCCAGGTATCCCCGTTTCAGGGTGAGGTCCTGGACCCGGTACGCCTCGTCGCCCACGAACTCGCCGGGGGCCACCCCGGCAGCCTCGGGGAAAAGGGCGGCCAGCAGCACGCCGGCGGCACCGATGACCGCGGCGCCCACCAGCAGCCAGAAGGTCACCGCCAGGGCGTTCCGGGGGGACACGGCCCGTGCCAGGCGGCGGAGCCTGCCGGGACGCCGCTCCGGGCGATCTTGCTCGTTGGGCCGCACGGGAGTCCACCCCCACGACGGGCCTGCCCGGACAGGCCGGCTTCGCCACCGTCCTTCGACACCCGCCTGCCGCGACCTGTCCGCCGGGCGCCGCCGTGCGCCGCCGGGCGCCGCCGGGCGCTCCAGCTCCGCCGCCCGCCGCGGGCCGGCGGGGCCCACGGCTGCGCTTCCCCGCAGGAGGACGCAGCCACGGATGGTGTCGAATACGGTGCCCTCCGGCCCGGAGCCGCGAGCACGTCGCGCGGCTCCGGCGCGGCCCATGGGCCCGGCGGCAGAAGGCCGGGCCTGTGCGGCGGCCCGCGGCGGTTGGTATGATAAGGACCTGAGCGGGTCGGAGACAGGCCTCAGACGGCCCGAAACCACCTGCGAGGTGACGCCGGTTGCTCACCCGACGGCCCCGGGGCACCAACGACATCCTGCCCGACGAAGCCGCCCGCTGGCAGGCGGTGGAAGAGATCATCCGCGGCGTCTGCCGGGATTTCGGCTATGGCGAGATCCGCACGCCGGTCTTCGAGCACACGGAACTGTTCCAGCGCACCGCCGGCGAGTCCACCGACGTGGTGCGCAAGGAGATGTACACCTTCCAGGACCGGGGCGGGCGGTCGGTCACCCTGCGGCCCGAGGGCACGGCGCCGGTGGTGCGGGCCTACCTCGAAAACGGCCTCCACGCCGGGCCGCAGCCGGTCAAACTCTACTACCTGACCACGCCCATGTTCCGCTACGAGCGGCCCCAGGCGGGACGCTACCGCCAGCACCACCAGTTCGGCGCCGAGGTGCTGGGGTCGCTGGACCCGGCCGTGGACGCCGAGTTGATCAGCCTGCCCATCGAGTTGTTGCGCCGCCTGGGCATCGAGGACCTGGGCGTGCGGCTCAACAGCATCGGGTGTCCCAACTGCCGGCCGGGCTACGTCGCCGCCCTGCGGGAGCACTTCCGCCCGCGGCTCGACGACCTGTGCGCCGACTGCCGCACCCGCTTCGAACTCAACCCGCTGCGCATGCTGGACTGCAAGAACGAGGGCTGCCGCCGGCACAAGGAGGCCGCGCCCCGCAGCGTCGACTACCTGTGCGGCGAGTGCGCCGACCACTTCCAGGGCCTGCGGACGTACCTGGAGACCCTGGGCGTCCGGTACACCGTGGAGCCCACCCTGGTTCGGGGCTTCGACTATTACACCAAGACCGTCTTCGAGGTCTTCTACACCGACCTGGGCGCCCAGGACGCCGTCTGCGGCGGCGGCCGCTACGACGGACTGGTGGAGGAATTGGGCGGCAAGCCCACGCCGGGCATCGGCTTCGGCCTGGGGATGGAGCGGCTGCTTTACGTCCTGGCCGACCTGGGCCGGCTGCCCCAGGTGGAGCGGGGCATCACGGTCTTTGTGGCCACCGCCGGCGACGACGTGAAGCCGGAAGCCCTGCGGCTGGTGCGGGACCTGCGGCGGGCAGGGATCCCGGCCGATGTGGACTACGGCGGCCGCAGCCTGAAGAGCCAGTTGAAGTTCGCCGACCGCTACCCCGCCCGGTACGTGGTGATCCTGGGGAGCGACGAGCTGGCCAGGGGCAGCGCGCCGCTGCGCGACCTGCGCACCGCCGAGCAGCGGGACGTGCCCCTGGACCGCCTGGTGCAGGAACTGGCGGAATTGCGGGCCCGGGACTGAGGGGGAAGTCCCGGGGCCGGGCCGGCGGGGACGGGCCCGGCAGGATGCGAGATTGAGGACGTTAAGGAGGCCGCGACCGGTACCATGACCCGCGCCACGACCAACCAGCCTTTTGGGCGCCGCACCCACTACTGCGGCACCCTGCGCGTGGAACACGACGGCCAGGAGGTGGTGCTGGCCGGGTGGGTGGCCCGCACCCGCGACCACGGCGGCCTGCTGTTCGTGGACCTGCGGGACCGCAGCGGCCGCGTGCAGCTGGTCTTCTCGGCCGACCAGACCGCCGCCGGCGTCTACGACCTGGCCAAGCAGTTGAAGTCCGAGTACGTCATCACCGTGCGCGGGCGGGTCCGCCGGCGGGACCCGGCCATGGTCAACCCCAACCTGCCCACCGGCGAGATCGAGGTCTGGCCCGAGGCGCTGCACATCTACAACCCGTCCAAGACGCCGCCCTTCAGCCTGGAGGACGACGTGGACCTGGACGAGAGCGTCCGCCTGCGCTACCGCTACCTGGACCTGCGGCGGCCGTCCATGCAGGAGGCCATCATGCTGAGGCACCGGGTCACCAAGGCGGTCCGCGACTTCTACGACTCCCGCGGGTACATCGAGATCGAGACGCCGTTCCTGACCCGCAGCACGCCCGAGGGCGCCAGGGACTACCTGGTCCCCAGCCGGCTCTACCCCGGGTCCTTCTACGCCCTGCCGCAGTCGCCGCAGCTGTTCAAGCAGCTGCTGATGGTGTCCGGCTTCGACAAGTACTTCCAGATCGTGCGCTGCTTCCGGGACGAGGACCTGCGGGCCGACCGCCAGCCCGAGTTCACCCAGATCGACGTGGAGCGGTCCTTCGTGGACGTGGACGACATCATCCAGGACACCGAGGACATGCTGGTCCACGTCTACCGCCAGGTGCTGGGCGTGGAACTGCCCCAGCCCTTCCCGCGGCTCACCTACCGCGAGGCCATGGAGCGCTACGGGACGGACAAGCCCGACCTCCGCTACGGCCTGGAACTGGTCACCGTCACCGACCTCTTCACGCAGACGGAGTTCAAGGTGTTCCGGTCGGTGGCCGACGCCGGCGGCCGCATCGCCGGCCTTCGGGTGCCGGGCGGCGGCAAGTTCAGCCGCAAGGAGATCGATGACCTGACCCAGGAGGCCACGTCGCGGGGCGCCCGCGGCCTGGCGTGGCTGATCGTTCCCGAAGGGGCGGGGGCCGGGGCCGGCGCGGGAGCGGCCGGCGGCGGGCCGGACCCGGCGTCGATGCGCTCGTCCTTCGCCCGGTTCCTTACGCCCGCGGAAATCACGGCGCTGCTGGAGCGCATGGAGGCGGAGCCCGGCGACCTGCTGCTGTTCGTGGCCGACCAGCCGCCGGTGGTGGCGGCGGCCCTGGGCTATCTGCGCACGGTGCTGGCCGAGCGCCTGGGGCTCATCGACGAGAGCCGCGACGCCTTCGTCTGGATCACCGAGTTCCCCATGTTCGAGTGGGACGAGGAAGCCGGGCGCTGGGCGGCGGTGCACCATCCCTTCACCTCGCCCATGGACGAGGACCTGCACCTGCTGGACACCGATCCCGGCGCCGTGCGGGCCAAGGCCTACGACATCGTCCTCAACGGCGTGGAACTGGGCAGCGGCAGTATCCGTATCCACCGCCGCGACGTCCAGGAGCGCATCTTTGCCATGCTGTCCATCGACCGGGAAGAGGCCCAGCGGCGCTTCGGCTTCCTGCTGGAGGCCTTCGAGTACGGCACGCCGCCCCACGGCGGCATCGCGCCCGGCCTGGACCGCCTGGTGATGATGATGGCCCGGCGGGCGTCCATCCGCGACGTCATCGCCTTCCCCAAGACCAACCGGGCCCAGGACCTGATGACCGGCGCGCCGGCCGAGGTGGACTCCCGGCAGCTGGCGGAACTGCACATTGCTGTCGCGGCGCCGAAGCCCGGGGCGCGTTGAGCCCGCTTTCGCCGCTGTGCTAAGATGGCCTTAGCCGGAGCAAGGGTTCGTCACCCTGCTGTGTGCGTCGGCGTCGCAAGTTTTGAGCCAACACCAACAGACTGGGAGTCCAGATTCGCTTGTGGCGCACATGCCCCCGCCGAGGGGACGTGCAAAGCAGGCGAGAGGACACCCCCTTGCAGGGGCGGGACTCAAGAAACCTGCGGCGCGACGGCACGGCGGGGTGCGCTCATTGTCTTTGGGAGGCGTTTCCATGTCGAAGGTCACCGAAGTCACCGGCGCCACGTTCGAGGAGGAAGTCCTGCAGGCGGAGCAGCCGGTGATCGTCGACTTCTGGGCCCCGTGGTGCGGCCCGTGCCGCATGATGGCGCCGGTCTTCGAGGAACTGGCCGGCCAGTACGGCGACAAGATCAAGTTCGCCAAGCTCAACGTCGACGAGAGCCCCGACATCGCCCAGCGCTACGGCGTCATGAGCATTCCCACGCTGATCGTCTTCCGCAACGGCGAGCCCGAGCAGCAGCACGTGGGCTTCCGCGGCAAGCAGCACCTGGAGCAGGTGCTTCAGGGGCTGGCCGGCTAGCCGGCAGCCTGGGCGGCCGGCGCCGGCGAGCGGCACCGGCCGCCGGCGCGGGCAGCGCTGCCGCCCAAACCGTGCGAACTGAAGCGGCCCCCCGGGGGAAAGCCCGGGGGGCCGTGTCGTAGATTTCCACACGGCACGGAGGTGAGTTGGGCATGGAGACGGGACCGGCGCAGGTGGCCTTCCTGGGCCTGGGCGCCATGGGCCGGCCCATGGCCCGGAACCTGGCCCGCGCGGGGCACCGGGTCCGCGCCTGGAACCGCACCCGCCGGGACTTCCGGGAACTCGAGGCGTTTGGCGTGGAGATCGTCGACCAGGCGGAGCAGGCGGTCCGCGGGGCCGGGGCCGTATTCATGTGCCTGCTGGACGACGAGGCGTCCCGGTCGGTGGTGGAGCGGGTGCTGCCGCACCTGGAGACCGGCGCCGTCATCGTCGACCACGCCACCATCGGGGTGGATACGGCTCAGGACCTGGCACGGCAGGCCGCGTCGCGCGGCGTCTCCTACCTGGACGCGCCCGTCAGCGGCGGGGTGCGGGGCGCCGAGGAGGGGACGCTGACCATCTTCGTGGGCGGCGACGCCGGCGCGCTGGGCCGGGTCCAGCCGCTGCTGGGCGCCGTCGGGCAGCGCATCCACCACATGGGCCCGCCGGGAGCGGGGCAGGCGGCCAAGCTGGTGAACCAGCTGCTGACGGCGGTGCACTCGGCGGCCGCGGTGGAGGCGCTGCTGCTGGCCCGGCGGGCGGGCCTGGACCTGGAGCGCCTGGTGGAGGCCCTCCAGACCTCCTACGGCCAGAGCCGCATGCTGCTGCGGACGCTGCCGGTCCTGCTGGCGGCGAACTTCGACTCAGCCTTCACGGTTTCGCTGCTGCGCAAGGACCTGACGCTGGTGCAGCGGTTGGGCGAGCACGTGAACTCGCCGGTGCCGCTGGCCTCGTGGGTCCTGCGCAGGCACCTGGAGGCGGAACGACACGGCCTGGGCGGCAAGGACGCGGCGGTTCTCAGCACCATCTGGGGTGACGGATCGGACCGGTGACGGGACGGGGAGCCTGAGCGGCGCCGCCCTGCCGGGCGGCGCGAGGCCGTTGAAAAGCAGCGAGGAAAGGCTTCGGGCACCGAGGTCGTCGACGTCACCGGCCGGTACATCCTGCCCGGGCTGATCGACTCCCACTGCCACCTGACCTACAGCGGCGGTCACGTGGCCGAGGAACTGCGGCTCAACACGGCACAGCGGATGATCCGCACCGTCGAGAACGCCGCCGTCACGCTGGCGGCGGGGCAGATGATCTGCATGACCGGCGGGCACGGCTGGTTCTACGGCCTGGAGGCCGATGGCCCCGACGCGGTGCGCCGGGCCGCCCGGGTCCAGATCAAGGCCCGCTCCGACTGGGTGAAGTTCATGGCCAGCGGCGGTTTCGCCGAGGCAGGAGAGCAGCCCGGAGCGGTCCAGCTGGACCTGGTCGAGCTTACCGCCGGCGTGCAGGAAGCGCGCAAGGTGGGCCTCCCCACGGCGGCCCACGCCCACGGTGCCGAGGCCATCAAGAACGTGCTGCGGGCGGGCATCGACTCGGTGGAGCACGCCTCTGGAGCCCGAGCACTACTCCAGCAACAGTCTCGAGTACCTGGCTGAGCACCCGGTGGGCACCGGTCCTTACATGCTGGAGTCCTGGCAGCGCGATGCCCAGACGGTCATGGTGGCCTTCGAGGACCACTGGCGCGGGAAGCCGGCCATCGACCGCATCATCTGGCGCGTGATCCCCAACGACGGCACCCGCCTGGCCGAACTGCAGGCCGGCACGGTGGACATCATCACCAACCTGCCGCCGGACCTGGCGGACGACATCGACGCCCGGGAGGGTCTCCGGGTCGAGGCGGTCCAGGGCGGCCGACCGCATCTTCATCGGCATGCCCACCGACACGGCGCCCTTCAACGACGTTCGGGTGCGCCAGGCCCTCAATTACGGCGTCGACGTCCAGTTGATCGCCGACACGATTCTGGGCGGCTACGGCCGCCGGATGGCCGGGTTCGCCAACCCGCCGTACGAGCATCCGGACCTGGAACCCTATCCCTATGACCCCGAGCGGGCTCGGGCCCTGCTGGCCGAAGCCGGGTACCCCGATGGCTTCAGCACGGTGCTGGAGCACCCGGTCGGCCGCTACATGATGGATGCCGACGTCGTCCAGGCCATCGCCGCCGACCTGGCCAAGATCGGTGTTCAGGTCGAGCTGCGACCGCTGGATTCCTCGGTCTGGCTGGACAAGATCCTGAACCGCCAGTTCGAGGGTCTCTACCTGCTGGGCGAGAGCGGCTACTTCGAAGGCCAGCAGGACATGACCGACCTGCAGAAGGACTACGCCTGGAACGCGACGCGCTGGGTCAACGAGGAGTATGAGAACACCTTCGCCGCCCTGACCCGGGAGATGGACCGCGAGGCCCGGCGCCAGCTGGTCTACCGCCTGCAGGAGATCGCGTACCAGCAAGCGCCGCAGATCTTCCTGTACAAGCAGTTCGACATCTACGGCGTCAGTGAGCGCCTCGACTGGCGGGCGCGGCCGGACGAGAAGTTCATCCTCTATGACGCGTCCGTGCGGAACTAGCGCCGCCACGGCAGCGGCGATCCTGGGGGCGGGCTGCGGCCGGCCCCCAGGATCTCCTGCCCAACATGGTCGGCCCGATCACCGTCATTGCCAGCTTTGCGGTGGCCAGCAACATCATTTACGAAGCATCCCTGAGCTACCTGGGCCTCGGGGTAGGAACGTCGGTTCCCACCTGGGGCGGCATGCTGTCGGAGGGCCAGACCTACCTGACGAAGGCCTGGTGGCTCACGGCCTTTCCCGGCATGGCCATCCTGCTCACCGTCCTCAGCGTCAACCTGGTCGGCGACTGGCTGCGCGACGTGCTGGATCCCCAGGCCCGGCGCGGCTGACCCCTGAAGGAGGCGACCCCATTGGTTCCGTTGGAGGCGTTCCTGGAAGCCCGGGAGCGGGTGCGGCCCCACATTCACCGCACGCCGCTGCTCCGGTCGCGGCTACTGAGCGAGCAGACGGGATTCGAGGCCTACCTCAAGGCTGAGGTGTTCCAGCGCACCGGCTCCTACAAGATTCGCGGCCCGCTGAACAAGCTGGCCTTGCTGAGCTCCCAGGAGAAGGCCCGCGGGGTGATCTGCTCGTCGGCCGGCAACCACGCTCAGGGTGTGGCGCTGGCGGCCAGGCTGCACGGGATCCCGGCGGTGGTGACCATGGCGGAGAACGCGACGCCGGCCAAGATCGCCGCCACCAGGGCTTACGGTGCCGAGGTGGTGCTGCACGGCAGCATCTGGGATGAGGCGGATCAGAAGGCCCGGCAGCTGGTGGCGGAGCGGGGGCTCACCTACATCCACCCCTTCGACGACCCCCAGTTGATCGCCGGCCAGGGCACCCTGGGCCTGGAGATCCACGACGATCTGCCCGATGTGGATGTGGTGGTGGTCCCCATCGGCGGCGGCGGCTTGATCTCCGGCGTTGCGGCGGCCCTGAAGCAGTTGAAGCCCGGGGTTCGGGTCATCGGCGTGGAATCGTCGGGGGCTCCCGCCATGCAGCGCAGCGTGGCCGCGGGCAGGCGCGTCACGCTGGAGCGCGTGGACTGCGTCATCGACGGGCTGCGGGTGCAGCGGGTCGGCGAGGTCACGCTGGAAATGGTTCGCCGCTAGGTGGACGAGATCGTGACGCTGCCTGATGAGGCGATTTTCGAGGCCCTCCTCTGGGTCATGTCCCGTTGTAAACTGGTGGTCGAAGGCGCCGCGGCGGCGCCGGTGGCGGCCCTGCTCAACGGCCTCGTCAAGGCGCCCGGCGGCAGCAAAGTGGTATGCGTGCTCAGCGGCGGGAACGTGGACCTGGACCAGCTGAGGGGCCGCGCCTGGAACTAGCAGGCCGCGGCGCGGCGGCCCGGGCCCCGTATCCCGTCCAGGCGCCGAGGGTGAGGTTCTCAAGCGTGGTCAAGCCCATCGACCTCCGCAGCGACACGGTGACCACGCCGACCCCGGCCATGCGCCGGGCCATGGCCGAGGCCGAGGTCGGCGACGACGTCTACGGCGAGGATCCCACCGTCCGGCGGCTCGAGGAGCGGGCCGCCCAGTTGATGGGAAAGGAGGCCGCCCTGCTGTTCCCCAGCGGCACCATGGCCAACCAGGCGGCCATCCTCACCCACACCCAGCGCGGGCAGGAGGTGCTGGCCGAGGCCCGGTCCCACGTCTACGGCTCGGAGGCCGGCGGGATGGCGGTCCTGGCCGGGTGCCAGCCCCGGCTGTTTTACGCGCCCGACGGCGTGCCCCGGCCTGAAGACATCGAAGCGCTCTTGCGGCCCGACGACGAGCACTACCCGCCCACCAGCCTGCTCTGCCTGGAGAACACCCACAACATGGCGGGCGGCACGGTGATTCCCGTGGACCGCATGCAGGCCCTGGCGGCCGCGGCCCGGCGGCATGGCCTGGCGGTGCACCTGGACGGCGCCCGCATCTTCAACGCCGCCGTCGCCCTGGGCGTCGACGCCCGGGACCTGGCGGCTCCGGCCGATTCGGTGATGTTCAGCCTGTCCAAGGGCCTGGGCGCGCCCATCGGCTCCATGCTCTGCGGGTCCGGGGAGTTCATCGCCCGGGCCCGGCGCTGGCGCAAACTGCTGGGCGGCGGCATGCGCCAGGCGGGCGTCATCGCCGCCGCCGGCCTGGTGGCCCTGGATGAGATGATCCACCGCCTGGCCGACGACCACGCCAATGCCCGGCGCCTGGCCGAGGGCCTGGCCGACCTGCCGCCCCTCCAGGTGGACCTGGACCTGGTCCAGACCAACATCGTCATGTGCGACGTGTCGGCGGTGGCGCCGGCGCCGGAATTCTCCCGCCGCCTGGCGGAAGCCGGCGTCCTGGCCCTGGACGTGGACCGGCGCCGCGTGCGGTTCGTCACCCACAAGGACGTGAACCGCGACGACATCGACCGCGCCCTGGCCGTGATCGCCGGCCTGGTCCGGGGCCCCGTGCGGGCCTGACTGCCGCCGTGTGGACCACGCTGCTGGTGATCTTCGGCGCCCAGGTCGTCTACGTGTCCCTCAACACCCTGCGCTGGATGATCCTCATGCGCGGGTTCCGCCAGGCGGCGGCGGGGCTGTCCGTCTTCGAGATCATCGTCTGGGTGTACGCCCTGGGCCTGGTGGTCCAGAACCTGGACGATCCCGTGAAGATCCTGGTGTACGCCCTGGGCTATGCCGCCGGCTCGCTGACCGGCTCGTGGATCGAGGGGCGCCTGGCCCTGGGCATGGCCACGGTCCAGGTGATCACCCACCGCGGCAGCGACCTGGCCGCCCGGCTGCGGGAATACAGCTTCGGGGTCACCACCTGGGATGCGCGGGGGCGGGACGCCGAGCGCACCGTCATGCTGGTCATGGCCCGGCGGCGGCGCCTGCGCGAGTTGATCCGGCTGATCGACGAACTGGAGCCGGAGGCCGTGGTCCTGGACCTGGAGCCCCGCTCTATCCGCCGCGGCTTCATGGCTCGCCGCCTGGGCGGGTAGCCCGTCCGGCAGGCCCAGGCGTGACGCCGGGAGCGCCGCCCGGTAGACTGGAAGGAAACACCGGCGCGCCGGGTCACGTCCCCAGCGGGCATGTAGTTCCGCCGGCCGGGGGCGCGGTTTCGTCCACCGGGATGTGGTCCCGCCGACCGGGGCGCCGGAGGGGCAGGAGGGCGGTACATTTCCAGGGGACGGACCCGGCGGGCCCCCGCGCTGCGCGCCCTGCCGGCAGTGATCATGATCGTGGCGCTGGTCTTGGCGGCGTGCGGCGGCGGTTCGCAGGGCGGCGGGCCGCAGGGTGCGGCCGGGGGCTCACAGGGCGCCAGCGGCGCCCCCCAGGATCCCGGCGGCGCGGCCCCGGCGGCCCAGGAGCCGGAGGCCGGTGCACCGGCGGCTGCGGCGTCGGACAGCGGGGACGACCCAGCCGCGGAGCAGGGCGAAGAGGACCTGTCCGGGTGCTTCCAGGCCGATCCGGTGCCTGCGGACTTCCCGCTGCCGGTGCCCGAGGGCTGGCTCGTTCAGACCGAAACCGTCAACAATGGCTCCTGGGTCCTCGTCTTGTGCTTCCAGGGCGAGCCGGACCCGGCCCAACAGCAGTACATGCAGCAACTGCAGGACCTTGGCCTCCAGGTGCAGGAGTCGGGGGCAGGCTTCACCGCCAGGGGTGATCTCGACGGGAGGACCATCGACGCCTCCGTGGGCTTCATCCCGGCGGCGGGTCTGACCTATGCCGACATCACCCTGTGGGGCTGGTTCGGCCAATGAGCGCCGCGCGCTCGAACCGGGCGTAAGCGCTGGGCTGCCGGGTCGGGGGCGGCGCCGCGGCCGCGGGCGGCCGGCTGCAGGTAGGAGGTAGGGTGAACCGGGTGGACCAGCAGTCCCTGTTCGGCGACGACGCGCCCGCGGCGCCGCTGGCGTACCGGATGCGTCCCCGCGACCTGGACGAGTACGTGGGCCAGCAGCACCTGGTCGGCCCGGGGCGCCTGCTCCGGCGGCTCATCGAAGCCGACCGCCTGAGCAGCGTGATCTTCTACGGCCCGCCCGGCTGCGGCAAGACCGCCCTGGCGGAACTGATCGCGGCCCGCACCCGGGCGGCCTTCGAGCGCCTGAACGCGGTCACCTCGGGAGTGGCCGACATCCGCGGCGTGCTGGAGCGGGCCCGGGAGCGGCGCCGCCTGCACCGCCAGCGCACGGTGCTGTTCATCGACGAGATCCACCGCTTCAACAAGGCGCAGCAGGACGCGCTGCTGCCGGCGGTGGAGGACGGGACCATCATCCTCATCGGCGCCACCACCGAGAATCCGTTTTTCACCGTCAACGCCCCGCTGGTGTCGCGGTCGCGGGTGTTCCGGTTCGAGGCGCTGGGCGACGACGACGTCCGCCGGCTGCTGGAGCGGGCCCTGGCCGACCAGGAGCGCGGCCTGGCCCACCTCAAGCCGCGGGTGGACGACGACGCCCTGGCCCACCTGGTCAACGTGGCCAACGGCGACGCCCGCTCGGCGCTGAACGCCCTGGAGATGGCCGTGCTCAGCACCGAACCCGGGGATGACGGCACCCGTCACGTGACCCTGGCGGTGGCGGCTGAGGCGGTCCAGCGGCGGGCGCTGGTCTACGACCGCGACGGCGACGCCCACTACGACACCATCTCCGCCTTCATCAAGAGCATGCGCGGGTCCGACCCCGACGCCACCCTCTACTGGCTGGCCCGCATGCTGGAGGCCGGCGAGGACCCGCGCTTCATCGCCCGGCGCATCGTCATCCACGCCTCGGAGGACGTGGGCCTGGCCGACCCCAACGCCCTGGTGGTGGCCACGGCGGCGGCCCAGGCCGTGGAACTGGTGGGCCTGCCCGAGGCCCGGCTCAACCTGGCCCAGGCGGCGCTCTACATCGCCACCGCGCCCAAGAGCAACAGCGTCTACAAGGGCATCAACGCCGCCCTCCGCGACGTGCGGGAGCGGCGGGCGGGGCCCGTACCCATCCACCTGCGGGACGCCTCGTACCCCGGGGCGAAGCGCCTCGGGCACGGGCGGGGTTACCTCTACCCCCACGATTACCCGGGCCACCACGTGGCCCAGCGGTACCTGCCCGAGGACATGCCCGACGTCACCTACTACGAGCCGTCGGACCAGGGCTATGAGCGGCGCATCGCCGAGCGCCTGCGCCACTGGCGGGCGGCCCGGGCGGGCCGCGCCCCGGACCCGGCGGAAGGCGGCGGGAGGCGCGGCGCGGATGGTTGAGCCGTCCCCCGGCGCGGCCCGGCGCCCCGCGTCAGGGTCCCCGTCCCGGCCGTCCCGGCCCGTGCAGGCGGTGCTGTTCGACCTGGACGGGACCCTGCTGGACTCGGGCCCGCTGATCCTCCGCACCTACCAGGACGTGCTCAAGGAACACCTGGGCATCGAGGCGTCGCCGGGCGACATCCTGGCCCACTTCGGCAAGACGCTGGCCGAAACGTTCGCGGCCTTCGCGCCGCGGCCGGAGATGGTGCCGGATCTGGTCCGGGCCTACCGGGCCCGCAACCTGGAACTGCACGACCGGATGGCCCGGCCGGTGCCCGGGGCCGCCGACACCGTGGCAGCGCTGCGGTCGGCCGGCCGGCGCCTGGCGGTGGTCACCACCAAGCGGCGGGCCATGGCGATGCGCGGCCTGGCCCTCATGGGCCTGGACGACGCCTTCGACACCATCATCACCTTCGAGGACGTCACCGCCCACAAGCCGGACCCGGAAGGCGTCCTCAAGGCCCTGGCCCACCTGGGCGCGGACCCGGCGGCGGCCCTGGTGGTGGGCGACACGCCCGCCGACATCCTGGCGGGCCGGCGGGCCGGGGCGACGCCGGTGGCGGTGGGCTGGACGCTGGTGCCCGGCGACGTCCTGCGCCGGGCGGGGCCGGCGGCGGTCATCGACGACTGGTCCCAACTGCTGGCCCTGGCCGGGCTCTGAAATGGTAGACATTTCCCTGCCCGGGAGGTTTCAATGGTGGCAGAGCCCGGCACCGGGCGCGCGGGGTGGATGGTGGAGCGATGCGGGCCTATGACCTGATCCTCAAGAAGCGCAACGGCGGGGCGTTGAGCACCGAGGAGATTCAGGCTTTCGTGCGGGCGGCCGCCGCGGGCCAGATCGGCGACGAGCAGGTGGCCGCGCTGATGATGGCCATCTGGTACCGGGGCATGGACGCCCGCGAGACCGCCGACCTTACCCTGGCCATGGCGCGCTCCGGCGACCAGGTGGACCTGTCGGCCATCCCCGGCATCAAGGTCGACAAGCACAGCACCGGCGGCGTGGGCGACAAGACCACCCTGGTCCTGGCGCCGCTGGTGGCGTCGGCGGGCGTGCCCGTGGCCAAGCTGTCGGGCCGGGGCCTGGGCCACACCGGCGGCACCATCGACAAGCTGGAGTCCATCCCCGGGTTCAGGACCCAGTTGAGCCTGGAGGCCTTCATCGACCAGGTTCGCCGCATCGGCCTGGCAGTGGCCGGCCAGACCGCCAACCTGGTGCCGGCCGACAAGAAGCTCTACGCCATCCGCGACGTGACGGCCACCGTGGACAGCGTCCCGCTGATCGCCGCCAGCGTCATGAGCAAGAAGATCGCCGGCGGCGCCGACGCCATTGTCCTGGACGTCAAGACCGGCTCCGGCGCCTTCATGACCGACCCCAACCAGGCGCGGCAGCTGGCGCGGATGATGGTGGACATCGGCCGCCGGCTGGGCCGCCGCACCGTGGCCCTCATCACCGACATGGACCAGCCCCTTGGCCGGGCCGTGGGCAACGCCCTGGAGGTGCGCGAGGCCATCGCCACGCTGCGCGGCGAGGGGCCCGACGACCTGCGGGAGTTGTGCCTGGTCCTGGGCGCCGAGATGGTGGCGCTGACCGGTGCCCTGGGCGGCGATCGCGAAGCCTGCCGGCGCCTTCTGGAGGGGAACCTGCGCAGCGGCGCGGCGCTGGAGAAGTTCCGGCAGCTGGTGGCGGCCCAGGGCGGCGACCCGGGAGTGGCGCTGAATCCCGACCTGCTGCCGCGGGCGCCGGTGGTCATCGACCTGCCGTCGCGCCGGGCCGGGTACGTGCGGCGCATCAACGCGCTGGAAGTCGGCCTGACGGCCATGTCGCTGGGGGCGGGCCGCGCCACCCAGGACGACGTCATCGACCCCGCCGTGGGCGTGGTGCTGGCGGTAAAGGTGGGCGACCGGGTGGAGGTGGGCCAGCCGCTGGTGGAGATCCACGCCCGGTCGGCCTCGGCCGCCGACGCCGCCGCCCTGCGCCTGGAAGCCGCCTTCGAGATCGGCCCCGAGCCTCCGGGGACGCGGCCCCTGATCCTGGACCGCATCGCCGCCGGTGGGGAACAGCCCTCGGCCGCGGTGGAACCTGCCCGGACCCTGGCGTCCGGCGAGGAGCAGCCGCTGATCGATGCCGCCTGGCGGGCCGCCGAGGCCGCCCACGCGCCGTACTCCAACTATGCCGTGGGCTGCGCCGTGCGCTGCGCCGACGGCCGCCTGTTCCTGGGCGCCAACGTGGAGAACGCCTCCTACGGGCTCACCTGCTGCGCCGAGCGGGTGGCGCTGTTCAAGGCGGTGACCGAGGGCGCCCGCGACATCGTCCACGTGGCGGTGGCGGCGCGCGGCGCCATGCCGTTCCCGTGCGGCGCCTGCCGCCAGGTGCTGGCCGAACTGGCGCCCCGGGCCCGCGTGATCATTACCGACGGCCGCCGCGTGGAACGGCGCACGGTGGCCGACCTGCTGCCCGACCGCTTCGTCATGGACACGCCGTCATGAACCCCGCCGCGCAACGCGGCGCCGCGGCGACGCCCGCCGGCCGCGCTGCCGGCGCCCTTGCTTGACGCACCCCGGCGCCCGTGCTACGATACGCCCGCGATTAAATCCAAGCAAAGAGGTCGGATTTGCCGTGAACATCACCACGCGGGGCCAGTACGGTGTCCGGGCCGTGTTTGAGCTGGCGATGCGGTACGGCCAGGGTGCCGTGCCGCTGCGGGAAGTGGCCCGGCGGCAGAACCTGCCCGACAACTACCTGGAGCAGTTGATGGGCCCGCTGCGGAAGGCAGGGCTGGTCCGCAGCGTGCGCGGCGCCCAGGGCGGCTACATGCTGGCCCGGGATCCGGCCGAGATCACCGTCGGCGACGTGCTCCGGGTGCTGGAAGGCCCCATCTCGCCGGTGGACTGCGCCGGCGGCGACGCCGGCGCGTCGGCCTGCTGCCCCGACGGTGAGGCCTGCACCGTGCGCAGCGTCTGGGTGCGGATCCGCGACGCCGTCAACGAGGTGGTCGACAGCATCACCTTTGAGGACCTGCGCCGGCAGGAACTGGAGCGCCGGTCCCGGCGCGGCCTGGTCTACTACATCTGACGGGGCCCCGTCCGGCGAGGGTCCCGCCGACCCGGGAATTCGAGGCGATCTCGCCATGCGTGACACCGGACGAATTTACCTGGACCACGCCGCCACCACCCCGGTGCTGCCCGAGGTGGCCCGGGCCATGCACGAGGCCCTGCTGGAGGGCTTCGGCAACCCGTCCAGCGTGCACCGGGAGGGCCGGCGGGCCCGCGCCGCGGTGGAGCGGGCCCGGCGCCAGGCGGCGGCGCTGATCGGCGCCGACCCGGAGGAGATCATCTTCACCGGCGGCGGCACCGAGGCCGACAATCTGGCCATCCAGGGCGCGGCCCGGGAGGCGGGCGCCGGCGCCCACATCGTCACCACGGCGGTGGAGCACCACGCCGTGCTGGACGCCTGCGAGGCGCTGGAGTCCGAGGGCTACCGGGTGACGGTGGTGCCCGTGGACGGCGACGGCCGTGTCGACCCCGACGATGTGCTGGCCGCCCTGACGCCGGACACGGTGCTGGTGTCGGTGATGCTGGCCAACAACGAGGTGGGGACCATCCAGCCCGTGGCCGAGATCGCCCGCCGGGCGCGGGAGCGGGGCGTGCTGGTCCACACCGACGCCGTCCAGGCGGTGGGGCAGATCCCGGTGGACGTCAACGAACTGGGGATCGACCTGCTGTCGTTCTCCAGCCACAAGATCTACGGACCCAAGGGCGTGGGGGCGCTGTACGTGCGCCGCGGCGTGCGGGGGCGGCTGAAGCCGCTGGTCTACGGCGGCGGCCAGGAGCGGCGCCTGCGGCCGGGGACCGAGAACGTGCCCGGCATCGTGGGCTTCGGGGCGGCCTGCGAGATCGCCGCCCGGGACCTGGCGGCGCGGGCCGGGCAGGAGCGGCGCTGGCGCGACCGCCTGATCCAAGGGCTGCTGGAAGCCATCCCGGGGGCGCTGCTCAATGGGCCGGCGCCGGGGCAGGACGGTGCGGCGGCCGCCGGCGGGGTGCCGGGTCTCGACGGCCGCCTGTCCAACAACGTCAACGTGTCGATCCCGGACGTGGCCGTGGACGTGCTGCTGGCCCAGCTGGACCTGGAGGGCGTGGCCGCTTCCAGCGGGTCGGCCTGCACCGCCGGCAGCGTCCGGCCGTCCCACGTTTTGCGGGCCATGGGCCGGGACCTGGACGCGGCCACCCACGTGCTGCGGCTCACCGTGGGCCGCAGCAACGACGACGAGCAGATCGAGCAGGCCCTGGAGATCATCCCGCGGGCGGTGGCCCGGCTGCGCCGGGCCGGCCGCTTCACGGTGCAGAGGGGGTGAGGTCATGACGCGACCGCGGGTGCTGGCCGCCATGAGCGGCGGCGTGGATTCGTCGGTGGCGGCGGCGCTGCTGCTGGAGCAGGGCTACGACGTCATCGGCGTGACGATGCAGGTGTGGCCCGACCTGTCGCCGGCGGAGGAGGTGCGGCGGGGCGGCTGCTGCTCCATCACGGCCGTCAACGACGCCCAGCTGGTGGCGGACGCCCTGGGCATCCCGTACTACGTGCTGGACATGCAGGAGGTCTTCGAGCGCACGGTCATCGACTACTTCGTCAGGGAGTACGCCCGCGGCCGCACGCCCAACCCCTGCATCGCCTGCAACAAGTTCGTGAAGTTCGAGGCGCTGCTGCAGAAGGCGCTGGAGCTGGGCTGCGAATACGTGGCCACCGGCCACTACGCCCGCATCGACTTCGACCAGGACAGCGGCCGCTACCGGCTCTGGCGGTCCGCCGACCGGCGCAAGGACCAGACCTACGCCCTGTACGACCTGCGCCAGGAGCAGCTGGGGCGGACGCTGTTCCCGCTGGGCGGCCTGACCAAGCCCGAGGTGCGGCGGCTGGCCGAGCAGTTCGGGCTGGTGACGGCCCACAAGCCCGACAGCCAGGAGATCTGCTTCGTGCTGGACGACGACTACGGCGCCTTCATCGAGGAGCGGGCGCCCGAGACCGTGGTCCCGGGACCCATCTACGACCTGGCGGGGCGCCGCATCGGCACCCACCGCGGCCTGCCCCACTACACGGTGGGCCAGCGGCGCGGCCTGGGCATTTCGGCCGACGAGCCGCTCTACGTGGTGGAGATCCGCCCCGAGGACAACGCCCTGGTGGTGGGCCGCGCCGACGACGTGTTCGCGGCGGGCCTCATCGCCGAGGACCTGAACTGGATTCCCTTCGCGACCCTGGACGGGCCGCGGCGCTGCACCGCCCGCATCCGGTACAACGCCCGCGAGGCCGCCTGCACCGTGTTCCCGCTGCCCGCGGGGGACGGCGGTGCCCTGGAGGGGCCGGGCGGCGGTGTGGACCACGGCGGCGGCGCCCGGCGCGCGGTGGTGGTCTTCGACGACATGCAGCGGGCCGTCACGCCGGGCCAGGCCGTGGTGTTCTACGACGGCGACCTGGTCCTGGGCGGCGGCACCATCGACCGGGCGCTGCGGGCCGACGAGGCGGAGTCCCTGGCCGCCCGGGCCGGCGCCGTCACCGTCCCCGGGACGGTGTAAGCCTCCGGGCCCGCCACGGTCCCGCCGAGTCCTGCTCCGCGCCGCGGGTCAAGCCTCCCGCACACCCCGCATACCACCCCCGGGAACGGCAGACACTGCCCGTGGGAGCGGGGTGTCAGCGTGGATCGCGAGAGGCCGCCGATACGGTCGTGTCCCCAGTGCGGCAGCCGCCGGGTCGGCCACCTGGGCGGCTACCACTTCTTCTGCGGCGACTGCTGCCAGGAACTGCAGGTGCGGCCGTCCCAGGGCCGCATCGACGTGTTCGACATCGACGAAGAGGGCAACCTGACGGCGGTGGGCAGCCTCCGGCTGTCGCGGGCCGGCCGGCCTGCCCCGTGAGGTGAGGTGTCCGGCTTGAACCGTAATTTCTGGCGCGGGTTTGCCCTGGGGGCTGTGGTCTTCGGGCTGCTGGCCATGTGGCTCTCGCCGCGAAGGGGCGAGAGCTGGGAGGACCGGCGGCGGGCCGTGGCACGGGGGGCGGAGCGGCTGGCAGGCGCGTCCCGCCGCAGCGCCGGGCAGCTGGCCAAAGCTGCCGGCAGCGCCGGCCGCACCGCCGCTCGGGTGGCGCGCACCGCGGGCAAGACCGCCGCCGGCGCGGCGAGGGCCGCCGGCCGCACCGCCATCAACGTGGGCCGCAGGATCAGCCGCAGCGCGGGCAGCGTTGCCCGGCGCGCGGCGGCTAACCGCAGCGGCTGAACGCCGCCGGCCGCATGAACCGTCCCTGGGTCCGCTGGCTGGGGTGGTCGGCGGCCGCCGCAGCCGGCGTTGCCGTCCTCTTCGCCCTGCGGGCCGTCTTCGCCCCCTTCATCCTGGCGCTGGTGGTCGCCTACGTGCTGGAGCCGCCCGTCCGGATGCTGCACCGCCGCGGCCTGGGCCGGGTCTGGGCCGTCCTGGTGGTCTACGCCCTGGTGGGCCTGCTGATCGGGGCGGTCGTCACCGTGGTGCTGCCGTCGTTCCTGGGGGAACTGAACAACCTGGCCGACAACATCCCCCGCTACAGCCGCATCCTGGAGGAGCGCTGGCGCGACTGGTACCGCGGTTACCTGTCCTACCCGCTGCCGGACACGGTCCGGGAGGCCATCGACCAGGGCATCTCCGGCTTTGAAGAGCGGGCGCTGGACGCCATCCGCGGCATCGTCGAGGGGCTCATCGGCCTGGCGGCCGTGGTGCCCTTCCTGATCCTCGTGCCCTTCCTGTCCTTCTACATGCTCCGGGACGCCGAGATGTTCCGCCGGGCGCTGCTGGACCGGCTGCCCCTGGCGGAGCGCCCCCGCTGGTCGCGGCTGGTCAGCGAATGCAGCCGGGTCTGGTCCGGGTTCGTGCGCGGCCAGGTGACCATCGCATTGATCATCGGCGCGCTGGTGGCGGTCTCGGCGGCGCTGATCGGCCTGCCCTTCGCGCTGCTGCTGGGGATCATCGCCGGGCTGGGGGAGTTCATCCCATATTTCGGCCCGGTGGTGGGGGCCGTCCCGGCGGCCCTGGCGGCGGCCAACGTGTCGACCTCGGCCCTGCTGCAGATGCTGATGGCGCTGATCATCATCCACCAGCTGGAGCAGGCCGTGCTGTCACCCTGGATCCTGGGCGACGGCGTCGGCCTGCACCCGCTGCTGGTGGTCTTCGCGCTGATCCTGGGCGGGCATCTCTTCGGCTTCGCCGGCCTGTTGCTGGCCGTGCCGGTGGCCGGCAGCCTGCGGGCCATCTGGCGGTTCGTGGCTGACGGGGAGCAGCGGTGAGGCCGGCCAGATGGCGGGGCGCCGTGAGGCTTGGCGTTGAAATTTAGTCATTCGATAGTTAAAATTCAGCTGCCATGACCCCGCCCAGGTTCGTGCCTCGGCACCTCTCCGGCCCCATCCTGCGCACGCTGCGCCACTTTCCGGTCGCCGGCATCACCGGCGCCCGGCAGGTGGGAAAGTCGACCCTTGCGCAGTCCCTGATCAGCGACGAGTGGCCCGCGGTCTACATGACCCTCGATGACCGGGCGGCGCTGACGGCCGCGCTCCAGGATCCGGAAGGCTTCATCGAGGGCAACCCGCCGCCGCTCATCCTGGACGAAGTTCAGCGTGCCCCGGCCCTGCTGCTGGCCCTCAAGGGTGCCGTCGACCGCCACCGCCGTCCCGGCAGCTATCTGGTCACCGGTTCCGCCAATCTCCTGACCCTGAAACGGGTTTCCGAAACGCTGGCCGGACGGGCCGTCTACCACGAACTGCTGCCGCTGTCGTGGTCGGAGCTGGCGGGCAGGCAGAGCCCGGCCGCCGTAATCGACAGCCTCTTTGAAGTACGGGGCGCGCGGGAATTCATAACCCGCTGGACGGACCTGGTCGAGCCGCAGGCATCCCGCCAGGAACTGGCCGCCCGGATCCTGGCGGGCGGGTACCCGGACGCGGCGCTGACCGGGGACCCCTGGGTGCGCCGCCAGTGGTTCGAAGGATACCGGCAAACGTATCTCACCCGCGACGTGCGGGACCTGGCGGCCGTGGAGCACATGCCGGCCTTCGACCGGCTGCTGGTGACGACCGCCCTGCGCACGGGACAGATCCTCAACCAGTCCGAACTGGCCCGGGATCTGGGCGTCCCCTATTCCACGCTGCGCCGCTACCTGAGCCTCTTGGAGCTGACGTACCAGGTGTGGTTCCTGCGTCCATACCACATGAACAACCCGGGCCTTCGGCTGGTCAAGTCGCCGAAACTCTATCACATGGATACCGGCCTGGCGGCCTACCTGGCGGCCATGGACGACTGGGCCGCCGTGGAGCGGCAGGGCCGGCAGGGTCAGTTGTTCGAGACCTGGGTGGCGGGGGAGCTGAAGAAGGCCCTGCCCCTGTGCGCCCGGGCCACCAGCCTGTGGTTCTGGGCTTCCCACCAGGGACGCGAAGTCGACTTCGTCCTGGAGCGGGGGGCTGACATGGTCGGCATCGAAGCCAAGTGGGGCGCAGAGGTGGACCGCGCCGCGCTGCGCGGCCTCACGGCGCTGAAGGCCGCGGCGGGGAGGCGCTTCCGGATGGGCGTGGTGGTCCACACCGGCCCGACGATGGTCGCCCTGGCCGAGGACATCGTCGCCGTGCCCGTCCACGTGCTCCTGGGAGGGATACCGTGATCCGGCTGGCCAAACCCATCATCGATTTTCATGCCCATTTCCACGTGTCGGGGACCTTCCCCGGCGGCGAGATGCACCCGCGCCTGGCGGAGTACAACCGGCAGCGCAGCGCCCGGATGCGCAGCGAGTGGGACCTGCCGGAACCCGAGCCGCCGGCCCACACCGACGAGGAGATCGACGCCCTGGCCGACCGCTGGCGCGACGAGCTGGACCGCTACGGGGTCAGCAAGATCCTGTTCGTCACCGGGCGCGACAACGACACCCTGGCTCGCATCGTGGCCCGCCACCCCGACCGCTTCATCGGTTTCGCCCACCACAACCCCTGCGCCGACGGCGCCCTGGAGGAACTGCAGCGGGCGGTGGAGGACCTGGGACTGAGGGGCCTCAAGACCTTTTTCACCCGTTTCGACCGGCCCTTCGAGGACCCGTCGCTCAGGCCCCTGTGGACCTACATGGCCGACAAGCGGCTGCCGCTGCTGATCCATTTCGGCTGGCTGGGCCGGGCCGGCGGCGTGGTGGACCACCCGCGGATCGCGCCCAATACCATCTACCGAATGGCCATGGAGTTTGCCGACATTCCCATCATCATCCCGCACTTCGGCTGCGGCTACATCAAGGAACTGCTGCAGCTCTGCTGGGCCTGCCCCAACATCTACGTGGACACGTCGGGGTCCAACCAGTGGATGCGCTGGATGCCCTACGAGGTCACGGTGGAGAGCGCCCTGCGCAAGTTCGTGGAGACCATCGGCCCCCAGCGGATCATCTTCGGCACCGACTCGTCGTGGTTCCCGCGGGGCTTCGCGTACCGGTACCTCCAGGACCAGGTGCGCACCGCCTACCAGTTGAACCTGCGGGAGGACGACATCGCCGACATCTTCGGCGGCAACGCCCAGCGGCTGCTGGACGAGATCCGGGTGTAGGAGCACAGGCTGCGGGCCATACCCGGCCTGCGGTGGATGCCGGTCGACGAGCGGATTGCCCTGGAGGCCGGCCGCGTCCGGCGGCGATACCGGCTGTCCCTGCCCGATGCGCTGCACCTGGCCTGCGCGCGGGCGGCCGGCGCCGGGGTCTTCGTGACCAACGACCGGGATCTGCAGCGCGCCTCGACGTACCTGCCGGTGGCGATCCTGGACGAACTGGCGGGGGAATGGGAGGGTGGACAGGCGTGATCATCGTGGGCTGCCTGCTGGTCGGCGTCGGGGTGGGCATGCTGCTGGACCACACGGGCGCCGGCACGCTCATCGGCCTGGGACTGGGCTTCGTCCTGGAGAACGCCCTGCAGTCGCGGAAGCGCGGCGACGACACCGGAGGCTAGCGCGGGCGGTTTACACGTACCCCTGTACCTGCCAGCGCCCGCGCCGCGGTCATCGGGCCCGGCGGGCTCCTGGGCGTCTACCGCAAGCTGCACCTGTTCGACTGGGAGCGGCGGGTCTTTCACCCCGGGGACGGCGGGCTGCCGGTCTTCGACCTGCCCTGGGGGCGCATCGGCGTTCAGATCTGTTACGACCTGCGGTTTGTGGAGGCGGCCCGGCTGCTGGCCCTGGCGGGCATCCACGTGCTGTGCGTCCCCACCACCTGGACCGACCTCTACAAGCCCCAGCCTTTCGACGAGCGCGGCTGGTCCATGGCCAACTACCTGGCCCAGGCCCACGCCTACATCAACAGGATCTACGTGGCGTGCGCCAACCGCACCGGGCGGGAGGGCGACGTGGGCTACCTGGGCGGCAGCCTGATCCTCTCGCCCCAGGGGCGGGTTCTCGCCGGCCCGGCGCCCCGCGACTTCCAGGGAGTGCTGGTGGCCGACGTCGACCCGGCTGCGGCCGGGGACAAGTCGCTGGGGCCCGAGGGGGATCTGTGGGCTGACCGGCGGACCGACGTCTACCGGCTCTGCCTGGCGGGACAGCCCGCGCCGGCAGCGGCGGCGGCGTACAACCCCAACAACAAGGAGGAGACGGGATGAACCTGGGTCTTGAGGGCAAGACGGCGCTGGTGACCGGAGCCAGCAAGGGCATCGGGCGGGCGGTGGCCACCGAGCTGGCCCGCGAGGGCGTGAAGGTGACCATCGTGGCCCGTGATGCCGACCGGTTGGAGGAGGCGGCCAGGGCCATCCAGGCCGAGACCGGAAGCGAGGTCCTGGCCGTTCCCGGCGACCTGACCCGGTGGGAAGACGCCCGGCGGGCCGTCGAGGAGACCATCAACGCCTGGGGACGCCTGGACGTCCTGGTCAACAACGCCGGCAGCGCGCCAGGCGGCTGCATCCTGGACCTGGAGCCCCACCACTGGGACCAGGCCCTGCAGTTGAAGTTCATGGGCTACGTCCGGGCAACCTATGCCGCGCTGCCCCATATGCTCCGGCAGGGCGGCGGCGCCATCGTCAACGTCATCGGCAACGACGGCGTCAAGCCCTCATACTGGGAAGTCACCGCCACGGCCGCCAACGCCGCCGACATCAACCTGACCCTGGCCCTGGCCGACCAGTACGGCAGCCAGGGCATCCGCGTCAACGCCGTCAACCCCGGCCCCGTCAACACCGACCGCTGGCAGACCCTGTGCGAGGCCTTCGCCCGCGACATGGGGGTCACCCCTGAGCAGGCCAACGCCTTCGCCGCAGCCAGCATCCCCCTGGGCCGCATCGCCGAGCCCCATGAGGTGGCCTGGGTGGTGGTGTTCCTGGCCTCGGAGCGGGCCAGCTTCGTCAACGGCGCCATCATCAACATCGACGGCGGCCAGCGGAAGGCCTACATGGAACTCCTGGCGCGTCAGACCCGGGGCGACTGGAAGCTGGCCATTTGAGGACCCGGGTGGTGCGCGGCCTGGCGGCGCTGCTCCGATCCGGGTGCGGGTCCTGTTGCGGGGGCCTGACACCTGGGCGCGACCGGGTGCGAGGGGGGAGCACGGTGGCTCGTGCAATGGAAGCGCGTCTTCGCCCTTATCGAGCCGATCATGGGGTTTCCCGTGCACTATTGGGCACGAAAGGCTCTTATGTCGGCCGATTTCTCTCCGTGCGGCGCCCGGATGGGCCTATTAAGGGCACAAGTTTCCTTGTAGTGCACAGCCGACGCTGCGGGTGCCGACTTAAGGGCCTTTTGACCCCAATAATGCACGGCAGCGCGTCCGGAGCGCCGGTAAGGGTCGTATCCAGGCAGGGGCGTGCCGAGACGGGTCCGGCCCTGGCCGCGGCTCCGCGCCCGCCGGCCGCCTCGCCCCCGCGCGGGGGTGGGGAGCGGTGACCCACCGCTGGATCGGCCGGCGGGTCCGGCAGCGGGAGGACCTGCGCCTGCTCCGGGGCCGGGGGACCTACGTGGACGACATTCGCCTGCCCGGCACGGTGGAGATGGCTGTGCTGCGCAGCCCCCACGCCCACGCCTGGATCCGGCGCATCGACCCCGGGCCTGCCCTGGCCCTGCCCGGCGTGCTGGCGGTGTTTACCGGCTCCGACGTGGCGGCGGCCACCCGGCCCTTTGTCCACCGCGGGCTGGGCCACGATCAGCGTCCCCTTCGTTACTTCGCCCTGGCCGTGGACCGGGTCCGCCACGTGGGTGAGGCGGTGGCGGCCGTGGTGGCCGAGGACCGCTACCTGGCCGAGGAAGCCCTGCAGTTTATCGAGGTGGAGTACGAGCCCCTGCCGGCGGTGGCCGGCGCCGCCGCGGCGCTGGAGCCGGGCGCGCCCAGGCTGTGGGACCAGTGGCCCGACAACGTCATGCTCCACTACCACTTCAAGCACGGGGATCCCGATGGGGTCCTGGCCGCGGCCGACGTGGTGGTGTCGGAGGTCATCCGCTGCCAGCGGCACACGGGCATGCCCATGGAGACCCGGGCGTGCCTGGCCGTGGACGAGGGGCGGCGGCTGACGGTCTGGACCAACAGCCAGTGGCCCCACATCCATCGCTCCGTCATCGCCGAGTGCCTTGGCCTGCCGGAACACGCCCTGCGGGTGGCGGCGCCGGACGTGGGCGGGGGCTTTGGCGTCAAGTACCACATCTATCCTGAGGACGTGCTGGTGCCCTTTGCCGCCCGGCGGCTGGGCCGGCCGGTGAAATGGGTGGAGGACCGCCGGGAGCACTTTCTCAGCACCGTCCACTCCCGGGAGCAGGAGATCCGTGTAACCCTGGGCTTCCGCCGCGACGGCACCCTGCTGGCCGTCAAGGCCGACGCCCTCATGGACCTGGGCACGGGCGCCATCGTTTTTTCCGGCGCCGGCCCCATGCCGGCCGGCGCCGCCTCCATGCCCATGGGCTACCGGTTCGAGCACTACGAGTACCGGGGCCGGGCCGTGGTCACCAACAAGACGCCCTTCGGCGCCTACCGGGGCTTCGGCGTCACCGAGGTGGCCCAGGCCCTGGAGCGGGCCATGGACCTGGCGGCCGAGCGGCTGGGCATGGACCCGGCCGACCTGAGGCTCCGCAACCTGATCGGCCCCGAGGACCTGCCGTATCGGACCGCCACCGGCGCCTACCTGACCACCGGCTCCTACCGGCTGTCGCTGGAAGCGGCTCTGGAGGCCGCCGGCTACCGGGAACTGCGGCAGCGGCAGCGTCGGGAACCCGGCGGCACCCGCCGCCTGGGCATCGGCGTGGCCGCCTGCGTTGAGGGCACGGCAGCCAGCCAGGTGGGCGTGTCGGGCCGCTGGGGCAATTGGGAGTACTGCCGCATCGAGCCGGCGCCCGACGGCACCGTGACGGTGTTCTCGGGCCTGGCCTCCCAGGGCCAGAGCCATGAGACCACCCTGGCCCAGGTGACGGCCGAGATCCTGGGCATCGACCTGGACGCCGTGCGGGTGGTGCTGGCCGACACCGACCGCGTTACCTTCGGCATGGGCGCCTTCGCCAGCCGCGGGGCCATGATGGGCGGCGCCGCCGCGGTCCGGGCCTGCGAGGACCTGATCGCCCGGCTGCGTCGGCTGGGCGCGGCGCTGCTGGAGGTCGACGAGCAGGACGTGGAATACGCCGACGGGGCCGTGCGGGTCCGGGGCGCGCCGCAGCGGAGCGTGGCCTTCGGCGAGCTGGTCCGGCGAGCGTACTCCGACGCCGTGCTGCTGCCGGCGGCCGGGATCCGGCCCCTGGTGGGTGAGGCGGTCTTCGACCGGGTCACCCTGGAGCGCGGGCGCCCGGCCGATCCCCACGGGCGGGTGTCCCGCTACACCCACTGGTCCGACGGGGCGGCGGTGGCCGCCTGCGAGGTCGACATCGAAACGGGCCAGGTGCGGCTGCTGCGCCTGGTGATGGCCCACGACTGCGGCACGGTCATCAACCCCGTGGCCGTGGAAGGCCAGTGCTTCGGCGGACTGGCCCAGGCGGTGGGCGGCGCCCTATTGGAGGAACTGGTCTACGACGACCGCGGCCAACTGCTGACGGCCACCTTCATGGACTACCTGCTGCCCACGGCGATGGACGTCCCACCCATGGACCTGGTGCACCTGGAGACGCCCGCCCTGGAGGTGCCGGGCGGCTTCAAGGGCGTCGGCGAGAGCAGCACCATCGTGGGCCCCGCGGCGGTGCTCAACGCCGTGGCCGATGCCCTGGCGCCCCTGGGCGTCAAGCTGCTGGAGACGCCGCTGAGCCCTGACCGCGTCTGGCGGGCCCTGCAGGAAGCGCGCGCCCGCGCCGGCACCGGGCTCGAG
>PKRI01000017.1 GCA_017577485.1 Bacillota bacterium | reverse complement strand
CCTTTTTTTGGGAACCCGGTGGGGAATTGGCCCCTGGGGGTGAGTGCCTATCACGGCTTGCGACCTTTAGGGACAGCACTTGGCGGTCTCATTCCGTTCCCGTTGCAAGGCCGTCAGGATGGGATGGTGGCTGTTGGCTGTTTCGTTCAATTAAAGGTATGCGGCCAAGTCTCCTTCCACAATATTCCGACGCCTTTCGACAACCGCAGCGTACCTAGGGACGTTTGGGCCTGAGTGGAATGCATACAGGGTGCACAGCAAGGACTTGGACCCGGCGTTCCGCGCGGGTTGAACCACCATCGGCCGGGAGGGCCGGAACTCGGACCAGATGACGGGCGTCTCCCGCGCGTGCCCATCCCCTGATAACTCCGGCCGATGGCCCTTAACCGCCTTTGTAGCGTCCGTACAAGCGTCTCCCCCGTTTTTGTCGGTGCCCGCCGAAGGATGCTCCGCCGCCGGGACGGAAAGCGCAAGCGTGTAGGCTTTTCATCATGTTCACGGCAGGAGGCATGCCAGGGCCATGCGCATCGCCGTAGACGTCGGCGGCACCTTCACGGACGTGATCCTGCTGGACGAGGAGAAAGGCGAGATCCGCCTGGAAAAGACCGAAACCACGCCGCAGGATCCCGCCCAGGGCGTGCTGGCCGGCTTCGACAAGGTCGGGGCCGACCTTAAGGCCATCCGCTACTTCATCCACGGCACCACGCTGGGTCTCAACGCGCTGCTGACGCGGTCGGGCGCCCGGGTGGCCATCGTCACCACCGAAGGGTTCCGCGACGTGTTCATCCTCGGGCGCACGTCCCGGGATGTCATGTACGACTTCAAGTACCGCAAGCCTGAGCCGCTGGTGCCCCGCTACCTGTGCTTCGAGGTTCCCGAGCGGATGAACTTCGAGGGCAAGGTGCTCAAGCCTTTCGACTACGAGGCGGCCCGGAAGGTGGCGGAGCGCATCAAGCAGGAAGCCGTCGAATCGGTGGCCGTCTGCTTCCTGCACAGCTACGTGAACCCCGCCCACGAGATCGCCATGGGCGAGGTGCTGCAGCAGGTCTGTCCCGGCGTTTCCGTGACCCTCTCTCATGAGCTGAGCCGCGAGTACCGGGAGTACGAGCGCACCAGCACCACCGTCATCGACGCCTACATCAAGCCGCTGGTCAAGCGCTACCTGGAGAAGCTGGACGGCCAGCTGCGGTCCGCCGGTTTCGAGGGGCGCTTCCTGATGACCCGCTCGGGCGGCGGCGCCTACACCCTGGCGGCGGCCGTCCGGGAGCCGGTGCACCTGGTCCACTCGGGTCCCGCCGGCGGCGCCATCGGCGCCGCCTACATCGGCCAGTTGATCGGCGAGCCCAACATCATCACCCTGGACATGGGCGGCACCAGCCTGGACGCCTCGCTGATCGTCGGCGGCCAGGTGCACCTGGACACCGAGGCCAAGGTGGAGGGCCTGCCGGTGTCGGTGCCCATGATCGACATCCGCACCATCGGCGCCGGCGGCGGCAGCATCGGCTGGATCGACGACGGCGGCCACCTGCAGATGGGCCCCAAGAGCGCCGGCGCCCTGCCGGGCCCGGCCTGCTACGGCAAGGGCGGCCAGAACGCCACCTTCACCGACGCCGCCCTGGTGGCCGGCTACCTGGACCCCGAGAACTTCCTGGGCGGCGAGGTCAAGCTCCATCCCGACCTGGCGCGCCAGGCCGTGGGCCGGCTGGCGGAGCGGCTGGGGCTGAGCGTTGAGCAGACCGCGGCCGGCATGATCCGCATCACCGAGGCCAAGATCGCCGGCGCCATTCGCGAGATTTCCATCGAGCGCGGCTACCACCCCAAGGACTTCGCGCTGCTGTCGTTCGGCGGCGCGGGCGGTTTCGTGTCCACGGCGGTGGCGCGGGAGATCGGCATCCCGCGGGTGATCGTGCCCATCGGGCCCGCCAATTTCTCGGCCCTGGGCATGTTGATGGTGGACGTGACCCACGACCTGGCCCAGACCCATGTGACCCGCCTGGACGAAATGGACGTGGACACGGTCAACGGCATCTACGCGGAACTGATCGAGCGGGCCCGGGAACTGCTGCGCCAGGACGGGTTCAGCGATGAAAGCTCGGCCTTCGAGCCCTGGGCGGAGATGCGGTACGCGGGCCAGGAGCACACGGTCCGGATCCGCATGCCCGGCCACCGGATCACCAGCGCGGACCTGCCCAGGATCGTCGAGGACTTCAACGCCGCTCACCTGCAGGCCTACGGCCACCGCATGGACGACCCGGTGGAAGTGGTCACGCTGCGGCTGCGGGCTCTGGGCCTCCTGGCACGGCCCCAGCTGCCGCCGGCGCCCGAGAGCCGGGGCGGCGCGGCGGCGGCCCGCAAGGGTGAGCGCCAGGTCCACCGCTTTGACCAGGAGGGCACCGTGACCTACGCCGTTTACGACCGCCGCCTCCTGGGCCGCGGCGACACCCTGGAGGGGCCGGCCATCGTCGAGGAGCCCAGCACCACGGTCCTGCTCCATCAGGGTGACCGGCTGCGGGTCGGCGATCACGGTGAGCTGATCATCGAGATTGGGGGCGTCGGGCAGTGAGCAAAGTCGACAGCATCACCGTGGAGGTGATCCGCAATTATCTCCTGTCGGCCGCGCGGGAGATGATGCGGAACCTCAAGCGGACGTCCTACAACACCATCGTCTACGAGATCCAGGACTTCGGCCTCGGGATCTACGACCGCCACTGCCGGCTGCTGGCCGAGTCTCCCGGCCTGGCCGTCTTCACCCGGGCCAACGACTACGGCCTGCAGAAGATCGTCGAGTACCTGGGCGAGGACAATATCCACCCCGGGGACTGCTACCTGTGCAGCTATCCCTACTGGAGCGCCTCCCACACCCTGGACGTGCTCTGCGCCTCGCCGATCTTTCACCGCGACGAACTGGTGGGCTTCACCGCCGTCAAGATCCACTGGCTGGATCTGGGCCAGAAGAACGCCGGTTACGTCCTGGACAGCACCGACATCTACCAGGAAGGCCTGCTGATGCCCGCTGCCAAGATCTATAAGGCGGGCGAGTTGAACAAGGACCTTCTGGAGTTGATCCGCTTCAACTCCCGCATCCCGGACCGCACCATCGGCGACATGAACGCCCAGATCTCGTCTTGCCGGACCGGCGAGCGGCGGGTCCAGCAGCTGGTGGAGAAGTTCGGGCTGGAAACCTACCTGGAGGCCGTGGAGCAGATCCTCGACCACGGGGAGCGCATCGCCCGGGCCCGGCTGGCGGAACTGCCCAAGGGGACCTGGTCCGCTGAGGATTACGTGGACGAGGACGGCATCGACCTGGACAAGATGCTGAAGATCAAGGTCACGGTCACCATCACCGACGATGAGTTCGTCGTCGACTTCACCGGCTCGGATCCGGCCTGCAAGGGCCCGATGAACGTGCCCTACGGCCTGACCCTGGGCGTTTCGGCCCTGGCCTTCAAAGGCCTGACCACGCCGGACTGGCCGGCCAACGAGGGGCACTTCCGGCCCCTGAAGGTCATCGCCCCCGAGGGCTCCCTGATGCACGCGGTGCCGCCGGCGCCCACCTTCATGCTGTGGACCGGCATCCTGACGCCGGAGGTCATCCTCAAGGCCGTGGCCCAGGCCATGCCCGACCAGATTCCCGCCTGCTCGGGCGGCGACGTCTGCTCCATGATGGGCGTGGGCGTCAACCCGCGCAACGGCCAGACCTGGGTCGAGGCCACCAACGAGGCGGTGGGCTTCGGCGGCCACGCCGGGGGCGACGGCGAGGACGGCATCATGCACCTGACGGAGCCGGGCTGCCAGAACAACCCCGTGGAAGTGCTGGAAACCAAGGCGCCGCTGCTGATCGAGTCCTACGGGCTGCGGCGGGATTCCGGCGGGCCGGGCAAGCACCGGGGCGGCCTGGGGGTGCAGCGGACCTACCGGTTCCTGGCGCCGGCGTCGGCGATCACGCTGGTCAAGAAGACCCGGACCAAGCCCTGGGGCCTGGCCGGTGGCAGGGAAGGCGATCCCTGCCACGTGATCCTGCGGCCGGGCACCGACCGCGAGCGGCGGGTCGGCGCCGTCTACGAGGCCATGGATGCCGGCGAGGTGCTGGTCAACTGCTCTGGCGGCGGCGGCGGCTGGGGCGACCCGCTGGAGCGCGACCCGCAGAAGGTGCTGGAGGACGTGCGCAACGACTACGTCTCGCTGGAGAGCGCGCAGCGGGACTACGGCGTCGTCATCGACACCGCCACCTGGACGGTGGATGAGGAGGCGACCCGGAAGCTCCGGGCCCAGCTACGCGGTGCCTGAAGAACTGTCGCCTGAAGAACTGTCTCCAGCGTTCCCGGCGTCGAGCCAGGCGGCCTGCCCGTCTGGCTCGACATCTTTCAGGCCGCCGAAAAGCCTGGCCGCCTTGATGGCCAGGTGCAGGGCCACGCGGAGGGTGGGGTCCTCCAGGGTGCGCGGTCCCAGGATCTCCCGGACTTTGTCGACCCGGTAGCGGACCGTGTTGGGGTGGACGTAGAGCCGGCGGGCGGCGTCGGCGAAGCTCTGCTGGCAATCCAGGAACACGTCCAGGGTGCGGAGCAGCTGACCGCCGTATTTCTCGTCCTCGGCGGCCAGGGTGCGGATCAGCCGGCGCCAGCCCGGGTCCATGCAGCCGTGGCGCCTGGCCTGGACCAGGGTGTTGTAGAACCACAGGTGCTCGGACGCGTAGGTGGCCCCGGGACCCAGCAGGCGGGTGCCGATCCAGGCCGCCTGCTCCGCTTCCTCGATGCCGCGCATCAACTGGCGGGCGCCGCTGCAGGCGCCGCTGAGGCCGATGGTCACGTGGAACCCGTATTCCAAGAGCCTGGCGCGCAGGGCCTCCGACGTGTCGAAGGCCCAGCGGTCGCTGTCGGAGGAAGCCACCGTGTCCGGCACCCGCAGCAGCGCCACGATGTGATCGCCCCTGGTGATGGCCATGGCCTCGCCCTGCTGATCCCACAGCAGCGTGCGCAGGGTGTTCAGCAGCCGCTGGCTCCAGGGCTCTGCGCCCAGCGACAGCCGGCCGAAGGTGCCGCGGGGCCAGCGGTCGGGCTCAATGACCAGGACGAAGCGGGGCTGGCGCAGGTCGATGCCCAGGTGAACGGCGCGGCGGGACGCCAGGTCCACGTTGGCGGGGTCGCGCCGGGCCAGCAGTTCCAGGAGTTCTTCATAGGCCCGGGTGGTGCCGGCGGCGTCGGAGTTCCCGCGCAATTCGGCCAGGGCCAGCGCCGTGGCTGCATGGCGCAGGGCCAGCCGCTCCCAGCCTTCCACGGGGCGGGGGTGGTCCCAGGTGACCAGGAAGCCCAGCACCTGGCCGAAAGCCTGGATGATGACGCTGGTCTGGGTCAGGCGCAGGCCGTCGTATTCCAGCGGGGTGTCCACCATGTACCCGTGCTCGTGGGTCGAGGAGCGCAGGTGCGGCGGCACCAGGTCCACGCCCGGCCGTCCCTCGCCCGGCGCCAGCAGTTGGGCCAGCAGGTCGGCCTGGCCGGACGGCCAGGCGGCCGCCAGCGGGAGACCCCGGCGCGTCAGCAGGGCGATGGGGCGCTCCAGCAGGTCCACCAGGTCGCTGATCAGGCTCTGGGCGGTGGCGCCGTTCCTGACCCGGTCCAGCAGCGCCCGCAGGACTTCCTCGCTGCGCCGGAGGGTCTGGGCCTGGCGGTTCAGCATCTCGCTGAGGACCGCGTGGATGACCCGGGCGTAGGGGAAATGCTCCGGCAGCAGCAGGAAAGGGAAGGCCAGTTCGTCGGCGCGGGCCAGGGCCGGTTCATAGGGCCTGACGCCGTACAGCCCAGGGTGCAGGGCGAAGCCGGCCACGCCGGCGGCGTCCAATTCTTCGACGAGCTGTACCTGGGAGCGCAGGGGATCGTCCTGGGCATGGAGCGTGCTGAGCAGCAACTCGTTGCCCCGCAGCCAGCGCCGGAAGCCGAAGGGGACTTCCAGCACCGACACGTCGGTGACGATGCGGTCCAGGCCGTTGCGGCCCGCCACCAACTCGATGCCCTTCAACTCGGGCAGTTGAAGGACCTCAGCCATGGTCAGGCCCAACGACTCCTGCACGGCGGCACCCTCCCTCCGGCGACCCGGCGCCGCCCTCACAACCGCAGCGCCTGCGGGAAGCCCGTGAAGATGATGTCGCTAGTGCTTCGCGAGGATCACGGATTATCCCTCTGAGAGGGTGCGGCCTGGCCGCCCGAATACAGGTGGCAGGCCGCGCAGTGGCCGGGTTCCAGTTCCAGCATCACCGGCTCTTCGCGGTCACAGGGCTCGAAACGCCGGGGGCAGCGGGTGTGGAAGCGGCAGCCGCTGGGCGGGTTGACCGGGCTGGGGATCTCGCCCTGGGACACCACCTGGGCGGGCTTCAGCGCCTCCTCCTCGTCGGTGACCACGGGGATCGACGAGATCAGCATCTGGGTATAGGGATGGCGCGGCCTGGTGAAAAAGGCGTCTGCCGGCGCGGTCTCCACGATGCGGCCCAGGTACATGATGGCCACGTCGGTGGCGAAGTTCCGCATCAGGCTCAGGTCGTGGGTGATCAGCAGGTACGCGAAGCCGAACTCCTGCTGCAGTTCCAGCAGCAGCCGCAGGATCCAGGCCTGCATCGACACGTCCAGCGACGCGGTGGGCTCGTCCAGCACGATGAGCTTGGGGTTGACGGCAATGGCCCGGGCGATGGCCACCGCCTGCTTTTCACCCTCGCTCAGCTCCCGCGGGTATTTGTACAGGAAGGAGGCCGGCAGGTGAACGTGCTCGATCAGTTCCCGGGCCCGCGCTTCCAGCTGGGGCCCCCGGGCCAGGCCGTGGACCCGGAGGGGCAGCGTCAGGATGTCCTTGATGCTGTGGGTGGGATTGAGCGAAGTCCCCGGGTCCTGGAAGACCATCTGGATCTGCCGGCGCAGTTCCCGGGAGCGGGGGCCGGCCAGGTTCCGGCCCTCGAAGAGCACCTCGCCGCTGGTGGGCTGGTGGATGCCGGCGATCATATAGGCCGTGGTGGTCTTGCCCGACCCCGATTCGCCCACCAGTCCCAGGGTCCGCCCGGCGTCCAGGGTGAAACTGACGTCGTCGACGGCCCGGACGACGCCCTCGGCGGTGTGAAAGTACTTCTTCAGGTGCCGGACTTCCAGGAGCGCCACAGCCATCACCCGTCCTTCAGGCCAGACAGCGGTTCCACAGCGACTCAGTACTGGTAACACGCCACCAGGTGATCGTTGCCCACGTCGACCAGGGCCGGCCTGGCCGGGCACCGGTCGGGCGAGTAGAAGGGGCAGCGGGGATGGAAACGGCAGCCCGCCGGCGGATCGGCATAATCGGGCACGCGGCCCTCGATGCCCTTGGGGATGCCGCCGCCGGTCAGCTTCGGTACGGCCTTGAGCAGCGCCTGGGTGTAAGGGTGCAGGGGGTTCCGGAACAGTTCCTGGGTGGGCGCCGCCTCCACGATGCTGCCGGCGTACATCACGTACACCCGGTCCATCCACTGGCGGACCACGCCGAGGCTGTGCGTGATGAAGATGGTGGCGCTCTGCCGCTCCTCCACCAGGCGCATGAACAGCCGCATCACCTGGTCCTCGATGGTGACGTCCAGGGCGGTGCCGGGCTCGTCGGCGATGATCAGGTCGGCGTCCGACAGCAGCGCCAGGGCGATGCACACCCGCTGCTTCATGCCCCCGCTCAGCTGCACCGGGTAGTTGTTCAAAAGCCGCTCGGGGTCCGGCAGGCGTACCGACGCCAGGGCCTCGATGGCCCGCTGCCGCCGCTCGCGGGCGGGCATGCCGGGGTGGTGGGCCCGGAGCACCGCGTCCAGCTGCTGGCCCACGGTGAAGACCGGGTTCAGGGCGGCGCCGGGGTTCTGGAAGATGGCCGTCAGCTTCCGGCCCCGCAGGCGCTGCAGTTCCCGGGGGCTGGCCTGGCGCAGGTCCCGGCCCTCGAAAAGCACCTGCCCGCCGGTGACGCGGCCGTTGGACGGCAGGACCCCCAGGATGGCCCGCATGGTGGTGGTCTTGCCGCAGCCGCTCTCGCCCACCAGGCCGATCTTCTCGCCGCGCCGGACCGTGAGGCTGACGCCGTCCAGGACGCGCAGGAACCCCTTGTAGACCCGGTAGCCGGCCGACAGGTCGCGCACTTCCAGCAGGGGCTGCGACATGGTCACTGCTCCTCCACCGTCAGGACGTCACGCAGGCCGTCGCCCAGCAGGTTGAAGCCCAGCACCACGGTGACGATGGCCAGGGCCGGGAAGGTGGTCAGCCACCACTGGTCCGGCATGTACTTGGCCCCGTCGGCCACCATGGTACCCAGGTCGGGCGTCGGCGGCTGCGCGCCCAGCCCCACGAAGCTCAGGCTGGACCCGATGATGATGACGAAGCCCATGTCCAGGGTCATCTTGGTCAGGATCGACGAGATGCAGTTGGGCAGGATCTCCCGGAAGAGGATGTGGAACTTGCTGGCGCCCATGACCTCGGCCGCCTGGACGTAGAACTCGTTGCGCAGCGACGAGGCCAGGCCGTAGACCAGCCGGGTATACCAGGGCCACCACATCAGCGTCACGGCGATCATGGCGTTGAACACGTTGGCCGTCAGCACGGCGGTGATGGCCATGGCCAGCACCAGGGGCGGCACTGCCAGGAAGATGTCGGTGATGCGCATGATGATGGAGTCGATGCGCGTCCCCCGGTAATAGCCGGCCACCAGCCCCAGGATGACGCCCGGCGGCGCGGCCAGGGCGATGACCACGATGGCCATGCCGAAGGAGAACCGGTACCCGTAGATGATCCGCGACAGCACGTCGCGGCCCACCGGGTCGGTGCCCAGCAGGTACTGGCCGCCCGGCGGCTTCATGGCGTTGCCGAAATCCACGAAGGCCCCGGCGTGTTCGGGGTAGGGCGCGATGTAGTCGGCGAAGATGGCGGCCAGCCCGGTCACCAGCACGATGACCAGCCCCACCACCGACAGCGGGTTGCGGGTGAACCGGTACCACATGCGCCGCCAGTTGTCGCGCTTCATCGCCCACCACAGCGCGCGGGCGTCGTGGGCTGCTGCCGTTTCGCTGCTGCTCAACCCGTCAACCCCCCTGATTGGCGATGCGCATGCGGATGCGCGGATCCAGCCAGGCCACCACGATGTCCACCAGGATGTTGACCGTCACGAAGGTCACGCCCAGGACCATGACCACGGCGGCCACGGCATTGACGTCCTTCTGGAGGATGGCGTTGACGCCGTACCGGGACAACCCGGGCCAGTTGAAGATCAGTTCCACCAGGAACGCGTTGGACAGCAGCGCCGCGAAGTCCAGGCCCAGGATCGACACCGTCGGGATCAGCGAGGGCTTCAGGGCGTACTTGAGCATGATGGACCGGTCCGACAGCCCGTAGGTGCGGTGGGCCAGGACGAAGTCCTTCTGCAGGTTGTCCACCAGTGACGCCCGGGTGATGCGGGCCTGCTGCGAGAGCCCCGCCATGGACAGGGCCACCGCCGGCAGCACCAGGTGCTTGAGGCCGTCGACGAAGGCGCGCCAGTTGCCCGTCAGCAGGCTGTCGACGGTGACCATGCCGGTGATGGTCGGGGGTGCGACCATGTCCTGCGCCAGCCGCCCGGCGGTGGGGAACACGTGCCAGTAGTAGCCGAACAGCAGCAGGAACAGGACGGCGAACACGAAGGCCGGGGTCACGACGCCGGTGTAGGCCAGGACGCGGATGGCGTTGTCGAGCCAGCTGTTGCGGCGGTATGCCGACGCCGCCCCCAGGAGAATCCCGAAAGCTGCCATGAATACCCCGGCGAACAGGGCCAGCTCCATGGTGGCGGGGAGAAACTGCTTGATGTCCTCCGCCACCGGCCGCCGGGTCATCAGCGAGTTGCCGAAATCGCCCTGCAGGGTCCGGGTGATCCAGTGGATGTACTGGATGTGGTACGGCTCATCCAGCATCATCTCGGCCCGCATCCGGTCCACCACGTCCTGGGGTACCCGGGGGCCCAGGGCAGCGCGGACGGGGTCGCCCGGCGCCACGCGCACCAGGACGAAGATCAGCAGCGACAGTCCCAGGAGGACCACCACGGACTGGATCAGCCGCTGCAGGATGAAAGACCGCATTCCCATCGTCGTACCGCCCCCGTGTGTACGACCCGGTCAAGCGGGCGCGCGGGGAGCGGGAGGAGGAGGGGGCCTCCCGCTCCCCGCGCCGCCGGACCTGGCTGGATCGTCAGTTGCCGCAGCTGGCGACCCGCTCCGGGAACACCTCGATGAACCGGGCGTCCTGCATGTAGCCCAGCACCGGAATGGGCGCCTGCAGCTGCGGCCACTCCACGTAGCACGCCTGGTACGCGTGCCGGTTCACGTTGTCGTAGAGCGCTGCCGTCGGGAACAGCTCCACGACGCGGGCCTGCACCTCGGCGTACTTGGCCATGCGCTCGACGAAGTCGACGGTGGCCAGAGCGTCCTCGATCATGGCGTCGAGTTCAGCGTTCTCGAGCCACTCCAGCTGCTCCCACGTGCCCGCCGTCGACGAGTGGAACCTGGCCCGAAGCTGCGAGCCGGCCTCGCCGTAGCTGGGCGTCACGAAGATGCTGGCCAGATGGGGCGTGCTTTCCTTGCTGCCCGCCCGCTCGATCAGCTGCAGCCACGGCGTCTGCACGATGTCGATGGTCAGGCCCACCTGCTGAGCGTTGGCCTGCAGCATCAGGGCGACCTTCTCCAGCGCCGGCACCTCGGCCGTCCAGGCGTACTCGATGGGGTACTGGTCCCACTGCCCGGCGTAGCGGGACTGGGCCAGCTCCTCCCGGGCCTTGTCCAGGCTGAACTCCAGCTCCGGCAGCGAGGGGTTCCAGCCGACCAGCGACCGCGAGACCGGACCGCGGGCCTTCTCGGTGCCGGGGAAGATCTGCTGCACCAGCGCGTCATAGTCAATCAGGTAGGCGATGGCCCGCCGCACGTGGATGTCGTCCAGCGGCGGCTTCTGGGTGTGCATCATCAGGTACAGCTGGCCGCCGTCCAGGTAGCTGGCGATATCGATGCCCGGGATGTTGTCCAGGCTGGCCAGCGCCTCGGCGGTCTGCCACGTGTCGGAGATCTCCAGCTCGCGGTTGCTCATCCAGGTGCGGACGGTGGCCGCTTCGGTGGTGCCGATGATCCGCACCTCGTCCGGCGCGTTGGGTGCCACCTCACCGAAAAAGTCGGGGAAGCGCTCCATCACCAGCTCGGAGCTGATGTCGAAGCTCCTGACCATGTAGGCGCCGGAACCGGCGTCGTTGACGTTGAGGAACTCGGTCCCGTAGTCGCCCATCTCCCCGTAAGGCCCGTCGGGCTTGATGTTTTCCTTGACCAGCTCGGAGTTGACGATGTAGAGCCGGGTCAGGATGTTGAGGAACGGGCCGAAGGGCTGCTCCAGATGGAAGCTGACGGTGTAGGTGTCGTCCACCGTCACCTCACGGACGACGCCGCGGAACAGGTAGGCGAAGCCCTCCCCGATGGCCATCAAGCGGTCGAAGGAGAACTTCACGTCTTCGGCGGTCATCTCGCGCCCGTCGTGGAACTTGATGCCCTGCCGAAGCTGGAAGGTGTACGTCAGGTTGTCGTCGGACACGGTCCAGGACTCGGCGGCGTACGGTTCCACGTTGCCCTCGGGCGTCGGGTAGACCAGGCTGCTGTACAGGTTGATCAACGAAACGGAGCTGGCCATGTCCGAGCCCCGGGCCGGGTCGATCTGGTTGGGCCAGGAATGGGTCATGCGCAGGACCCTGCGCCCGGCCGGCTGCGAGGTCCCGTCGCCGGCCTGGCCGCTGCTTCCGGTGCCGGCCTGCTGATCCTGCCCGCCGCTGCCCTGGTTCGACGGCGCACCACCGCAGGCCGCCACGACCAGCAGGGTCAGCGCCAGGACCAGGACCAGCCAGTGCCGGTTTGACCGCCTTGCAAACATGCGCTCGGCCTCCTTCGGTTTTTTGTGTAGAGCCCTCCCTGCGGTTGACGCGGCTCGATACGCCATGATGTTAGGGCGGTGTCGCCGTCTTTCCCTTTGTCGGGTCAAGACAAGACGCCCGGTCCCGCTTGTGTGACGGGTACAAAACGCCCTCGGGAGGCCCGGACGCTTGTAGAGCCCCCACAACCCCGCACGGCAGTTTTGTCGGCAACGCCCATTGTAGCGTGGAAAATCCCATTCTTAGGCTGGAAATGAGCCACAGGGAGGGATTCCATGGACGCCCCCGCCGACGCGCGGCGCTGCGCGGTGGACATCGGCGGCACCTTCACCGACCTGGTGCTGGTCGATACCCACACCGGCAGCCTCTACATTGAAAAGACGCCGACCACGCCCGACAACCTCTGGACCGGCATTGCCGACGGCCTCCGCCGGGCGCAGGTGGACGCGGCGGCGCTGGCCATGCTGGTCCACGGCACCACTGTGGGTCTCAACACGTTCCTGGAGAAGAAGGGCGCGCCGGTGGGCCTGATCACCACCGCCGGCTTCCGGGACGTCTACGAGATCGGCCGCGTCAACCGCATCGACATGTACGACCTGTTCTACCGCAAGCCGGAGCCGCTGGTGCCGCGGGAGCACCGCCTGGAGGTGCGCGAGCGGATCGGTCCCGCCGGCGAGGTCATCGAGCCGCTGGTGGAGGACGACGTGCGGGCGGCGGCGGACCACTTCCGCCGCCACGGCATCCGGGCCATCGCCGTTTGCCTGCTGCACAGCTACGCCAACCCGGCCCACGAGGAGCGGGTGGCCGCCCTGCTGGCCGAGTGCTACCCCGAGGCCCAGGTTTCGGTGTCCAGCCGTCTGGTCCGGGAGTGGCGCGAGTACGAGCGCACCAGCACCACCGTCATCAACGCGTACATCGCCCCGCGGGTCAGCGCGTACCTGGCGGAGATGGAAGCGGGCCTGGCCGGCATGGGCTACCGGCGCCCGCTGTTCATCCACAAGTCCAGCGGCGGCGTCATGTCGGTGCGGACGGCGCAGGCGCAGCCGGTGCATACCATCATGTCCGGTCCCGCCGGCGGGTCGGTGGCGGCGGCCTTCGTGGGGCGTCAGCTGGGCTTCGAGAACGTCATCGCCTTCGACATGGGCGGCACCAGCACCGACGTGTCGGTGGCCTGGCAGGGCGAACTGCGGGTGACCGCCGAGGCCAAGTTTGAGCGGCACCCGGTCATGGTGCCCATGGTGGACATCCACTCGGTGGGCGCGGGCGGTGGCTCCATCGCCTGGGTGGATCCCCAGGGAGCGCTGCAGGTGGGTCCCCAGAGCGCCGGTTCCGTGCCTGGACCGGCCTGCTACGGCCGCGGCGGCCGGGAGGCCACGGTCACCGACGCCAACCTGCTGCTGGGGCGCCTGCGGCCGGCCAGCCTGGGCGGCGCCATGACCCTGGACCGCGACCTGGCCCGGGAAGCCGTGGCCGCCGTGGCCAGGTCCGTGGGTCTCGACGTGACCGCCGCCGCCGCCGGCATCATCCGCATCGTCAACACCAAGATGAGTCACGCCATCCGCGCCATCACCGTGGAGCGCGGCCTGGATCCCAAGGATTTCGCCCTGGTGGCCTTCGGCGGCGCCGGGCCCATGCATGCCTGCGCCCTGGCTGAGGAACTGAACGTGGCGCGGGTGGTGGTGCCGGTGCTGCCCGGGGCCTTCTCGGCGCTGGGCATGCTGGCCGGCGACGTGCGCCACGACGCCGTGCGCACCCGGCCCCAGCCCACCGAAGCCGCCGACCCGGCCTCGCTGGCCGGCGAGTTTGAGGCCATGGAGCAGGAACTGGCGGCGGTCATCGCCGACGAGGTGGGCGGCCAGGTTCCGGTGGACTTCCAGCGGTTCATCGAGATGCGGTACGCCGGGCAGGAGTACGTGGTCCGGGTGCCGGTGCCGGCCGGGCGGCCCTTCGACCGTGACCTGCTGGCCGATGTCCGGGCCGACTTCGACCGGCTGCACGAGCAGGCCTACGGCCACGCCTCCAGCACGGAACCCACCGAGATCATCAACCTGCGGGTGGCTGCCTTCGGCCGCCTGCCGCGGCTGGAGCTGCCGCCCCTGCCGGCAGGGGGCGAGGCGCCGCCGGATTCGGCGCTGATCGACCGGGTGGAGTGCATCTTCGACCACGCCGCCGGGCCGCTGCCGACGCCGGTGTACGCCCGCGAGGAACTGCTGGCCGGCAACCGGCTGCCGGGCCCGGCCATCGTGGTGGAGAAGGGCGCCACCACCGTGCTGAATCCCGGCTTCCACCTGACGGTGTCGGAACGGGGCCACCTGGTCATCGACAGGGAGGGTCGCTGATGGGCTCCGTGGATCCGGTGACCCTGGAGGTCATCCGGCATGGGTTCGTGGCCGCCGCCGACGAGATGAAGATCAACCTGATGCGGACGGCCTACAATCCCATCATTTACGAGGTCCTGGACTTCAGCGTCGGCCTCTTCAACGAGGACGGCGACATGGTGGCGCAGGCCGCCGGCCTGCCCATCTTCCTGGGCAACCTGACGCCGTCGGTCAAGCAGATCATGGCCGACGTGGGCGTCGAGACCATGGAGCCCGGCGACATCTACCTGATCAACGACACCTACAGCGTCGGCACGCACCTCAACGACGTAGTGGCCTGCGGCCCCATCTTCGACGACGACGGGACGCTACTGGGGTTCGCCGCCAGCCGGGCTCACTGGCTGGACATCGGCGCCGTGTCGCCGGGCGGCTGGACCACCGACACCACGGAGATCTACCAGGAAGGCATCCGCCTGCGGTCCATCACCCTGTACAAGGGCGGCAAGCCGGTGCGGGACACGTTCCAGCTGCTCTACGACAACGTGCGCTACGCCGACAGCGTGCTGGGCGACCTGCGCGCCCAGGTGGCGGCGTCCCACACCGGCGCCCGGCGCTACCGGGACCTGGTGCGGCGTTACGGGCGCGACACGGTGCGGGCCGCGGTGGCGGAGATGTTCCGCCAGGCCGAGGCCGAATCGCGGCGGCTGATCGCCGCCATCCCCGACGGCGAGTACTACGCCGAGGCCTTCATGGACGACGACGGCGTGGGCACTCCCAATCCGAAGGTGGCGGTGACCGTCCGCGTCCAGGGCGATGAGATGACCATCGACCTGACGGGGTCGTCGCCCCAGGTGCGGGGACCCATCAACTGCGGCTACGCCGCCACGCTCTCGGGGGCCCGCATCGCCTTCAAGGCGGTGACCAATCCCTTCAGCCCCGTCAACGAGGGCACGTTCCGGAACCTGCACCTGGTGGTGCCCGACGACTGCATGTTCAACGCCCGGCGGCCGGCGCCGTCGGCCGTCTACGGGCTGATCCTGATGACCCTGTGCGACACCATCTTCAAGGCCCTGAGCCAGGCCATCCCGGACCGCATCCCGGCCGCCCATTACTGCGACGTGTGCGCCCACTTCCTGTTCGGAACCGACCCCCGCAGCGGCCGGCCCTACCTGCACGTGGAGGCCTCGGGCGGCGGCTGGGGCGCCGCGCCCTTCCGGGATGGCGAGAGCACGCTGATCGCCATCGCCGACGGCGACACCCGCAACGTGCCGGTGGAGATCCTGGAAAACCGCTTCCCGCTGCGGGTGATCCGCTATGCCCTGCGGGAGGACTCGGGCGGTCCCGGCCGCTTCCGGGGCGGCCTGGGGCACTACCGCGACTACCTGATCCTGGACCACGACGCCGCCCTGACCACGACGCAGGAGCGGTCCCAGATGCCGGCGTGGGGGCTGTTCGGCGGCAAGCCCGGCGCGCCCAACCGCGTGGTCATCAATCCCGGCCGGCCCGGCGAGCGGGTGATCCAGAAGTGCACGGGCCTGCCGGTGCCGGCCGGCACCGTAGTCAGCGTCCAGACCGGGGGAGGCGGCGGCTACGGCGACCCGCTGGAGCGGGACCCGGAAGCGGTGCGCCTGGACGTGGTCCGCGGGTACGTGTCGCCGCAGGCCGCCGAGCGGGAGTACGGGGTCGTCCTGGATCCTCAGACGCTGGAGATAGACGCCGAGGCGACCCGGGCGCGGCGCGCCGCCATGGCCGGCACGGGCACGTCCGCTCCGGAGGCACCGCCGACCCGCGGCCGGTAATGCTGCACCCAACCAGGTTATCGAGGGGTGGCCCGGGGTCGGGCACTGCGGTGTTCGGCCCCGCCCCTTTCTTCAGAGTCCCCTCCCGCCAAGCTCCTGTCAGGGGCGCTGGACGGTCCGGGTCCCGGCTTCGGGCTCGGCGGGCCCGGCGGGCACGGCGCCCATCAACTCGCGGATCGGGACGAACTCGTAGCCCAGGGTCTTGAGTTCCCGGATGATGATGGGCAGCGCCTCGACGGTGCCGCTCAGGTCCATGTCGCTGCCGCCCGCCGAGTGCTGCAGGATGATGGCGCCGGGGTGAATTTCCTCGAGGACCGTGTTGACGATCTCGTCGGCGGTGCGGTTCATCCAGTCGCGGGTGTCGATGCTCCACAGGACGATGTGGTAGCCCTGGTTGACCACCACCTCGGCCGCGATCATGTCCAGGGCGCCGTAGGGCGGCCTGAACAACTCCGTGTCGCCCCCCAGTTCCTTGATCAATTCCTTGTTGCGGTTGAGGTCGGCGCGGATGCCGTCCGGGGTCAGGGCGGAGTAGCGGGCGTGGGCCCAGCCGTGGCTGGCCAGGGTGTGGCCCTCCTTGACGATGCGGCGCAGCACGTCGCCGCTGCGCTCCGCCCGCACGCCGTTGATGAAGAAGGTGCCGGGCACCTGGTGCTCGGCCAGGATGTCCAGGATGGCCGGGGTGTAGCGGTCGTCGGGCCCGTCGTCGAAGGTGAGCGCCACCGCCGGGCGGTCGGCGGCGCCGTGGCGGACGACGCGGTCGGGGAAGAGGGCCACCAGGTCCGCCAGTTCCAGGCGCCGGTGCTGGGCCTCCGACCCTTCGTAGGGCGCGAAGGGTGCCGGGGCGGCCGGCGGCGGGGCGGGCTGAGGGATGTAGGCGGCTGTCTGGCCGCGGATGGTGCCCGGCTCGGCCAGCAGCAGCAGGGCGGCCAGGCCTGCGCCCAGGGCGGCCAGGGAGAGGGCGGCGTAGACGGTGCCGGGGCGCCGTCCGGGGCGGCGGCTCGGTCCGGTGCCGGGGCGCCGGCCGGGTGCGGGGCTGCGGCGCCGGGTTCCGGCGGGATCATCCGGGGGCATGGGCGACCTCCCGTCGGGTCAGGCGGGGCCGGCGGCACCGGTGGCGGGGGGCCGGCGCCGGCGGCCCGCGCGGTCTCCGCGGGGATAGGTTGCGTGGAGGGGGGCGCGCTCATGCCCGGTTGGGGGCGCCGCGGGCGGGGACGGCCCGGGGTTGCCCCGGAGGGTGGGGACGCCGGGGTGGGTGGCCGGGGCGTGCGGGGCTCGTCCCCTCCCCCTCCGAAAGTGCCACAATGTTGGCGGTCCTGTCGGCGGCCGCCCCGGGCCCGGCCGGCGTAACGCCGAAAGGGGCGGGGAGAACGGGCCCGGCCGGGCGCGCTTCGACCGGACGTCCACCGCGCACCGAGGGAGGAGCAGCCATGACGGAAACACCGCGTCCAGAACGTCCCATCCGGCTGGCCCTCATCATCGCCAGCCACCGCAGGAACGGGAACGCCGAACTCCTGGCAGAGACCGCCGTCGCGGCGGCGCCGGTCCCGCTGGAAGTGGACCGCATCCGCCTCATCGACTACCGCATCGAGCGCTATCCCGACGTGCGGCACAGCGGCAGCCCGGTCCCGCGCATCGACGACGACTACGACGCCGTGCTCCGGCGCGTCCTCGACGCCGACGCGCTGCTGCTGGCCGTGCCCGTCTACTGGTACTCCATGCCGGGGGTGCTGAAGGATTTTCTCGACCGCTGGAGCGGCTCGCTGCGGGACCCCGAGGTGCGCTTCCGGGAGCGCATGCGGGGCAAGCCGGTGTTCGTCGCCACCGTCGTCTCCGACGAGGACCGCTCGGTGGCGGAACCGCTGATCAAGTCCCTGTGGCTCACGTGCCACTACTACCTGGGCATGCGCTGGGGCGGCGTCGCCGTCGGGTACGGCGACCGGCCGGGCGACGTGGTCAACGATGCGCAGGGCATGGCGGAGGCGCGGGACCTGCTGAAGCCGCTGGCCTCCGAGGATATCCGGCAGGGTCCGCCGGGCCGCGGCGCGGCGAGGTGAACGCCCCGGCCGCTTCGCGGCGACAGGCCGGGGCAGGGCGGGTTCACCAGGCCGACGCCTGGCCGTCGCGGCGAGGGTCGGCGCCGCCGATGCGGACGCCGTCGATGGGGTTCACGGCGGCCACGTGGACCGCGGCCGCCGACGGCGCCCACGCTTCCAGCACGCGGACGTCGTGGCCGCGGCGGGCCAGATCGTCGCGGACGGAGGCGGGGATCCGCGCTTCGATGTCCACACGCCCCGGGTGGTAGGGGAACGGCGAGAAGGAATTGGGGAAGTTGAAGCTCACCGCCCTGGGTGCCTCGATGGCCTCCTGGACGTTGGCGCCGAACTCGAAAATGTTCAGCAGCACCTGGAGCATGGCCTGGGTCTGGGCGTCGCCCCCGGGGCAGCCGATGGCCATCAGCGGCTCGCCGTCCAGCATGATGACGGCGGGGTTGGGCGTCAGCCGCGGACGCTTCCCGGGGGCCAGGGCGGCAGGGTGGTCCGCCTCCACCCGGGACTGGCAGCCGCGGCCCGATACCCCGAAGCCCAGGCCGGGGACCATCGGGGTCCAGAACGTGGGGTCGCTGGGGGTGGCGGAAAACAGGTTGCCCTCGCCATCCACCACGGCCACGTAACTGGTATCCCCTTTCAGCGCTTCATCCGGTGCCCGGTAGTGATCCACGTCGACGGGGCGGGAGCGCCTGGTGCCGCCGCCGGGCTCATACCACCACGGGTCGCCCGGCTCCGGCATGCGGCCGAAGGCGCGGTCCAACCGGATGCGCCTGGCCTGTTCCCTGGCGTAGTCCTTGGAAATCAGCCCGGCCAGGGGAACCTGGACGAAGCGCGGGTCGCCGTAGTAATTCTCGCGGTCCGAAAAGGCCAGATTCATGGCTTCGATCAGCAGGTGCAGGTAGTCGGCGCTGTTGTGGTCCAGGGCCTCAAGGTCCAGGCACTCCACCAGGTTGAGGAACTGAATCAACAGCGGGCCCTGCGACCACGGCCCGCAGGTGTACACGTCCAGGTCCCGGTAGCGGCCGTGGACGGGAACATCGATCTGGACCCGGTGCGCCGCCAGGTCCTCCAGCCGCAGCCACCCGCCCTGCTCCCGGGCGAAGGCGGCCATGCGCTCGGCGATCCAACCCTTGTAGACGAGGTCGCGGGCCCTGCGTATGGCTTCCTGCCGGTCGAGACCCTCGCGACGGGCCCGGGCTTCCTCATCCATCAGGGCCCGGAAGGTGGCGGCCAGGTCGTCCTGAATCAGCACCCGCCCCGGGCGCAGCGCGCGCCCGCCGGGGTAGAAGAGGGAGCGGGCCAGGGGATCGATCTGATCCAGCACCGGCTCGTGCTGCGCAAGGCCGGCGCTGGTGGCGGGAGTCACCGGCACGCCCCCGGCAGCCAACTCCCATGCCGGTTCCATCACCTCGCCCAGGGTGAGGGTGCCGAAACGCTCCAGGGCGGTGAGCCACGCATCGGGCGCGCCGGGAGTCACGGCCCGCAGCATGCTCCACTCCGGGATCCGGCCCTGGTGGTGGCGGATGAAGTGTTCACGATCGGCCAGGGCGGGCCATCTGCCGACGCCGTCCAGGGTGACCAGGGTGCCTGTGGTGCGGTGAAAGATCACCATGGGTGCCACGCCGCCGAAACTGGTCAGGTGGAACAGGGCGACGTTGAGGCACAGGCCGGCGGCCACACCGGCATCGACGGCATTGCCGCCGCAGCGCAGGATGTGCATGGCGGCTGCCGTGGCCAGGTAATGCCCGGTGGACACGGCCGCTCTTCGGCCCATCACCATGGGATGAAGGGTGAAACCGCCCCAGCGGGAAGCGGCCAGGTCACGCCGCACCGAACGGTTGCTCACCGATGCCGCTGCCTCCTCATCGGCCCACCCGATCCCGCAGCCAGTCGCCGGCCAGGTTGGCACAGAGGGTGGTCAAACCGATGGCCGCTCCCGAGAGCGCCGAGATCCACCATGCCGTGAAAAGGTAGTCCTTACCCTCGGCCACCATCTTGCCCCAGGACGGGAGGGGCGGCTGGATGCCGTAACCGAGAAAGCTGATGGAAGCTTCGGCGATGATCATGCGCCCTACCTCCAGGGACGCCAGCACGATGACGTTGGGCACCACGTTGGGCAGCAGGTGCCTGAAGGTCACCCTGGCGGTGGAGGCGCCGAGAGCCCGGGCGGCCTGCACGTACTCGCGTTCCCGTTCCTCCAGCACCTGGCCTCGGACCAGCCGCGCGTAGATCACCCAGCTCGACACCACCAGGGTAATGATGACGTTGCGCAGGCTGGGGCCCAGGAGAGCCGCCAGCGTCAGGGCCAGGATCATGAAGGGAAAGCTCAACTGCGCGTCGATAATCCGGGTCACCATCCGGTCGAAGCGTCCACCCAGGTAGCCGCTGAGCAGGCCGATGACGGTGCCAATGGTCCCGGCCAGCAGCACGCTGGCGGCCCCCACCAGCAGCGAAACGCGGGAGCCGTAGATGATGCGCGTCAGGAGGTCGCGGCCCAAAGCGTCGGTTCCCAGCACGTGGCCGGGACTGAAGGGGGGCAGCAGGCGCTCCGTGACGCTGCCCTCGTTGTAGTGGTAAGGGGTCAGCAACGGCGCCGCCAGCGCTGCCATCACCAGCAGCCCCAGGACGGCCAGCGACAGGATGCCCGCTGCGTCGCTGCGCATCCACCGGGTCCTCTTCCGGGCAGCCGCCGGCGAGGGTGCGCCGGCCGGGACGACGTCCGGTGCAGCGGTACGGGGATTACTCATAGCGCACCACCGGGTTGATGACGGCGTAAATCACGTCGGTGACCAGGTTCAGCACGGCGAAGGTGGCGCCGATGACGGTGACGCTGGCCAGTACCACCGGATAATCGCGGTACCCGATGGAGTCCACCATGAGACGCCCCAGTCCGGGCCACGCGAAGACGGTTTCGGTGACCACCGAACCGCCGAACAGGGTGCCCAACTGCAGGGTGGTCATGGTGATGACGGGGTTCAGGGCGTTGCGGAGGACGTGCTTGAACACGACGACCCGTTCCGCCAGCCCCTTGCTGCGGGCGGTCCGGGTGTAGTCCGAGCCCAGCTCGTCCAGCACGCTGGAGCGCACCAACCGGACGAAGCGCGCGGTGGTCAGGAAGGCCAGGGCGGCCACCGGCATCACGTAGGACTCGGGGCCCCGCATCCCGCCGGTGGGGAGCCAGTGGAGCCGCACCGAGAACACCAGGATCATCATCAGGGCGACCCAGAAGTTCGGCATCGACTGCAGCAGCGTGGCCGCAGCCACCGCCGCGCGGTCGATCCACGACCCCCGGCGGACGGCTGCCAGCACCCCCGTGGGCACGCCGATCAGCAGGGAAACCAGCACCGCCAGGCCGGCCAGGATGAGGCTGTTGGGGGCGACCTCCAGAACCCTGGCCAGGGCCGATTCCGACTGGCGCAGCGACGTGCCGAAGTCGCCGTGCAGCACCAGCCGCCTCGCCGCGAAGGTACGATCCGACAGGCCGATCAGGTAAAGGTCCGTGATGGTGTGGCTGCGCGCCATCTCCAGGAACGTGCCCCACTCGTGGGTCTGCAGGTTGGTGCGGATGCCGACGGCCTCCAGCTGGCGAGCCAGTTCCTGGGCCGCTTCATAGTCCTTCAGGTAGCGGCCCTGAGGGGTGTGGAAGTCCAGGGTGAGCCCGCCGGCATACCCGGCCTCGGCCAGCAGTTGCCGGGCGCGCTCGGGGTCATGGCGGTAAGGCTCGATGGCCGGATCATAGGCGGCGTTGATGGCGGTCAACCCTGCCGCGTTGCGGGTCGCGTGGCCTTCCAGGATCGTGTCGATGATCAGGTCGGCATCCACCGCGTAGTTCAACGCCTGGCGGACGCGCCGGTCGCTGAGCGGGCCGGGACGCATCAGGTTCATCCCGACGTAGATGACCTGGCGCCCGGGGACCTCCTCGATCCGCACAGCCGGATCGGCCTCGATCTGGGCTATCATCTCGGGCGGCACGCCCGGGACCAGATCCACCTCGCCGTTGAGCAGCGCCGCCAGGCGGGCCTGGGTATCGGGGATCACGCGGAAGATGACCCGGTCGATGGCGGGCCGGCCCTGCCAGTACCCTTCGTACGCCGCCAACACCAGTTCGGTGTCGCGCTGCCAGCGTTCCACCCGGTAGGGGCCCGTGCCCACCGGGTTCTCGTTGAGGGCTTCGGCTCCGGCTTCGGCGAAGACCGACGGGTCGGCGATGAGGACGTCGGTCAACTGGGCGGCCAGATCAGGGTTGGGTTCGGCGGTGGTGATCCTCAGCGTGTACGTGTCGACCACTTCGACCCCGGTCACATCGGGAATCAGCGTCTGGGTTCCCGCGGCATTGTCCGGATCGAGGATGTAATCCAGATTGGCTTTGACGGCCTCGGCCGTCAGTTCGGCACCGCTGTGGAACGTGATGCCCTGGCGCAGGCGGATGGTCCACTGGTTGCCCGAGAAGTCCCCGGACTCGGCCAACCACGGTACCAGTTCGCCGTCGGTGGTCCGGAAGAACAGGGACTCGTAGACGTTGCGCAAGATGCGGGTGGTGGTGGCATCCAGCGGGGTCAGCGGGTCCAGCGCCCGCGTGTCGCCCGCCAGGCGGCCGCCGACGGGGTGGCGCGGCAGGCTCCCGCGGGCTGACGCGGCCCGTCAGGCTCCCGGCGGTCGTGCGGCCCGGCAGGGACAGGACCCCCCGGGGCGTAGGGACGTAGGAGCGGCGGTGCCGCGATGATCCCGGCGGCCGCGGGGCGGCCGCCGACCTGGAGGTGGCGGATCCCTTGGCCGAACCCGTGCGGACGGTCAATTTCCGTGGCCAGCCCATGACGCTGGCGGGCCAGGAGGTCAGGGTGGGCGACCGCGCCCCCGACTTCCGCGTGATCAACAACAACCTGGAGCCGGTGACCCTGGCCGACTACCGGGGCAAGGTGAAGGTGCTGCTGTCGGTGCCTTCCCTGGACACCGGCGTCTGCGACCAGGAGACGCGGCGCTTCAACGAGGAGGCCGCCGGCCTGGGCGAGGATGTGGTGGTGCTGGCCGTCAGCATGGACCTGCCCTTCGCCCAGCGGCGCTGGTGCGCGGCGGCCGGCGTCGAGCGGGTCGAGACGCTGTCGGACCACCGCGAGGCCTCCTTCGGGCGCGCCTACGGCGTGCTGATGGAGGACCTGCGCCTGCTGGCCCGGGCGGTGTTCGTGGTGGACCGCGACGACCGGGTCACGTACGTGGAGTACGTGCCCGAGGTGGCCAGCCTGCCCAACTTCGAGGCCGCGGTGGCGGCGGCCCGGCAGGCGGCGTCCTGACCGGCCGCCCGGTCACCGGGCCTGCAGGTAATCCATGACCAGCAGCCCGGCCCCCAGCTGCACCTGGACCAGGTGGCGGATGGGCACCACCGCGGCGCGCAGGTGGCTGTCCAAGTAGGCTTCCCAGCGCTGGACGGCGGCCTCCGCCTCGGCGGCCACCTGGTCCAGGTCGGGATGAGGGGGCTGGGCCGCCGCGCAGCGGATCAGCATCCCGTAGTAGAGCACCCGGTAGAACGGCAGCAGCACCTGCACGTCGAACCACTGGGCGGTGGTGGCGGGCTGATCCAGGTCCGGAGCCGATTCCAGCCAGCGGCGCCGGGCGGGGAGGCTGCCCTCCAGGAACCGCAGCAGGTCCTGGACGGCCGTTTCGAAGGGCGTCGGTACCGAGAGGTGGGGCCGGGCGCGGCGGTACAGGTCCTGGAGCAGGGTCAGGATCTCTTCATCGCGGGCCAGGCCGTCCTGCAGCAGCCGCCGCCGGGTGATGTCCACCGGCGTCGGGTCGTTGATGCGCGGGTCCACCACGTAGGGCAGTTCCGTCACCAGGGCCACCGGATCGCAGAAGCGCCGGGCGTACTCCACGGAGCACGCGCCGGACCGCAGGGATGCCGCCGGGTCCTGGCCGGGCTGGACCCGGGCCATGAACTCGTACTGGTCCACCAGCGTCGGCAGGCGGTACACCGCCTCGCTGAGCGGCTCCACAAAGGGCATCTCGGGTTCGCCGGCGTGCAGGGGCAGCCCGCGCTCCCGCGGCAGGCGGCGCAGGCTTTCGTAAAGGTCGTCCGTCAGGGCGTGACTCGAGTAGTAGAAGGCGCCGCCTAAGGCCGCGTTGTGCAGGCTGTAGATGAAGTCCGGCCGGATCTCCTCGATGGCGGCCATCAGGGCCCGCGTCTCGGGCAGCGGCGCGTCGAAGCGGTACGTCTTGTACTCCACCGGGAACGTCCACTCCACCTGCTCGTGGAAGGCCGGGCGGTAGAAATTGCGGATGTAGCGGCCCGTCGTGAAGGTCCCCTTGAACCAACCCTCGTTGAGCCGCGTGCCGTCCACGTCGATGCACTTGATGATGTAGAAGGTCCAGTCCAGAGCCCGCCGCAGGCCGGCGTCGGCGCACAGCCGCCCGCTCAGGTACTCCAGCATCATGGCGCCGATGGGCTCGTTGGGGTGGGGACACCCGAACAGCAGCGCCCGCCGGCGGCCCGAGCCGATGCGCAGCATGGGAATGGGCCGGCCGGACCGGGAGCGGCCGATGACCCGCACCTGGACCAGGTCCGGGTGGGCCTCGGCCAGGGCGCGGGTCGACGCGTCCAGTTCGTCGACGGTGAGGAACTCGGGGTAGTCGGGGACCGCCTCCAGGGCGTTCCGGAACCAGGCCTGCGTCCGGACGTCGCTCATGGGGTTCGTTGCTCCTCCCAGGGGAAGTGGCAGGCTACCCGGTGCCCGGGGGCAGCGGGTTCCAGGACAGGCTCCACGCGGCGGCAGGCCTCGGACGCCAGCGGGCACCGGCCGGCGAAGCGGCAGCCCGTCCCGAGCGCGGCGGGCGAGGGAGGCTCGCCGCGCAGGGCGGGGGAAGCGGCCGTCCCGGCGTCCGGGTCGGGCACGCTGGCCAGCAGCGCCCGGGTGTAAGGGTGGCGGGGTGCCGAGGTCAGGAGCTCGGCGGGCCCTTCCTCCACGATGCGGCCCAGGTACATGACCGCGATGCGGTCACAGACGTGGCGCGCCAGCGCCAGGTCGTGGGTGATGAAGAGAAAGGCCGTCTGACGCTGGGCCCGCAGGTCCAGCAGGAAGTTGAGGACCTCGGCCCGCACCGACACGTCCAGCATCGACACGGGCTCGTCGGCCACCACGAAGCGCGGCTCCACCAGCATGGCCCGGGCGATGGCCGCCCGCTGCAGCTGGCCGCCGGACAGTTCCCGCGGGTAGCGGTCCAGGTACCGATCCACCGGCAGGCCGGCCCGCTCCATGACCTCGGCGATGCGGCGCTCGGCATCGGGCAGGCCGTGGATGCGCAGCGGGTCGTAGAGCGCCTGGCGCAGCCGGTACCGCGGGTCGAAGGTCTCGAAGGGATTCTGGAAGATGACCTGGATCTGGCGCCGCAGCGCCCTGAGCCGCCGGCCCCGCAGGTGCGTGATGTCGCGCCCGGCGAAGGCGATGGTGCCGGCGGTGGGCGCCTCCAGCCGCACCAGCAGGCGCCCCAGGGTGGACTTGCCGCAGCCGCTCTCGCCGATCAGGCCCACGATCTCGCCGGGATAGACCACCAGATCCACGCCGTCCACGGCCCGGAGGGGCGGCCGGCGGGCCAGCAGGGACCGCCCGCTGCCGTACCAGCGGTGGAGGCCCCGGGCCTCGATCAGCGGCTGCCGGGCGCCGTCGTGCTGCCGGGCGACGTCCGGCACCGGTGCCGCCTCCTCACGCACCGGCGTCACCCCCCAGGGGGAAGCGGCAGCGGACCATGCGGCCGCCGCTGTGCTCCACCGGCGGTGGGCCCTCCCGGCAGGCGCCGGCGGCCCGGGGACACCGGTCGGCGAAGACGCAGCCCTGGGGCGGCCGGGTCAGGTCTGGCAGGGTGCCGGGGATGGATTCCAGGCGGCGCCGCGGTCCCCGGAGCCGCGGGAAGGCCCGGACCAGCGCCGCCGTGTAGGGATGTCGCGGCGCCTCCAGCACCTGCTGTACGGGGCCCTCCTCCACCAGGTGGCCGGCGTAGAGCACCGCCACCCGCCGGCAGAGGGCGGCCACCACGCCGATGTCGTGGCTGATGACCAGGGTGGTCAGGTCGAACTCCCGCTGCAGCCGGGCCACTTCGGACAGCACCTGGGCCTGGGTCACCACGTCCAGGGCGGTGGTGGCCTCGTCCAGGATCAGCAGCCGCGGCTGGTGGACCAGGGCCAGGGCGATCAGCGCCCGCTGCAGCATGCCGCCCGACAGGGTATGGGGGTAAGCCCAGAGGGCGTCGGGCCGGAGCCCCACCGCCTCCAGCAGGACCCTGGCCCGCTCCAGGGCCAGGGAGCGGGCGCGGCGGCCCCGCTCGGGGCGGTGGGCCCGCCAGACGTCGACGAAGTGATCGGCCAGGCGGTGCACCGGCGAGAAGGCGCTCATGGCCTTCTGGAACACCATGGCCGCCTGGCGCCAGCGCACCGCCCGCAGTTCATGTTCCGGCAGTGTGGTAAGGTCGCGGCCCAGCAGCCGCACCTGGCCCGCGTCCACCCGCCCGCCGGCGGGCAGCAGGCCCATGACCGCCAGGGCCACCGTGGACTTGCCGGAGCCCGACTCGCCCACCAGGCCCACGCTGTCGCCGGGGCGGAGGACCAGGTCCAGGCCGGCCACCGCCTGGACCCGGCCGGTGGGTGCGTCGTAGCTCACCCGCAGGCCGCGGATCTCCAGCACCGGCTCAGCGGCGGCGGGCGGCCGGCCGCCGGCTTCGGGCGCCGCCAGGTCGCGGGTCACGTCAGGCACCCCTCTCCCGGGCCTGCGGGTTCAGCGCGTGGTTGAGCCCGTCCCCGATCAGGTAGAAGGCCATGACCGTGACGACGATGGCCAGGCCGGGGAACAGGGTGGTCCACCACCCGTGGGGCATGGAGACCCGGCCTTCGTAGATCATCCGGCCCCACGAGACCACGTTGGGGTCGCCCAGGCCGAGAAAACTCAGGCCCGCCTCGGTCAGGATGGCCCCGGCCACCTGCAGGGTGGTGTTGGCCACCACCGGGTAAATCCCGTGGGGGATGATGTGGCGGGCCAGGATCCGCCCGTGGGCCTCGCCCAGGGCCACCGCGGCCCGCACGAAGGTCCGTTCCCGGAGCGACAGCGCCTGGGCCCGCATCAGCCGGGCGTTGGCGGGCCAGATGGTGAGGCCGATGACCGTCATCACGTAGGGCAGCGAGTTGCCGAAGAGCATGATGACCACCAGCACCAGGAAGAAGACGGGGATCATCAGGAACACGTCGATGAGCCGGCTGAGGATCTCGTCGATCCAGCCGCCGGCGTAGCCGGCCACAGCGCCCACCACCGTCCCCACCACCGCCGAGATGGCGGCGGACACCACGCCCAGCAGCAGCGAGATGCGGGTGCCGTAGACCACCCCGGAGAAGATGTCCCGGCCCAGGTGGTCGGTGCCGAAGGGGTGTCCCGGGCCCGGAGGGGCCAGCAGGGCGTCGGTGAAGGCCTCGGGCCGCACGGGGGCCAGCACCGGCGCCAGGGCGGCCACCAGGGCCACGGCGGCCAGCAGGGCCAGGCCGATGGGGCCCGACCGGCTCTCCACGTATCCTCGCCAGAAGGTGCGCAGTTCCAGGTCCGTCGCCCTCCCCGGGTCGCCGGGCCGCCGGCGGTGCCGGCCCGTATCAGCCCGCATGCGCCGGCATCCGCCCGCTTCAGCCCGCCTCAGCCGTAACGGATGCGCGGGTCCAGCCAGCCGTAGACCAGGTCCGTGATCAGCGCTCCCACCGCCACCGCCGCCGACACCACCAGGTAGATGCCCATAACCAGCGGGAAGTCGCGGCGGTAGATGGCGTTCAGGGTCAGCCGCCCCATGCCGGGCCAGGAGAAGACCACTTCCACCAGGGCGGCGCCGGCCAGCACGTACCCCAACTGCAGGCCCAGCATGGTCACCGACGGCAGCAGCGCGTTCTTCAGGACGTACCGGCGGAAGATGGTTCCCGGGCGCAGCCCCGCGGCCCGCAGGGTGGTGACGAAGTCGTCGCCCAGCACCTGGACGACGCTGGCCCTGGTGACCCGGTAGAAGACGGGCATCTGCACCAGCGCCAGCGTGGCCGCCGGCAGGACCAGGTGGTGGGCCACATCCAGCCAGTGGGCCAGGCCGGTCTGGGGGCTGCGGACGTCGTACATCCCCGAGGTGGGCAGCCAGCCCAGCCAGGAGGCGAAGACCAGCATGCCCATCATGCCCAGCCAGAATGGCGGCATGGCGTAGAGCAGGTACGCCGCCAGGGACAACAGCGCGTCCAGCCGCGACCGCGGCCGGGTGCCGGACACGGTGCCCAGGGCCACGCCCAGCGCGAAGGCCAGCAGGGTGGCCGTCAGGGTCAGCAGCAGCGTCGGCCCCACGGTCTGGGCGATCAGCTGGCTGACCGGCCGCTCGAAGGTGATGGAGCGGCCCAGGTCGCCCTGCAGCAGGCTGCGGACGTAAGCCCAGAACTGGACCGCCAGCGGCTGGTCCAGGCCGTACCGGCGCGTCAGCGCCTCCACCATCTCCGGGCTGGGCTGGTCCATGCCGGCGAGGATGCGGACGGGATCGCCGGGCGCGGCCCGCACCAGGACGAAGTTCAGCACCACCACCACCGCCAGGGTCAGCAGCAGCGCACCGCAGCGGCGGGCCAGGTATCCCAGCGTCGTCCACACCCCCTCGGCGGGGGCCCGCCCCCTGCGGGCGGGCCCCGGTGTCCCTTGCGTTTCCCTTGAGTCTCCCTTGATCCGGGCGGTCCCGGCTGCCGCGCCGCTCAGTCAGCCAGCCAGGCGCGGTGGAAGCCCCACTGGGGCACCGAGCCCACCTGCTCCGGGTGGTGCGCCAGGCCGTGGACCGCGTCGCGGTAGAGGTGGACGGCCACGAACTCGGCCACCGGCACGAAGGGCAGGTCCGCGGCCAGGATCTCCTGGGCCCGGAAGTACAGGTCCCGCCGCTGGTCCTGGTCGGTCACCGCCGCGGCCCGGGCCAGCAGGTCGTCGAACTCCGGGTTGGCGTAGCCCATCATGTTGAGGGGACCCATGCTTCCGAAGCGCAGCCGCAGCTGGTCGGGATCGGGACCCTGCATCCCCGCCAGCAGCGTCAGGTCGAAGTCCCGGTCCACCACCGTGCGCTGGATCCAGGCGCCCTCGTCCAGCTGGACCAGTTCCACCTCGATGCCCACGGCCCGCAGGTTCTCCACCAGCACCGCGGCCACGTCGGCCCACTCGCCGCCGGAGAAGATGGTCATGGTCAGCCGCATGCGGGTGCCGTCGGCGCCGCGGGGATAGCCGGCCTCGTCCAGCAGCGCCTCGGCCCGGGCGGGATCGTAGGCCGGCGCCACCGCATCGGGGTTGTACGCCCACGCGATGGCCGGCGTGTAGAACCCTTCGGCTGCGGCGCCGATGCCCTGGAGCGCGCGGTCCAGGACCTCCCCGCGGTTGATGGCATGGGCCACGGCCTGCCGCACCCGCAGGTCCTGGAAGACCTCCCGGGCGTGGTTCATGGGCACGTAGTAACGGTTGGGCATGGGGGCGATGTCCACCACCACGCCGGGGGCGGTCCGCAGGGTGACCAGTTGGGTCAGCGACGGCCGGGTGATGGACACGTCCACCTCGCCGTTCATCAGCGCCTGGGCGGCCGTCTGCGGGTCCGGGACGATGGTGTAGACCAGGCGGTCCAGATAGGGCGCGCCGCGGAAGTAGTCGGGGTTGGCCACCAGCGTCACGTGCTCGTCCAGGCGAGCCGAGTCGAAGCGGAAGGGCCCGCTGCCCACCGGCTGCTGGGCCGCCTCGCTGGACAGCCAGTCCTCGCTGCCTTCGTACAGGTGCTTGGGCATGATGTACACCCCGGCCCACGCCAGGTTGTAGAGGAGCGGGGCGTTGGGCTCCTTGAGCCGCAGCACCACGGTGTGGTCGTCGGGGGTTTCGATGGCGTCGATGACGGCCAGGCTGCCGGCGGCCAGGCCCTGGTTGGCCAGGATGGCCTCGTACGTCCACTTGACGTCGGCGGACGTGACCGGCTGCCCGTCGTGCCAGCGGGCCTCGGGGTGCAGGTAGAAGGTGTAGGTCAACCCGTCCTCGGAGATGTGCCAGTCGTCGGCCAGGTCGGGGATGACCTGGTACTGGTCGTCCAGGGTCACCAGCTTGTTGAACAGGTTCTGGAAGATCATGATGCCCGCGTCGTCGGGCCGGGCGTTGGGGTTGTAGGTCATCGGGTTGGCGGGCAGCGCCACCACCAGGGTGCCGCCGCGCTGCGGCTCGCCGGCGGCGCCGCCTCCCGTTTCGCCGCCGGCCTGCTCCTGGCCGGTGCTGCCGTCCTGGGGGGCGCCCGGCGCATCCGATGCCTGCCGGCCGCAGCCTGCTGCCAGCAGCAGGGCCAGCGCCAGCACCAGCACCATGACCGGGGCCCGGTGCTTCCACCGCATCATCGCTTGTCACCCTCTTTCCGGGTCTCTGACTTCCTGCCTGGCGCCCCGGACCGGCGCCCGGGGCGAGACCGCATCGAACCCATCCGCAGGGCCATGATCTGCCGCATGGATGCGCGGCAGCGGTTGGGATCCAGTTCCCACACCAGCGCGCCCAGCGCATCCAGGAGCGCCATGCCGCCCACCAGCGACCGGCCCGCGCCGGCGTCCATCTCGGTGGGCGTGCGCAGGACCACGTGGGCGCCGCGGGCGGCGGGCGCGGAATGCGAGTCGGTGACGGCAATGCGACGGGTGCGCTGCTGGGTGAGGATCTCCACCACCCGGTCCATCGCCGGGTTGTAGGGGCGAAAGTCGAAGAGCAGGGCCGCGTCGCCGGGGCCGTACCCGCTCAAGGTGTCCTCCAGGGTGTCGGGGCCCAGGGTGGCCACGGCGGCGTTGCCCAGCAGGAGCTGCAGGTTGAAGGCGGCCGCCTCGGCCAGGATGTAGCCCATCCGGAAGCCCACGGCCACGCTGCGCCGGGCCTCCAGCAGCAGCTGGGCGGCCTGCTCCAGCGCCTGGGGCGGGTTGGCGGCGCGGCAGACCTCCAGGATGCGGCGCTGGCTGCGGAAGGAGCGGTCCACGGTTTCGCCGGCCGGCGACGTGGCTTCTGTGCCTCCGGGCGGGAGTGCCTGGCCGGGAAGGTACAGGCGCCGGCGCAGGACCTCCTGGGCCGCGCGCTGCAGGTCCGGGTACCCGGCGTAGCCCAGGTCGACGGCCAGGCGCACCACCACCGACTCGCTGACGCCCACGGCCTCCGCCAGGCGCGCCGCGGGCCAGAACGCCACGTCTTCGACCCGGGTGATGATGTACTCGGCGGCGGCCAGCTTGGCAGGGCTCAGGCGCGGCGAGGCCAGGCGGATGCGGGCGAAAAGGTCCGACTCCACCGCCTCGTCGACGCCGCCGGGCGGGTCCGGATCCCGGTGCGCCTGCTGGGGAAACGGTTCCAAACCGGCGTCCTCCCCGGTGGACGAATATCTTGCCGAATTCCGTAGAAGGGACGGAAATCCTGCCGCCGGGGTTGCCGGCAAGCAGCGCCCGGCCGCAGGGGCTGCCCGCGGCCGGGCGGCACGGTTTCAACCCTCAAGGGAGCGGTGGCGGCGGAGGGGCGCGGCAGGGGAGAAGCGGGGCGTCACCCCTGGCGCTCGAGCCAGGCCTGCCGGGCGGCTTCCCGCAGGGGGCGCAGGGCCTCCTCCCAGCGGGCCAACTCGTCCAGCATGGCGACGGCCGCCTGTTCCAGCACGTCGCTGGGCCGGAAGTTTCCTTCGTCGTCCAGGAACTGCTGGACGTAGGGGATGGCCACGGTCTCCGCCATCGGCATCATCTTCAGGTTGGTGACCACCTGCTTGGCGGCCGCGGCGGCGCGGGTGCCGGCCGACACGCCGCCGTAACTGACGAAGCCCACGGGCTTGTACTGCCACTCCTGGTGCAGGAAGTCGATGGCGTTCTTGAGGACGGCGCTGATCCCGTGGTTGTACTCGGGCATGACGAAGACGAAGGCGTCCATGGCGTCGATGAGGGCGCTCCAGTCTTTCGTGTGCTGGTGCACGTAGCGCCGGAGCCGCGGGTGGTGGGGTTCGTCCAGGAAGGGCAGGTTGATCTCGGCCAGGTCGATCCAGCGGACGTCGAAGTGCCCGTGCTCCAGGGCCTTGCGGTGGAACCAGCGTCCCACGGGCAGGCCGGCGCGGCCGGGACGGGTGCTGCCGATGATGATCCCCAGGTGCGGCATCCCGGGCCCCTCCCTCGGTCATGAGAAAGTTGCCGCAGGAATTATAACCGCATGCCCGCACCGCCGGGCGGGCGCTGCCGCGCCCGCTCGTTCCACCAGTCCTGCAGCCGCAGCAGGCCGCGGATGGCATTGATGAGCGGGAACCGCAGCGGCTCCGGGGGCAGCGGGAGGACCCGCCGGTCCACGAAGAACACGTCGGTCAGGTCGCTGCGGACGCCCAGCACCAGGTCGGCCAGGGTGCGGCCGTTGAGCTGGGTCAGCGCCACGCCGTGGCCCATGCAGCCGGCGCTGTAGAAGATGTTGCCGCCGACGCGCCCGATGACCGGCGCAAGGTCCAGGTTCACCGACACGGGACCGCCCCAATGATGGGTGAAGCGGATGCCCCGCAGGGCCGGGAACGTCTCCACCACCGCCTGCTGCAGGCGCCGGGCCAGGCCGGCATGGTGGTCCCGGTCGCTGCGGTTGCCGTAGTAGTAGAGGGCGTCGTGGCCGCCCATCAGCAGGCGGTTGTCGGGGGTCAGGCGGTAGTAGTGGATAAGGTTGCGCCCGTCCTCGACGCCCACTCGCCGCCGCCAGCCCACGGCCTCCAGCCGCTCCGGCGACAGGGGTTCCGTCAGCACGATATAGGTGTGCATGGGCGCCTGCACCGGCTTAAGCCGCGGCACCGTCCGGCCCAGGGCCCAGGTGTAGGCGTTGGTGGCCAGCACCACGCTGTCGGCGGTCAGGCGACCGCCCGGCAGTTCCAGCACGGCCGGTGAGCCCGGGTGCAGGGCGGTCACGGGGCTGCCTTCATAGATCTCCCCGCCCAGTTCCAGCACCGCCCGGGCCATGCCCCGGGCCAGCTTGGCCGGGTGGACCAGGGCGCAGAGGGGATCGAAGCAGGAGGCCAGGTAGGTGGGCGACCCCACCAGTTCCCGGGTCTGGTCCCGGTCCAGCCACCGGGTCTCGTGCAGCCCCAGGCTGCGGGACAGTTCCCAGTGGTGGTGGAGCCGCCGCTGCTGGGCGGGGTTGGTGGCCACGGTGATGAGGCCGTGCTCTTCGTAGTCGCAGTCGATGTTGAGGCGGTGGACCATGTCGCGGGTGTGGTGCACCGCCCTGACCATGTAGTCGTCGGCTTCTTTGGCCCGCTGGCGCCCGAAACGGAACACCGTGAAGCCCAGGTCCAGGCCGAACAGCGTCATGGCGAAACCCGCGTTGCGGCCGCTGGCGCCGCCCGCCACCGTGCCCGCCTCCAGCACCACCACCCGCAGTCCCGGCTCCCGTGCTTTCAGGTGATAGGCAGTGGAAAGGCCGGTGAAGCCCCCGCCGACGATGGCCACGTCGGCGCGCCCGTCGCCGGTCCACGGGGGCCTGGCCTCCACCGGCCCGGCGGTCTCCAACCAGAAACTGCGGGTGTGCGGCACGGGGGCTGCATCCGCGGAAGTCATGGATCTCCCTCCAGCACGGCACGGTCGGCCGGATCCGGCACAGCCGACAGGCCGCCCGGGAATTCGCGTCCAGGAAATGGGATTTCGTCAGCCGGGGGCGTATGCCTTCCCCAAAAGGGTTTGAACCGGGGGCCAGCGCAAGGAAATCCGTGCAGCAGGTGGGGTCAGGGCTGCAGGGCCGGGGGCACCGGCCTGCGGCAGCGGTGCCCCGCGGCGGTCCGAGCAGCAGCCGGCGGGCCCCGGCGGTTCCGGGAGGTGCTCCATGCGGGAGGGAAGGCTTTGGATCGACGGCCGGTGGCGGGACGGCGCCGGTTGGGCGGACGGCATCGACCCCAGGACGGGCGAGGTGGCGTACCGTTGGGCCGTGGGTGACGCGGCGGCCGTGGCCGAGGCGGTGGAGGCGGCTCGGCGGGCGCAGCCCGGGTGGGCGGCGTCGCCCTGGCGGCGGCGGCGGGAGGTGCTGGTCCGGGCCCTGCAGGTGACCCTGGACCGGCTCGACGACATCGCCGGCACCGTGATGCTGGAGACGGGCAAGCCGCCCTGTGAGTGCGTGGGCGGCGCCGAGATCCCCGTGGTGCTGGAACTGCTGGCCTATTACGCGCACCGCACCCCGGAGGTGCTGGCGGACCGGGCCGTGCGCATCCCGCCGCGGCCGTACTTCTGGGGCAAGCGCGGGTGGGTGCGCCGGGTGCCGCTGGGGGTGGTGGGCGCCATCACCCCGTGGAACGTGCCGCTGTCGCTGACCATGGGGCTGGTGGTGCCGGCCCTGGCCGCCGGGTGCGCGGTGGTCATCAAGCCGTCGGAGTACGCGCCGCTGACGGCCCTGGAGGTGGCCCGGATCTTCCATGAGGCGGGCCTGCCCCGGGGCCTGCTGAACGTGGTCCCCGGCGGGCCCGACGCCGGCCGGGTGCTGGTGGACAGCGACGTCGACCGCATTGCCTTCATCGGCAGCACTCCCACCGGGCAGGCCATCGCCCTGCGGCTGGCGCAGTTGGGGCGCCGGCCGCCGCTGCTGGAATTGAGCGGTAAGGACGCCATGATCGTGTGCCGCGACGCCGACGTGGCCTACGCGGCCCAGGGGGCGGTGTGGGCGGGCTTCAACAACGCGGGACAGTTGTGCTGCTCGGTGGAGCGGGTCTACGTGGCCCGGGAGGTGGCGGACCGGTTCATCGACGAGGTGCTGCGGGCAGCGTCCCGCCTCAGCGCCGCGGCCGGCCTCACCGCAGCCTCGGGGCCGGGTGCCCCGGCCTCCCCGGGCGGCGGCGACCTGCCGCCCCACTGGACCTTCGGTCCCCTGATCAGCGAGGCGGCGTGGCAGCGCGTCCACCGGCACGTGACGGAAGCGGTGGAGCGGGGGGCCCACCTGGCCTGCGGGGGATTCCTGCCGGACCGGCCGGGGTGGTGGTACCCGCCCACGGTGCTGACCGGGGTCACCGAGGACATGACGGTAATGAAGGAAGAAACCTTCGGCCCGGTCCTGCCCATCGCCGTGGTGGACAGCGAGGAGGAAGCGCTGGAGCGGGCCCGGTCCAGTCCCTTCGGGCTGACGGGCAGCGTCTGGACCGAGGACCTGGAGCGGGGCCGGCGCCTGGCGGCGGCCATGGGCGCCGGGCTGGTGACGGTCAACGACCACGCGTCGCCCTACGGGATCATCGACAGCCCGTGGGGCGGGGTGCGAGCCAGCGGGTACGGGCGCACCCACGGCGCCGAGGCGCTGCTGGAGTTCACGGAAGTCCAGGCGCTGGTGGTGGACCGGGATCCCACCCGTAAGGTATGGTGGTACCCCTATACCCGGCCGGCCTACGACTACTTCCGCTGGGGCAACGTGCTGCTGTTCGACCGGTCGTGGCGGCGCCGCCTGGCCGCCCTGCCGCGGGTCCTCCGGTCGCTGCTGGAGGGCCGCCGCGGGGCTGGCCTCGGTTCGGATGGCGGCTCAGGCGCGGGCCTGCCGGCGGGCGTGGGCTGTGGCGACGCGGGCCGCGGCGAGGCGGGCCGGGGCGAGGCGCGGCGCCGCGGGCCCTGAAAGAGGCCCGGGCTTGGGAGAAGGTCCTGGTTTAGAAGCAGGCCCGGGCTTGGGAGCAGGCCCGGCTCCCCACGGAGGCGGGGACGGCGAAAGTCGTTCGCAATATCGAACAGGGGGTGGGGCAGCGTGAGCGGGGGCCGACCCGTGCCCGATTTCAGCGGCCGCATCCGGCGCCACTTGCAAGTCCTGGCTGAGGACATCGGCCCGCGGGGTTCCGGGACCGAGGCGGAGGCCCGCGCCGCGGCCTATGTGGAGGCCCAGTTGCGGGCGGTGCTGCCCCGGGTATGGAGCGAGGACTTCAAGACGCCCGGCGCCTATGCCTGGGCCTATCTGGTGATCTACGGGCTGGCGCTGGTCGGCGCCCTGGCCCTGGTGGCGGCCGCGGCGGCTGCGCCCTTTGCCTCCGGCAGGGGCTTGGCCGCCGCCGCTCTGGTGCTGGGCGTGGGCGCCGTGGTCCTGCTGCTGCGCGAGAACACCACCGCCGGCACCCTGGGCGGGTGGTTCCGCCAGTACCCGAGCCGGAACGTCATCGGCGTGCTGCCGCCGGCGGAAGCCGAGCCCGGGACCGCCGCGCCGGTGGTCCTGTCGGCCCATGTGGACTCGGCCAAGTGGGGCCTGATGTTTGATCCCAAGGGGGTCCACCGGTTCCGGGCGCTGTTCCTGGGCGGGGTGGCGTCCATGGCCCTGGTGCCGGTGCTGGGCCTGGCCATCTGGCTGACGGGCCGTGCCGTGCTGGGGTGGATTGCGGTGGTGCCCGCCGCCTGGCTGCTGGTCAGCATGGCCCTGCTGGTGCACCGGGAGGTGGTGGGGACCTACACGCCCGGCGCCAACGATAACGCCTCGGGCGTGGCCGCCATGCTGGCACTGGCGGAGTACTTCGCCGAGCGGCCGCCCCGCCGCGTGCCGCTGTGGTTTGTGGCCACCGGCGCCGAGGAAGTGGGCCTGGTGGGCATGCTGGACTTCCTGCGCCGGCACGGCCACGAACTGCGGGACGCCGCCTTCTTCATCTTTGACAACATCGGCTCCGGGCACCCGAAGTACGCCGTGACCGAAGGCATGATCCGCAGTTACCGGTTGGACTCCGGGCTCATCGACCTGGCCGCCCGGATCGCCGCCGCTCATCCCGAGTGGGGCGTCCGGCCCGCCCGCAACGACCTGATGTCGACCGATGCGCTGCCGGCGGTCCGCCAGGGTTTCCGCACCATCGCCTTCCGGGCCGAGGACGACCGCGGCCTGCTGCCCAACTGGCACTGGCCCACCGACACCCTGGACCGGGTGGACGTGGACGTCATCAACACCGTCGCCCGGCTGGCCGAGGCCATGATCCGGGAGATGGACGGTGGCTGAGGCCGGCGGTCCGGGCATGCGCCGGCGCGGTAAGGCGTCCCTGGTTCCCTAAGTGCTCGTCCGGGCAGCCTTCTTGGATGTTAAGGCGTCGAGGACTCCCTATTCCGGCCCGTTGCGGGTGAAGGAGCCGGCATGACCGGCCAATAGGGCGCGCGGAGTGCCTTGACTGGCCAGGGGTGCCCCCTTCTCTCGGAAATAAGG
>PKRI01000016.1 GCA_017577485.1 Bacillota bacterium | reverse complement strand
GGTTTACCGGGACGGCCTCGGCGGGCCACTGGACGACCTGGAACTGCAGCTTCGCGCCCGCACGCTGCCGTCGCCGAGGGCCATGGAACTGCTGGCGGGCGCCGCGCTGAAGGGCCTGCTGGAAGGCGTGGTGGAGAGCCCGGTCAACGTGGTCAACGCCCGGATGGTGGCCGAGCGCCGGGGCCTGCGGGTTCGGCTCACCACGGCCACCGATCCCGAGGCCTCGCTGCCGGCCCTGCGGCTCAGCGGCGGCCGGGATCGGCGGCGGGTGGTGGGAGCCGCGGCGGCCCCCGACGGCGGCTGCCGCCTTACGGAACTGGACGGCCTGCCCCTGGACATGGCCCCGGCGGCCTACATGCTGCTGACCCGGCACCATGACCGTCCCGGCATGATCGGCCTGGTGGGGAGCCTGCTGGGCCAGCACGGCGTCAACATCGCCGCCATGCAGGTGGCGCGCCGCCAGGTGCGGGGCGAGGCCATCATGGTGCTGTCGGTGGACGACCCGGTGAGCGATCAGGTGCTGGCCGAGATCCGCGCCAACCCGGGCATCGCCGAGGCCCGGGTGGTGGTGATCCCCGAGCGCCTGCGCGGCCTCAACGGCGCGGGGCGCGGCGCCGCAGAGGGTGTTGCGGCGGGCGCCCCCGAGGCCGCTGCGGCCGGTGAGGCGGAGGGGCGCGGCGGCGCATGATCCTGGACTACCACATGCACCTGGAGCAGGGCGGCCTGGACGCCGGCTACCTGAACCGCTTCGTGGAGCAGGCGGCCGCCGCCGGCGTCGACGAGATCTGCATCACCGAGCATGCGTATCATTTCCCCGAGGCGGCGGCGCTGCTGGGCAAGCCGGGCTATGTGGCCGCCCGCAGCAAGGGCTACGACATCGACGCCTACATCGCGCTGGTCCTCGAGGCCCGGGACCGCGGCCTGCCGGTGCGGCTGGGCATCGAGATGGACTACATCCCCGGCGCCGAGGAGGGCATCGCCCGCTTCCTGGAGGGCCGGCCCTGGGACCTGGTCATCGGCGCCGTCCACTGGATCGACGACTGGGGGTTCGACCTGGACCCGGCGTCCTGGGGCGGCCGCGACGTGGAGGAGGCGTACCGCCGCTACTTCCGCCTGGCCGAGCAGGCGGTGGCCAGCGGGCTGTTCGACGTGTTCGCCCATCCGGACGTCATCAAGGTGTTCGGCGCCCGGCCCGGACCCGGGTTCGAGGGTGAGCTGCTGGGGTGGTACGACCGCCTGGTGGAGGCGGCCCGGGCTTCGGGCACCTGCCTGGAACTGTCCAGCGCCGGGCTGCGCAAGCCGGTGGGCGAGATCTACCCGGACCCGCGGCTGCTGGAACGGGCCTTCCGGGCCGGGATCCCTATCACCACGGCCTCTGACGCCCACCAGCCCGAGCACGTGGGCTGGGCTTTCGACCGGCTGGCGGCGGCGGCCAGGGCGGCTGGATACACCACCGTCACGGCCTTCGACGGCCGCCGGGGCCGGCAGGTGCCGCTGCCTGCGTAGCCTGGATCCGGAGTTGCCTTCGACTGCTGTTCCGGGGTACGGTGAAGGGAACGGAGCGCCGCAGGCCCGATGGGCCTGCACCGCAGTCGTGCGGTGAGAGGAGGAGCCGTGGATGGATCAGGAACTCATGGATCTTTTCTTCCGGCCCATGCGGCAGGAGCTTGTCCAGTACGGCTTCCAGGAACTGCGGACGCCCGAAGAGGTCGAGGAGGCCATGGGCGACCTGTCCGGCACCACCTTGGTGGTCATCAACTCCATGTGCGGGTGCGCGGGCGGCATCGCCCGGCCGGCGGTGGGCATGGCCCTGCAGCACAGCCGCCGTCCCGACCGCCTGCTGACGGTGTTCGCCAGCCAGGACCGGGAGGCCACGGCCCGCATGCGGGCCTACTTCCCCGAGTACCCGCCGTCGTCGCCCTCCATCTTCCTGTTCAAGGACGGCCAGGTGGTCATGGCCATGCACCGCAGCCAGATCGAGACCCGCGACGCCGAGGCCGTCCGGCAGGATCTGGTCCAGGCTTTCGACCAGTTCTGCGCCTGACGTTCCGATCGCGGCGTCAGCGTCACGTTGCCGGCGGGCCCGATTCGGCCCGCCGCTCTGCTTCCAGGCACGACAGCAGTTCCTGGACGCGGCCCTGGGGCAGGGCCGAGCGCAGGCCGCGCCCGTCCACCACGCCGCAGCCCAGCACCTCGCCGCGCCAGCGCAGGGCCACGTAGCCGGCGTCCACCGGCGCCGCGCCGCCGGCCCGGTCGAAGCCGAGCCGCTGTCCCGCCAGCAGCGACTGCAGCGCGCCGTCGTCCAGGTCGATGACGTTGCGCCGGGCGCCCGCGGCCAGGTGCATCAAGGCCAGGCTGGTGGGCTTCCATCCGTCAAAGCCCGCGCCGCCTGCCGCGGGGCCGCGGGCAGGTCCGCCGTCGCCGCGGCCCGGGCGGCCGGGTCCGCGCAGCACCCGCAGCCCCACGGCCTGCAGCCCCCGGAGGCCAGGTACTTCCGGGTGCGCCGACAGCCAGAGGTCGCCGCCCCGCAGGTACGCGTGCAGGCCGGCGAAGCGCTCCGGGTCCACGTCGAACCGGCGGCACCACCAGTCCACGAAGCGGCGCGTCAGGTCGGGATCGGCGCGCAGCGGCGCGGCCTCTTCCGGCGGCGGGGCCGGCCAGGGGAGCGGGCCTTCCCGCCGCAGGCAGGCTACGTACATGCCGCCCGAGTTCAGGTGGTGGGGGTAAATGCGCCGGGTCAGGGCCAGGGCCGGGTCGAAATCCTGACCTTCCCAGTGGGTGATGCCGGGGATCCCCGGCAGGCCGTCGGGCGGCGCCGCCACCGTCACCGCGCCCCGCGCCCGGCGCAGCACCGCGTCCACCACGGCCTCGTTCTCCTCGGGGGCGAAGGTGCAGGTGGAGTACACCAGCACGCCCCCGTCGGCCAGCAGGTTGAGGCCGGCCACCAGCAGGGACTGCTGCAGTTGGGCCAGGGCGGCGGCCCGCCGCGGGTGGAAGGGCCGGGCGGCGCCGCTGCGGCGGCGGGCGTTGCCCTCGTTGGAGCAGGGCGCGTCCACCAGCACGCGGTCGAAGGCCGCGGATGCCGGGAACCGGCGGCCGTCCAGCGACGTCACCACCGTGGACAGCACGCCCAGGCGGTAGAGGTTGGACAGCAGCGCCTGGACCCGGGGCGGCTGCGGGTCGTTGGCCACCAGCAGGCCCCGGTCGCCCTGCATCTCGGCGATCTGGGTGGTCTTGCCCCCGGGGGCGGCGCTGAGGTCCAGGACCCGGTGCTCCGGCGCGACGCCCAGCGCCATGGCCGGCACCGCCGCCGCGGCTTCCTGGGCGTAAAGGTACCCCAGCCAGTGCTCCAGGGTCCTGGTGACGGGAAAGGGCCCGTCGTCCACCTGCAGCAGGGCCGGGTTCCAGCCCATGGGCGTCAGTCGGAAGCCCTGGGCCTCCAGGCGGGCGCGGACCTGGTCGACGCCGGCCTTCAGCGTATTGACGCGGACCACGGTGGGCTGCGGCGTCATCAGGGCCGCCCGGAAGGCGTCCCAGTCGTCGATGATGGCGCGGTACCGTTCCATGGAAGCCTCCTGCTGCCAGGATGTCCCGGGCTCGCCGGCGATCCCGCCCTTACGGCGCCGGACCGGCTCCGGTACAATGTGGCGGGCGGCGCCTTCCGCCGGAAGCCGCGGCACCGGGCGTCGGAGCACTGTCCAGTATGGGAAAGGAGTCCCAGCGTGCGCAACCCGACCTTGATCCGCATCGTGGTGGCGGTCACGGCCCTGGCGCTGATCGTGTCGGTGGCGATCTACGTCTGGCCCGGCCGCGGTCCCGCGTCAACGCCTGCATTCTCGGAGACCGATGTCCTGGCGGTGGTCAACGGCGAAGCGGTGACCAAGGGACAGGTTTACGAGTACATGTGGAGCCAGGTGGGCCCCCAGAGCGTTGAGGAGTTGATCACCCGCCGGCTGGTCCAGCAGGAGGCCGGCCGCCGGGGCGTCAGCGTCAGCGAGGACCAGGTGGACGCCCGCGTGGCCGAACTGGCCGAGCAGTACGGCGGCCGGGAGACCCTGGAACTGCTGCTCAACTCGAGCGGGATGTCCCTGGAGGTGCTGCGGGAAAACCTGCGCCTTAACCTGTTGATCGAGGCGCTGCTGGCGCCTGAGATCGACATCTCCGAGGAAGACCTCCGCGCTTACTACGACGAGAATCCCCAGCAGTTCGTGGAGCCGGAGCAGGTGCAGGCCCGCCACATCCTGGTGGAGGACCGCGAGACCGCCGAGGACCTGATCCGGCAGTTGGAAGAGGGCGCCGACTTCGCGGACCTGGCCCGGGAGCACTCCACCGACACGGTATCGGCCGAAAACGGCGGCGACCTGGGCTGGTTCACGCGGGGACGGATGGTGGAGCCTTTCGAGGAGGCGGCCTTCGGCGCCGAGCCCGGCGCCGTGGTGGGGCCCGTGGAGACCCAGTTCGGCTTTCACGTGATCGAGGTGCTGGACAAGAAGGCCGAGCGAACCATCCCCTTCGAGGAGGCGCGGGAGCAGATCCGCGAGACCCTCTTCCAGCAGGAGATCCAGGCGCGGGTCGGCTCCTGGCTCCAGTCGCTGCGGGACCAGGCCGACATCGAGACGCGGTATTGACGTCGAAACGCAGGGCGGAAACGGGAAGGGCCGGCCCGGATCCTCGCCGGGCCGGCCCGATTCCTTCAGGCGGTCAGGAGGTGGCGCCGGCCGGCGCCGCGGCCACTTCCGACAGGGCAGCCGCCAGCAGGTCCAGGCCCCGGACCAGTTCGTCCTCGCCGATGTTGAGGGGCGGCAGGATCCGGATTACCGTATCGCCGATGGCGTTGACCAGCAGGCCCCGCTCCCGGCAGATCTCGGCCACCCGCCCCGCTCCCCGGCGCACTTCCACGGCCAGGATCAGGCCGCGGCCGCGCACGTCCACCACAAAGCCCTCGGGCAGCCCCTGGGCCGCCGACCGCAGCCTGCCCAGCGCCAGTTCGCCCAGGCGGGCGGCCCGGTCCACCAGTCCCTCACGCTCGAAGATGTCCAGCACGGCCAGCGCCGCGGCACAGGCCAGCGGGTTGCCGCCGAAGGTGGAGGCGTGGGTGCCGGGCGTCAGCACCTCGGCGGCGGCGCCCCGGGCGCCCACGGCGCCGATGGGCACGCCGTTGGCCAGGGCCTTGGCCATGGTCACCACGTCGGGCAGCACGTCCTCGTGATGGCAGGCCAGCCAGCGGCCGGTGCGGCCCATGCCGGTCTGGACCTCGTCGATGATCAGCAGCAGGCCGCGGCGGTCGCACAGGTCGCGCAGGGCCTTGAGGTAACCGCCGGGCGGCACGTTGACGCCGCCCTCACCCTGGATGGGCTCCACCATGACGGCGCAGGTATTGGGCGTGACGGCCGCCTCCACCGCCTCGATGTCGCCGAAGGGCACGTAGCGGAAGCCCGGGACCATGGGGCCGAAGCCGTCCTGGTACTTGGCCTGCCCGGTGGCGGCCAGGGCGCCCATGGTCCGGCCGTGGAAGGACCCCGCGGCGGTGATGATCTCGTAGGCCTCAGGTCCCTTGTTCTGCACGCCCCAGCGCCGGGCCAGCTTGACCGCCGCCTCGTTGGCCTCGGCCCCCGAGTTGCAGAAGAACCACTTCTCAAGGCCGGTGATCCGGCTCAAACGCTCGGCCAGTTCGATCTGGCGGGGGATCCAGTACAGGTTGGAGCAGTGGATCATCTGCCGCGCCTGTTCGGCCAGGGCCCGAGCCACTTCCTCGGAACCGTGTCCCAGGCCGTTGACGGCCAGGCCGCCGACGAAGTCCAGCCAGGTCCGGCCGTCCACGTCGCGGACCTGGGCGCCGCTGCCCGACGCCAGGACCACCGGCAGCCGGCCGTAGTTGCCCATGAGCACGCGGCGGCCCCGCTCGATCCACGCGGCGGCGTCGGGGGCGCCGCCCGCCACGGGAGCCGGCAGGCCGGTCCCCAGCGCCGCCGCGAAGCCGGTGCCGGGAACCGGGGACGAGCCGGCCGTGCCGGGGGCGGGATCCGCGATGATGCGGGTGCCGGGCCCGGCCCGCCGGCCTGCGTCCCCGGCGCCCGGGCCCTGGCCCTCCAGCAGGGCGGCGGCCGCCCAGGTGACGGCGTCGGGGTCGGTGCCGTCCAGCAGGTGCACCAGGCCGACGCCGCCCTCCACGGCCGCCAGGGCCGACTCCACCTTGGGCCGCATGCCCCCCTGGAGCACGCCGTCCCGCAGCATCTCCCGGGCCCGGGCGGCGGTCAACTCCGCCACCACCGACCCGGGGTCGTTCAGATCCTCCAGCAGCCCGGGCACGTCGGTCAGCACCAGCAGCGCCCCGGCGCCCAGCGCCACCGCCACGGCCGCGGCGGCCTCGTCGGCGTTGACGTTGAAGGCGCCGCCGTCCTCACCGGCCGACACCGGCGAGATGACGGGGCAGAAGCCTGCGTCCAGCAGGCTTTCCACCAGGGCCGGGTCGACCCGGTGGACGACGCCCACCCGTCCCCAGGCGACGCCGTCCTCCACGCGGGGCCGGGCCACCAGCAGGCCGCCGTCGCGGCCGCTGACGCCGGCGGCGCGGACCCCCGCCTGCTGCAGGGCGGCCACCCAGGCCTTGTTGACCTGGGCCGACAGCACCATCTCCACCACTTCCAGGGCGGCCTCGTCGGTGATGCGGCGGCCCTGGTGGAAGCGGGCCGGGATGCCCGCCCGGTCCAGCCAGGCCGTGATCTGGGTGCCGCCGCCATGGACCAGGACCGGCCGCCAGCCCCCGGCCCGCAGGTCCGCCACGGCGCGCACCACCGCGGCACCGGCGGGGCCTGCCACCGCGCCGCCTACCTTGATGACCACCCTGGGCCCGCTGCCCGGCCGGGCCCTGCCGATGCCTGTGCCCGCCATGAATCCCGTGCCCTCCTCAGGTCCGGTACGCTGCGTTAATCTGGACGTATTTCTCCGTGAGGTCGCAGCCCCATGCCACGGCCCCGGCGTCGCCGCCGGTGCCCAGGTCCAGCACGAACGTGACGCCGTCCATGCCCAGCATGCGGGTGGCCGCCTCCTCGTCCACCGGCAGCGGCGCGCCGTCCCGGAAGAGGGGGATGGAGGTCCCCTCGTGCTCCATGGACAGCGATGCCCGGTCCGGGTCCATGGCCGCGCCCGAGGCGCCCGCCGCCGTCAGCACGCGGCCCCAGTTGGCGTCGCGGCCGTAGACCGCCGTCTTGACCAGGCTGGAGGCCGCCACGGCCCGGGCCGCGCGGCGGGCGTCGTCCCGGGTGGCCGCGCCGGTGACCCGCACCGCGAAGGTGCGGGTGGCACCCTCGCCGTCGGCCACGATCTGCCGGGCCAGGGACCGGCACGCCGCCGTCAGCCCCGCCACGAAGGCGTCCCAGTCGGCGCTGCCCGGTTCCAGGGCAGCGCCGACTGCGGTGCCGGTGGCCAGCACCGCCACCATGTCGTTGGGGCTGGTGTCGCCGTCCACCGTGATCAGGTTGAAGGTGTCGTCCACCGCCTGCCGCAGCGCCTCCTGCAGGTGGCCGGGCGCCACCGGGGCGTCGGTGGCCAGGAAGGCCAGCATGGTGGCCATGTCGGGATGAATCATTCCGGAACCCTTGGCCATGCCGCCCACGGTGACCACGGTGCCCGACGGCAGCGCCACGCGGTACGCCGCTTCCTTGGGCCGGGTGTCGGTGGTCATGATGGCCACCGCGGCGTCCCGGCCGCCGGCGGGCGACAGGGCCGCCGCCGCGGCCCGGATGCCGGCCGCCACCCGGTCCATGGGCAGGTGTGGGCCGATGACGCCCGTCGACGCCACGATGACGTCGGCCGGGTCGATGCCCAGGGCGTCGGCGGCCAGGGCCGCCATGGCCTCGGCGTCCAGGAGCCCCTGCCGGCCGGTGCAGGTGTTGGCGATGCCGCTGACCACCACCACGGCCTGGGCGTGGCCGTCGGCCAGGTGGCGGCGGGTCACGTGAAGGGGCGCCGCCTGCACGGCATTGCGGGTGTAAACGGCCGCGGCGGGGCATCGCCGGGGCGCCGCCACCAGCGCCAGGTCCGGCTTGTGCTTCTTGATGCCGGCGTGCAGGCCCGCCGCCCGCATGCCGTCGACGGCGGTGATCCCGCCGTCGATCTCGGTGATCGACTGGTCCGTGGCGGTGTTCATGGCGTCAGACCTCCATGGTCAAGACCGGCGGTTTCGGGCAGCCCGAACATGCGGTTCATGCACTGCACCGCCTGCCCGGCGGCGCCCTTGCCCAGATTATCGATGGCGGTGGTGATGACCAGGCGGCCGGTGCGCGGGTCGGCCGTCACCTGGTAAAAGGCGTGGTTGGAACCGCGCACCCAGGCCGTCTCCGGCTGCGCCCCCGGCGGCGCCGCGTGGACGAAGGGGGCGGCGGCGTACGCTTCAGCGAACGCCTCGGCCGCGGCGCGGGCACCGGCTTCGATGTTCATGCCCCCGGCCAGGCGCGCGTAGGCCGTGGTCAGGATGCCCCGCGACATGGGAATCAGGTGCGGGGTGAAGGACACGGGCCCGCTGCACCCGGCCATGCCCAGGGCCTGCTCGATCTCCGGCGTATGCCGGTGCGACGCAACCTTATACGCCCGGACGCTGCCGTCCACCTCGCTGAAGGTGAAGGCGTCGCCCGGCCAGCGGCCTGCCCCGGACGTGCCGGACTTGCTGTCGATGACGATGCTGTCGGGGTCCACCAGGCCGGCGGCGGCCAGGGGCAGCAGGGCCAGCAGGGCGCCGGTGGGGTAGCACCCGGGCGCCGCCACCAGACGCGCCTGGGGCAGGGGATCCTGTCCCCCGTAGAGGCGGCTCGTCCACTCCGGCAGGCCGTAGACCGCCTCTTCCAGCAGGTGGGGGACCGGGTGGCGGATGCCGTACCACTGCTCGTAGACCGCCGGGTCCCGCAGCCGGAAGTCGGCGCCCAGGTCGACGACCCGGCACCCCGCTTCCAGGGCTGCCGCGGCAGGCACCGCCGACGCCCCGTGGGGAAGGGCGAAGAAGACCACGTCGATGCCCGTCAGGTCGGGGGCCGGGTCGGCCGGCAGCAGGGGGACGCGGGACGCCCCCGGCAGGGCCGCGAAGCTCGGGTGGACGCCGGCCAGGTGATGGGACGGCGGCTCCCGGCTGACGGCCGCGGCCAGTTCCACCTCCGGGTGCCCCAGCAGGATGCGGGCCAGTTCACGGCCGGCATAGCCGGTCACGCCCCAGATCACAGCACGCAGCAACGCCCGGTCACCCCGATTCCTCTCTCAATCGAGGCATAAGTATAACAGCGCTTTGTATGTTTATGCAACCAGATGGGCAGGGGGTACGGGCGGGCACGGCGGCCGGCGCCGTCACGGCGACAGGATCTCGTACCACACCTGCCGCAACTCCGCGGCGTCGGGTGCCGCCTGGGCCGGGAATCCGGCCCGGAGCCCGGCGTCCACGCGCTCCAGCAGTTCCTCGAACCGGTGCCGGGACGTCTTGTCGGCCAGCAGCGACAGGCCCACCTCCATCCGCCGCCAGTCCCGGCGGATCTGGCTGAGCCGCTCGCGGGCCGCGGCCGTGTCGCCGGCCTCCAGGTCCTGGACCAGGTGATCCAGCTTCCGGTCCAGGTCGCGGACAGCGGGCGTCAGCCCCACCAGCGGCACCTGCAGGTCCACCCAGACGATGGCGGCCAGGATCAGGGCCGTGACCAGCGCCGCCCTCACGGCGCCGTGCCCCCGGTCGTCCCGGCGGAGGCACGGCCCTGGCGCAGGCGGTCTTCCAGGCGGTCCAGCATGGCGCGGACCCGCTGCTCCTGCTCGGTGAAGGTGGGCCGGGCCCCGGCATCGGGATGGTCGGCGGCCAGCCGCTGCAGCGACGCCAGGGCCGACTTCAGCGCGGCGGCCGCCTCCAGCAGTTGCGGTTCCCCGGTCACGGCGCATCCCTCCGGGCTTAGGGTGGCCGGCCGGCACGGCGCTCCCGGCGCGTGCCCGCCGGCGGGCCGGGCGGGAATGCCTGGATGGGCACGGGGTCGTGCGGGCATGGGCGGCCGCGGCCCGGCGGAAAGTAAGCAGGCGAGGTGATGGCGGCCGTGCCCGACTCGCTGCTGGTGATGCTGCGGGCCGTCCTGGCTTACGGGGCGCTGCTGACCCTGACCCGGATGCTGGGCAAGCGCCAGGTGGCCCAGTTGACCTTCTTCGATTACGTGGTGGGCATCACCATCGGTTCGATGGTGTCGACGGCCGTGGTGGAGCTGGAAAACCAGTTCCTGTCGTCCATGACCGGGGTGCTGACCTGGGTGCTGCTGACGGTGCTGATCGCCCAGGGGGAGGTCCGGAGCCGGTGGTTTCGCCACCTGGTGGACGGCCGGCCCGTGCCCGTGGTCCGCGACGGCCGCATCCTGGCGTCCCACCTGCGCAAGGAACGGATCAGCGTCGACGAGTTGATGATGCTGCTGCGCCAGCGGCAGGTCTTCGATGTGACCCAGGTGCAGGCGGCCCTGCTGGAGACCAGCGGCCAGGTGTCGGTACTGCTCAAGAAGCAGCATCAACCGGTGACGCCGCAGGACCTGGGCCTGGCGGCGCCCGGCGGCGGGGCCGGGACCGGCAGAGGCGCTGCCGCCGCCACCGGCGCGGGGAGGCCCCCGGACAACGCTTCCGCGAAACTGGTGGGAGCCGACCTGCTCCGGTTCGAGGCGGTCATGGAGAGCCTGGCCCGGCAGGCCCGCGACCCCGACGACCGCCGGTTCTGCACGGGCCTGGCGGAGGAGGCGGCCCGGGTCCGCCGCGCCCTGCGCCGGTACATCCAGTGACGGCGGGCGCTCCCATCGACCCGGGGCGGCCGCAGCGGCCCCTCACCACAGCATTCGCACGGCCGAGGCCGCCAGCAGGAGCGCCAGCAGCAGCATCAGCACCCGGCCGTTGACGCGGCGGGCCAGGCGGACGCCGGCGGGCCCGCCCAGGGACGCGCCCAGGCCCAGCAGCAGCACGGCGTGCCAGTCCACGTGGCCCAACCAGGCGTGGGCCGCGGCGCCCACCACGGCGTTGCTGAACACGGTCAGCTGGGCGGTGGCCGCGGCCACCTGGGGCGGGTAGCCCACCAGATACAGCATGGCGGGCACCAGCAGGATCCCGCCGCCGATGCCCAGCAGGCCGCCGACGAAGGCCGCCGCGGTGGCGGCCACAACGCCCAGGTTCTCGTTGGCCAGGAAGCGGTACTCCTCGCCGGCCGCGGTCCGCAGGCGCCGGCGGCGCACCGGTCCCAGGGGCACCACCCGCCACAGCCGGCGCCAGGGGCCTGTGACCGATGCCGCCTGGTTGCGCACCAGAATGGCCGCCAGCAGCAGCAGGATGGCGGCGAAGGCGGCCCGGAAAGCGGAAGCGGGGATGTGGGCCGAGGCGTAGACGCCCAGCAGGCTGCCGGGGATGCCGGCCAGGGCGAAGCGCACGCCGCCGGCGGCGACGATCTTGCCCTCACGCCAGTAGCCCAGCGTGGCCGCCGCCGCCGACAGCGTCACCACCGCCAGCGACGTGCCCGCTGCCTGCGGGTGGGGGAAACCGTAGATGTAGATCAGGGCCGGCACGAACACCAGCCCGCCGCCCACGCCCACCATGGCCCCCAGCACCGCCACGGCGAACCCCAGCGGCAGCCACGTGTACTCCACCGCCAGCGGACCCTTTCCAGGGATACTAAGCGGACCTTTCCCACGGCCGCCGCCGGTCCTGCCGCCTTGCCGGCCCGCCGCCCCTGGGGCATGCTGTGGGGTGGAGGTGTCCGGCCATGAACCGTGCCCCCGAGACCCTCGAAGGCTGGTGGGTTCTCCACGATTTCCGCAGCCTGGACTGGGCCCGGTGGAAGGCCCTGCCCGAGGCGGAGCGCGAGGCGGCGGCCCGCGAGGCGGCCGACTACCTGGCCGAGGCCGTCGAGGCCCGCGACGCCGGGGAGGGCTCCAGCGGCCTCTACCGGGTGCTGGGCCACAAGGCGGACCTGCTGTTCCTCCATCTCCGTCCCGACATCGCCCAGTTGAGCGCCCTGGAAGACGCCCTGGCCCGCACGCGGCTCAACGACTTCCTGGTGCGGACCACCTCGTATGTGTCGGTGGTGGAGGTCAGCTTCTACAACCCCGACGGCAACGTTGAAGAAATGCGCGCCAACCCCGGGGTGCAGCGGCGGCTGTATCCCATTCTGCCCAGGTCCCGGGCCGTCTGCTTCTACCCAATGAGCAAGAAGCGCGAGGGCCAGGACAACTGGTACTGGGAGGACTTTGACCGGCGCCGTAAGATGATGCGGGAGCACGGAGAGGTGGGGCGCCGCTACGGCGACCGGGTGACCCAGATGATCAGCGGCTCCACCGGGCTCGACGACTGGGAGTGGGGGGTCACCCTGTTCTCCGACGACCCGCTGAACTTCAAGAAACTGGTCTACGAGATGCGCTTTGACGAGGCCAGCGCCCGTTTCGGCCTGTTCGGGCCCTTCTACGTGGGCCTGCGCCGGGAACCGGAGGAGTTCTTCCGGTGGCTGACGGGCCGCTGAACGGCGCCCGGCAGGCCAACGGCGTCTCGCCGGCCGGCGGCGTGCTGCGGATCGGCGGCCGCCTGTTCCCCCTGGGTGCCCGCACCTACGTGATGGGCATCATCAACGTCACCCCCGATTCCTTCTCGGACGGGGGGCTGTGCCTGGATCCGGACCGGGCCGCCCAGCGGGCCCGGGAACTGGTGGCCCAGGGGGCCGACCTGCTGGACCTGGGGGCCGAGTCCACGCGCCCGGGCAGCGAGCCGGTGGACGCCGCCACCGAACTGGCCCGCCTGCTGCCGGCGCTGCGGGCGGTGCGCCGGGCCGTGGACGTGCCCATCTCGGTGGACACCTATAAGGCCCGGGTGGCCGAGGCGGCCCTGCGGGAGGGGGCCGACCTGATCAACGACATCTCGGGCCTCAGCGCGGACCCCGACATGGCGCCGCTGGCGGCGGCGGCCGGGGTCCCCGTGATCCTCATGCACCGGCGCCCCTTCGACGATCCTTACCCCGGCGACGTATGGGAGGACGTCCTGGACGGCCTCGGCCGCAGCATCGCCCGGGCCGAGGCCGCGGGGGTGCCGCGGCGGAACCTGATCGTGGACCCGGGTTTCGGCTTCGGCAAGACCGACCGCCAGAACTTCCAGCTGGTGCGGGAATTGAGCCGGCTCAAGGTGTTCGGGCTGCCGACGCTGCTGGGCCCGTCCCGCAAGAGCACCCTGGGCCGGCTGCTGGACCTGCCCGTGGACCAGCGCGAGGAAGCCACCGGCGCCGTCACGGCCCTGGCCGTGGCCCAGGGCGTGGACTTCGTGCGGGTCCACGACGTGCGGGCGGCCGTCCGGGTGGTCCGCACCGCCGACGCGGTGATGCGCGGCGTGGGTGAGCCGGGCGCCCCGTGAGCGGGTCCCTGGTCATGAAGCCGGGTCCCGAGCGGACCCGGCGCCTGCTGGACGCCCTGGGCGCTCCCGACCGCAGCATCCCCTGCATCGTGCAGGTGGCCGGCACCAACGGCAAGGGCTCCACGGCCGCCATGCTGGAGTCCATCCTGCGGGCTGCCGGTCGCCGCACCGCCCTGTTCATCTCGCCTCCCCTGGACCACGAAGGACAATCGCTGCTGCTGGACGGCCGGCCCGTGGGCCTGCGGCGGATGCGGCGGTGGCTCGGGAAGGTGGACGCCGCCGCCGAGAGCGGGGGAGCCGCCGCGGAATCGGACCCGCCCACCGCCTTCGAGCGCCTGGCGGCGGCGGCGGTGCTGGCCGCGGCCGAGGCGCGGGCCGGCGTGCTGATCCTGGAGGCCGGGCTGGGCGGCGCCATGGACGCTACCAGCGCCGTCGCCCGCACCGACCTGGCCGTCATCACCTCCATTGCCTTGGATCACCGGCAGTGGCTGGGCCCCACCCTCGAGGACATCGCCCGGGAGAAGGCCGGCATCATCCGCGGCGGGGTGCCGGTGGTCACCACGGCCCAGGAGGCTGCGCTGGAAGTCATCCGGCGGGAAGCCCGACGCCGGGGCGCGCCGGTCCTGTCCCTGGGCCGGGAATTCGACGTGGGCGGTATCGAGGTCAGCCTGTCGGGCACCCGCTTCACGCTGCTGCAGGAGGGGGAAGACCCCTGGCCCCTGGCCTGCCGGCTGCTGGGCGCCCACCAGGCGGTCAACGCGGCGGCGGCGGCCGCGGCGGCGCGGGTCCTGGGGGTGGACCGGCGGGCCGTGGAGCAGGGCCTGGCGGCCGCCCGCTGGCCCGGCCGCTGCGAGCTGGCCCGGCGCCGGCCCCCGGTGCTGCTGGACGGGGCCCACAACCCCGCCGGCATGGCGGCGCTGCGCCGGGCCGTGGACCTGCTGTTCCCCGGAAGGGAACTGGTCCTGGTCTGCGGCATGCTGGCCGACAAGGACGTGGACGGCGCCGCCGCCGCCTGGCGCGGGCGCTGCCGCCTGGTGCTGGCCGTTGCGCCGCCGAACCCCCGGGCGCTGCCCGCCGGCGACCTGGCCGCGGCCTTCCGCCGGGCGGGGGCGGGACCGGTGGAGGAGGCCGCGTCCTGGCAGGAGGGATTGGCCCGCGGCCTTGCCGAAGTCGAGGCACGGCCCGGCGCGGTCCTCTGCGCCTGCGGGTCCCTGTACCTGGTGGGCCCGGCCCGCCGGTGGCTGCGCCGCCGGCAGGGGGGCGACCCGCCCGCCGTGGGAGGTGCTCCAGCGTGAAGGCCGTCGTCCTGGAGGAATTCGGCGATCCCGACGTGCTCAGGCTGAGGGACCTGCCCGACCCGGAACCGGGCGCCGGCGAGGTGCTGATCCGGGTGGCGGCGGCGGGCGTCTGCTACCACGACCTGCTGACCCGGGCGGGCCACATCCGCCACGGCCTGACCCTGCCCGTGGTGCCCGGCCACGAGGTGGCGGGCGTCGTCGAGGCGGTAGGCCCCGGCGTGACGTGGCCCGCGCCCGGCGACCGGGTGTGCACCCTGCAGGTGGCCGCCTGCGGCGCCTGCGACGCCTGCCTTTCGGGCAGCGACCATCTCTGCCGGAGGGGGCGGATGTTCGGCCACGGCCTGGCGGGGGGCTACGCCCAGTACATGGTGGCGCCGGCCCGGTCCCTGGTGCCGGTGCCCGACGGCGTGCCCCTGGAGCACGCGGCGCTGTTCGGGTGCGGCATCGGCACGTCCTACCGGGCCCTGGCGGTCACGTCCCGGCTGCTGCCCGGCGAGACGGTGCTGGTCACGGGCGCCGGGGGCGGCACCGGCCTGCACACCGTTCAGCTGGCCCGGGCCATGGGTGCCCGCGTGCTGGCGGTGACCACGTCGGAAGCCAAGGTGGACCGCATCCGGGCGGCCGGGGCCGACGAGGTGATCCTGGCGCCCGACGGCCGCTTCCACCAGCAGGTGCGGTCCCTGACCGGCGGCGTGGACCTGGTGGTGGACCACGTGGGCACGCCGGTGTGGGCGTCCACCATCCGCAGCGTTCGGGACGGCGGCCGCGTCTGCTTCATCGGCCAGGTGACCGGGGAGTCCATGCCCTTCAACCCGGGCCTGATCATCCAGCGCTCGGTGGCCCTGCTGGGCAGCAAGGGCGCCAGCAGCGCCGACGTTCGCCGGGTGGCGGAACTGGTGCGGCTCGGGCGCATCCGCCCGGAAGTGGACGTGGTCCTGCCGCTGAACGAGGCCGCCGAGGCCCACCGGCGCATGGCCCAGCGGCGCTCCGCAGGGCGCGTCGTCCTGCGCCCGTGACGTCGACCTGACCCGCGGGCCGCGGGAGGTCCTGAAGCGGCCGCGGCGTCACTCGTAGCGCAGCGCCTCGATGGGATCCTGACGGGCGGCCTTGTTGGCCGGGTAGACGCCGAAGACCACGCCCACCAGCACCGCGAAGCCGAAGGCCAGCAGGATGGACCCCGGTGTCAGCAGCGAGGGCAGGTTCGCCACGGCGCTGACCAGCGCCACCAGCCCGGCCCCCACCAGGATCCCGATGATGCCGCCCAGGCTCGACACCACCACCGCCTCCACCAGGAACTGGCTCAGCAGGTCGGCCCGGCGCGCGCCGATGGCCTTGCGGATGCCGATCTCCCGGGTGCGCTCGGTGACAGACACCAGCATGATGTTCATGATGCCGATGCCGCCCACCAGCAGGGCGATGGCGGCGATGCCGGCCACCACCAGGGTCATGATGTCGGTGACGCTGCGGATGGCGCCCAGCACCTGGTCCAGGCTGTTGACGCTGAACTTGCCGGGACCGTGGTGGCGCTCCACGGCCGCCCGCAGGTCCTCCATGAGCCGGTCCAGGTCGGCGCCTTCCTCGGGGGTCACGAAGATGGCCAGGAACTCATCGGCGCCGGTCAGGCGGCTTAACGTGGTGAAGGGGACCTGGGCCTCCTCGAACCCGCCCACCGAGGCCACCAGGCCGCTGGTGCTCTCCAGCACGCCCACCACCACGAAGGGATGGCGGTCCAGCCAGAGGACCTCCCCGATGACGTCGCCGGCCTCGGCGCCGGGGAACAGCCGCTCCACCACCTGCTCGTTGACGACGGCCAGGCGCTGGCCCGCCGCCACCTCCCGCTCGGTGAAGTAGCGGCCGGCCGCCAGGTCCAGGTTGCGCACGCGGGCATAGCCGGCCGACACGCCGGTGACGGTGATGTCGCGGGACTCGTCGGTGACCCGGGCCGGCATGGAGGTGGAGATCATCGGCGAGGCCTCGGCGACCCCGGGCAACAGGGACACCGCCTCCAGGTCGCGCTGGTCCAGCAGTTCCAGGCGGGTGAAGTCGGACTGCTCCGCCAAATTGGGCTCGATCCAGACCATGCCGCTGCCCAGGCCCTCGACCTCGCGGATGACCATGGCCTGCCCCCCGCGGGCGATGGCGATGACGCTGATCACGGCCGCCACGCCCACCACCACGCCCAGCAGGGTCAGCAGCGTGCGCATGGCGTTGACCCTGAGGGCATCCAGCGCCAGCAGGATGTTTTCCCAGAGCATCATGGGGCGTCACCCCGCCGTTCGCCCACGATGCGGCCGTCGCGGATCTCCACGATCCGCCTGGCCTCCGCGGCCACTTCCAGGTCGTGGGTGATGAGGATGACGGTGACGCCGGCCTCGTTGAGTTGCCGGAACAGCGCCAGGATGTCGCGGCCCGTTCGGGTGTCCAGGTTGCCGGTGGGCTCGTCCGCCAGCAGCACCGAGGGGTTGTTGACCAGGGCGCGGGCCACGGCCACCCGCTGGCGCTCGCCGCCCGAGAGTTCGTTGGGCCGGTGGTGGAGGCGGTGGCCCAGGCCGACCCGCTCCAGCGCCTCGGCGGCGCGCCGGCGCCGCTCGGCGGCGGGCACCCGGGCGTAGATCAGCGGCTGCTCCACGTTGCGCAGGGCGCTCATGCGGGGCAGCAGGTTGAAGGACTGGAACACGAAGCCCAGTTCCCGGTTTCGCACCACGGCCAGTTCGTCATCGGACAGGCCGTCCACGGGGCGGCCCTTGAGCAGGTACTGCCCGGCGGTGGGCCGGTCCAGGCAGCCGAGGATGTGCAGCAGCGTCGACTTGCCCGAGCCCGAGGGGCCGACGATGGCCACGAATTCGCCGGCCTCCACGTCCAGGTCCACGCCCTGCAGGGCGGCCACCTCGACGCTGCCGGTGCGGTAGACGCGGGAGACGCCCCGCAGGCGGATCAGCGGGGCTTCGCTCACGAATCCCCACCGTCCGCGGCGGTGACCCGCACCCGGTCGCCGTCGGCCAGGGTGCGCAGGACCGCCGGCGGCCCGACCACGATGATCTCGCCGGATTCGAGACCGCCGGTGATCGCCGCCTGGGTGGCGGTGGTCAGGCCCGTCGTCACCGGCCGGAAGCGTGCGACGCCGTCCTGGATGACGAATACGCCGTTCCGGCCCTCGCGCACCGTCAGCGCCGCGCTGGGCACCACCAGGTCGCCGCTGCGCCGCTCCGCCTCGATGTCGACGGTGACCGTCATGCCCGGGCGCAGCAGTTCCTCACCGTTCTCCACCCGCAGCGTCACGTCGAACACACCCACCTGCCCCTGCCGGCGGGCGATGGGGGCGATGCGGGTGACCTGGGCGGTGAAGGTGAGGTCGGGATAGGCCAGGGTGGTCACCCGCGCGCTGAGGCCGGGCTTGATGCGGCCGATGTCGGTCTCGTCCACCTCGGCCACCACCTCGACCACATCCAGGCGCGCGATGCGGGCGATCAGTTGACCGGCCGTCACCGCCTCGCCGGGCTCCACCAGCACCTCCAGGACCGTCCCGCCGTCCGGGGTGGTGAGGTCGGTGCCCGCCAGTTGGGCCTGGGCCTGGGCCAGGGCCGCCTCGGCGGCCCGGACGGCGGTGCGGGCGGCGCTGATCTCCTCGGCGCTGACCTGCTCCGCCTCCAGGCGGGCCTGCAGTTCGGCCAGGGCGGCCTCGGCCTCGTTCAGCCGCTCCTCAGCCTGCTTGCGCTCCAGGTCCCAGGTAGGCAGGTGGAGGACACTGTGCAGGGCGATGCGCGCCTGGCGCACCCGGGATTCGGCCTGGGTCAGTTGGGACGCGGCCTGCTCCCCCGCGGCGGCCTGCCGCTCCAGCAGCTGCGCCAGATGCGCACGGGCCTGGGCCAGGTCCTGCTGCAGGCGGTTGACCTGGACCTGCAGGTCCTCGGCGTCGTAGCGGGCGATCAGGTCGGAAGGAGAGACCTGGTCCCCGGCTTCCACGGCCACCTCCACCAGGCGCCCATTGAGGGGCGCCCGGATCTCCACCGGCTCGAAGGCCTGGGCGACCCCGGTGGCCCTGACGTCGACGGTCAGGTCGCCGGGGGCCACCTCCAGGCCCTCCACCTCGGTCTCGCGGGACGAGCCTGCCCCGCGGACGACGTTCACCACCACCACCAGGACCACCAGGACCGCCAGCAGGGCCAGGCGGCCGGCGGTGCTGCGCAGCAGCGTCATGGACCACGATCACTCCTTCAGCGGCCGCGGAACGGGCCGCCGGCTGCACGGGAGCGGACCGCCCCCGCGGCACGCCCTGGCGGCGTTCACGGGTTCACAGGGCCACGGACGTGGCCAGCAGCGTGGGCCCGCCGAACAGGACCAGCCACACCAGCACGGCGATGACCCAGCCGGCCCGGGGCGTGGTGTCGGCCAGGGCGCGGATCCCGCCGGCCAGAAGCGCGATGTACCACCACTCGAAGGGATCGATCAGGGCCAGCAGTCGGTAGAGCAGGGTACCGGCGGCCTCTCGGCCCAGGAACATGGCGGCGGAGGTTTCGGTGCCGGTGGGGAATTCCACCACGCCGGCGGCCGTCATCACCGCCACCAGGAGGGAAGCCAGCAGCACCGGGCCGTACGCCGTCAGCGAAAGGCTCAGAGCCAGGCGGTAGGGCAGCCGGCCTCCGGTGAACAGCACGGCCACGGCCATCAGGGCCGCCGCGATCAGGGCCCAGAAGATCTGGCCCAGGGCGCCGCCGATGAGGGCGCTGATCGTGGTGATGGGGCCCACCATGGCCGCCGCCTCCTCGGGCAGGTTGGGATCGAGGGCCACCTGCCGCATGGCGATCTCCTGAAGGGCAGGCAGCATGACCAGCCCGGTGACCACGCCCACCGCCGCCACCAGCACCATGGGCCACAGCACCGGGGACCGTTCCCGGATCAGGGGGTAGACCTCGCCCGGCTGCACCGGCATCCGCAGCACGGCGCCCAGTGACTGGAGCACGGGACGCCCTCCCTTCTCCGGACTGCGGCACACCTCCAAGAATATACCAAGAAGCCCCTGCGGGCCTCCCGGGAGTCGCGGACGCGGCCCGGCCGGAAGGCCCGGCCGGGGAGTCAGTCCCCGGCTCCGCGACCCGCCAGGATCTCCAGGGGATGGTAGGCCCGCCACCCGAAGAGGTCGGCCAGCTGCGCGGTGCAGGAGGTGCCGGTGGTCACCAGCAGCCCGCCGGATTCCTCGACGCCCTGGCGGACCCGTTCGGCGATGCGAGCCGAGAAATCGTAATGCTCCCGCTTGTAGCCGAATGACCCCGCCATGCCGCAGCAGCCGGCGTCGACCAGGTCGACGGGCAGGCCGGTCAGGGCTTCCAGCACCCGCACGGCGTCGTGGTGGGCGCCCAGGCTCTTCTGGTGGCAGTGGGCGTGGAGGGTGATGCGTCCCGCGGTGAAAGCGGCGGCGGCAGCCGTTTCGACTCCCCCGGCGGCGGCCCCGGCGCCCCCCGGGGCCAGGGCGCCGGCGTCCAGCAGGTGGCCCAGGTAGGCCATCACGTCCCAGGTAGCCTCGGCCACCTGCCGGGCGCCCTCATCGGCGAAGCCCAGCAGTTCCCGCAGCTCCTGCTTGAAGACCGACGTGCAGGAGGGTTCCAGGCCGACGATCTGCCAGCCCTCCCGGACGTAGGGCAGCAGCGCCCGGACGTTGCGGCGGGCCATGGCCCGGGCCTCATCCAGCAGGCCTTCGGAGATGGCCGGGCGGCCGCAGCAGGCGGGCGCGGGCGCCAGCCGCACCGTGACCCCGGCCCCCTCCAGCACCTGCACTGCCGCCATGCCGACGGCCGGGTGACTGTAGTTGTTGAAGCAGTCGGCGAGGAGCAGCACCCGCCGCCCGCCGGCTGCGGCTTGCAGCCCTGCGGGCGCCGCGGCGGGGTTGCCCGGCGCCCCCAGGCCCCGCCGGCGCATCCAGGTCTCGAGGCTGGTGCGGGCGAAACGGGGCAGGGGCCGGCGGCGGTCGATGCCCGCTACCCGCTCGGCCAGCGCGCGCGCCGGTCCCCACTGGCCCAGGCGGTTCGCCAGGGGCGCCGCCATGCTGCCCAACCGGAACAGCAGCCGCGTACCGGCCAGCAGCCGCTGGCGCAGCGTCACGCCGTGACGGCGGTTGAAGTGGTACAGCACCTCGGCCTTGATCCGCGCCATGTCCACCCCCGACGGGCACTCGACCCGGCAGGCCTTGCAGGCGATGCAGTAGTCCAGCACCTGCCGCTTGAACTCGGGGGTGAACAGCACCTCCGGGTCCAGGCGCCCGCCCAGGGCGCCGCGGATGAGGTTGGCCCGCCCGCGGGTGGACATGATCTCCTCGCCGGCGGCCTGGAAGGTGGGGCACATGCCGCCGGTGGCCTTGCGGCAGGACCCGCAGCCGTTGCACAGTTCCACCGCCTGCTGGAAACTGCCCTGGTCCGAGAAGTCCAGGGCCGGCGTCCAGGCAGCGGTGCGGTAGCCGTTCCCGTAGCGCAGGTGCCGGCGCAGGTCGGGGTCGTCGGCCACGATCTTGCCGGGGTTCATGATGCCCTGGGGATCGAAGGCCTGCTTGACGCGGCGGAACGCCTCGTACAGCCGCTCGCCGTACTGGATGCGGATCCACTGGCTGCGGCTGAGGCCGTCGCCGTGCTCACCGGTCATGGACCCGCCCAGCGACAGCACCAGGCGACAGGCGTCGGCGGCCAGGCGCGCCATCTTCTCCACGTCGGCCGGGTCCTTGAGGTTGAGGACCGGCCGGATGTGCAGGCAGCCGTCGCCGGCGTGGGCGTAGATGACGCTGTCGACGCCGTAGCCCGCGAACAGTTCCTTGAGGCCCCGGACGTAGTCGGGAAGCGCCCGGGGCGGCACGGCCATGTCCTCGATGAACGGGACGGGCTTGGCGTCCCCCGGCATCCGGTACATGATGGGGACCGCGGCCTTGCGCATGGCCCACAGCCGCCGCTGGGCGGCCGGGTCCACCAGCGCCTCGGCCTGCAGCGCGCCCAATTCCCGCCGGCCCAGTTCCGCCAGCCGGGCCGCCGCGTCGCCCACCTGCCCCGCGTCATCCCCCTCCACCTCCACGGCCAGGACGGCCTGGGTGACGCCGGGGAACGCCTCGGCCACCGCCCGGTAGGGGGTGAGCCGGGCCAGGTCCAGCAGGGCCCGGTCGATCAGTTCGATGGCCGACACGTCCTGGCCCCTAAGCGGCTCCACGGCTTCCATGGCGGTGACGATGTCGTCGTAGACCAGGACCGCCAGGGCCCGGGCCGGCGGCCGCGGCTCCAACCGCAGCACGGCCCGGGTGACGATGCCCAGGGTGCCTTCGGACCCGCAGACGAGCCGCGTCAGGTCCACGTGCCCATTGCGGACGGCCTTCTTGAGGTCGTAGCCGCTGGCGTTGCGGGGCGCCTGGGGATAGCGGGCGGCGATGTCGGCGGCGTATTCTTTGGCCACGGCCAGCACTTCGCGGTAGATGGCGGCCTCGCGGTCGTTCGGGTCCCGGCGGGCCAGGACGGCCGCAAGTTCCGGGCCGTCGACCCGCAGCGGGCGGGTTTCGATGACCTGACCGCCGGCCAGCACCACCCGCAGCGAGTCCAGGCAGTCGGCGGTCATGCCGTAGCGGATGGAATGGGCGCCCGAGGAGTTGTTGCCGATCATGCCGCCCACGGTGGCCCGGTTGGAGGTGGACGGGTCCGGCGCCCAGCGCAGCCCCTGGCGGCCGGCCCGCAGGTTCAGGTGGTCGGCCACGACGCCGGGCTCCACCGTCATGGTCCTGGACTCCACGTCCAGGTCCAGGATGCGGTTCATGTGCTTCGTGAAGTCCAGGACCAGCGCCCGGCCCACGGTCTGCCCGGCCAGCGACGTGCCGGCGCCCCGGGGCAGCAGGGCGACGCCGTGCTCGGCCGCCCAGCGGGCGATGGCGATGACGTCGTCCTCGTGGCGCGGGAAGGCGACGCCCAGGGGCTCGATCTCGTAGATGGAGCCGTCGGTGCTGTAGAGGTAGCGCGTGAACGGGTCGGCGCGGACTTCCACGCCGGTGTCCCGGGCCAGTTGCTGGAGCATGTGGAGCAGCCCCCTCCGGGGGAGTCAGGCGGAGTCTTGCACCCCGGGCGCAGCGATTCCTGCCGCCCACAGCCCCTGCGGCACGGCCGGCGGTCCCTTCCTGCAGACGGGCCTCAACCGCGCTGGTCGGCCGACTCCCGGAACAACTGCGGCGTCAGGATCCAGGCGTAGCCCAGGGCGATGACGTGCTTGCAGGCGTCGTTGGCCCAGGGTTCCGGGGCCCGCTCGACGTGGAGCCCGGCCACCTTGGAGCAGGTGCACGACCAGGACCGGCCGGTGACGTGGAGCCGCACGCGGTAGGAACCCGTGCTGCCCTCGATGCGGCCGGACAGCATGTCACCCTCCTTCATGAGGTCGTGCACCCGGCGGGACAGGAAAAGGTGTTGGCCGCGATGAACCACGTCGACTCTGGCCAGCGCTTTGAGGCATTCTTCGGTGAGTTCAGGGTGCGATTCGGGCACCATGGTTTCGGTATTCGAAAATCGGGGCCGAAGTCCTGGCGGGTTGTGCCACGAATCGGCCGAGGACGGGCCGGAAATCGGTGTGGGTGATGCAGCCCAGGTGGGGGCGACGGCCCAGGGAAGGGCGGTGGATTGGTCGTGAGCGAAACGCCGGATGCCGGCCGGCTCCCGCGGCGGGACGAGATCGACCCCGCCTACCGGTGGCGGGTGGAGGACCTGTTTCCTACCGAGCAAGCGTGGGAGGAGGCTTTCCAGCGCGCCGCCGCGCTGCTGGACCAGGCCGGCCAGCACCGAGGGCGCTTCACGTCTTCGGCCCAGGCGCTGCTGGCCTGCCTCCAGTGGATGGAGGACGTGGGGAAGGAACTGTCCCGCGTCTACACCTACGCCATGCTGCGCCACGACGAGGACACCGCCGACCCCCACTGCCAGGCCATGCACGAGCGCGCCTCCCAACTGCGGGTGCGGGCCCTGCAGGCCACGGCTTTCATCCGGCCGGAACTGCTGGCGCTGCCGGAGGACGTGATCCGCGGTTACCTGGCCGAAGAGCCCCGCCTGGCCGTGTACGGCCACTACCTGGATGACCTGATGCGGATGCGGCCCCACGTGCTCTCCACCGAAATGGAGGACCTGCTGGCCCAGGCCGGCGACGTGTCGGAGGTTCCCCACCGGGTCTTCAGCATGCTCAACGACGCCGACCTCACCTTCCCCACCATCAAGGACGAGGACGGCCGGGAGATCGAGGTCAGCAAGGGCCGTTACCACATCCTGCTGCAGCGGCGGGACCGGCGGGTGCGGCGCGATGCTTACGAAGCCGTCACGTCCACCTACGAGAAGGTCCGCAACACCTTCGCCGCCGCCCTGGACGGCACCGTCAAGGTCAACCTGTTCCACGCCCGGGCCCGCAAGTACCCGTCGGCCCTGGAGGCGGCCCTGCATTCGGAAGCCATCGACCCGCAGGTCTACCACAACCTGATCGAAACGGTGCGCGCCAACCTGGCGCCGCTGCACCGCTACATGGCCCTTCGGCGGCGGCTGCTGGGGCTGGACCGGCTCGAGCCCTACGACCTCTACGTGCCGCTGGTGCCCGACGTGGATCTGAAGTTCCGCTACGAGGAGGCGTGGGACCTGGTCCGCGGCGGCCTCGAACCCCTGGGCGCCGAATACGGGGCCATCCTGGACGAGGCCCGCAGCGGCGGCTGGATCGACGTGTACGAGAACCGGGGCAAGCGGGCCGGCGCCTACTCCATGGGTTGGGCCTACGGCTGCCACCCGTACGTGCTGATGAACTGGCAGGGGAACCTGGACAACGTCCTGACCCTGGCCCACGAACTGGGCCACGCCGTCCACTCGTACCTGTCCCAGAAGTACCAGCCTTACATCTACGCCAGCCACGCGGTGTTCGTGGCCGAGGTGGCGTCCACGGTCAACGAGAGCCTGGTCATCCAGCACCTGCTCAGGCGGCTGGACGATCCCCGGGCCCGGGCCTATGTCCTCAACCAGCAGCTGGAGGACTTCCGCGGCACGGTGTACACCCAGGTCATGTACGCCGAGTTCGAGCACTGGGCCCACCGGCAGGTGGAGGAGGGCCGCCCGCTGACGGCCGAAGCCATGAGCGGGCGCTGGCGGGAGTTGAGCCAGGATTACTGGGGTCCCGAGGTGGAGGTGGGTCCCCGGGCCGGCATCGGCTGGGCGCGGGTGCCCCACTTCCACTACAACTTTTACGTCTACAAGTACGCCACGGGGATGGCGGCGGCGCTGGCGCTGGTGCGGCGCGTGCTGGACGAGGGTGAGCCGGCGGTGACCCGGTACCTGGACTTCCTGAAGGCCGGCGAGTCCGACTACCCGCTGGCGCTGCTGCGCCGGGCGGGCGTGGACATGGCCACGCCCGAGCCCATCGTGGAGGCCGTACGGTACTTCGAACAGGTGCTGGATGAGTTCGAGCGGGCCGTGTCGGCCCTGTAGGGACGGGGGTGAACCCGTTGGCGGACGCCGGGCGGCCCCGCAACGGCCGGAGCCCCGACCGCTGGCAGGAGATCCTGGAGGCGGCGTCGGCGCTGTTCTACGCCCAGGGCTACCACGCCACGTCCATGCAGGACCTGGCCGACGCTGTGGGCCTGCAGAAAGGGAGCCTGTACCATTACCTCCGCAGCAAGGAAGACCTGCTGTTCCCGCTGATCCAGCAGACGCTGCAGGGCTACGTGGACGACCTGGAGGCCATCGCCGGCGCCGGCGGCAGCGCCGCCGAGCGCCTGCGCCGGGCCGTGACCGCCCACGTGGAGCGGGTGGCCCGCTTCGGCGACATGATGACGGTGTTCATCAGCGAGGGACGGCACCTGAAGCCGGAGGAGCAGGAGCGGGTGCGGGCCCTGGCCGACCGCTACCGGCAGATGCTGGAGGGGCTGATCCGGGAAGGCGTGGAGTCGGGGGAGTTCCGGACGCCGGATCCCGCCCTGGCCACCCTGGCCATCCTGGGCGCCTGCAACTGGCTGCCCCAGTGGTACCGTCCCGGCGGCCGGGCCGCCCCGGCCGAGATCGCCGGCGTGTTCATGGACCTGTTCCTCAAGGGCCTGGAACCCCGCAGTTGATCAGCCCGCACGTTCCCCGCCGGGTGGGCCCGCCGCGGCCAGAGCGGGCTCCCCGGCAAGCGACTAATCCCGCCGCCATTCCAGCCGGCTCACCGCCAGCCACAGGGACACCGCCGCCCAGGCGGCCAGCACCGCCACGTCCCGCAGCACGGCGCCGCCGCTGGTGACGGCCTCCCGCAGGGCGTGGGCGGCGTAGGTGGTGGGCAGCGCCGCGGCGGTGTACTGCAGCACCGCCGGCAGCCGCTCCGCGGGCACCAACACCGGCGACAGGAACATCACCACCAGCATCAGGACGTTGTAGACCAGGTTGGCGTGGGTGCCGCTGCGGGCGGTGACGCCGATCATCACGCCGATCCCCGCCATGGACAGCACCGACAGGATGACGATCAGCGGCAGCACCGGGTGCCAGGTGAGGGTCACCTCCAGCACCCACGCGGCCGCCTGCAGGTTGATCAGGGCCGCCGGCACGCTGGCCAGCGCCGCCACGGCCACGAAGGCCATGACCAGCTGCAGCCGGCTGACGGGCAGCGTGGCGAAGAAGTCCAGGTCGTTGCGCTGGCGGGCCCAGGCCAGGTCCGTGGCCACCATCTGGACCGTGTTGATCACCAGTCCCATCACCACGTTGCCGGTGACCACGTACACGGCCGCCCCGGGGTCCCCGGCCATGGCCATCTTGAAAAAGAACGCGATGCCCAGGGGGAACAGCAGCCAGCCCACCACCTGCCAGTACCAGAACTCCCGCAGGGTGGCCATCCGCATCAGGAAGACGCTCCACCAGACCTGGAAGGCGCCGGCCTCAGGCGCTCCGCTGCTGGGCAAGGCCCGTTCCTCCTCCCAACTGAAGGTACACGTCCTCCAGGGTGGGGGTCTGGATCCGGAAATCCTCGAGTCGCCCGGGCCCGAAGGCGTCCAGCACCCGCGCCACCGCCGCCTGCAGTTCGGCGCGGTCCACCAGCACGGCGTAATGGCCGCGGGCCAGTTCCAGGACCTGGCCGCCGGCGGTCTCCCCGACCCGGGCCGCCGGCGGCACCTCGCCCCGCTCGGCGCTGAACCGCAGTTCCAGGCGCACCCGCTGGTCCACCCGGGCCTTCAGTTCCCCCACCCGGCCCAGGGCCATGATGCGGCCGTGGTTGATGATGCCCACGCGCTGGATCACCCGCTCGGCCTCCAGCACGTTGTGGGTGACCAGGACCACCGTGGTGCCGTGCCGGCGGTTGCGTTCCAGCAGCAGGTCCCAGACCAGGCGGCGGTGCTCGGGGTCCAGTTCGTTGGTGGGCTCGTCCAGGATCAGCACGGGCAGGTCGCCGATCAGGGCCAGGGCCAGGGTCACCAGCCGCTGCTGGCCCCCGGACAGGCGCATGATGGGCCGCCGGGCCACGGGCTCCAGGCCGAAGAGGCCCATCAACTCCCGGGCGCGGGCGGCCGCCTCCCGGCGGCCCAGCCCGCGGATGCGGCCGGTAAGGGCGATGGCGTCGCTGACGTATACCTCGGCCACGGCCAGCGGCCGCTGGGCCAGGTAGGCCACGCAGCGGGGCACCGCGGCCGCCGAGCGGACGATGTCGTGGCCGAAGAGGCGGATGCTGCCCCGGGTGGGCTTGACCAGTCCCACCAGCTGCCGCACCAGCGTGGTCTTGCCGGCGCCGTTGGGTCCCAGCAGGCCGAAGATCTCGCCCTGCTCGATGTCGAAGGAGAGGTCGTCGTTGGCGGGCGCCGCGCCCTGCCGGTAGATCTTGGTCAGGTTGCGCACCTCGTAGACCGCCACTGGGAAGACCCTCCCGGTCGGGCTGTTGGAACGAGGTTGATCCGGTCGGTGAAAAGAATAAAGCGATAAATGCGGGAAGTCAATCATAAGCCTTAAATTCTTTAATTTCTGATTCAAAGTCGGGGTGGAGGGGCCGTGGGAGGCGGCAGGCGTCCGGCCTGCAGGGGCATGCGTTCGGGGAGCGAATGAATCCGGTTTGTGTACGCTGGAGAGGGAGGTGTCCCCTGTGGCCGGCCCCGGGTCGGAGCAGCCCATCATCGTACAGAAATTCGGTGGAACATCCGTCGACGGTCCTCAACGCATCCGCAACGTGGTCAAGCACATCCTGGCGGCCCGCCAGCGGGGATACCGGGTGGTGGTGGTGGTCTCGGCGCCGGGCGACATGACCGACGACCTGCTGGCCCAGGCCCGGGAACTGAACCCTGATCCCAACCGGCGGGAGCTGGACGTACTGCTGTCTACGGGCGAGCAGATCTCCATCGCCCTGGTGGCCATGGCCCTGGAGGCCGCAGGCCAGCCCGCCCTGTCGCTGACCGGCCTGCAGGCGGGCATCTACACCGACGGCGTCCACGGCAAGGCGCGCATCCTGCGGGTGGACCCCGAGCGGGTGCTGGAGGGGCTGGACGAGGGCCGCGTGGTGGTGGTGGCCGGTTTCCAGGGGGTGGACCCCGAGCAGGACATCACCACCCTGGGGCGCGGCGGGTCCGACCTGACCGCCGTGGCGCTGGCGGCGGCGCTGAACGCCGAGGCGTGCGAGATCTTCACCGACGTGGACGGCGTCTACACCGCCGACCCGCGCATCGTGCCCAACGCGCGGCGGCTGGACGCCATCACCCACGCCGAGATGCTGGAACTGGCCAGCCTGGGCGCCCAGGTCATGCAGGCGCGCTCCATCGAGTACGCCATGCGCCTGGGCGTGGACCTGCGAGTTCGCTCGAGCCTGGTGGACGGACCGGGCACCTGGATTCGGAGGGACGCGTACGTGGATCACATCCCGGTGGTGACCGGCGTCACCTGTGACCGCAAGACCGCCAAGATCACCGTCATCGACATGCCGGACCGCCCGGGCGCTGCCTGGGAACTGTTCTCGGCGGTGGCGGACCGGCAGGTCAACGTCGACCTGATCATCCAGAGCGCCAGCCGCAACGGCACCGTGGACCTGACCTTCACGGTGCCCGAAGACGAGTTCGCCGCCGCCAGGGAGGCCGCCGAGGCCGCAGCCCGGTCCCTGGGCGCCTCGGGCATCTCCACCGACACCAACATCGCCAAGGTGTCGGTGGTGGGCGCGGGGATGATGAACACGCCGGGCGTGGCGGCCCGCATCTTCGGCGCCCTGGGCCAGGCCGGCATCAACATCGACCTCATCGGCTGCTCGGAGATCAAGGTGTCCTGCGTGGTGGCCCGGGAGAAGGCCGAGGCCGCCGTGCGGGTCCTGCACGACGCCTTCAACCTGGGTGAGGAAGCGGCCGGCTGAGGCCGGCCCGGCCCTGGCGCTGCCGGGCGTCCGCGCCCCCGGCGGGCCAGAACACGGCCCAGCGGGCCTTTCCTCCCCGCTTGGCCCGGTACATGGCGATGTCGGCCTGTCGCAGGAGCGCGGCGGCGCCGGGCCCGCCCGGGCGCCGCAGGGCGATGCCGATGCTGCAGGTCACCGAGACCTGCTGCCGGCCCACGGCGATGGGCTCCCGGAGCCGCCGGCGGATGCGGTCGGCCACACCGGCGGCGTCGCCGGTGTCTGCCACCCCCTCCAGCAGGGCCGTGAACTCGTCGCCGCCGCGGCGGGCCAGGGTATCCTCCTGGCGCAGGGCGGCGCGCAGTCGGCGGGCCGCCTCCACCAGCACCACGTCCCCGCTGTCGTGTCCCAGGGTGTCGTTGATGCGCTTGAAGTCGTCCAGGTCGATGAACATCACCGCCAGGCCGCGGCGGTGGCGGTCGGCCCGCTGGATGGCGTGCTCCAGGCGCACCATGAACAGCGTCCGGTTGGCCAGGCCGGTCAGCGGGTCGAGGAAGGCCTGTCGCTTGAGCTGTTCTTCATAAGCGCGGCGGTCGCTGACGTCGCGCAGCACCAGGCAGAAGGCCGGGCCCACGTCCAGGCGCAGGGGCCGGGCCTGGACCTCCAGGCAGACCGGGCGGCCCCCGGCGGTGGTGATCCGCTCCTCGACGGTCATCCCGGGGTCGGAGAGAGCGGCGTCGATGAGGGCGGCCATGGCGGCCTCCGACGGCCGGGCCACCAGGTCGGGCAGGCGCCTGCCCACCAGCGCAGCCGGTGCCGGCAGCCCCAGCAGGCGGGCGGCCTGGCCGTTGGCGTAGAGCACGACCCCGTCCTGGCACAGGCACACCGCTTCAGGCATCTGGTCCAGGATGCGGCGGAAGTCGGGCGGAGGCACGTCCGCCGGCGTCTCGAGGCGCTCGGAAGGGCGGAACACGAGCAGGCCTCCTTGTCCGGTATCATCTATCTGTGCGGGAAACATGCACCGCCATCATCCTTCGCGGGAAGCGCCGCAGTTTGGGGGGCCGCCGCCGGTGGAACCGCTGTGGACCGCCAGCTTCGCCCGCATCACCTTCATCCAGTTCCTGACCTTCGCCGCCTTCCAGATGGTCACGCCCGTGCTGCCGCTGTACCTGAGCCGCTTCACCGCCAACGAGGCGCTCATCGGGACCACCGTGGGCGTGTTCACCCTCAGCGCCGTGGTGGTCCGGCTGTGGATGGGGCCCCTGGTGGACCGCCGCGGCCGCGTGCGGGTGCTGGTGCCGGGGCTGGTGCTGTTCGTGGCCGTCAGCGCCCTGTACGCCATCACGGTGTCGGTGGGGACCGTGATGCTGGTGCGGGTGCTGCACGGGGCCGCCTTCGCGGCGGTGACCACCGCCGTCAGCGCCATGGCCGCCGACGTGATCCCGGCCCGCCGCCGGGCCGAGGGCATGGGCCTCTTCGGGACCTCGGTCAACCTGGCCCAGTCGATGGCGCCGGTCCTGGGCTTCGCGCTGGTGTCCCGGCTGGACTTCGTGCCCACGTTCCTCATGGGTGCCGCCGTGGGTGCCGTGGGGCTGGTGCTGGCCCGGTTTCAGCCGGAGACCCAGGTCCCGGACCCGGCCGCCCCGCCGGCCCGCGGCGCCCGGATCGGGCTGGAGCCGGGCGCCCTGGCGCCGTCGCTGCTGGTGTTCCTGGCGTCCATGGGCTTCGGCGGCTTCATGGCCCTGATGCCCCTCTATGCCGCTGAGCAGGGCGCGGGCAACCCCGGCGTGGTGTTCACGGTGCTGGCCATCACGGTACTGGGCGTGAGGCTGGTGGCCGGCCGCCTGGCCGACCGCTGGGGTGCGGTGCCGCTGACGTCGGTGGGGCTGGCGCTGTCGGCGGCGGCGCTGTTCATCATCGGCGCCTGGCCCGGCGGCTTCCGTGCGGCCGGCCTGCCCGCCGGCCTGCTGTTGGGGACCGTCCTCTACGGCCTGGGCCACGGGTCCGTCACCCCCGTGGCCCAGGGCGTCGCCATCGCCCGGGTGCCGCGGTCCCGCTGGGGAGCGGCCAGCGCCACGTTCTTCGCCTTCCTGGACCTGGGCATCGGCCTGGGCGCCTCGGCCCTGGGGGCCGTGGCCGAGGCGGCCGGCCTGGCGGCCATGTACCGGGTGTCGGCGGGCCTGCCGCTGCTGGCCCTGGCGGTGCTGCTGGCGACCCGGCGGCAGTGGCTGCTGGCGGGCCGCCCTGAACCGGAGGCTCCCTCGCCCGGCGCCTCCGACGCACCCGCACCGCTGGGCACCGGCGCCCGGGAAGCGCGGCGCCGTTGACGGGGTCCCGGCGCCGTCGAACCGGCCCGGATCGCGGCTTTTCACGGGGCCGAGCGCCTGGAGGCGGCCCGCCCGGACGGCGACCGGGACCCGCGCCGCGCCTTGCAGGCGGCGGTGCGCGCCGCGGGACATGGTCCTCCACCCACGACCAGACCCTGCCGCTCCCAGTGTGAACCCCGGCCCGGAACCTTGCCCCCGCTTGAGAATTCGCGAACAAATTCGGCGCGCGAAGGCGTGCCGCCGAGCGTTGCGACGAGGCAGCGCAGGCCACTGTGATAGAATGTCATTAGACCATCGCAATCGCCGTTTCCGGCCGAGAGTCGCCTTGCAATCGTTTCCCCGGCTGTCGTCGACGGTGCTGCCGCCTGCGGTACCCGTGTGAACCAGGCGCGGCGCGTGCAGGACGCGTGAAAGGTGGTGAGGGAGACCCGGTGATCGAGATTAAGGAACTCACCAAGATTTTCGGTCCCGAGCCCGGCCGGGCGCTGGCCCTGCTGGATGCGGGTTACGACAAGGAACGGCTGCTCAAGGAGACCGGGCACGCCGTCGGCGTCCACGACGTTTCGCTGACGATCCGGCGCGGCGAGATCTTCGTGATCATGGGGCTTTCCGGCAGCGGCAAGTCGACGCTGCTGCGCTGCGTCAACCGGCTGATCGAGCCCACCCGGGGCCAGGTGTGGCTGGACGGCGCCGAGGTCACCGCCATGGACCGGCCGGCCCTGCGGGAACTGCGGCGCCGCCGCGTGGGCATGGTCTTCCAGCGCTTCGCGCTGCTGCCCCACCGCACGGTGCTGGACAACGTCGCCTTCGGCCTGGAAATCCGCGGCATGAGCCGTTCCGAGCGCCGGGAGCGGGCCCGGGAGGCGCTGGCTCTGGTGGGGCTGGCCGGTTGGGAGGATTACCTGCCGGACCAGTTGTCGGGCGGCATGCAGCAGCGGGTGGGCCTGGCCCGGGCGCTGGCCACCGACCCGGACGTGCTGCTGATGGACGAGCCCTTCAGCGCCCTGGACCCGCTGATCCGCCGCGAACTGCAGGAGGAGTTGCTGCGGCTGCAGCGGGCGGTGCACAAGACCATCCTGTTCGTCACCCACGACCTGGACGAGGCCCTGCACCTGGGCGACCGCATCGCCATCATGAGGGACGGCCGCGTCATTCAGGTGGGCACGCCGGAAGAAGTGCTGGCCCACCCGGCCGACGACTACGTGCGGGCCTTCGTGCAGGACGTGGACCGCTCGCGGGTGTTCAAGGCCGCTCACGTGATGACCGACGCCGAGCCCGTCCTCTACGAGGGCGGCGGGCCGCGGGTGGCGCTGCGGGCCATGCGCCAGGCGGGGCGCTCCAGCGTGTTCGTGGTGGACCACGACAACGTGCTCAAGGGACTGGTCACCGCCGACGACGCCGTGGCGGCCGTGCAGCGGGGCGACGTGGGCCTGGACCACATTCTCATCCACGACTACGAGACCACGGGGCCGGAGGCGCTGCTGGCCGACCTGATCCCGGTGGCCGCCCGCACCCGTTACCCCATCGCGGTGGTGGACGAGCGGCACCGCCTGCTGGGCGTGGTGGCGCGGGTGTCGCTGCTGGCGGCCCTGGCCGGGGAGCCGGCGGCCGCCAGGACCGGGTCCGCCGGCGGGGGGAGGGGTGCCCGTGCTGCCCTTTGACATCCCCCTGGGCCAGTGGATCGACGGGGCCCTGGAGTGGCTGTTCCCGCGCTTCGCCCCGGTGACCGGCGCCATCAAGGCCGGTGTGACCTGGCTGCTGGCCAACCTGGAGATGGGCCTCAACGCCGTGCCGCCGCTGCTGCTGGTGGCGGCGGTGACCCTGGTGGCCTGGCGGGTGGCGGGCCGCGGCGTGGCCGCCGTCAGCCTGCTGGGCCTGCTGCTGATCGACGGCATGGGCTACTGGACGGAGGCCATGACGACCCTGTCCATCGTGTCCACCGGCGTGCTGATCTCGCTGTCGCTGGGCATCCCGCTGGGCATCCTGGCGGCCCGCAGCGACCGCTTCCTGGCGGTGCTGCGGCCGATCCTGGACCTGATGCAGACCATGCCCAGTTTCGTTTACCTGATCCCGGCCATCTTCCTGTTCAGCATCGGCCGGGTGCCCGCGGTGATCGCCACGGTCATCTACTCGATGCCGCCGGCCATCCGGCTGACCAACCTGGGCATCCGCCAGGTGCGCAGCGACATCATCGAAGCCGGCCGGGCCTTCGGCTGCACGCCGTGGCAGCTGCTCACCAGGATCCAGCTTCCCCTGGCGCTGCCCTCCATCATGGCGGGCATCAACCAGACCATCATGATGGCGCTGTCCATGTCGGTGGTGGCGGCCATGATCGGCGCCCGCGGCCTGGGCAGCATCGTCATCCAGGCGCTGAACACGGTGCAGATCGGCAAGGGCTTTGAGGGCGGCCTGGCCATCGTGATCATGGCGGTGATCCTGGACCGCATCACCCAGGCGCTGGGCGGCCGCCAGGCCGCATCCACCTTAGGGAGGGGAGAATGACGGTGCGGATTTTCCTGACGAGACGGCAAGTTGCGGCGGCTGTTCTGGTGGGGCTCGTCCTGCTGGTGAGCGCCGCCTGCGGCGCGGGCGGCGGCGCGCAGGCGCCCGGCCAGAGCAAGCGCGTTGTCCTGGGTCACATCCCGCAGTGGACGTCCACTACCCTGGTCAACGCCGTCGGCAAGGCCGTGCTGGAGGAGTTCGGCTACGAGGTGGCCTTTGAAGAGGCGGAGATCGGCATTATCTACCAGGGCACGGCCATGGGCGACATCGATCTCTTCCTCGACAGCTGGATGCCGGCCCAGCAGGAGCACTGGGACGCGTGGGGAGACCGGCTGGAGCAGTTGGGCGTCGTCTACGACGGCGCCGCCATCGGCTGGATCGTGCCCGATTACGTGACCGGCATCGACAGCATGGAAGACCTGGCGGACCACGCGGCCCTGTTCGACAGCGACGGCAACGGGCTGGGCGAGGTGCTCAGTTACGGTGCCGGCTCGGGCGGCAGTGTCGTGTCGCAGCAGGTGATCGAGGCCTACGGCCTGCCCTACGAAGTGGTGGACTCCAGCACCACGGCGCTGCTGGCCGAGATGCAGGCCCGCCTCGACCGCCGGGAGCCGTTCCTGGGCCTGGGCTGGCGGCCCCACTGGATGTTCAACGTCTGGCCCATCCGGTTCCTGGAGGACCCCAAGGGCCTGTGGGAGGCGTCCACGGTCTATGTGGTGGCCCGCAAGGGTTTCAGCGAGGAAAACCCTGAGCTGGCGGCCATCTTCGATCTCTTCGAGATCCCGCTGGAAGAGTTCGAGGCCATGACCTACGCTTACAACGTGGAGGCCCGGGACCCCGACGAGATCGCCCGGGAGTGGGTGGATCAGCACCGCGACCGCATCGACGGCTGGATCCAGGCGGTGCGCGGGCAGTAAAGCAGTAAAGAAGAGGGGCTTCCGGCGCGGAAGCCCCTCTCTCGCTTCTTCCCTGCAGGGGAGGGACGACCTCCGGTCACCGGCCGGCGTCGTTTTCCACGCCTGTGACCACCACGCGGATGATGCGCTCCTGCGCGTCCAGCGTCAGGCGCACCTCGAAGCCCGCTCGCAGTTGGTCGAGGCGCCGGATGTCGCGGCCGTCCAGTTCATCGGCCACGTCCACCAGGGCCGCGAAGGGGTACCAGTCCAGGTCCTCCTTCTCGGCATCCAGGTCCAGGTCCACCATCAGGCCCCGGCGCGGGCCATCCAGGGTCACGGAGGCGATGACGCCGATGACCTGGGAACCGCGCCCGGTGCGCCGGATTTCCACCAGTTCCTCGTTCTCGTAGACCAGTTCCAGGGCGTCGCCGGGCGTGAGGCGGTAGAACGCGATCTTCGAGGCCTGGCCGCCGGTCCCGATGTGGTACACCGGCACGCCTTCGGCGTCCACCCGCGTCTTGCGGGTGCCGCCGTCCAGGACCACCTCGAGTTTCTCGGCATCGACGTCGACGTGGTAGACGGTGGCCTTGACGACCCGTTCCACCACGCCCTCGTCCAGGACGCGGATCTCGGTCACGACCTTCCTGCCGTTGCGGACCTCGCCCCGCATCTGGACTTCCCAGTCCACCTGCAGGTCCTTGAAGCCGATGGGCCGGTTGTTGGCGTTGTAGACCTTCACCTTGGGGTCGACGTCGTAGGTCTGGCCGTCGACGCGGATGCGCAGGGTGCTGCCGCTGGCCCGCAACTGCTCGATGACGCCGGTCACCTGGAAGGTCGCGGGCTGCGCCGCCTTGCCGCGGGCGCTGATGTGGACGATCTCCCGGTCGACCACGTGGGCCCAGGCCTTCATGCCCGGTGCCAGGTCGTCGATGCCGGCCAGGCGGTCGTTGACCACCACGGTGACCTCACGGGCGAAGCGGTAGGTCCGCGTGCCCGACCTCTCGCGGAGGGTCACTCCCTCATCGTCAACCTCGACGATGGTGCCCCGGACGACGCCGTCCAGCGCCGGGAGGTCTTCGTAATCCAGGAACCGGGCGATCAGGGCCGCCATCTCCGCCCGGGTCACAGGCCGGTTGGGCTGGAACCAGTTGCCGGGATACCCCTGGAACCAACCCAGGGCGGCAGCCAGGCGGACCATCACCCGCACTTCAGGGGGCACGTCGTCCATGTCCCGGAACGGTGCCAGGCCCAGGGCTTCCTCGACGGCCTCCTCATCGACGCCGGCGGCCGCCACCAGCAGGGCCGCCACCCAGGCCCGGCTGGCCGCCTTCTGCGGGTTGAAGCCCGGCAGTTCGTCCAGCAGGCCGATGTCGTCGGCCAGGGCCACGTAGGGCTCGGCCCAGGCCGCGGCCCGGGGCAGCCCGCGGTAGCGGGCGGTGGGGTCCAGTTCGTCTTCGTCATACCCCAGGGCGCGCAGCACCATGACCAGCGCTTCCACCTGGGAGACGGACTTGTTGGGGTAGAAGCGGCCGTCGGGGTAGCCGCGGATCACTGCCAGGCGGTGCATGGGACCCACGAAGGGCGCGGCCCAGTGGCTCGGGTCCATGTCCAGGAAGATCCAGGCGGCCAGCACCGAGGGCCCGCGGGAGACGGGACCCACAGCCCCGTTCTTGGCCGCCACCGGGACCGGCGCCATCAGGGCCGCGGCCAGGCTGAGGACGGTGACGGCGGCCACTGCGGCGGCCCACCGTGCCGGGCGGCGCTGATGCAGCGCTGGGAACATCGCCACACCCCTTTCCAGGAAGATGGTTCCGTACCCGCCTTCGGGGGGCGGGCGGCGGATCGGGGGGTGCGGGGAGGCAGGATCGGGTGCGGGCGTGTTACAGGAGAATTACCGGCCCGGGGGAAGGGGTGGTGCGCGTGTCCGAGCCCGTGATGCTGTCGTGGAGCGGCGGAAAGGATTCCGCCCTGGCGCTGTGGGTCCTGGCCCGGGATCCCGCCTGGCGGGTGGTGCGGCTGCTGACCACCGTCACCACCGGGTATGACCGGGTCAGCATCCACGGGGTGCGGCGCAGCCTGCTGGCCCGGCAGGCTGCGGCCCTGGGCCTGCCGGTCACCGAGGTGGAGATCCCGCCGGGATGCTCCAACGAGGTCTACGAGGCGCGGGTGGCGGAGGCGCTGGCCAGGCCCGAGTGCGCGGGCGTGCGGTGCGTCGCCTTCGGCGACCTGTTCCTGGAGGACGTCCGCGCTTACCGGGAGCGGCAGATGGCGGCGCTGGGCCGCCGGGCGGTGTTCCCCCTGTGGGGGCGGGACACCGGCGAAACGGCCCGCGCCGTCATCGACGCCGGGTTCCGGGCGGTGGTGGTCGCCCTGGATCCGGCCCGCCTGGACCGTTCCCTGGCCGGCCGGGATTACGACCGCCGCCTGCTGGCCGGGCTGCCCGCCGGCGTGGATCCCTGCGGCGAGCGCGGCGAGTTTCACACGTTTGCCTGGGACGGGCCTGTATTCAGCCGCCCGGTGGCCGTCCGGCGCGGGCGGGTGGTGGAGCGGCAGGGCATGGTGTACTGCGACCTGGAGCCGGCGTGAGGCGGGGGCGGCAGGACGGCGCCCCCGCCCGCCGAAGAGGGGGGGGCATGGTCACCGGACTGTTCCGACCGACCGGCGGACCGGATCGGCGGGGTGCGGCGGGGGGGCGCCACCACAG
>PKRI01000069.1 GCA_017577485.1 Bacillota bacterium | reverse complement strand
CACGCGACCCACCGCAGTCTCCCCCTCTCGTTTCCGCGGCAGGCTCAGTAGTTGATAAGCGACCGGCCACCCGGGTTCGGCCGCACGCGGCGGCCGCACTCTGCAGGGTACGGGCCGCCGGCGGTCCGGGGCCGATACCCTCCCCCTTTTCACGGTGGGGGTTCCGTCAGAGCCTACTGACCCGCCCCTACGGAACTCAGCGTATGCCGCCGGCCGGGCGGGCGTTGGGTCTGCGGCTCACGGGGCCATTCAGCGCGTCCGTTTCGGGCCGGCCCTTTCACCCACCGGCTTCCGCCGGCCACCGGCTCGCTGGACCGTCGGTGCGCGCCTACTCGTCCCGGTCATGGCCTTTCCGGGATTCGGTTGTTGGAGCCGATTCTAACAGCCGTGGACGGGGCCGTCAAGAGCCGGTGCGGACCCGGTCCCAACCGGTGTATACGTTGAACCGGTCGCCCCGGGCGAAGCCGATCAGGGTCAGGCCGAACCGCTGGGCGGCCTCACAGGCCAGGCTGGACGGCGCGGACACCGCCACCACCACGGGCACGCCGGCCACCGCCGCCTTCTGCACGATCTCGAAGCCGGCCCGCCCGCTGACCATCAGGATGTGGCGCCGCAGGGGAACGGCGCCTTCCAGGAACGCCCCGCCGATCACCTTATCCACGGCGTTGTGGCGCCCCACGTCCTCCCGCAGCCGCAGCAGGCGCCCCTCGCCGTCGAACAGCCCCGCGGCGTGGAGGCCGCCGGTGCGTTCGAACACCCGCTGGGACCCCCGCAGGGCCTGGCCCAGCGACCGCAACACGGCGGCGTCCACGGCGAAGCCGGGGTCCGGCGCGACCCGCACGCCGCGGGCCGTGACGGCGTCGATGGACGCCTTGCCGCACACGCCGCAACTGGAGGCCACGTAGAAGTTCCGCTGCAGCCGCCCCGGGTCCCAGGCGGCGCCGGGCCTGAGGTGGACGTTGACGATGTTGTACCGCTGCTCGACGCCGGGATCGGTGCAGTAGGTGATGGCCTGGACCTGGGCGGGATGATCCAGCACGCCCTCGGTGAAGAGAAATCCCGCCGCCAGTTCGAAATCGGCGCCGGGCGTGCGCATGGTGACGGCCGCCGCCACCCACGGCCCATCGGCCGGGCAGACGCGGATCTCCAGCGGCTCCTCCACCGCCACCGCGTCCCGGCGCCGGCGGGCCTCAGCGCCCCGCACTTCCAGGATGTCCACCCTGGCCGCGGCGCGGCGCACCGCCTCCTTCACGGGCACCGCTCCTTCCCCGGCGGCCCCAGAGCCAGGGCTTCCCGGTAGGCCTCCGGCGTGTTGACGTTGTGGAAACTGCGCAGGTCGGGGTCCACCGTGCGGATCTCCGCTTCGTCCACGGTCTCCACCGCAATCAGGTCGAACAGCGCCCGCACCGGCGCGGGCCCGGCCTCCAGCACCCGGGCGACCAAGGGCCGCAGGCAGGTGTGGTAGAAACCGGGGAAGGGCTGCGGCCGGCCTCCCACCACGGGGATGACGGCGCCAGCGGTGGACCGCCTTGCCCGGGACCAGAGCAGCGCCAGCAGCGCCGGCCGGAGGAAGGGCTGGTCGCAGGCGGCGGCGGCCACCCAGCCCTGCGGCGCCACCGCGAGTCCCGCCTCCAGGCCCGCCAGGGGTCCCGCGCCCGGCCGGAGGTCGGCGGCCCAGATCACGCCCTGGTCGACGGCCGTGGCCGGCACCCGCCCGGCGATGATCAGCGGGGCGCACAGGGAGCCCAGGGCGGACGCCGCGTGTTCCAGCAGGGTTCGCCCGCCCAGGCGCAGCAGGGCCTTGTCGGTCCCCAGGCGGCGGCTGCGGCCGCCGGCCAGGATGACGCCGGCCGGCCTCGGTCCCTCCATGGACCCGACCCCCTGCCCGGGCATTCGCGCCGGGGCCGGCGGGACCCTGTCGCCAGGCAGGATCGCCTGGGCCGCCTGCGTATGCCGCTGGCAGGAGAGGGGTGGCGGGACGTGCTGGCCCTGGACGACGCCCTGGCCCGCCTGCTGGCCGCCGCGCGGCCGCTGCCGGCCGAGGAAGTGCCCCTGGACCGGGCCGCCGGGCGGTCGGCGGCCGTGGACGTTTGGGCCCCGGAATCCCTTCCCCGCCTGGCCCACGCCGCCATGGACGGCTTCGCCTGCCGCACGGCCGACGTGGCCGCGGCGCGGCCCGACCGCCCGGTGCGGCTGCGGGTGACGGGCAGCGCCCGTGCCGGGCAGCCTCCCGGGAAGGGACCGGGCCCCGGCGAGGCCTGGTCCATCGTCACCGGCGCGCCGCTGCCTGCCGGCGCCGACCGGGTCATCCCCCTGGAGCACGCCCGCCGCGACGGCCGCGGAGGCATCCTGGTCACGGAGCTGGGAACGCGGGACCACGTGGTACGCCCCGGCGAGACCCTGGCCGCCGGCGCGCCGCTGCTGGCCGCCGGCCGCCCTGTCACCGCCCACGCCCTGGCCGGCCTGGCGGCGGCGGGCATCGACCGGGTGCGGGTCCACCGCCGCCCGCGGGTGGCGCTGCTGGCCACCGGCGACGAGGTGGTGGCGGTGGGCGCCGCCGGCGTCCTGCCGCCGGGCAAGATCTTCAACGCCACGGGACCGGCGCTGGCCGCCGACCTGCGCCGGGCCGGTTATGCCGTGGAGGAACGGGGCATCGCCGGCGACGACCCGGCGGCGCTCAGGGACGCCCTGCGCGCCGCCCTGGCCTCGGGCTGCGACGTGGTGGTGACCACCGGCGGCGTTTCCGTGGGCGCCCGGGACCGGGTGCACCGGACCTGGCTGGACCTGGGCGTGCGCCGCGTGGCGGGCCGGGTGGACCTGAAGCCCGGCGGCCCCTTCTTCGCCGGGCTGGCCGGAGATGTGTGGATCGTGGCCCTGCCCGGCAG
>PKRI01000068.1 GCA_017577485.1 Bacillota bacterium | reverse complement strand
GCCAGAGACGTTCCAGCTCCTCTCTGGCCCCGGGCTCCAGGTCCAAGAGCTCCCCTACGGTGAGCGACTGGCAGTCCGAAGCGCACAGCACGTGCTTCACGTTGAATTCATAGCGGGCGAAGTAGCGCTCGAGGCGAAACTCGGGCAGCCGCACGGCGCACACCTCCTGCGGGCCATCGGTGGGCACGCGGACTATGATACAATATCCCTGGCCAACGCCCCAGGGGCGCGGCCCGGCCGCAGGCGAAAAGCCCGCAGGTACGGCCACGCCGGCAGGCGAAGACAAGGGAGGAAAGGAGTGCCCCTGCCCCGGGCGGGGCAAGCTGGAGCCATGGAGCTTGGCATTTACTCCTTTGTGGAGAACACACCCATCGCGCCCACCGGGAAGACGCTCTCTCCGGAAGAGCGCATGCGCAATTTGCTGGAAGAGATCCGGCTCGCGGACGAGGTGGGTCTCGACGTTTTCGGCATCGGCGAACACCACCGGCCCGAGTACTTGGCGTCGGCCCCGGCGGTGGTGCTGGCCGCGGCGGCCGCCCGCACCAAGCGCATCCGCCTCACCAGCGCCGTGTCCGTCATCAGCTCCGACGACCCGGTGCGGGTGTTCCAGGCCTTCGCCACCCTTGACCTCATCAGCGGCGGCCGGGCGGAGATCATGGTCGGCCGCGGCTCCTTCATCGAGTCGTTCCCGCTGTTTGGCTACGACCTGGCCGACTACGAGGAGCTCTTTGAGGAGAAGCTCGAGCTCCTCTTGAAGCTCCGGGAGTCCGAGCGGATCACCTGGCGCGGGCGGCACCGCCCGCCCATCGACAACCTGGGTGTCTACCCGCGGCCGGTGCAAAACCCGCTGCCGGTGTGGGTGGCCGTCGGCGGCACGCCCAGCTCGGCCGTGCGGGCCGGGCGGCTGGGGCTGCCCATGGCCATCGGCATTATCGGCGGGATTGCCGAGCGGTTCCGCGTGTTGGCGGACCTGCACCGGGAGGCGGCCCGGCAGGCCGGCCATGCGCCGCCGCGCCTCAGCATCAACTCCCACGGTTTCATCGCCGACACGTCCCAGGAGGCCATGGACCTGGCCTACCCCGCGTGGAAACTGCAGATGGACCGCATCGGCCGCGAGCGGGGCTGGGCGCCGATGACCCGGGCGCAGCTGGAGGCGTCCGCGACTTTGCGGGGCGCCGACTTCATCGGCAGCCCGCAGCAGGTCATCGAGAAGATCCTGTACCAGCACGAGATCTTCGGCCACGACCGGTTCCTCTTGCAGATGACGGTGGGCTCGATCCCCCACGACAAGGTGCTGCGGTCTATCGAGCTGTTTGGCACGGTGGTGGCGCCCGCGGTGCGGCGGGCCATCGGGCAGCGCCAACAGGCCCGCTGACTACCGCGGCGGCCCTCCGCTACGTCAGCCGCCGGGCCCGTACTCGACGATCCGGGGCAGGGGCCGGTATTGGTCAGTGCCCAGCTCACGGCGCTCCGGCGTCCGGCCGGGGTAGGCCACGGTCACCGCGGTGCGCACGGTGACGCCGTCGATCCCCTCGATGACGACCCGCTCCTGACCTGCGGCAAGCCCGGGGTTGGGGCGGCGGATGGTGGGAAAAGGCGTGCGGGCGAGCTCTTCCTGGTGCCACTCGACGCGCGGCGGGTCGTAGCTGCCGTACAAGGCCACATACACGGTGTTCCCTTCCGCCGCGGCCCAGACGACAACCGGCGCATCGCCGTCCACCCGCAGGCGGAGGTCCTTGTAGCCCCAGGCCACCGCCGCGTCCCGGCCCGGCGGCACGTAGGGCACCGGCATGCTGTGGGGGTGGCGTTCCACGACGGTCACGCCGGCCATGACGGCGGCGTTGTACAGGGCGGTGGACACTTTGCACACGCCGCCGCCGGTGCTCGGGACCAGGCGCCCGCCCGCATAGGACGGGCCCGGCCGGTAGCCCCGGTCGGACGTATAGGGCCCGAGGGTAGCATTGAACGACACGACCCGGCCCGGCTGCAGCACGGTGCCCGCGAGGTAGCCGGCCGCGACCGCGACGTTTTCGGTTTCCTCAAAAAGGGGATCGGGGAAGCTGACCATGAACGCCCCCACCAGGCGCACGGCGCCGGTGGCTTCCTGGAGCGCCACGAGTTCCGGCGAGGGCCGGCGCGCCCATGGCAGCCCGTCCTCGTAGACGGGCCCGGACCGCGGGGCGGCCGCGGCACCGGGCCAACCGCAGAGCCCCTCGCCGCCCGTGCGGCTGGCGAGGGCCCAGGCCGCCACGCTCAAGGCCAACGCCACCAACCCGGCGAACCGCCGGCGCCACAGTCCGCGCCCAAGGCGCACCAGGCGGGCCGGGAGCCCGATCACGACCATCCTGCGGCGCGGGCCGCCCGGGGGCATGCAACCTCCCTCCATTTCTTCAGGCGACACGTAAGGCGTATGTGGGACGCGGCGCCTCGATTCCGGCTTGGGGCACGTGGAGGCGACGGAATTGCGCCCTGGAGGCGGGCGGGGCGCTGCACCCGGTTTCGGGCGCTGGAAGGATTGCCCAATTTGGCCCAGAATTACACCATGGACCCGCCTGCCGCCGTGACCCGGCAGACGGCACATCATCCAGCTAGTGAACATCAGGAGGAGGTCTTACAGTGCGCCGCTCGGCATTGTTCGCCGTCATCTTGGCCGTGTGCGCGCTGGCCTTTGCGGCCAATCCCGTCCCGGCGGCCGCGCAAAACGTGTGGGTCTCCGTGGGGGCCCTGCTCGGCGAAGAAAGCACGAACCAGGCGTTTCTGACCGGTGAGGTCAGCCTTCCTGGCCCCTGGTCGCTGGGCCTTGAGTACCAGGGCAAGGAAGTCGCCGTTGGCGCCCGGTGGGGTGGCAACCAGGGCTTCTACGGCCAGTTGGGCATGTCGGAGAACGGCACCCGTGTGGAGGTGGGCGTCTGGGGCTCCACCAGGC
>PKRI01000015.1 GCA_017577485.1 Bacillota bacterium | reverse complement strand
CCCTCATACAGCGTCAGGGTCTGGGTGTAGCGGTCGATGAAGATCCGCAGCCGATCCGGGTCCTGGACCCGGATGGGGCCGTCGTCGTCCACCTGCACCGGGATCGCGGGGCCGGCGGTCGGCTGCTCCTCGTCGGTTTCCGCGCCGGCGCCGCACCGGCCGTCGGCGGGCGGACCGCCCTGCCCGCCGCCCCACCAGAACCAGGCGGCCGCCGCCAGCACCACCGCCGCGGCCGCGGCCAGCGCCTTGGGAACTCGCACCACCAGCATCGGTCAACCCCCGGCCCGGCAGGGCTCGCGTCCATCTACCCCGTATGCGTACCCCGTAGGGCCTATGAGCAGGGATCCGGACCGGCCCGGGGCTATCGGGCCCGCACCGGCCCCATGGACGCCGGTCCCGGACCGGCCGCGAGGACCGAGGGCCCGGAACCGGCCGCGAGGACCGAGGGCCCGGGGCGGACCGGCACAAAGGAGGCGCGACCGTGAGCCAACTGCAGGTGGGCAGGATCACCATCCGCTGGCTGTACGACAATGACTTCCACCTGGACGGGGGCGCCATGTTCGGCGTGGTGCCGCGCATCCTCTGGCGGCGGCGCTACCCGGCCGACGAGCAGAACTTCATTCCTCTCTGCGCCCGGCCGCTGCTGGTGACCACGCCCGATGCCCGGGTGCTGATCGAGACCGGGCTGGGAAACCGGCTGACCGACAAGCAGCGCCGCAACTTCGGCGTGCGGGGACCCAGCGGGTTGGAGGCGTCGCTGGCCCAGGCGGGCCTCACCCGCGACGACATCGACATCGTGATCCTGACCCACCTGGACTTCGACCACTGCTCCGGCAACGTGCTGGCGGGCGAGGACGGCCGGCTGGAGCCTGCCTTCCCCCGGGCCCGGTACCTGGTGCAGCGCCGCGAACTGGAAGACGCCCTGTCGCCCAACATCCGCAGCGTCAACACTTACTGGGCCGACAACCTGCGGCCCGTGCTGGACCGGGGGCTGTTCGAGACCGTGGACGGCGAGGTCCAGGTGGTGCCCGGCATCCGCCTGGTGCTGACCGGCGGCCACACCCGCGGCCACCAGGTGGTGCTGATGGAGTCCGAGGGCGAGACCGTCCTGCACATGGCCGACCTGCAGCCCACCCACGCCCACGACAACCCGCTGTGGGTCATGGCCTACGACAACTACCCCCTGGATTCGGTCCATCAGAAGCAGATGTGGCTGGAGCGCGCCCGCAGCCGGGGATGGTGGGTGACCTTCTACCACGACCCCTTCGTGCTGGCTGGACGCTGGAACGAGGCAGGGGAACTGGTGGAGCGCATCGACGGGCACCGCGCCGCCGAACTGGCCGGCTGAACCTCAGGCCCCGCGGGTGGCACGGCGCGGCGGCACCGCATCGCCTCCGTCGCCGGGCGAGTCCACGCCCAGCAGCGCCAGCAGCCGCGGCGTCACGTCGGTGATGGCGGCGGCGCCGGCCACCAGGTCCCCGGCGCCGGCGCCCCAGGCGGCGAAGGGTACCGGGTTGTCGGTGTGGGTACGCTGGTCCAGGCGCTCCACGTTGCCGTGATCGCTGACCAGCACCAGCAGGTGCCGCCGCGGGTCCATGGCCCCGAGCAGCAGGCCGGCGAACCGGTCCAGGCGCGCCAGCAGTTCCTCCGCCCGGGCCCGGTCCTGGCTGTGGCCGGCCAGGTCGGTCATGAAGAACTCGAAGAAGGTCAGGTCGTGGTCGTCCCAGACCCGCAGCGCCGCCTCCGCCGCCTCCTCCACCGTCAACGACGCCCAGCCGCCGAAGAACTCGCCCGTGATGTCGTGGGGCACCGCCAGGCCGCGCTCCAGGTCCGCGGGACCGCGCAGGGGAAGGCCGGCTGCGTCCACGGCCACGGTGCTGACCGAAGGCCGGAAGCGGCGCCGGCGCAGGCGGGCTGGCACCTGCTCCACCGGCAGGTCCCGCGCTGCGGCCAGCACCGCCCCCTGCTCCGCCGTGCTGGGCCAGCCGTGTTCCTCCTTGTAGCGGGCCAGCAGCTGCAGGTACCCGGGACCGAAGGCGTTGAGAAACGTGGCCCGCAGCCCCGCGCGAACAGCGTGCGTAAACAGGTTGCCCGACTGCAGCAGCCGCACCAGGGTGGGCGTCGGGTAGCCGTTGACGTGACGCCCCAGCACCGCCGGGGCGTTGCGGCCGGTGAGAAGGGCCGTCTGGCCCGTGGCGCTCTGGGGCAGTCCCGGCACCCCCAGGGCGGCGTCCACGGCGGCCGCGGCGCCGGGACCCTCAGGGCTCGGGCGCCAGCCTGCGAAGGCTACGGGACGGCCGGCCAGCAGCCGTTCCAGCGCCGGGTAGGACCCGGCCGCCAGGGGATTGACGCGGGGGTCGTCGGGCCCCAGGCCCAGCCCGTCCACAAACCACAGGAAGACCTTCAACCGGCGTCGCCCGCTTCCACCCCGGCCAGCACCGCCAGCAGCGCATCGTGGATCCGGCCGTTGCTGGCCACGATGTCGCCCCGGCGCCCCAGGGTAAAGGGGCTGCCGTCCAGGTGGGTGACGCGGCCGCCCGCCTCCTCGATCATCAGCACGCCGGCGGCCACGTCCCACGGGCCGAGCCGCAGTTCCCAGAAGCCGCTGAGGCGGCCCGCCGCCACCAGCGCCAGGGCCAGGGCGGCGCTGCCCAAAGCCCGCACGTTCCGGCTTTGGCGCGCCACGGCGGCAAAGTGGCGCAGGTTGAGCCGGCCCTCGCCGGCGGCGTCGTACTGGAACCCCGTGGCCAGCAGGCTGCGGCGCAGGGTTTCCTCGGCGGACACCCGCCGCGGCTGCCCGTTCTCCATGAAGCCGGCCCCGCGCACCGCCTCGTACCACGTGTCCCGCACGGGGTCGTGGATGACCCCGAAGCGCGTCTCGCCGCGGCACAGGTAGGCGATGGACACGGCAAAGAAGGGGACGCCGTGGACGAAGTTGGTGGTCCCGTCCAGCGGGTCCACCACCCACAGGTGCGGCACGGCCGCCAGGTCATCCAGCGAGGTCACCGGGGCGGCGCCGGCGGCGAAGGCCTCTTCCCCCAGCACCTCGTGGCCGGGACCGGCCTCCCGGGCAATGGCGCCGGCAATGACCCGCTCGGCGGCCCGGTCCACCTCGGTCACCAGGTCGGCGTAGGAACTCTTGGTCTCCACGTGGGCGACGCGCCCGTGGGCTTCCAGCAGCAGCCGCCCGGCCTCGTGGGCGGCCCGGCGCGCCACCTCCAGCAAGCGGCGCTCCATCAGGCGCGGCCCAAGGCCCTCTTGGCCCGCTCGGACATGCGGTCGGGAGTCCAGGGCGGCATCCACACCAGGTTGACCCGCGCCTCGCGCACGCCTTCCACCGACTCCACGGCCAGGCGGGCGGCCTCCAGGATCTGGGGCGCTGCCGGGCAGCCCAGGGTCGTCAGCGTCATGTCCATGTCGACCACGCCGTCGTCGCTGATGTCGAGCCGGTACACCAGGCCCAGGTCCACGATGTTGATGGGGATTTCGGGGTCCTTGACCTGTTTCAGGGCAGCCAGCACCTGCTCGCGATCCACCAAGGGGAACACCTCCGCCCTCTCCCGAGTCTACCAGAAGCGCCGATTGCAAGTTTGCCTGCACGCGGTAACATAGAATCAAGAAAACCTGCAGGCCCATTTGCGGAAAACCTGCAGGCAGAGGGGGCTCGAACATGGTCCTCGCGCAGTCGGAACAGGCGGGTGCTGAAACCGCCGCCGATCCCCTGTCAGCCGCCCGGCGCCAGATCATCGACGGCGCCCGCTTCAGCAGCGCTTCGGACGAGGTGGTCCAGCTGCTGCTGCAGCCCGCGCGGGTCTACGAGGTGGCCATCCCCGTGCGGCGCGACGACGGGTCGCTGGAGGTGTTCACCGGCTACCGCGCCCAGCACTGCGACGTGCTGGGACCGGCCAAGGGCGGCATCCGCTTCCACCCTGCCGTCAACGTCGACGAGGTCAAAGCGCTGGCCATGTGGATGACCATCAAGTGCGCCCTGACCGACCTGCCCTACGGCGGCGGCAAGGGCGGGGTGGTGTGCGATCCGGGCTCCCTCTCCCCGGGAGAGCTGGAACGCCTGTCCCGGGGCTACGTGCGCGCCCTGGCGCCCCACATCGGCCCGGACCGCGACATCCCGGCGCCTGACGTGGGCACCTCGGCCCAGGTCATGGCCTGGATGGTGGACGAGTACGCCCAGATTACGGGCTCTTTCGAGCCTGCCGCCTTCACCGGCAAGCCGCTGGAACTGGGCGGCATCCCCGGGCGGGCCGAGGCCACCGGCCTGGGCATCTTCTTCGCCGGCCGCGAGGCCCTGCACGACCTGGGCCGCAGCGTGCCCGGCACCACGGTGGCCGTCCAGGGCTTCGGCAAGGTCGGCTCCTACGCGGCCCGCTACTTCGCCCAGGGCGGCGCCCGGGTGGTGGCGGTGTCCGACGTGTTCGGCGCCGTTTACAACCCCGACGGGCTCGACATCGAACAACTGCGGCTGCACGTGGACCGGACCGGCACGGTCAAGGGCTTTGCCGGCGGCCGGGAGATCGAACGGGATCAACTGCTGCTGCTGCCGGTGGACGTGCTGGTGCCCGCCGCGCTGGAGGGCCAGATCCACGCCGGCAACGCCGGCGCCATCCAGGCCCGCCTGGTGGTGGAAGGGGCCAACGGCCCCACCACCGTCGAGGCCGATGAGATCCTGGCCGCCCGCGGCATCACCGTGGTGCCCGACATCCTGGCCAACGCCGGCGGCGTGATCGTTTCGTACTTCGAATGGGCCATGAACCGCAGCCGCCTGTCCTGGACGGCGGAAGAGGTACAGCGGCGGCTGGAAGCGAAAATGAAGACGGTTTACGCCGAGGTGGCCGACAGGGCCCGCCGGATCAACCAGCCGCTGCGGCCCGCGGCCTACGGCGTGGCCATCGACCGCCTGGCCGGCGCCATGCGTGCCCGTGGTTGGGTGAAGTGACCTTCGGGCCGGGGGCCGGCCGTTCAGGGTAAGGAGGTCGGCCCCTGGCCAACCGCAACGACTTCCGCGAGCGGGTGGACGCCCGCTACGAGCAGCTCAGCGGCGCTCACCGCCGCATCGCCGAGTACATCCTGGCCAACGCCAACCGCGCCGCCTTCATGACCGCCGCCCGGGTGGGCCGGGCAGTGGGCGTCAGCGAGTCCACCGTGGTGCGGTTCGCCGCGGCCCTGGGCTACCCGGGCTACCGCCACCTGCAGCGGGCCCTGCAGGAGGGCGTCCGCGCCCAGCTGACGGCGGCCGAGCGCCTGGAACTGACCGAAGCCGACGAGGACGCCCCGGAAGGCGTCCTGGAGCGGGTCCTGCGCACGGACATGGACAACATCCGGGCCACCCTCCAGGACCTTCAGCCCGAGGCTTTCCGCCGCGCCCTGGACATCATCGAGCGAGCGACCCGGGTGTTCGTGGTGGGCCAGCGCAGTGCCGCGGCGGTCAGCTATTACCTCAGTTTTTACCTGTCATACCTGCGGCCCCACGTGATCCCGCTGGACGACGCCAGCATCATGTTCGAGCGCCTGGTGGACCTGGGTGGCAGCGACGCGGTGGTGGCCGTCAGTTTTCCGCGGTACAGCCGGCTCACCTACGACGTTCTTAAGCTTGCCCGGGACCGCGGCGCGGCCAGGGTGGCCATCACCGACTCGGTGGTGTCGCCCATGGCCCGCATCGCCGACGTGTCGCTGACGGCCCACACGCCCATGGTGTCCTTCGCCGACTCGCTGGTGGCGCCGCTCAGCGTGGCCAACGCCTTGATCACCGCGCTGGCCCTGCGGCGCAGGACGGAAACCCAGCGGACGCTGGAGATCCTGGAAAGGATCTGGGAGCAGAACTCCATCTACCTGCTGGACGAGTGACCGCCGGCGCTGCCGCACGAGAGACTGCCGGCGGGACGTGACGGCCGGGGGTCCGGGCGGCTGCCGCCCCGCAGCCGCCGTCAGCGGATGGTCAGCGCGCCGGACACGTCGATGCGCAGGCGGCCGCCGTCTTCCAGGACCAGGGGCAGCAGCCGCAGGTCGGGTCCCTGGGCGCTGCCGTCCAGGACGGCAGCGATGCGGTACGACCGCTGCGTGCAGGGATTGTACAGGTCGTCCTGGACGGGCCGGTATTCCAGCAGGCAGCCGGGCCGGTCGTGGACGGCGGCGAAAACGTCGCCGCCGCTGATCAGGAAAAACCCGCCGTTGCGCGACGGCGTCATGGCTTTGAAATCGAAATGGGTCACGGTGCCGGCCGGGTACCGGGACGCCGTCAGGATCACGTAGCGACCGTCCACCAGCCAGTCGCCGGCCTGGGGCGACGTGATGCTGCTGAGCAGCACGGCACCGCCGAAATATACCATTAGGAGCGTCAGCCCAAGGCTCAGCAGGCCGTAAAATGTGAAACGCAACGGGCAGCCTCCCATCAAAGGCTGAACGGGCCGGTTTCACATCGCTGCGCTGACCGTATTATCCCATGCCCGCATGGCCCCGCAAGCGCCGCCCAGACCTGGCACCGCTCCAAGGAGTCGTCAACGTAGCGCTTTGGAGCAGGGGCAAACTAGGCCCACGGAGGTGACGCCCGTGGCGCAGGGCCAGCAGAGCAACCGCATCGTCGTCGCCAACGCGCGCCAGGCCCTGGACCAGCTGAAGTACGAAGTGGCGGCCGAACTGGGCCTGCCCAACTACCAGGGCTACCTGGGCGACGTCCCGTCGCGCCTGAACGGCGCCGTCGGCGGGCACATGGTGCGCCGCATGATCCAGCTGGCCGAACAGCAGCTGGCCGGCGGCGCGCCGACCGCGCCTCGTGCCTGACGACCGCGACGTGCCGGAAAACCTGGGGGCGGCCGCAAACCGGCCGCCCCCGGTGTTCAGGCGCCGGTTTGGGCCCGCTTGGCCGCCTCCTCCTCGGCCAGCACCCGCCGCAGGACCTTCCCCACCAGGCTCTTGGGCAGATCGTCACGGAATTCCACATGGGTCGGGACCTTGTACCGGGCCAGGTGCTCCCGGCAGAAGGCGATGATGTCGTCGGCCGTGGCCCGGGCGCCGGGCTTCAGGACCACAAACGCCTTGACCGTCTCGCCCCGGTAGGGGTCGGGAACGCCGATGACGGCCGCCTCCTTGACGGCCGGGTGCTCGTAAAGGACCTCCTCCACCTCGCGCGGGTAGATGTTGAAGCCGCCGGCGATGATGATCTCCTTGAGCCGGTCAACGATGTAAAAGTAGCCGTCCTCGTCCATGCGGGCCACGTCGCCGGTGTAGAGCCAGCCGTCCCGCAGCGCCCGGGCGTTTTCTTCCGGCCGGTTCCAGTAGCCCTTCATCACCTGGGGCCCGCGGATCAGCAGCTCGCCGGGCTGGCCCAGGGGGACGTCCTCGCCGGTTTCCGGGTCGACGATCCGGCAATCGGTGTCGGGGAACGGCAGCCCGATGCTTCCGGCCCGCACCTCGCCCCAGAAGGGATTGCAGTGGGTTACCGGCGAGGCTTCGGTCAAGCCGTACCCTTCCACCAGCTGGCCGCCGGTCAGCGCTTCGAACCGCTCCCGCACTTCCACGGGCAGCGGTGCGGCTCCGCTGATGCAGGCGCGAATCGACCGCAGGTCATACCGCTGCACGTGCGGGTGGTTGTTGATGGCCACGTACATGGTGGGCGCCCCCGGGAACAGGGTCGGCCGGTAGCGGTTGATGGTCTTGAGCACCGAGTCCAGGTCGAAGCGCGGCAGCAGCAGCAGCGTGGCCGCCGTGGCCATGGCGAAGTTCATGCACACGGTCATCCCGTACACGTGAAAGAAGGGCAGGACCGCCAGGATCCGCTCCCGGCCCCGCTCCAGGCCCGGGAACCACGCCACCGCCTGAAGCGTGTTGCAGACCAGGTTGCGGTGGGTGAGCATGGCGCCCTTGGGCGTGCCGGTGGTGCCGCCGGTGTACTGGATCAGGGCCAGGTCCTCGTGGGGATCGATGTCCACCGGCGGCGGCGGCGGCGCCCCGGCCAGCAGCGACTGCCAGTCGTACACCTGCGGTCCCGACGGCGGCGGCGGCTGGCCCTCCCGCCGGGCCTTGAGCGGGTAGAGTATCCGCAGCACGCCGGGCAGGTAGTCGCTGATGCGGCCCACGATCAGATGGTCGAGCCGGCCTTCGTCCAGCAGCCGCCCCGTGTGGCCAGCCACCGCGTCCACCGTCGCCAGGATGCGGGCGCCGGAGTCCTCCAGCTGGAAGGCCAGTTCCCGCGCCGACGCGATGGGACTCAACTGCACCACCACGGCGCCCAGCCGCAGGGCGCCGTAGTAGGCGATGACCGCCTGCGGGCAGTTGGGGAACATCAGCGCCACCCGGTCGCCCTTGCGGACTCCCAGGCGCGCCAGCGCGCCGGCGAAGCGGTCCACCTGCTGCTTCAGGTCCCGGTAAAGCAGCGGCCGCCCGAAAAACAGGGCGGCCGGATGCTCGGGAAACTCGACTGCCGAGTCCTCCAGGAACCGGTAGAGGGGTATGTCAGGATAATCCAGCGAGGGCTTCACGGCGCCTTGGTAGAGGCGTACCCACGGGCGCTGGTCGTACGACGCGGTCCAGGACACGGTGCTCCACCTCGCGATGCTGATCCCGGTGTGCCGCACCCTGAAGCTGTCAACCAACCGTTTGGTTGGTAAGTTCCAGAGAGGGACGCCGAATCCCTGCCGCCTGCCGGCAGCGGAAAACGGCAGGCGACGGCGCCCTTGCGACGAACTTTGTCCCGGGCAGTGCTCCGAGTCCCGCCGGATCCTGCAGTCGCCGGGAGGGTTGCCTGTGCCGGGCTTCGAGCCCCGAGACCTGCTGCGCTTCCAGTTCGTGGGCGATCCCCAGCTTTCACCGGACGGCACGCGCCTCGCCTGGGTCCACACCGTCATCGACGCCAGGGAGAACGTCTACCGGTCGCGGATCTTCACCGGCACCGTGGCGGGCGCCGGCAGCGCCGCGGGCACGCCGGGCGCTCCGGGCGGGCCCGGCGCCCTCGGTGGGCCCGGCGGCCAGCCGAAACCTTTCACCGCCGGGCCCAGCGACCGCAGCCCCCGCTGGTCCCCGGACGGCCGCCTGCTGGCCTTCCTGCGCACCACCCCCGGCGACGGCGCCGAAGGCCGCACCCAGATCTGGGTGATGCCCGCCGACGGCGGCGAGGCCCGGCCGGTGACCTTCATCCGGGAAGCGCCGGGCGAGATCGCCTGGGCGCCCGACAGCCGGCGCCTGGCTTTCGTGGCTCGCGTCGGACCCGAGGGGCTGCGGCCCGCCCGCGGGGCGGGGCGCGAGGACGGCCCGGGCAGGGACGGCCCGCACAATGACGGGCCCCAGCAGGACGGCAGCGACCTGGATGCCCTGGACCGCCGCTACAATGCCGACGTCCGGCACATCCGGCGGATCTGGTACCGGCAGGACGGCCTGGGCTACCTGGGGGACCGGCGGGCCCACGTGTTCGTGGTGGACGTGGCGGCGGCGCTGGAGGTGGACGACCCGGAGCGGCTGCCGCTGCCGGCCCAGGTCACCGGCGGCGACTACGACCATCACAGCCCGGCGTGGTCACCGGACGGGCGCTGCCTGGCGGTGGCCGCCGTGCGGGAACCCGGCGCGGAATTCGCCGACTACGGCGACATCTGGGTCTTCACCGTGGACGGCTCCGAGCCGCCCCGCAAGATCACCCGCAGCCTGGGGCCGGCCCGCTCCCCCGCCTGGTCGCCCGACGGCCGCCAGGTGGCCTACCTGGGCGATGACCGGCCCGTGGATTGGTACTCCAACACCTGCCTCTGGGTGGCGGCGGCCGACGGGTCCGGGGAACCCCGCTGCCTGACGGCGGGCTTCGACCGGTCTTTCGCCAACGAGGCGGTGCTGGACATGAAGATGGCCGGGGGCGACGGCCGGCCCGTGTGGTCGCCCGACGGCCGGTATCTCTACGCCGCCGCCAGCCTGGACGGCCAGGTGCACCTGTTCCGGGTCGAGGTCGCCGGCGGCGGCGTGCAGCAGTTGACCCGGGGCGAGCGGGTCATCTTCGACTGGTCGGTGCTGCCCGGGTGCGGCCTGGCGGCCGTAGCGGCGGCTTCGCCCGACAGCCCCAACGACATTTACCTGGCGCGGCTTCCCGGCCCGGGGGAGACCCCGCCGGCCGACGGCGTGCCGCTGACCCGCCTGACCCGCGCCAACCGGGACCTGCTGGCCCAGAGGCAGGTGAGCATGCCGGAGAAGTTCCAGTTCCGGGCCCAGGGAGGGCCCCTGGTGGACGGCTGGGTCATCCGGCCCGTGGACTTCGACCCCGCCCGCCGCTACCCGGCGGTGCTCCAGATCCACGGCGGGCCCATGGCCATGTACACCGGCGCCTTCTTCTTCGAGTTCCAGCTGCTGGCCTCAGCCGGCATCGCCGTCATCTACACCAATCCCCGGGGCAGCCAGGGCTACGGCCAGGACTTCTGTGCCGGCATCCGCGGCAACTGGGGCGCCAACGACTATGCGGACCTGATGGCGGGGGTCGACGCCGCCCTGGCCCGCTTCCCCTGGATCGACCCGGAGCGCCTGGGCGTCGCCGGCGGCTCCTACGGCGGCTACATGACCGCCTGGATCACGGGCCACACGGACCGCTTCAAGGCAGCCTGCGTCATGCGGGCGGTCACCAACTGCTACTCCTTCTTCGGGACCAGCGACGGCGGGTACCGGTGGGACCGCATCTGGGGCGCCGGCCAGCCGCCCTGGGAAAACCCCGAGGACTACCTGCGGCAGTCGCCCATTTCCTACGTGGGCCGCGTGCGCACCCCGACCCTGGTGATCCACAGCGAGGAAGACCACCGCTGCCTGATCGAGCAGGGCGAGCAGTGGTACGTGGCCCTGCGCAGGCAGGGCGTCGAGGCCGAGTTCCTGCGCTTCCCCGGCGAAACCCATGAGCTGTCGCGGAGCGGGAAGCCCTGGCACCGGGTGCACCGCCTGCGCGCCATCGTCAACTGGTTCATCCGCTGGCTCGAGCCCGAGGGGCAGCAGCCCTACCCGGTACCGGCGGGCGCCGGCGCTCGGCCTTGACGGCCTGGGCCGGCCGGCCCAAGGGCCGGCGCGTGAGCCGGCCACCGGTCCCTCAATCGACGGCCACCAGCACGTCGTCGCCCTCGACGCGGACCTGGTACGTTCGTACCGGAACCGTGGCCGGCAGCGCCGTGGCCTCGCCGGACCTCAAGTCAAAGGTGGCGCCGTGACGTGGACACTCCACCTGGCAGTCCCGGACGACGCCTTCGCTGAGGGATGCCTCGGCATGGGTGCAGCGGTCGTCGATGGCGTAAAAGCGGTCGTCCACCCGGAACACCGCCACCCGCCGGCCCGCCACCGTGAAACAGCGGCCCTGGCCCTCGGGAATCTCGTCCCTTGCGGCCACCCGGAAGTAGTGGGCCATCCTGCTCCCCCTTCCGCGTAAGCCCCGGAACGGCTGTCCACACTACGCCCATGAGCGGCGAGCGCGTTCGCGACATCGGGCAGCACAGCCGGCGGCTGCTGCGGGACCTCAACATGCTTCTGGAGCGCGTGCGCTATGCCCGCTCGCCCCGCGACGCGGGAGCCCTGGAGCGCATCCTGCGGGCGGCGCTGGCCGACACCACGGGCGTGGTCTACCGCCACCTGGCCCTGGCCAACGGCCAGGACGTCCTGGTGACCTTCATCGACCACCTGGTCGCCAACTGGCGAATCGAAGACTTCATCATCAGGCCCCTGTCGTCGATTCCCGCAGGGCCCGGGTCCCCGCCGCTGACCCTGGAGCGCCTGGCGAACCGCTACATCGCGGCGGGCGACGTTAAGACTTCTTTCGACATTGACGAGATCCTGGACGACCTGCTTCGCGGGGATACGCTGGTGGCCCTGTCGGGAAGCCCGGGGGTTCTGGTGGTTTCCACCCGCAAGCCGCCGGCCCGCCCGGTGAGCGACGCCCAGATCGAAGTGGTGGCCCGGGGTCCCCGCGACTCCTTTACGGAAACGGCCGTGTGGAACCTGGCGCTGATCCGGCGCCGCCTGGTGGACGTCAACCTCCGCACCGAGCGCCTGGTGGTGGGCGCCCGCAGCAAAACCGCCGTCTACCTGGTCTACATCGACGACGTGGTCAACCGTACCGCCCTCCAGGAAATGCGGCGGCGGCTCCGGGCCGTGTCCATCGACGCCGTCCTGGACAGCGGCATGCTGGAACAGTTGATCGAGGACTGCTGGTGGACGCCCTTCCCCCAGGCGGAGCGCACGGAACGCCCCGACGTGGTGGTGGCCGCCCTGCTGGAAGGGCGCCTGGCGCTGATCACCGACAACACGCCGCTGGCCATCGTGGCGCCCACCACCTTCAGCTCGCTGTTCGACTCGCCGGAAGACGCCTACAGCCGCCCGACGGTGGTCAGCCTGCTGCGGGTGACCCGCTTCGTCGCCACCGGTCTCGCCCTGAGCCTGCCGGCGCTGTACGTGGCGGTGGCCTCCTACACGCCGGCGCTGCTTCCCCTGCGCCTGGCCATCAAGATCGCCAATTCCCGCGAGGGCGTGGCCCTGCCGGTGGTGGCGGAGGCGCTGCTGATGCAGTTGTTCCTGGAGATCCTGCGGGAAGCCGGGTTCCGGCTGCCGGGGCCCATCGGCCAGACCTTCGGCGTCGTGGGCGGCATCGTCATCGGCGAGTTCTCGGTACGGGCCGGCCTGGTGAGCGAGATGATGGTGGTGGTCATCGCCCTGACGGGCCTGGCGTCCTTCACGTCGCCGTCGCTGATGCTGGGCACGTCCATCCGCCTGCTGGGCCTGCCGCTGCTGCTGATGGCCAGCGTGCTGGGCATCTACGGCTTCCTGCTGGGCCTGGCCGGGCTGCTGGCTCACCTGGTCAGCCTGCGCAGCCTCGGCATCCCCTACCTGGTGCCATTCGCCTTCTACCCGCCCAGCGACTACAAGGACATGGTGCTGCGGGCGCCGATCCCGGCCTTTAAACAGCGGCCCACCTTCTACGGGCCCCAGCAGCGCAGGCGGGCGGGGGACCGGCGGCGGGACCTGCCCGACACCCGGGCCGGGTCGGTCCACCGGGCCGCAGGGGTGGGAAACCGTGCCCACGGCCAATGACCGCATTCCCCACCGGGCTTTTGCCGTGCTGGTGCCCACGGCCATGATCGAGACCGGCGTGCTGCGGGGGCCCATGTTCGGCATCGAGGTGGCGGGCACGTGGTCGTGGCTCAGCACCTTGCTGGTGGTCAGCGTAATCTTCCTCAACGTCTACCTGCTGGCGGCGGTGGTCCGCCGCCACGGTTCTCCCGCCTACCCCGACCTGCTGAGGGAACTGTTCGGCCCGGTGCTGGGCCGGGTGGTCCTGGTGCTGCACGGGCTGGCCATCACCCTGCGGCTGGCCCGGGTCAACCGGACGTCGGCCGAGTTGATCACCCTGGAACTGCTGGACCGCACCCCGGTCTGGGCCGTGCTGGTGCCGGGGCTGATCATCGCCGCCGCCCTGGCCCGGCAGGGGTTCGAACCGGTGGCCAGGTTCTCGGCGCTGCTGGTGCCCATCTACTACACGGGCATCATGGTCCTGCTGGCGCTGGCCCAGCTTCGGGGCGACCCGGCCATGCTGGTGGACCTGACGGAGTTTTCGCTGGGGAAGGTGCTGCTGGCCGCCTTCCGGCTGTTCGGCGAGATGCAGGGCTACACCCTCCTCCTGGCCCTGCTGCCCTGGGCCTGGCGGCCTGAGCGGGTGGTGGGGCCGCTGATGCTGGGCGTGGGGCTGGTGGGAGCGCTGTCGCTGCTGCTGGCCACGGCCAGCGCATCGGTGCTGGGCACGGCCGCCGGCACCATGACCTGGCCCACCCTGGAACTGGTGGAGGCCGTGGGCGCCCCCGGCCTGCTGGTGGAACGCGTCGACGCCATCTTCTTCATCATCTGGGTGCTGAGCATCATGGACCTCAGCGCCCTGACGCTGGTGGCCAGCGGCTACATGCTGACAGCCGCGGTCAGCCCGGACCGGAATCCCCAGGTTGCCGTCCCCATCGTGGCCGCCAGCGCCGCGGTCATCGCCCTGCTGCCTCCCGGCTTCCTGCAGCTGGAGGAGGCCATCCGCTCCGGCGTCGCCACCGTTCCCTTCATCGAACTGATGCTGCCCGGGACGCTGTGGCTGGCCTCCCTGCTGCGGCGGGGTCGAACCACGTGAACCGGGCCGGGCGGGGCCGTGCCTTCTGTTTCCTGGCGCTGCTGGCCTGCGCTGCGCTTCTGGGAGGGTGCTGGGACTACACCGACATCGACCGCCGGGGCATCGTCCTGGGAATGGGTATCGAGCCTGGCGATCAGGAAGGAACCCTGGCCGTCTCCGTGGACATCGCCAACCCCCAGGCCCTGTCGGGTCCCGGGCCCCTGAGCGGCTCCAGCAGCGGCGGCAACTCCCTGCTGCTCACCCAGCAGGCCCCGTCGGTCCTGGAAGCGCTGCAGCTGCTCCAGGCCCGGGTGGACCGGCGCCTGGACCTGCCCTTCGTGCAGATCATCCTGGTCCAGGAAGAGATCGCCCGCAACGGGCTCGACGACGTCATCGACTTCACCCTCCGCAACGCCACCCTCCGCTCCAACGCGTGCCTGATGCTGACGCCCGATTCGCCCTCCGAGCTCCTGGCCTTCACCCCGACCCTGGGCCCCGGCCCGTCCCTGTGGTACCTGCTGGTCAGCCAGAACTCCCGGGCGACGGCCACCTTTCCCCGCTGCACCACGCTGACCAGGCTCCACAGCGACTCCACCGAGATCGGGGTGAGCCTGGTGCCGCGGGTGGCCTGGGGGAGCCAGGGCCGGCCGCTGGTGCGGGGCGCCGGGGTCCTGTCGGGCTTCAACCTGGTGGGGTGGTTGGACGCTACCGAAACCGAAGGCGCCCTGTGGTGGAACGGGCAGATGCCGGCCAGCACGGCCACGGTTCCCTGCGAGGGCGGGGGCCGCGTGGTCCTGGCCCTGCGCCAGGCGCGGCGGCGGATCACCTTCGCACCCGATGACGCCGCGCAGTTCCAGGCCACACTGCGCCTGGGGGTCCGGGCCGCCGTGCGCGAGGTCAGCCGCCAGTGCTCGACCCCCTCGGGCCGGCCCCTGGCCCGCAGCGAACAGGTCATTGCCGCCGTCCAGCGCGTCGTCTTCGAGCGGGCGTGGATGGCGCTGGAGGCGGCCCGGCGGCTCAGGACGGATTTCCTGGACCTGGGCCTAACGCTGCGGCGGCATCACCCGCAGCGGTTCCGGGAGCTGTCCGGCGGGCGCGTCCACGCCCCGGAAGTCCTGGACATGCCGGTCTTCATCGAGGTCGACGTGACCATCACCGAGTACGGCGAGCTCGATTGACGGACGGGACCGGAACGCCAAGGGCCCCGGCGGCTGCGCCGGGGCCCTGGGGCTGGCCGAATCGGGATCGGCGCCGGCCCGGAGGCCGGCGGGCCTGCTCAACCCACCGACCCCTCCATCTCCAGCTGGATCAGGCGGTTCATCTCCACGGCGTACTCCATGGGCAGTTCCTTGGTGAAGGGCTCGATGAAGCCGTTGACCACCATGGAGATGGCCTCGTCCTCGTCGAGGCCGCGGCTCATCAGGTAGAACAACTGCTCCTCGCCTACCTTGGAGACGCTGGCCTCGTGCTCGATGGTGACGTTGTCCTCGTTGATCTCCATGTACGGGTAGGTGTCGGAGCGCGAGGTGGCGCCGAACATCAGCGCGTCGCACTCGACGCGGCAGGTGCTGCCCACGGCGCCCTTCTGGACCTCCACCAGGCCCCGGTAGGTGGTGCGGCCGCCGTCCTTGGAGATGGACTTGGACACGATCTTGGACCGCGTGTCGGGGGCCGCGTGGACCACCTTGCCGCCGGCGTCCTGGTGCTGGCCCGCGCCGGCGAAGGCGATGGACAGGATGTCGGCCCGGGCGCCGCGGCCCACCATGTAGACCGACGGGTATTTCATCGTCACCTTGGAGCCGATGTTGCCGTCCACCCACTCCACGGTGGCGCCCTCGTAGGCGATGGCCCGCTTGGTCACCAGATTGTAGACGTTCTTGGACCAGTTCTGGATGGTGGTGTAGCGGATGCGGGAGTCCTTCAGCGCCACCAGTTCCACCACGGCGCTGTGCAGCGAGTCGGTGGAGTAGATGGGCGCCGTGCAGCCCTCCACGTAGTGGACGAAGGACCCCTCGTCGGCGATGATCAGCGTCCGCTCGAACTGGCCCACGTTCTCGGCGTTGATGCGGAAGTAGGCCTGCAGCGGGATCTCCACCTGCACGCCCGGCGGCACATAAATGAAGGAGCCGCCGCTCCAGACCGCCGTGTTCAGGGCGGCGAACTTGTTGTCGGCCATGGGGACGACCTTGCCGAACCACTTCTGGACCAGTTCGGGATACTCGCGCACCGCCGTGTCGGTGTCGCAGAAGATCACGCCCTGCCGGGCCAGTTCTTCCTTCATGCTGTGGTAGACCACTTCGGACTCGTACTGGGCCGAGACCCCCGCCAGGAACTTGCGCTCGGCCTCGGGGATGCCCAGGCGCTCGAAGGTCTTCTTGATGTACTCGGGGACCTCGTCCCAGGACCGGCCCTTACGGTCGGTGGGGCGCATGTAGTAGTAAATCTCGTCGAAGTTCAGCTCCGACAGGTCGGCGCCCCAGTTGGGCATCGGCTTCTTGCGGAAGACCTCCAGGGCCCGCAGGCGGATCTGGGTCATCCATTCGGGCTCCTGCTTCAGCCAGGAGATCTCCTTGACGATCTCCTCATCGAGACCCTTGCGGGCCTTGAACACGTAATCGGTGGGATCGCGGAAACCCCACCGCTTCTCGTAATCGGCGTGAAGGTCCTGAAGCTCGCTGGCCATGCGCCTCCACCTCCGGGTGTGTCGCTCGGCAGGTCGTTAGAATGCGTCCTTATTTGTATCCCATCTTAACACCGGCGCCGGCCGGCCTGCAATTCCGTCCCCGCATACTATACCCTGCGGCAGGAACCCCGGGCCGAGGCGGGTGCGTATCCCGGCAGATCCCTGCCCGCCGCGGAAAGCTTGCTTGCAAGTACCCGAACTCCTGGAGGCAATCTTGCAGGCCGGGTGCGTTCGGGATAACCTGAACCCAGCGACCCCCTTGAACCTGCTCTCCGGAGGGATGCCCGGTGGCCGTCACGCTGCGCAATCCGTTGGATCTGGGTGAGACCTGGCAGAAAAACCTGTCGGCGCCCGCGCTGGTGGAGGCGGCTCTGGCCCGCGGCGAGGGGATGCTGACCGTCGACGGCGCCCTGGTGGTCGACACCGGCGAGTTCACCGGCCGCTCTCCCCGCGACCGCTTCATCGTTTCGGATCCCAGCATCGATGCCAACATCGCCTGGGGCGGCATCAACCAGCCCTTCCCGGCCGAGAAGTTCGACGCCCTGCTGGAGCGGGCCATGGATTACCTGCGGATGCGCGACGCCTTCGTCTTCGAAGGGTTCGCCGGGGCCCATCCTGACTACCGGCTGCCGGTGCGGGTCATCACCGAATTCGCCTGGCACAGCCTGTTCGCCCGGCAGTTGTTCATCCGGCCCGAACCCCATGAACTGGCGAACTTCGAGCCCCAGTTGACGGTCATCGACGTGCCCGGCCTCCGGGCCGATCCCGAGCGGGACGGCACCCGCACCGGGACCTTCATCCTGCTGAACCTGGCCCGGCGAATCGTGCTGATCGGCGGCACCGAGTACGCCGGCGAGATCAAGAAGTCGGTGTTCAGCGTGCTCAACTACCTGCTGCCCGACCGCGGCGTGCTGCCCATGCACTGCTCGGCCAACATGGGCGACGCCGGCGACGTGGCCCTGTTCTTCGGCCTGTCGGGCACCGGTAAGACCACGCTGTCCACGGACCCCACGCGGCGGCTGATCGGCGACGACGAGCACGGCTGGGCCGACGACGGCGTCTTCAACTTCGAGGGCGGCTGCTACGCCAAGTGCATCAACCTGTCGGCCGAGAAGGAGCCCCAGATTTACGCCGCCATCCGCTTCGGCAGCGTCCTGGAGAACGTGGTGGTGGACCCCGTCACCCGCAAGGCCGACTACGACGACGGCTCCCTGACCGAGAACACCCGCGCGGCCTACCCGGTGGATTACATCCCCCGGGTGGTCATCCCGGGCCGCGGCGGCCATCCCAGCACCATCATCTTCCTGACCGCCGACGCCTTCGGCGTGCTGCCGCCCATCGCGCGGCTCAACCGGGACCAGGCCATGTACCATTTCCTGTCGGGCTACACCAGCAAGCTGGCCGGCACCGAGCGGGGCGTGACGGAGCCTGAGGCCACCTTCTCCACCTGCTTCGGCGAGCCGTTCCTGCCGCGCTCGCCCATCGTCTACGCCCGGATGCTGGGCGAGCGCATCGAGCGCCACGGCGCCAGGGTCTACCTGGTGAACACCGGATGGACCGGCGGGCCCTACGGCGTCGGCCGCCGCATGGCGCTGGCCCACACCCGTGCCATGGTGGCCGCCGCCATCGACGGGTCCCTGGACAAGGTGGCCTGGCGGGTGGACCCGGTGTTCGGCTTCGAGGTGCCCCGGGAATGCCCCGGCGTGCCCGCCGAGGTCCTCAACCCGCGGGACACCTGGGCCGACCCCGCCGCGTACGACGAGACGCTGCGGCGCCTGGCCGAGCGCTTCCGTGCCAACTTCACCCGCTTCGAGGACGCGCCCGCCGCGGTGCGGGCGGCGGGCCCGCAGCTTTGAAACCTGCGGCGCCCGCCGGGCGCCGCCATCGATCGGAAGACCAGCCGCGGAAGATGACACCGCCCGCCCCGGCACCGGGGCGGGCGGTTGTGCTTGCGTGGGTTGAACGGTGCTCTCGCCCGGCGGGCCGTCTTACGGCCCGGCCTGCCCGGCGGCGTTGCGGATCAGGCCCGGGAAGCGCCGCGGCACGTCGTCGCGGGCGTCCTGCACAGCCTGCATCAGCGCGTCCAGGCTGGGGAAGACGCCCCGGTTCCAGCGGCGGGACCCGCAGGGCAGGTCCAGGCCTGTCCGCCGGTTGACGAAATAGGATTCGGTGTAGAACTCCAGGTGCCCGCCGGCGGCCGGGCGGGCGCCGTAAGCCACCACGATGCCCGTGGCCACGTGCATTTCCCGGCGGTGAAAGGGGCGGTCGCCGGCAGGCGGGTCGCCGTCCAGCAGCACCCATTCCCGGCCCTGCCGGGCGGCCTCGGCGATGACGGCGCTGAACCCGTCCCCGGCCGTCATGACGACGCCCCCTCGCCGCCGAGCCGCTGCAGGCGGGGCATCTCCCGCACCGGCATCTTCAATTCGACCAGTTCGTCGTCCCGCAGCACCAGCAGCGGAACCGTGTCCCCGACGCGGTACTGGGACAGCACCCGCCGCGTGGCTCCCAGGCTGGGGACCGGCCGGTCCGCCACCCGCACCACCAGGTCGCCCACCTGGACGCCCGCCGCCTCGCCGGGCCCGCCCGGGGCCACGTGCATGACGCTGACGCCGCGGTCGAAGGACAGGGAGAACAGGTCCACCACCGCCTGGTCGATGACCTCGGGTTCCCCCGAGAAACCCAGCCAGGCGTGGGTGGCCTGTCCGTAATCGATGATCTGGTTGGCCAGGCGCCAGGCCACGTCGGCGTGGACGCACAGGCTCAGGCCGTTCTGCCAGGGGATGCCGTTGATGCCCACCAGGCGCCCGTCCAGGGAGACCAGGGCGCCGGCGGCGTTGCCCGGGTGCACCCGGGCGTCGGTGATCAGCAGGCCGTCCACGGGGAGCCGCTCCGGCCGGTAAATGGTCCGGTCCACGCCGCTGATGATGCCGAAGCTGGCGTTGTATTCGACGCCGGCGGCGTTGCCCACCGCCACCACCGGCAGGCCCGTGGCGGCCTCGTCGATGCCCATCAGGGGCATGGGCTCGTAAGGAACCCAGCCGTCCAGTTCCAGAACGGTGACGAAATAGAGCGGGTCGACGCCCACCAGCTGGGCGTCGTACTTGCGGCCGTTGGCCGTGCGCACGGTGACCTTTTTCTCTCCGCCCGACACCACCTGGGCGTTGGTCAGCACGTGGGTATGGTCCAGGATCACGCCGGACCCGAACGTGACCGTCTCGCCGTCGGCCTCCAGGGCCCGCACGTGCACCACCTGGCGCCTGGCCAGTTCCACCACGCTCTTCAACGTTTCACCCAGGTCCAGCACTGCAACCACCTCCGCCGGCGCCGGTACCCCGGCGCGGCCCGCGACCCATTATAGACGATGGCTGCCGGAACCGTCCTTGACCCCGGCGCCGGCCCATGCTATGGTTAGAATGGCTAATTTGGAATCAATATTAATTGGTCATGCCTATAAACAACAGCGCAGTGATTTTCATTTTCAGCTGCCGCCGTGAGGAGGCCCTCCTGTGCCCCAGGACCGGTCCTGGCTGCGTGACCCATTAACCGTCGCCACCGCTTTTACCTTGCTCCTGGGAGCGGCGGCCATGCTCACCGAGGCCCGGCCGTCCATCCCCGCCCTGATCCCCCGCATCCTCTACCTGGCCGCCTACGTCGCCGGCGGCTGGCACGCCACCATCACCGGCCTGTCCTCCCTGCGCCAGGGGCGCATCGAGGTGGACCTGCTGATGGTCCTGGCCGCCCTGGGCGCTGCCGTCCTGGGCCACTGGGAGGAAGGCGTCATCCTGCTGTTCCTGTTCACCCTCAGCAACGCCCTGCAGGCCCTGGCCCTGGACCGGACCCGGGGCGCGGTGGCGTCGCTGATGAAACTGCGTCCCGACCGCGCCCTGCTGGTGGAGGACGAGGACACGCTGCGCTGGGTGCCCATCGAGGACCTGGCGGTGGGTGATGTGGTGCGGATCCGTCCCGGCGACCGCGTGCCCGTCGACGGCCGCGTGCGCTCGGGCCGGTCGTGGATCGACGAGTCGGCCATGACCGGCGAGTCCATGCCGCGAAGCAAGGGCCCCGGGGACGAGGTCTACGCCGGCACCCTGAACCAGGAAGGCACCCTGGACGTGGAGGTCACCCGGCCCGCGTCCGACACGGTGCTGGCCCGGATCGTCAAGGTGGTGGAGCAGGCCCGGTCCGAGAAGGCGGCGCTGCAGGCCGGCATCGACCGGTTTGAGCAGCGGTACGCCCAGGTGGTGATTCTGGGCACCGTGGCGCTGGCGGTGCTTCCCATCCTGGCCGGCGCCGACGTCCAGGCCTCCATCTACCGGGCGCTGACCGTGATGGTGGTGGCCTCGCCCTGCGCGGTGGCCATCGCGGCGCCGGCCGCCTTCCTCTCGGCCCTGTCGGCGGCCGCCCGCAGCGGCCTGCTGGTCAAAGGCGGCCGCTACCTGGAACAGCTGGCCGACATCGACATCGTGGCCGTCGACAAGACGGGAACCCTCACCTACGGCCGGCCGCGGGTGGTGGCGGTGGTGCCGGTGCCGGGGCGCCGGCCCGAGGAGATCCTCACCCTGGCGGCCGCCGTCGAGTCCCACTCGGAGCACCCGCTGGGCATCGCCATCGTCAAGGAGGCCCAGCGCCGGGGTCTGGACCTGCCCCAGGCCGTCGACGCCCAGACCGTCGCGGGCCAGGGCATCCAGGGGATGGTAGACGGCCGGCCGGTGCGGATCGGGTCGTCGTCGTTCTTTGCCGGAGACCCTGCGGCCCAGTGGCTGGAGCGCCGCAGCGCCCGCCTGCGGGAGCACGGCATGACCGTGGTCTGGGTGGGCGATCCCCAGGGAGCCGGGCTCATCGCCCTGCGCGACGAGATCCGGCCCGAGGCCCGGGCGGCCATCGCCGAACTGAAGCGACTGGGCGTCAAGCGCGTGGTGATGATCTCGGGCGATTCCCAGGCGGTGGCCGACGCGGTGGCCCGGCGCCTGGGCATCGACGAGGCCTACGGCGAACTGCTGCCCGAGGACAAGGTAGCCAAGATCGAGGAACTGGCCCAGCAGGGCCGGGTGGCCATGCTGGGCGACGGCATCAACGACGCACCGGCGCTGGCCCGCGCCCATGTGGGCGTGGCCATGGGCGGCGTCGGCAGCGACATCGCCCTGGAGTCTGCCGACGTGGTGCTGGTGTCGGACCAGCTGGACCGCATCCCCTACCTCCTGGAACTGGGCCGCCGCACCCGGCGCGTGGTGTACCAGGGGCTCACCGCCGCCGTGTCCGTCATCGCCGTGCTGGTGGTGGCCACGCTGCTGGGCCGGGTCAGGCTGGCGCTGGGCGTGGTGGGCCACGAGGGCAGCACGGTGCTGGTGGCCCTGAACGGCCTGCGCATGCTGTTCGCCACCTACCGCGGCGGCGCCGGGCCGCAGGCGTCGCCGGGCAGGGGGGCGCAGTCGCCGGCCCGGCCGGCGGGGGCCCGGGCGGGGACCGGCGGCCGCCTTGACGCTGTTTAGAACCGTTCTTTATAGTGAAACTGACTCGAGAGCGGGGTGCCTACGTTGGGCGATCGCGTGCAGGCCATGGTGGAGCGGTTCCGAGACCTGCTGAGCCGGGAAGGTTATCGCGTGACCCCCCAGCGCCTGGCCATTTACGAAGCGCTCATCGCCAGCCCCCGGCATCCCAGCGCCGAGGAACTGTACGAGCAGGTCAGCCGGCGCTTCCCCATGATCAGCCCGGCCACGGTCTACAACACCCTGCAGCTGCTGGTGAAGATGGGCCTGGCCAGCGAACTGGGCTTCTCGGGGGAGACGCGGTACGACGGCAATCCCCACGTGCACGTCAACGTGCTCTGCTCCCACTGCAAGCGCATCTTCGACATTGAGGAAGACCTGGCCGCGGAGATCTTCGAGCGGGTGCGGGCCAAGAGCAACTTCGTGCTCTACGGCCAGCGCCACGAGTTCTTCGGCGTCTGCCCCGAGTGCCAGGCCCGGGGCGTCCTCAACGGCAGCGTGCAGCGCGAGGCCCAGGCTGCCGGCCGTTCCGCCGCCGACTGACCAGCCCCCGCGCATCCCATTCGTCCCTGGTTAGCCCTCCGAACCCAAACGAAGGAGGCGCAGCACGCGGCTGACGCCTCCGGGGGTGGGGTGGATCCGACCTGTCCCTTCGCAGCGCTCCCCGGGTTTGCGGGGGTGTGGCGAAGCGCGGCCGCCCCTCAGGCGATGACGGCGCCGGCCTCGGCCATCTCCCGCAGGGCCCGCTCGCCGTCGCCCGGCTGGACGTCCACCGCCCGCACCCCGTCCCGAAGCACCACCACCTGGAAGCCTTCCCGCAGGGCGTCCAGCACCGTGGCCCTGACGCAGTAGTCGGTGGCCAGGCCGCCCACCAGCACCCGCCGGACCCCCTGCTCCCGCAGCCAGCGGGGCAGCGGCTGATCCTCCTGCAGGCGCCCGTCCTGGACGCGCCGGGCCTCCATGCCGCTGTAGGCGTCGGGTTCGGGCAGGTACGCCTTGCGGAAGATCTCGCCCTTCACCAGCAGGTCCTGGTGAAAGGCGGCGCCGGGCGTGTCCTGGACGCAGTGCACGGGCCAGGGCCCGCCCTGGTCGCGGAAGGAGCAGTGCCCCTGGGGATGCCAGTCCTGGGTGTAGACCACCGGCAGGCCGCGCCGGTGGAACTCCTCGATCCAGCGATTGAGGACGGGCACCACCTGATCGCCCTGGGGAACCGCCAGCGCGCCGCCGGGGCAGAAGTCGTTCTGGACGTCGACGATGATCAGCGCGTCACCGGGCTGGAGCCGGATTTCCTGGGTCACCTGGCACACCCCCGGACCATTGTAGCCCGGCCGCCGGGGGCGCCGGGAAGACCCTGCTCAAGCAGCGTGAACAACACCAACTTCACGGCCAGGTGGATCAGGGACCTGGAGGCCGGCAGCGCCTTCATGAGCCCACACCCCCGCAGGGCACATTCTTCCCGGGGCGCCCCGCGCTGTGCGGCGGGGGCCGGGCCGGCGCCGGAGGAAGGGCCCTCCGGGGCCGCGAAGGCAAGGACGGCACGGCAGGGGGAGGTGCCTACCGTGGACGTAGCCGTCATCGGGGTGCCGGCGGATCTGGGCGCCAGCCGCCGCGGCACCGACATGGGTCCCAGCGCCATACGCTACGCGCGCCTGGCCCGGCAGCTGGAAGCCCTGGGTCACCGGGTCTACGACCTGGGCAACATGCTGGTCCCGGTCCCCGAAAGCCGTGAACCCGGCGATCCCCGCCGCAAGTACTTCCGGGAGATCGCCGCGCTCTGGCACGAACTGGCCGACCTGGTGGAAGCCCAGTGCCGCAGCGGCCGCCTGCCGCTGATCCTGGGGGGCGACCACAGCCTATCGGTGGGGTCGGTGGCCGGGGTGGCCCGGGTCACGGGAGACCTGGGCGTCATCTGGGTGGACGCCCACGGCGACTTCAACGATCCCAGCACCACACCGTCGGGCAACATCCACGGCATGTCGCTGGCGGCCATCACCGGCGAGACCACGCCGGACGTCCTGGCGGCGCTGCCCGCCGGCCTGCCCGTCCCGGCCGGGCGCACCGTGCTGCTGGGCGCCCGGGACCTGGACCGGCTCGAGAAGGAGAAACTCCGCAACTCGGGGGTCCACGTGTTCACCATGAAGGACATCGACGAGCAGGGTATCGCCGCTCTGACCCGCAAGGCGTGGGAACTGGCCACCGCCGGGGGCCGGGGGCAGGTCCACGTGTCCTTCGACGTGGACGTGCTGGACCCGTCGGTGGCGGGCGGCGTGGGCACGCCCGTGCCGGGCGGCCTCACCTTCCGCGAGGCTCACCTGATGATGGAACTGCTGGCGGAACTGGGCGGGCTGGCGTCCGTCGAGGTGTCCGAGGTCAACCCCATCCTGGACACCCAGAACCGCACCGCCGAGGTGGCCGTGGACCTGGTGGCGTCGCTGCTGGGCAAGCGCATCCTGTAGAGCCCGTTCCTGTAAAGCCCGCGGGTCCCGGCTCCCTCCTAGCGCCGGATCACGCGGCCCACTTCGGGGTGGGCCTGCAGCTGGGCCAACTCCTCGTCCGAAGGCGGCTGCGGCCGGTCGCGGTCGCCGTCCACCACGCAGAGGAAGCCGAATGGCTCGCCGCCGTCATTGACGAACTGGTGGGGCACCATCGGCGGGACGTAGATGAAGTCGAACGGCCGGACGCGGTGGACCTCGGTCCCCACCACCACGAGGCCGGTGCCCCGCACCACGGTCACGGCATGCACGTGCCGGTGCTTCTCCAGCGTGGAGTACCCGCCCGGCGCGATCTCGAAGTAGCGCACCTCGAAGGCGGCCGGCTCGCCCTCCCGGCCGAAGAGCGTGTTGCGGACCACGTCCTTCCAGCCCAGGCCGCGCTCCGACGACGCGGCGTCCTGATACTTGTAGACCCGCTCGGGCACGCCTTCCCAGCGGAACCGGTCCGCCTCGAAGCGGCGGATGGGCGACATCCTCGTCACTCCCCGTTCATGGTGACCACGACCTTGAGCACGTCGGGGTCCTTGACCATGCGGTAGGCTTCGGCCACCCGCTCCAGGGGCAGCACGCGGCTCACCAGGTCGCGGGCGCGGACAACCCCCGCCGAGATCAGGTCCAGCGCCGCCCGGGTGTCCTGGGGACCCGCCGAGTACGAGAACAGCAGGTCCACTTCCCGGAAGAACAGGTCGCCCAGGGGCAGCGGCACGTCCTGGCCCCGGGGCGTGGGCGAGTAGAGCAAGACCCGCCCGCCGTCCCGCACCGCTGCAAATCCCTGGCGCAGCGCGGGCTCCGACGGGGGCGTCACGATGACCAGATCGGCAGGCTCGCCGGCCGCGGCCGGGCCCAGCCCAGCGGCAACCTCCTCCGGGGTGACGGCGGCATCGGCCCAGGCCAGCGCCAGGCGGCGCCGGCCCTCGATGGGATCGCTGCCACCCACCCACGCCGCGCCCAGGTGGCGGGCCAGGCGGCCCAGCACCTGGCCCATGAAGCCCAGGCCGATGATGAACACCCGCTGCCCGGCGGCAAATCCACCCCGCCGCAGGGCTTTGACGGCGCAGGCGGTGGGCTCGATCAGCGTGCCGTCCAGGTCATCGACATCGTCGGGCAGCGGCAGCACGTCGCTGCGCACGGCCTGGGGCAGCACCCGGGCGTACTGGGCCATGCCGCCCGGGTCCAGGGCCTGCTGCCGCCACAGGCTGCAGTGCACGTCGTCGCCGCGCCGGCAGGCGGCGCACCGGCCGCAGGGGGCGTGGTGGTGGACAAAGACCCGCGTGCCCGGCGCCAGCGCACCCGCGGCGGCGTCACCGCCGGCCACCGTCCCCACCGGCTCGTGCCCGAAGACGAAGGGCGCCTTGGCGGCCACGTACCAGTCCATCAGGTCGCTGCCGCAGATGCCGCAGGCGCTGATCCGGACCAGCAGTTCGCCCGGGCCCGGCTCGGGCACCGGGCGTCGCTCCAGCCGCACGTCGCCGGGACCGTGGAGCACTGCGGCCCACATGCTGCCGCCGGCTGTCACGACCCGCCGCCCCCCGCGGCACCGCCGGTACCGGCACCCGGGCCGCCGGCGCCGGGCTCGAAGGCGATCTTGACCGCGTCGCGGCCGGCGTCCAGTTCCTCGAACACCCGGACCACGTCCGCCAGCGGCCGGCGCTCGGTGATCAGCGCCTCCAGGCTGCGGGCGAAGGCCGGGTCGCCGCTGAGCAGGTCGTAGGCCTGGCGCACGTCCTCCGGCGTATAGTGGAACGAACCCAGAAGGGTCACCTCGTCGTAGTGGATGCGCGCGGCGTCGAAGGATACCTGGGTGCCGCCGGCCAGCCCGCCGAACAGCAGCACCGTGCCGCCGGGCCTCACCAGCGCCGGCGACCGCTGCCATACCTCCGCGCTGCCGGTGCACTCGATGACGGCGTCGATGCCCAGGGGCCCGGCGGCGGCCAGCAGGTCGGCCTCCACCTCCGGCAGCCTGCCCGGGAACACCCGGTCGGCGCCCAGGCGCCGGGCCAGGTCCAGGCCGCTGCGGCGGCCGCCCACCACCCAGATCTCGCCGGCTCCCCGGCGCCGGGCCGCCGCCACGTGCAGCAGGCCGATGGCGCCGACGCCGATGATCAGCAGCCGCTGCCCCGCCAGGCCGTCCCTGTCGCCCCCGCCCGGCCCGGCCAGGACCCGCTCCAGGCGGCGCAGGCCGCGCACCACGCAGGCCAGGGGTTCCAGCAGCGCCGCCCCGGCGTAGGAGGCGTGGGCCGGCTTCAGGAACACGTGGCGCTCCACCAGGGGGGCGGGCAAGAGCACCATGTCGGCGTGGGCCCCCAGGGTGATGCGGTCGAACAGCGTCTCGCACTGGTTCTCCAGGCCGCGGCGGCAGGCCTCGCAGGCGCCGCAGGGCACCGTGGGCACCCAGACCACCGCATCTCCGGGCCGGAAGCGATCCACGCCCGGGCCCACGGCGATCACGTCCCCGGAGGCCTCGTGCCCGAAGGGACCGGGCACCGGGATACGGGCGTGACCGCGGCGGTAGGTCTTGAGGTCGGTGCCGCAGGTCAGCGACGCCCGCACCCGCACCAGCACCTGGCCGGGACCCGGTTCGGGGTCCGGCAGGCGCCGGAGGTCCAGGGAGCGGATCCCCTGCAGGTATGCCTGGAGCAATGGCATGCACCTCTTCCCAGGACGGGCCGCCGCCGCGGCCCGTCCTGGAGCCCAGTATAAACCTTGGGCGCGGCGGGTGACGTGCCCGCCGCCGCAGCGACGGACGGCGGGCGGCCGGCTCCGGCCGGGTGGTGCTGGCTGACTGGCTGTACGTCACCGGCGGGACCGTCATCATCGACCACGGCCTGGGGCTGTTCACGTCGTACGCCCACCTGTCCCGCATCGCCGTGGCGGAGGGACAGCGGGTCCAGCGGGGCGACATCGTCGCCCACATGGGCGCCGCCGGCTTCGCCACCGGCCCGCACCTGCACTGGAGCGTCGGTCCCGGCGGCCGCGGCCTCACACCCCCGGTAGGGCCCGGGGAGGTAGGGCCCGGGGACGGCCCCGCCGGTGCCCTTCCGGCCTGGACCGGCACCGCATCGGCAGCCGTCACCGCTGCCGGTACAGGTACCAGATCAGGATCAGGGCCAGGGCCAACAGGGTGGGCACCAGGCCGCCCCGCTCCACGAACCCGACGATCAGGCCGACGACGCCCAGGACCACCGCCAGTCCCCGCCAGCGCCGCCACGCACCGGTGCCCAGCAGCCGCTGCCGGCGCATCTCGGCGCGGCATTCGGGGCAGTAACGCTCGTCCCCGCGCGGGGCGAACAGCCGCCGGCAGCGGTAGCACTGGGCCAGTCGCCGGACGTTCAGGTCAGTCCCCTCCCGTATGACCTTTCGCGGTGGGTGCCGCCGTCGCCTCCGGCGTCCCCAGGGACGCAGCGCCTCCCGGGGCGGGTGAAACGCCCGGGGCCGGCGACACGGCCGGGGCACGCCGGCCCGGGCGCACCCGGAGCCAGCGCCAGGCTGAACCGGGCAGGCTGGCCAGCAGCACGCCGCCCACCACCAGCAGGGTGCCCAGGAGGTAGCGCGCGCCGATGGGGTCTCCCAGCAGCAGCGCGCTGAACAGCACGCCCAGCAGGGGCGACACGTTGTTGTAGATCACGGTGCGGACGCTGCCGATGCGCTGCAGGGCCAGGTTCCACACGGCGTAGCCCACCCCCAGGGCAAAGACGGCGGAATACACGATGGCCAGCCAGGCCCTGGGCGCCACCGCGCTCCAGTCCTGGGCGGCCAGGGCGGGTGCCGAAACCAGCAGCAGCACCGGCGTCCCCAGGGTCATGGTCCAGGTGGAGTACACCAGCGGAGGATACCGGCGGAGGTAGCGCGTGGACAGCAGCGTGTAAACCGCCGTCGCGGAGTTGCCCAGGAAGATCATCAGGTCGCCGGTCAGGCTGCCGCCGCCCCCGCCGCCGCCCATCACCGTCAGGATGCCGCCGAAAGCCAGGACGATGCCCACCCACGTCCGGGCGGTCACCCTTTCCACGCGGGAGAAGGCGGCCAGCAGCGCGACGTAGACCGGCAGCGCGCCCAGCAGCACGGCCACGTTGGCCGCGCTGGTCCGCGCGGTGCCTGAAATGAAGAGGACCTGATAGAAGGCATGCCCCAGGCAGCCCAGGGCGGCCAGGGGCAGGATGTCCCGGCGCTGGATGCCGCGGGGCAGGCGGGAGACCAGCAGCATGGCCCAGCTGACCAGGGTGGCCAGGGCAAAGCGGATGCTGTTGAAGGCCAGCGGGTGCAGGTCCGCCAGCGACAGCTTGATCAGCGGTGTGTTGAGCCCCCAGATGGCCGCCACGCCCAGCAACAGAAGGTCAGCCGCCCCGAAGGTCGGGGCGGCCGGTGAGCGCGGCTGGGGATGCTGGTCTTCTGACATCGTGGTTCCTCCGGCGACAGTATCGGGCCGCCGCGGCGGCAGCGTCAATAAGCAGATGTCAGGTCCACCAGCGCCGGCCGGCGCCCTTCCCACCGCACCCACCGGGTGTAGCCGCAGGACCTGGCCAGCCTCACCGCCCGAGGGAAGTCCAGGGCGACCTCGTCGGGGTCATGGGCGTCGGAACCGAAGCAGATGGGCACCCCGCGCCGCTGCAGGACCCGCAGCAGATCGGGATGAGGGTAGGCCTCGCCCACCGGCTTGCGCCAGCCCGCGGTGCTGACCTCGGCGGCGACGCCCGCGGCGGCCAGGGCGGCCGCGGTCTCCTCGTACTCGCCCGCCAGGTCGAAGGACGGCCGGTGCCCGAACTTCTTGATCAGGTCCGGGTGGGCCAGGACGTCGAAGAGGCCGCTCAGGGCCGCCTGGCGCAGCCGGGCAAAGTAGGCCCGGTAGGCCTCGTCCACGTCCACGCGGGGCCACCCATACTCGGGTCCCACGTCGATGGCCCAGCCGTCCAGGAAGTGCACGGAACCGATGACGTAGTCCCAGGGGTAAGGCGCCAGCAGCCGGCGCAGTTCTTCCTCGCGGCCGGGCAGGTAGTCCACCTCGATGCCCAGTTTCACGGGCAGGCCGCGGCGTCGGGCGGCCAGCACCGCCTCCACGTACTGCTCCAGGCGGTGGTTGAACTGGCCCGGCAGCCAGAAGGCGCCGGCCACCGGCTCGGGGCGCCACAGGTCCTCCATGACGTGGGCGAACTCGGCGAAGCGATGGCAGTGCTCGCTGACGCCGATCTCGCCCACGCCGCGGCGGCGGGCGGCTTCCACGTATTCCGCGATCCGCTCCGGCGTGTAGCGGCAGGGCCCGGTGACCTCATCGCGCTCCAGGTGCATGTGGTAGTCCGCCGGCATGGGCGCTTCCTTCGGCGGGCCGGTCCGGCGGGCCTGCAGCAAGGGTGCCGGTCATGAAGCGGGGCGCGGCACCGGGCTTGACGCCGGGCCAGCCCGGGGCACCATGACCCGGGAGGGTTGACCGCACCGGGAGCGAACCTGCTTCGGGTGCGCCGGAACGGGAGGAATCCATCGTGCTGAGCCTGCTGGTCAGCGGGGTTAGCTGGTATGTCACCGCAGCCAATGACTACTACGTGGTGCCCAGCGAAACGGTGGTCGACCTGCCCCGGGTGGTGGGCGCCATGCGCACCGGACGCCTCGTTCACCTGCTGCTGCCGGAAGGCACGCTGACCCTGCGCCGCAGCCGCCTGCCGCTGCAGCCGGTACCGGTGGACCGGGTGTTCCCCATCGGCGCCGCCGAGGTGACCTGGACGCCCGATCCCGACCGCTGGCAGGTGGGCAGCGACATCCCCATCCTCAGCCCCAACTGGCACCACCTGTTCCGGGAGCGGGACTGGTTCAGCCCCTGGGACGACACCGGCGACCTGCAGGCCCTGCGGGCCTGGCAGGAGCGCTTCGGGCCCCGGCCCACCTTTCGCGAGGGACTGGACCGCCGCGAGATCGGCTTCAAGTACCCCCAACTGGTGGAGCCGGCCCTGTGCTACCGCCTCAACGAGCGGTACCTGGCCCAGGCCGACCAGGGCACCTACGCGCCGGTGGCCGCGGTCCAGCAGCAACTGCGCCTGGCCGCCGCCGACGGCGACGCGGTGGTCGTGTTCGGCCCCGGCGACTTCGGTTGGGTGGTGCGGGCCTACACCTCGGCCGGCGACGCCGCCATCGGCAGGGTCGCCGAGAGCGCCACGCCCCGCAGCCTGGAGGAACTGCAGGACTTCATCGCCCGGTTCGGCCGTTTCTGGCGGGTGGAGCCGGTCCGGCGCGAGGCCAACCTGGTGCTGCCGGGGGGAGCCTGAGCCGCTGGCTGACCGGCGGGTTTTCAGCGGCCGATGCGGACGGACAGGCGGTAGACCCCGGCCCGGTGGTCCACCAGCACGCGGGACTGGGCCTGGTCCCAGTTGGGGCTGCGCCAGCGGTCCCCCACCAGCCGGAACCCGGGCAGGTCCACGCGGCCGTTCCTGCCGCTGACGGACACCTCTACCCCGACGTCCTCCGGAAACTCCAGTTCCGTCACCACAGAGGCACCCCGGACCGTGATCCGGGCCCCGTCCGTCACCTGGCCCACGAAGCCCACCAACCGGCCGGACGCCGCGTTGACCTGCAGGTCGCCTACGGTCACGCCGCGCAGGTCCAGCCGCACCTGGACGGCGGCCCCATCGATGCGGATCTCATCCCACCGGGTGCCCGCGTCCAGCCGCACCACGCCGCCCAAAGGCAGCGCCGAGTCGATGCTGACCCGCGCGGCGCCGCCGTCCCCGCCGGCCGCCCGGGCGTCCAGCCCCGGCAGCGCCGACTCCACCACCGCCAGGCTCCCGGGGCCGGCACCCCCGGTCAGGACCAGGGACGCGGCGGTGGTGTCGATGTCCAGGCGAGCCGCTCCGGCGGTGCCGGGCCGGCCGATCTCCACCGCGTGCCGGCCCTCGGCGGCGGGCCAGGGCCAGGGTGTGAAGGCGGCCGACACGAACCACAGCGCGGCCAGGCCGGCGGCGGCCAGGGCCAGCAGCGCCAGCCAGATCCCCGCCCGCCGGGTGAGCAGGATGCCGGCGCCCGCCGCCACCAGCAGCAGGGGCCACCAGGCCAGGATCCGGGACAGGACGGCGTGGATCGCCGCCCAGTCGGGCCGCACCCAGCCCTGGGTCACAGCCAGCCAGAGCAGGCCGGCGGCCACCAGCACGAGGCCAAAAAGCCTGCGCGGCAGGTTCAACGGGAATCCCGCGGTTTACCCGCCAGCAGGTAGACGCCCAGCAGGATCAGTGCCGCAGGCCAAAGGCGCTGCCAGCTGAACCAGGAGTACCGTTCCAGCAGCAGCAGCACCCCCACCCCGATGAGGATCCAGCCCAGGGTGCGGGCGCCGTCCCGCTGCGGGACCGGCCCTGCCGGCTCTGCTTGCCCGGCGGCGGCGTCCCCCTCTCCCGGAGCCGGCTCCGGCGGGATCACCACCGCCGCCAGCAGGTAGAGCAGCACGCCCGGGCCGGACAGGGCCAGCAGCACCCAGCCCAGCCGCACCAGGGTCGGGTCCAGGTCCAGGTAGGCGGCCATGCCGGCCGCCACGCCGGCGATCATCTGATCCCTGCGGGAACGGTACAGCCGTTTTCTCATGGGGACAAACCCTTTCCGTTCAGGCTCCGGCCGCGTTCCGGCTCACGCCGGCGGCGCCGCCGGCCCTCCGGGCGGCCCACGGGGGGCACAGCAACAGCGTATCGCATCAGCGCAGGCGCAGGTGAGGGTCCCGGGCCTGTTGCCAGGCCGGGTGCCGGTGGTAATAGACGGCTCGGATGGGCTTCCCGGCCCGGACGCTGCGGTCCAGTTCCCCGTCCTTCAGCACGATCTGGCCGTCCACCAGCACGTACCGGTACCCCACCGACGGCAGGTAGGGCTGTTCCACGGTGGCGCGGTCCGACACCGTCGCGGGATCAAAGACCACGATGTCGGCGTCGGCGCCGGGCTGCAGGCGTCCCTTGGCCGCCATGGCCGGCACGTAAGGCTCCAGGAGCCGCGCCGGCATGATGGTCATCTTGGCCAGGGCCTCCATCAGGTCCAGCACGCCTTCCTCCCGCACGTAACGGCCCAGGGTGCGGGAGAAGTTGCCGGCGCCCCGCGGGTGGTTGTTGTAGCCGGGCTCGATGATGCCGTCGCTGCCGATCATCACGAAGGGCGCCTGCAGGGCCAGCCGCACGTCCTCCTCGGGGATGGCGTACGCCACCACCAGGGTGCCCAGCCGCCGGTGCACGGCGAAGGTCTCGGGCGTCAGGCGCTCGCTGGTGCCGGCGATCTGCAGGTCGCCGTACCCGATGCGGAACCGCTGCTGCCACCCCGGGTCGAAGCGGGCTGAGTTGAGATAGGTGCCCCAGTAGTCGTAGGGATAGACGTCGGCGGTGATCTCGATGCCCTCGGCCCGGGCTTCCTCGATCATCCGCAGGGATTCGGCCATGGAGAAGGTGCCGCCGGTGCTGTTGATATGGTCGATGTGGAAGCGGGCGCCGGTCTCCCGGGCCAGGTCGATGACCTCCCGCAGGGCGTCGAAGTTGGTGCCCGGCTCCTCCATGTCGGAGTAGCGCAGGTGGAAGAAGGCCGGCGCGCCGTACTCGGCGGCCACCTGCATCATGGCCCGCACCTCGTCCTCGCTGATGCCGGGCATGTACTCCAGGCTCAGGGATACGCCCAGGGCGCCGGCGTCCAGGGCCCGCCGCGCCCGTTCCACCAGTTGAGCGATCTGCTGCGGGGTGGCGGCCCGGTAGTTGCCGATGCCCATCCGCAGCCGGGCCTCGCCGTAGAAGAAGGACGCCCCGTAATGGAGCGGCGGCCGCGAGCGCTCGATGCGGGCGTACCAGGCGTCGGGGTCGGAGGCGCCGCCGTGCAGCGCCAGGTTGGTGGTGACGCCGTCGGCCAGTTTCAGCCACGATCCCACGGAATTGGGCTCGTAGGACATGATGTCGATGAACCCCGGCGCCACCACGTGGCCGGACGCGTCCAGGACCACCTTCCCCCGGAGCGGCGTCTCGCTGATGGTCCAGATGGTCCCGCCCAGGATGCCCACGTTGGCGATGCGGTCGTAGCCGCTGGCGGGGTCCATGACGCGCCCGCCGGCGATGACGATGTCGTGCAGGACGGTGTAGGACGGCTCGGCCGCAGGACCCGCGGCAGGCGCCTGGTCCGCCTGGGACACGTCGTGGGCCTCCGGGGCAGCAGCCCCGGCCGCGGCAGCGTGCCCGGCATCGGCGGCTTCCCACGGAGCCGACCAGAGGGCCGCCCCCGCTCCCACCGCGAACCCCACCACGGCCGCGAAGGCCATGGCTCTCAACGTGCGGGCCTGCCGGGTCATGGCCTACCACCCCCTATGGCATTTCGGGGACAGGCCTGCCGACCCCTTGAAGCGCGCAGCGTTTGGAGACATAAGGCGCCGCTGCGTCAGGACCCCAACCCCAGGTGCAGCCGGGCCAGCGCCTCGATCAGGAACGGCGCGGCGGCGGCCAGCAGCAGGCCGCTGGCAAAGCCGGTCAGCGCCGCCCCGGGACCGGAGGCCCGGGCGATGACGGGCATGGTGGTATCCATGGCGGTGGCGCCGCCCACGGCCACCGGCGCCAGGGGGCCCAGGCGGCGCACCAGGGGTACCGCCAGCAGGAAGGTCAGCAACTCGCGGAAGACGTTGCCCAGGAAGGCCAGGGTGCCGGCCGCCGGGTCCACCAGGCTGGTCAGCATGGCCCCGGACAGGCTGTACCAGCCGAAGCCCGCCGCAGCCGCCGCCGCCAGCAGCGGCGGCAGGCCCAGCAGCGGCGCCGCCGCCGCTGCACCGGCGATGCTGCCCACGGCCACCAGCAGGGGCACCGCCACCAGGCGCAGGCCCCGCCGCAGCAGGGGCGCCCACGCTTCCGGCTGCCGGCCGATGTCGATGCCGACCACCACCATCATGGCCAGCAGCGCCCCGTCCACCCAGCGATCCAGCGCCGGGGCGGCGCCGGCATCCAGGAAGACCCGGCCGAAGGCGAAACCGGCGGCCACCGTGGCCATCACCAGCCAGATCAACGCCGCCACCGCCTCACGGCAGCCACCGCCGGCAAAGGGCGATCAGGGCCACGCTGCCGGCCGACGCGGCCGCGGCCAGGGCGGCGGACTGCAGGATCAGGGACGGGCCATGGCGGGTCACGGCGGGATCGGCACCGAGGCGCGCCGCCATCGCCCCCAGCACCGCCACCAGCGTGGCCCACAGCAGGACGTTCAGCGCCCGCGTCCAGGACGGGTGGGACCACCGCCGCCGTGAGGCCAGCCCCACGGCCAGCCCCGCCAGGAGGCCCAGGAAGTAGGTCACGCGTTTCCCCCCAGGGGGCCTGCGCTTGCGTCCCGCCGCCGGGCCGGACAGGCCGCGCTGGACCTGCCGCGCCGGGCCGGACCGCCCTGGACCGGCCGCGCCGGGCCGGCGGCGGAAGGAGCGGCCCCTGAACGCCCATTGTGGAATTTCACGCCGCCGGTGACAAGACGGCACCCGGGGGACCCAAACACGCGGGAAGGGCAGCGCGGGGCTGCCCTTCCCGAAGGCGGTCACGCGGCTTGGGGTTAGCGGCCGAATGTGGGAATCTGCTGGCCGGGCAGCGCCTGCCCCGGAACCTGGGCGCCGAAGGCCTGGCCCGCCGGTTGGGCGCCGGCCCCGGTGGCACCCAGGGTGGGGACGGTCTGGCCCTGGGCCATCTGCTGCTCGGCAAACCGGATCATCTTGCGGACCATGTTGCCGCCGACGGCGCCGTTGAGCCGCGACGGCACGTCGCCCAGATACCCCTGGTAGTTGGGCAGGCCGATCTCGGAGGCCGTTTCGTACTTCAGGCGGTCCAGCGCCTGCCGGGCCTGGGGCACGATGATGCGGTTGTTCCTCTGACCGGTCGCCATCCACTACACCTCCGTCCCTACCGTGTCCAGACCGGGGGAAAAGTTCTAAGGGAATGCCCGGAAGGGCTGGCAGCGGCGCCGCGGGCTTGCTGTGGGCCATCGGGCACGGCATGCACAGCCTCCTGCGACCCAAGCCCTGAGCCGGCAGAGGCGGCCGGGCGCAGGCTTCCCCTGGGCCTGGGCCAGGCCGGTCGTACGGGCCGGGTGGCCACGTCGACGATGGCCGGCCTGCCGGCGCCCAGGGCCGCCGCCAGGGCCTGATCCAGTTCACCCGGCGACTGCACCCGGAAGCCCCGGCCGCCGCAGGCTTCGGCATAGGCGGCGAAGTCGGGGTTGTGCAGGCGGATGCCGAAGGGCTCCAGGCGCATCTGGACCTGCTTGTGGCCCTCCTCGGCCAGCACGCCGTTGTTCAGGACCACCACCACGACCGGCACGCCCAGGGCCACGGCCGTGGTGAACTCGGCCATGGTCATGGCGAAGCCGCCGTCGCCCACCACGGCCACCACGGGCCTGCCGGGCGCGGCGATGCCGGCGGCCACGGCGGCGGGCAGCCCGAAGCCCATGCAGCGCCAGTGGCCCGAGACCAGGACCCGGCGGCCCGCTCCCGCGTCGAACAGGGCGGACATCCAGAAGGTGTTGTCGCCCACGTCCAGGCAGACCACGGCGCCGGCGGGCAGGCGCTGCTGGAGCGCCGCCACCACCTGCTGGGGCGCCACCTGACCCGCCCGCCGGGCCCGGCCGTTGGCCGCCGCGCCCCCTGCACCGTCCAGCGGGTGATCGGAGGCGGCGGCCGCGTCCCCGCGGCGCCGGTCCCGCTCCCACGAGGCCTTCAGCTCTTCGACGCGGCGCACCCAGCGGTCACGCCCGCGGGACGGCATCCCGTCCAGGACGTCCACCAGCCGGGGCAGCACCTGGGCGGCATCGCCCACCAGTCCCACGTCCACCGGGAAAAGCAGGTCCACGTGGCGCAGCCGGCGGTCGATCTGGATGAAGCGGGCCGCGGGCACGTAGTCGGGCTGCCACCAGGTGGACCCCACCACCAGCACCACGTCGGCCTCACCGAAGGCCTCGGCGGCCGGCTCGGTCCCGAACTGGCCGACGACGCCCAGGTTGCGCGGGTGGTCCGGCGGCACCACGTCTTTGGCCGGCAGCGTGTGGATGATGGCCGCGCCCAGGCGGTCGGCCAGGCGCACCACCGCCGCGCCCTGGCCCCGGGCGCCCTGGCCCACGAAGATCAGGGGCCGTTCGGCGCCCGCCAGCATCCGGGCCGCCTGCTCCAGGGCAGCCGGGTCGGGCGCCGGCACCGCGTCCAGATAGCCGGGCCGCGCCCGGACCGGCCCTTCCACGGGTTTCAACTGCAGGTCCACGGGCAGGCCGAGCCGCGACGCGCCGGCCCGGATCTCGGCGTCCCGCAGGGCCTGGTACAGCATCTCCGGCAGCTGCCGCTCGCTGGCCAGGGTGTGGTTGAAGCCCGTGGCGCCGGCGTAGAGCAGCTGCTGGTCGATGGTCTGGGGCCAGTGGGTGCCCAGGCGCTCGGTGGGCGATTCCCCCGTCAGCGCCAGGACCGGCACCCGGTCCATGTGGGCGTCGTACACGCCGGCCAGCAGGTGGACGGCGGCGGGCCCCGCCTCGGCCAGGCACACGCCCACGCGGCCGGTGAGCTTGGCGTAGGCCGACGCCATGAAGCCCGCCGACTCCTCGTGGCGGACGGGCACGAAGGTCACGTCGGGACGCTGCCGCAGCGCTTCCAGCAGCGGGATGACGGTGTCGCCGGCCACGCCGAAGACGTGCCGCACCCCCCACGCCGCCAGTTGCTCCACGGTGTGCTGGGCTACGGTCCGCCGGGCGGCGGTGCGCTCCATCGGGACACCCCTCCTGGCTGCTAATATGCGCCCGCGGCAGGAGCCGGAAGCCCGCCCGGTCCTGGGAGAGTATGGCGGGACGCCGCCGGCGACGGCTGCGCATGGCGCCTCCCGCCGGGCGGCACCCTTACCGACACCGGGAGTCCCCTGGATACCACCGGGAGTTCCCCGGGACGTCCCTGGAGGAGGCGCTGCCGTGGGGCTGCTCAGCCGGTTGGGCCGTTCCCTGATGGACGGCATGGTCGACAGCATGATGCAGCGGATGCTGACGGAACCCTACCCCGAGAACGTCTTCGCCATGGTTCCCATCCTGAACAAGGTCCACGTGATGAACGTCGTCGAGACCGGCATGCGGGCCGCGCAGGGCAAGCCGCTCTCGCGCCCCCTGGGCAGTCCCATCGTCCTGTCCGACTGGAACAAGATCCTGATCAACCCGGTGCACCTTTGCCGCATGCCGACGCCCGACGACGTCACCATCGACACCTCGGTGGTGATCGGGCCCCGGGCCCGCCGCCCGCTGAAGCTGGACATCCCCATCCTGATCACGGGCATGTCGTACGGCGGGGCCCTGAGCCTCCAGGTGAAACTGGCGCTGGCCCGGGGGGCCAGCATGGCCGGCACGGCCGCCAACACCGGCGAGGCGCCGCTGCTGCCGGAGGAGCGCCAGGAGGCGCGTTGGCTCATCGGCCAGTACAACCGGGGCGGCTGGCTCAATGAGGACGACGACCTGGCGCAACTGGACGCCATCGAGATCCAATTGGGCCAGGGCGCCCAGGCCGCCGCGCCCCAGACCACGCCCGAATGGATGATCGGGCCGGACTACCGCGAGGCCTACCGCCTGCGCCCCGGCCAGGACGCCCGGATCCGCACCCGCCTGCCCGGCGTCGACAGCCCCCGGGATTTCATCCGCCTCGTGGAACGCCTGCGCAAGACCCACGGGGTGCCGGTGGGCCTCAAGATCTGCGCCACCCATCACCTGGAGCAGGAACTGGACATCGCCCTGCAGGCGGGCATCGATTACTTCGTGGTGGACGGCGCCGAGGGCGGCACCCACGGGGGCGCCACCATCCTGCAGGACGACCTGGGCCTGCCTACCCTCCATGCCCTGGCCCGGACGGTTCGCTATCTGGAACAGGCCGGGGCGAAGGACGACGTCAGCATCATCGCTTCCGGCGGCCTGGTGACCCCGGGGCACTTCCTCAAGGCCCTGGCCCTGGGGGCCGACGCCGTCTACATCGGCACCATCGCCCTGCTGGCCACGCTCCACACCCAGATGCTGAAGGCTGCGCCCGTGGAGCCGGCCGTGCAGGTGGCCCTGTACACGGGCCGGTACAGCGAGGACTTCGACGTGGACCAGGGCGCCCAGAGCCTGGCCAACTTCCTGCGCTCCTGCGTCCGGGAGATGGAACTGGCCGTCTACGCCCTGGGCAAGACCGCCTTCCGCCAGCTGGAACGCAGCGACCTCTGCAGCGTGGACCCGGAGATCGCCCGCATGTGCGGCATCGACTACGCAGCGTTTCCCCCCGACCGGCAGCCTTTCGGTCCCGACGGCGCCCGGGCGGCCGGCAACGGCGTCGCCGCCCGGCGGCCCGGCGCAGGGGCGGGAGCCGACGGCGTGCCGGTGGGGTCCGCGGCCGGCCCCGACCAGGACCACCACCGTTAAGCCCCTGTTGATGCTGACGGTGAGCCCGCCGGCGGCAGGCCGGCTGCCGGCGGGCCGGCTGCGCCCGTTGACGCCTCCACCTTCCTTGGTTACGATGGGCACAAAGATCAAAGAAAATCAAAGTTAGTCCCTCGGGAGAGGACGTGGGGAACCGTGAGCGGCGTAGAGGCACTCCGCTGGACCGAAGTCATCGCCGACGCCGCCGAGCGCGTCGGGCCGTCGGTGGTGCAGTTGCGGCGGGCCGCCGGCCCCGGCGGGCACCCGGGGGTGGGCTCGGGGATCGTCGTGGATGAGCAGGGCCACATTCTGACCAACGCCCACGTGGTCCGGGGCGCCCGGCGTGTGACGGCGGCCCTGGCCGACGGCCGGACCGCCGAGGCCCAGGTGCTGGCGGCCGACCGGCCCCTGGACCTGGCGCTGGTGAGGATCCGTCCCCTGGAGGGCCTGCGCCCCGCCGCCTTCGGCGACTCGGCGGCGCTGCGGCCGGGTCAACTGGTCATCGTGGTGGGTAATCCCTATGGCCTCGGCTGGACCGTCACCCTGGGCGTGGTCAGCGCCCTGAACCGGTCGGTGCCGGCCGGCGGCACCGTCCTGGACGGCCTGATCCAGACCGACGCCGCCATCAATCCCGGCAACAGCGGCGGCCCTCTGGCCACCCTGGACGGATCCGTGGTGGGCGTCACCACGGTGATGCTGGCCGGCGGTCAGGGCATCGGCTTCGCTATCCCCGCCGAGGACGCGCTGAGCGCCTTCCATCAATTGCGGGCCTGGGGCCGGGTGGTCCACCCCTGGCTGGGCATCGAGGCCGAAACGGAGCAGATTGACGCCGGCCTGGTGCGGCTGTTCGACCTGCCGGCCAGCCAGGGAGCGCTGGTGGTGCGGGTGCTGCCGGGAAGTCCTGCTGAGCGGGGCGGCCTGAGGCCCTTCGACCTGATCACCGCCGTGGGCGGCCGCCCGGTGGCCTCGGCCGGCGCCCTGCGCCACGCCCTGCGGGGCTGCCGCCCGGGCGAGACGGTGCCGGTGGACATCGTCCGCGGCGGGCGGCCGCTGGCCCTCGAGATCCGGGTCGGGGAACGGCCCCGCGGCGCCTGAAACGGCCGGCCGCGACCCCGGGGCTAGAAT
>PKRI01000014.1 GCA_017577485.1 Bacillota bacterium | reverse complement strand
GGCTTGACGTCTAGGCGCCGGCTCCCCGCGGCGCCACCAGCAGCGCGTGGACCGTGCGGGGGCCGTGAACGCCCTGGATCAACTGCTGCTCGATGTCGGCGGACTTGCTGGGGCCGGTGATCAGGACGACGTTTTGGGGGATATCCCCGCCGCGGGTGCGCTGCGCCAGGTCGGCCAGGGCCTCGGCCAGGGTCGGCCGCAGCGCCCCGGCCGGTACCAGCACGAGAAGGTGGTCGGGCAGCAGGCTGACGGAGCGCCCCTTGCCCCGGCCGCTGCTTAGCATCACCGTGCCGGACGCGGCGATGGCGGCTTCGGCCACCACCACGCCCAGTTCGGCGTCGGCGGCTTCCGCCGGCCAGGTGCGGACCTCGAGGCCCTCGCCGGACAGCCACGCCAGCACCGATGCCAGCAGTTCCCCGCCGGGGCCCGGCAGCGCCGCCGGATCCCACGCCAGCACGCGCCGCACCCCCAGCCGGCCGGCGTACGCCGCCGCCCGGGGGCCGGCTTCCTCCCATGCCGTCCTTTCGGCGCTGCCCCCCACCGCCTCCAGTTCGGCGGCGAAGCGCGCCGGCCATGCGGCGGGGTCTGAGCCCGGGTGGTCGGCGCGCGGGGGCATCGAGCCCCGGCCCACCGCCGCGCCTGCTTCCGCGGCGTACCCCGGCGCCGGCCCGGCGCCGCCGGCCAGGGCCTGGCGCACCCGGGCCAGGAACCGCTCCCGTGCGTCGCTCACTGCCCATCACCCTCCCCGGCGGCCAGGTCCCGCCAGCGGTCGCGGAAGGTCCGCGCCGCCACCGCCGGGAAATCGCGGCCCTCGGTCCACGCCTTCAGGGGTCCGGGGCCGCCCCGCAGCCAGCCCGCCTCCTCCAGCGGGCGCTGCAGCGCCGCCGCTGCGCGGGCGGCCCACCGGTACGCCCAGGGCCGCTCGCACAGCCACCGGTACGCCCGGAAGGCCAGGACCTCCCAGCGGCCGGCCCTCTCCTGGTCCGCCTCGTCGGACCGCAGGTCCACCAGCAGGTCGTGCAGGGGGATCAGGACCGGGCATGCCTCATGGCAGGCCCCACACAGGCTGGAGGCATGGGGCAGTTCCTCCCAGCCGTCGAACCCCTCCAGCAGCGGGGTAATCACGGCCCCGATGGGACCGCTGTACACGCCGCCGTAAGCGTGGCCGCCGATCTCCCGGTAGACCGGGCAGGCGTTCAGGCAGGCGCCGCAGCGGATGCAGTGCAGCCCTTCCTGGTAGCGGGTGCCCAGCAGCCGCGACCGCCCGTTGTCCACGATGACCAGGTGAAACTCCTGCGGGCCGTCCCCCTCACCCGCCGGGGCCGGCCCTCCGCCGGTGATGCTGGTGTAGACGCTCAACTTCTGGCCGGTGGCGCTTCGCGGCAGAACCTCCAGCAGCACCGCCAGGTCCTCCCAGGTGGGCACCACCCGCTCCATGCCCATGACCGCCACGTGCACCCGGGGCAGCGACGTCACCATGCGCCCGTTGCCCTCGTTGGTGACCAGCACCACGTGACCCGTCTCGGCCACCACGAAGTTGGCGCCGGAGATGCCCATGTCCGCGGAGAGGAACTTCTCCCGCAGGCGGCGCCGGGCGAAGTCGGTCAGGGCCTGGGCGTCATCCGGCAGCTCCTGGCCGGCCAGGCGGCTGAACAACTGCCGCACCTGCTCCCGGGTTTTGTGCACGGCCGGGGCGATGATGTGGGAGGGCGAGTCGCCGTCCAGCTGGATGATGTACTCGCCCAGGTCGGTCTCCACCACCTCGATGCCCTCGGCCTCCAGCCACCGGTTCAACTCCAGTTCCTCGGTGACCATGGACTTGGACTTGACCACCCGCCGCACCCCGGCCGCCCGGGCGATGGACAACACCGCTTCCACGGCCGCGGCGGCGTCGAGGGCCCAGTGGACCCGCCCGCCCCGGGCCTCCACCGCGTCGGCGGCCTGGGCCAGGTAGCGGTCCAGGTTGGCGATGGTGTGGGCGCGGATGGCCCGGGCCAGCTGCCGCCAGCGCAGGGGTTCGCCCAGCTCCGCCAGGGCATGCCGGCGGGTCAGGTGGAAGCGGCGGGTGGCGGCCGGCACGGCCACCCGCAGGAAGGTATCCCGCAGCGACCGCTCCACCCGCGCATGGAACGGCTCGGCGGGCGGCCGGCGGCCCATCAGCCCCCACCCCCCAGGGCCCGGTCGAAGACCTGGGCCGTATGCATGACCTGCACCGGCCGGCCCAGGCGGCGCAGCCGGCCGCCCAGGTGCATCAGGCAGCCCAGGTCCGAGCCCACCAGCAGGGCGGCGCCGGAGGCGGCGACGGCGTCCAGCTTGCGGTCGGCCATGGCGGTGGAGATGGCCGGCATCTTCACGGCGAAGGTGCCGCCGAAGCCGCAGCAGTCCTCGGCGTCGGGCAGGTCCACCACCTCCAGGCCGCGGATGCTGCGCAAAAGCCGCAGGGGCTCCTCCACCACGCCCAGCCCGCGGCTCATGTGGCAGGACCGGTGGTACGCGGCCACGGCCTCAAGCCGCGCGCCGAAGCGGCCGCCCAGGTCGTCGACCCCGAGCCGGCCGACGATGAACTCCGACAGTTCCGTGACGCGCCCGGCGAAGCGCAGGGCCCGCTCCTCCCAGCGGGGATCGCCGGCAAAAAGCCGCGGGAAATGCTGGCGCACCATGGCCGCGCAGGACCCCGACGGCGCCACGATGGGCGTCCCCTCTTCCTCGCCGGCGGAGAAGGCTTCGATCAGGCGCCGGGCCACCGCCCGGGCTTGCTCGGTGAAGCCGCTGTTGAAGGCCGGCTGGCCGCAGCAGGTCTGGTCCGGCGGGAAGCCCACCCGGCAGCCCAGCCGCCGCAGCACGCGGACCACGGCCTCACCCACGTCCGGGTAGAAGAGGTCGCACAGGCAGGTGACGAAAAGGTCGACCTTCACGCGCTGCACCCCCGGGGGCGCGTCCCGCGGCGACCTGGCCGGCCGGCCCCCGGGAGGGTCTTTCAACCCCGGCCGCCGTCATCCTCCGAAGGAGCGCGCCGGCCGGGCCGCGAAACTGGTGGTGCCTATGGATCGGCTGCTGCGCACCGTGGCCGCAACCTTCGCAGCCCTGCTCATCGGGTACCTGGTCCAGGTGCGGGCCCGGAACGGCTCCTGGGCCTGGGACATCGACCGCGGGTCCGCGCGCCTCAAGCGCGCGCTGGTCCTGTACGTGACGCCCGTGACCCTGGCGCTGTCTTTTTGGACCCTGCAGCTGGAACTGTGGATGCTGTCGCTGCCCGTGCTGGGGCTGGCGGCCCAGGTGCTGGGCGGGGTGCTGGCGCTGGGCGCCGCGCGGTGGTGGCGGATGGCGCCCGCCCAGGCCGGCAGCATGTTTGTCTGCGGCCTGATGTCCAACCTGCACAGCCTTGGCGGCCTGGTCACCCTGCTGTTCTTCGGTGAGGCGGGCTACGCCGTCGGCGCCGTCTACCGCATTTCCGAGCCCGCGGTGATGTTCGGCGTGGGCTTCCCCATGGCCGCCGCCATGGCCGGCCGGCAGGGCGATCGGCCGGGCCGGCGGGGCGACTGGATCCGCCGCATCCTGACGGACCCCTACGTGCTGATCCCCAACCTGGGGCTGGTGACCGGGATCATCCTGCGCGCCCTGGGGATCCCGAGGCCGCCCGTCCTGGACGCCGTCAACCCCGTGCTCATCGTGGGCAGCAGCCTGCTGATGGTCTTCGCCATCGGCCTCACGTTCCGGCCGGGCCGGGTGCGGGACTATGTCCGGCCCGCCCTGGCCGTGGCCGGCATCAAGTTCGTCGCCCTGCCGCTGGTCATGGGCCTGGCGGCCTACGCCCTGGGGTACGCCGGCACCGGCGACGGCCTGGCCTTCAAGGTGGTGGTGACCATGGCGGCCATGCCGGTGGCCTTCAACGCCCTGGTGCCGCCGGCGCTGTACGGGCTGGACCTGGACCTGGCCAACTCCTGCTGGCTGCTGACCACCGCGGGCCTTCTCCTGATGCTGCCGCTGCTGTATCTGGTGCTGGCGTGAGGGCACAAGCCGCAGGGCCCGCCGGCGGCGCGGCGGGCCCTGCGGGTCAGAGCCGGATGGGCGGCGCCAGCACGAACAGCGCCACCGCGGGCTCGTCGCCCTCGTTCTTCACCCAGTGGCGCTCACCCGGTTGGGTCAGCATGGCGTCGCCGGGCCCCAAGACGACCTCGTGTCCCTCCACCCACACCCGCAAGGAGCCGGAGATGACGTAGGACAGTTCCTCGCAGTCGTGGCTGCTGAACCGGTCCTCCTCGGCGGGCAGGCGCACGCCCGCCCCCACTTCCACGATGCCCATCAGGGCGCTGCGCACGGGCGAAGCGCCCGGCTCCAGCAGCACTTTCAGCGTCGACCCCTGCCCGTCGATGATGCGGCCTTCCCCTGCGCGGACGATGTGCATCGGCGTTTCCTCCTTCGGCCGGGCCCGGCGGGCCGGCGGCGGCAGGCCCCTACGGTCCCGGCGGGTGCGGGACCCACGGGTCCTGGAGCCCCATGAGCCCGTCGCCCACCACGACCGCCACCGGGTGCTCCAGCGGGCCGCCGCCCGCGTCCCGGCCGGTGATGGTGAACCGGAAGATCGTCGGCCCCTCCACCTGGCCGCTGCGGTACTCCAGCGGGCCGAAACCGTCGTACTGGAAGGCCAGGGTGTCCACAGCGGTTTCGGCGGCGTAGCGGTCGATGACCTGCTGCGCCAGTTCCTCCGGGTAATCCAGGTCGTCCACCGTCAGGAAACGGGCCAGGGCGGCGGCGTCGCCGGCCCTGAGCAGGTCCAGAAACCGGCTCATGAAGGCCCGGACCCACGGGCCCTGGTTCAGCAGCACGCTGGACAGCACCACCTGGGGCGGCTCGCTGCGGTAGAGGACGTGCACCGGCAGCACCCGCTCCCTGCCGTCCCGGGTCTCGAACAGGCCGAAGTCGTACTGGCTGGACAGCTCGTCCCGGTAGGCCGCCAGCAGGCGGACCTCCACCCGGCCCGCGTCCAGGTAATCGTGGAACAGGAACAGGATCTCGCCGGCGCCGGCGGCGTCCACGGGCTGCCAGGTGCGGCCCTCCAGAAAGGCGGCCAGGGCCTGCGGGTCACCGGCCGCCAGAAGACCCAGCAGGTCCTCGACCAGCCGCATGGCCCCATCTTCCCCGGGGTCCCAGGCCGGCTCACCGCCCGAATCCCCGGTCTGGCCGTCCGGCTGCCCGGGATCCTCGCCCGGCTCCCGCTCGCCCGGCGGCGGTGTCGCCGTTTCGCTCCCGCCGCCCGCCGGCTCCCGGCCCGCCTCGGCCGGGGCACCGCCGGCGGCCTTCTCACCCCCGGCGCCCGGAGGGGAATCCCCCGTTTCGCCCGCCCCCGCCGCCGGCAGACGGCCCTCCGGCCGGCTCAGGGCGGGACCGCGGAACCACCGGTCCACCAACTGCGCGGTTTCCTCGGGATCATGAATCCAGTAACTGGCGCCGCCGATGGTGGCCGTGCGGCCCGGCACCACCGCCTCGTCCACACCCCACAGGGCGGACACCGCCGCGGCCAGGCCGAAGCCCACCAGGCGCACCGGTCCCATATCCGTCTCCACGTGGCTGCGGACGGCCGCATACACCGCCGGCAGGCGGGTCAGGCCCCTCGGCGACAGCAGTTCCGCCAGCAGCGCCTGGACGAAGGCCCGCTGCCGGGCGGTCCGGCCGATGTCGCCCTGGGCGTCGCTGCGGAAGCGCACGTAGCCCAGCGCCTCCTCGCCGCTGAGGCGGCGGGTGCCCGGGTCCAGGTCGATGACCAGGTCCTGGTAGGGGTCCTGGTAGCGCATGGGCCGCTCGATGGTCAGGGTGACGCCGCCCACGGCATCCACCACCGCGGCCACCGCCTCGAAGTCCAGCACCATGGTGTCGGGCACCGGGATGTCCAGCAGCCGCGCCACCGCCTGGGCCGACGCCTCGGGCCCGTCATAGGCGTAGGCGGCGTTGATCTTGGCCGTCCCGCGGCCGGGAAGCTCCACGCGGGTGTCGCGGGGGATCGACAGCAGCTTCAGCCCGCCCCCAAAAAGCCGGGGCGCCACCAGCAGCATGGTGTCGGAGCGCCCGCGGTCACCCTCGCGCCGGTCCACCCCCAGGATGAGCACCGGATCGCCCGCGGCCGCCGCCAGGCCCATCGTCCCCACCACCAGGGCCAGCAGCACCAGCAGCACAACGCGCCACCGGCGAACCCGACGGCGGGGGCGGGTACGGGCGGGTCCCGTCGCCGGCGGTGCCGGAGGCGGCAGCTGCTGCTCCGGCGGCCTGCCGGCCGCCGGCGTGCCCGGAGTCGTCATGGTGATCATCATGCCCCATGTCTTTCCCCGGCGCGACCCGCCTCCTGCCGCCCTTGACCTCCTGTCGCAAACCTGTTACTTTGGGCTGGGCAGTAATGATCGGTAATCAACTTACATTCCCTTACTGCCCGCCGGCCCGGCGCCGGACGGCCCCGCCCTCTCCGGCGGCAGCGCCGGGCACACTCGGAAGGAGGACCTGCCGGATGAGCACTGCCGCCGCAGACACCCGCTGGAACGTGGACCCCACCCACACCGTGGTCGAGTTCGCGGTACGCCACATGATGATCTCGACGGTCAAGGGCGTGTTCAAGAAGTTTCACGGCACCATCTACGGCGACCCCTCCGACCCCGCCAGCCTGCGCCTGGAGGGCGAGGTCGACGCCGCCAGCGTCGACACCGGCGTCGAGGACCGCGACAACCACCTGCGCTCGCCCGACTTCTTCGACGTGGAGAATCACCCGACCATCACCTACCGCAGCCGTCAGGTGCGCCCGCTGGGCGACGGGGAAGTGGAGATCATCGGTGACCTGACCATCCGGGGCATCACCCGCGAGGTGCCGCTGAAGGCCCGCATCGAGGGTCCCGGCAAGGATCCCTGGGGCAACCAGCGCATCGCCATCGAGGCCACGGCGCGGATCAACCGCGAGGACTTCGATCTGAAGTGGAACGCCGTGCTGGAAACCGGCGGCGTGCTGGTCAGCAAGGACGTGACCATCAACCTGCACGCCGAGGCGGTCCAGCAGGCCTGAGTCCCTCTACCCCTGCAAGGCACCCGGAAGGGGCGCGGGCGGCTCCCTTCGAGCCGCCCGCGCTGCGTTTTCCGCGGCTTCCGTCCCGCCGGGCGTCCCGCCGCCTCGCGCCGCCGGGCCTGGGTGGCCCGCCCACATTCCCCACCCCGTGCGCCGCCCGGCGTACAGCCCCGCTTCGCAGCCCCGCAGCCTCAAGGCCGCACCATGCCCCGCTTCCCGACATAGGTTACATAACAACACGGCCGGCGTCACAGCGCAGCCAAGGACCGGGAGGTGTTGCACATTGGCGAGACGACGGTGCCACTGCCACAGGCGGCGCCACTGCCACCGGAAACGGCACCACCGCCACCGGAGGCGGCTGATCCGCCGCCTGGCGCGGATCGTCCGCGCGACCCCCGCCATCGTCAACGGGGCCCTGGTGCTCCAGGCGGTCAGGTCCGATCTCAAGCCGCGGATCCTCAGGCGGCGCACCCGCTCCCCGCTGGTGCTGCCGGTGTTCTTCTCGCTGGAACGGCGCCGCGGAAGCCGGCGGACCCTGAACCTGGGCGAGGCGGTGCTGCGGCAGCGGGAAGTCAACCGCGTCATGCGGGTGCTGCGGAGGAAGGGCATCCTGGTGACGGCCCTGCACAACCACTGGCTGTTCGAGAAGCCCCGCCTGATGTACATGCACTGGGAAGCCGTCATGCGCCCGGTGCGGTTCCTGCGGGCGTCGCGGCGGGCGCTGAAGGCCGCGGGGGTGCGGTTCCGCCCGCTGTAACCGCCCGGGAGAGTCCCCTGGAGCCCCGGATACCAGATCGGCCGCAGTCAACTCCTGGGTCGGGCCCGCCCAGGAGTTGCTGCGTTTGGACCTGCCCCGCGGCGCCGGTCCCCGCCGGCCCCAGGGGACTCTTGCAGCGAAACCCCGTATGATGGCCTTACTATAAATCGAGAACTGCGCATCCGAAGGAGGCGGCACCAGCGGTGAAACCCATGCGACTGGAGCTTGTCGGCGTTTCGCCCCAGACCGGCACCCACATGCTGGTCCTACGGGAAGCCGACGGCAACCGCGCCCTGGTCATGGGCATCGGCGCCGCCGAGGCGCTGGCCATCGCGGCCGGAGCCGGGAAAATCCAGCGGCCGCGCCCCCTGACCCACGACCTGCTCAAGAGCGTGCTGGACCGGGTCGACGTCAGGGTCACCTCGGTGATCGTCCACGACGTGCGCGACGAGGCCTTCATCGCCTCGCTGGAGATCAACACCCCCAACGGCGTCCACGAGGTGGACTGCCGGCCCAGCGACGGCGTGGCCCTGGCCCTGCGCTTCGATGCCCCCATTTACGCGGACGAGAAGGTGCTGGAACAGTCGGGCATCGACATCACCACCCTCACCCGCGGCAGTGACGACGACGCCCAGTGGATCGACTGAGGTCAGGCGTGGGGCGCGTCCCGTGACGGGTGCGCCAGGATCGGCAGGCGGCGCAGTGCGGCGGCTCGCACTGCCGACGCCGACGCCAGGCCCAGGGCTTCCCGGGCGGCAGCCCTGGCCTCGGCCTCGTCGAGGCGCCTGAGCAGCGCCTTGATCTCGGGCACGCGGGCCGGCACCATGCTCAACTCGTCGACGCCCAGGCCCGCCAGCAGCGCTGCCGCCACCGGATCTCCCGCCATCTCGCCGCAGACCCCCACCCAGCGGCCGCGGCCGTGGGCGGCCTCCACCACGCCGGCGATCAGCGCCAGCACCGCCGGGTGCAGGGGGTCCTGCAGGGCCGCCAGCCGGGCGCTGCCGCGCTCGGCGGCCAAGACGTACTGGGTCAGATCGTTGCTGCCGATGCTGAAGAAGTCCACCAGCCGGGCCAGGTGCCCCGCCATCAGCGCAGCGGCCGGCACCTCGACCATGACACCCACCTCGAGGCCCGGCGGTCGGCCGCCGGCCGCCTCCAGGTGCGCCAGCGCCGCCTCAACTTCCTCCAGGGTGCTGACCATGGGGAACATCAGCCGCACGCGGCCCGGGCCCGCCTCCCGTGCCGCCCGCACCACCGCCCGCAGCTGGGTGCGGAACAGGTCCGGCCGGGCCAGGCTGAGCCGCAGGCCCCGGACACCCAGGAAGGGATTCTCCTCGGGGCCGGTGTCCAGGTACGGCAGCGGCTTGTCGCCCCCGGCGTCCAGGGTCCGGATGATGACCGGATGGGGATCGGCGGCCGCCAGGATCTCAAGGTAAACGGCCAGCTGTTCTTCCTCGCCGGGTGGCTCCGGCCGGTCCAGGAACAGGAACTCCGTCCGCAGCAGGCCGATCCCCTCGGCTCCCTGCTGCATGGCTTGCGCCACGTCGCCGGCGCCGCCGGCGTTGGCGGCCACCTGGACGCGGCGCCCGCCCCGCATCACCGCCGGGGCATGCCGCCCCTTCTCCGCTTCCTCCCGGGCTCGCCGTGCCGCTTCCGCCCTGGCCGACAGGACCCGCCGGGCCGTGTCGCCGGGCTCCACCAGCACCAGCCCCAGGTCGCCGTCCACCGCCACGGGCGTGCCCGGGGCCACGTCCAGGAGTTCGGGGCCGAGGCCGGCCACCACCGGCAGGCCCAGCGAGCGGGCCAGGATCACCGCGTGGGCCGTGGGCCCGCCGCCGGCCAGGCACAGGCCGGCCACGGCGGCGCTGCGGCCCAGAGCCATCAGCGCCGCGGGCCCCAGCTCGCCGGCCGCCAGGATGGCCGGCTCGCCGCCGGTGTCACCCACCAGGGCCGGTCCGGGAGCATCACGGCCCGGTCCGGCCAGCAGCGCCAGCACCCGGTCCCGCAGGTCCTCCACGTCGGCGGCCCGCTCCCGGAGCATCGGTGCCTGGGCCTGGCGGTACCGGGTCGCCAGCCCGTCCAGGGTTTCGCGCCAGGCCGCGGCCGCGCCCAGGCCCCGGTCGAACACGGCGGACCGGAGCCGGGCCAGCAGATCGGGGTCGTCCAGCATGGCCCGCTGTGCGGCCAGGATGCCTGCCGCCGGGCTTCCCTCGGGAGCCGCCGCGGCCAGGGCGGCCAGGTCGGCGGCCGCCCGGGAACGGGCTGCGTCCAGCCGGGCCCATGCATCCTCCGGGCTCCCGGGGAGCGCGTCCCCGTCATCACCGGCGGTGCTCCGCAGGTCGGCGAGCGGCGGCTTCCCGGCGGCGCCTTCATCGGGCGGCGCCAGGCGCACCAGCCTGCCCACGGCGGCGCCGGGCGCCGCCGGCACACCCCGCAGGACCCGAGCCGCGCCCGCCAGTTCCGGCGGCACGTCGAGGGCGGGCAGCGCCCCCGGTGCCGGCGCAGCGCCCGGCGCGGCGCCCGGCGCGCGCACGGCCACCGGCGCGGCCGCAGGCTGCGGGGCGACCCCGGGGTCTGGCGTCCCCCCGGCTTCGCCGAAACCCGAGGCCACCAGGTCCCTCAAGGCGGCAGCCGCCGCGGCGGCGTCGGGCCCCGACGCCGTCAATTCAAGCTCGTCGCCGGCCCTGGCATCCAGCAGGGCCAGCTGCGTGGGGCTCGCGGCGTCGGCCGCCTGCCCGCCCCTGGTCAGGTTCCGGACGCGGATGCGGGCGTCGAAGCCGGCGGCGACCTGGACGAAACGGGCCGCCGGGCGGGCGTGCAGCCCCATGGGGTTGACCACCCGCACCCGCAGCCGCACCTGGCCGGGAGACGGGCCGGGATCCGACGCGGCCTCGCCGGCGGGTCCGGTCGCCCCTCCCAGATGTGCCTGCTTGGCCGCCAGCGAGCGGCGCGCCTCGGCCGCGGCCTCCTCGACGCTGCCGCCGGCCGCCAGGACCGCCGCCGCCGCCACCGCCCCTTCCACCAGGGGGGCGTCACACAGCACTGCCCGCCGCCGCAGGTCCTCGGGCAGCAGGTCCAGGGCCAGTTCCGCGCTGAGCACGGCGCTGCCCAGGTCCATCAGCACCAGCACCGGGCCGCCGCCGGCCTCCTCCACCGCCTGGGCAATTCGCAGCGGGTCGGTTCCCAGGTCCCCGTCGCCGGAACCGGCGGCCACAGCCACCCTGACCCGGCCCCCGGCCACCTGCTCCACCAGGTCGCGGAGCCCCTCGGCCAGCCGCAGGCTGTGAGAAACCAGCACCAGCGCCGGTGCCGGGCCGCGTCCCCCGGCGCCGGCCCGCCCGGCACCGCTCCCGTTCACGGAACCGCACCCAGGGCCTCGGCGGCCGCCCGCAGGATCAGGTAGGCAGAGGTCGCCCCCGGGTCCTGATGACCCGCCGAGCGCTCGCCCAGGTAGCTGGCCCGGCCTCGCCGGGCCACCAGGGGGATCGTGGCCCGCATGCCTTCCTCCGCCGCCACGGCGCAGCGCCGGAGGGCTTCGGCCAGGTCCGCCCCCTCGGCCAGCGCCTGTTTCAGGGCCTCGATCCCCGGCGCCAGGGCGTCCACCATGGTCTTGTCGCCTTTCTGGGCCCGGCCCCGGTCCATGACCCCCTGAAGCCCCGCTTCCAGGGCCGCCGCCCACTCGGCCGGCGACAGCGACGCCTTGCCGGCCGCCTGGGAGGCCATCTGCATGAAGAAGGTCCCATATAGCGGCCCGGCAGCGCCGCCCACGGTGGCGATCAGGGCCATGGCCACCGTCCGCAGGATCTGGCCGATGTCGGTGGTGTCCAGGGCCTCGACCCGCTGCATTGCCGCCTTGAAGCCCCGGTCCATGTTGGCGCCGTGGTCCCCGTCGCCGATGGCCCGGTCCAGCTCGATCAACTGCTCCCGTTGGGCCTCCAGGGCGGCCGCCGCCGCCCGCAGCCAGGCCACGATGTCCCTGGCCTCGATGCTCACGCCGCCCCACCGCTTCCCGCAGCCGGCGCCGGGGCGGCACCCCACTTCAGGGCGGGGGTCAGGACCGGCGCGTCCCACAGCCGCACCAGCTCGTCGTCCATCTTCAGCAGGGTGATGGACATGCCGGCCATCTCCAGGGAGGTGATGTAGGGACCCACCAGGCTGCGCACCACCCGGATGCCGTGCCGGGCCAGGACCTGGGCCGCCTTGCGGTAGGCCACGTACAGTTCGATCAGGGGCGTGCCGCCCATGCTGTTGACGAACAGCAGCACGTCGTCGCCCTGGCGGAAGGGCAGGTCCTGCAGGATGGGCTCCAGCAGCATCTCCACGATCTCGTCGGCGGGCCGCAGCGCCTCGCGGCGGCGCCCCGGTTCGCCGTGGATGCCGATGCCGATCTCCATCTCGTTCTCGCCCAGTTCGAAGGAAGGCGTGCCCACGTGGGGCACCGTGCAGGGCGTCAGCGCCATGCCCATGCTGCGGCCCCACCCGTTGACCTTGCGGCAGAGGTCGGCCACCCGCCGCAGGTCGTAGCCGGCCTCGGCGGCGGCGCCGCAGATCTTCTCGGCCAGCACCGTGGTGCCCACACCGCGCCTCCCCTGGGTGTAGGTGGAGTTTTCCACGGCCACGTCGTCGTCGATGACGACGCTCTCCACCTGGATCCCCTCGGCCCGGACCATGTCGGCGGCCATCTCGAAATTCATCACGTCGCCGCTGTAGTTCTTGACGATGTGCAGCACGCCGGCCCCGCCGTGGACAGCCTTGCTGGCCTCGTACATCTGATCAGGCGTCGGGCTGGTGAAGACCTCGCCGGGGCAGGCCGCATCCAGCATCCCGTAGCCGACGAAGCCCCCGTGCATCGGCTCGTGGCCGCTGCCCCCGCCCGACACGATGGCCACCTTGCCCTGCACCGGTGCGTCGGCCCTCACCACGTACCGGGGCTCCATGTTGACCCGGATCAGGTCGGGGTGGGCCGCCGCCATCCCCTCCAGTGCCTCCCGGACCACGTCCTGCGGGTCGTTGATCAGCTTCTTCACGCCGCTCGCCCCTTTCCACCCAGGCTTGACCATGGTTATGCGCCAGGGGCGCCGGGATGGACCGGCCCCCTGCGGCCCCGAAAACACAAGCCCTGGACGACCCGGGACGGCATCACGCTGCGCCCGGTTCATCCAGGGCCTTTCTCCAGGGCTCCGGCCCGTCGGGTATCGGGCTTGGTGGACCCGGCCGCCGCCGGGCCTCACCGTCCTTCGATATTGATGGCTTCGACGCGGAAGGAGTCCTCGCCTTCCAGCCAGGACAGGCGGTAGGTCACCGTCACGTCCTCCCACAGGGCCGGCGGCGGGTTCTCGGCGTGGATCACCACCTGCGAGCGGTCCACCGACAGGACCTGCACCTCAGCCATGAAGGGCAGGATCCCCGGCGCCTCCGTGGGCTCCAGGCTGTAAACCTCCTCGCCGGGGGACGCCGGCACCCAGTAGGCGTCCAGGATCCCGCCGGCATACTCCGGGCCGAAGTAAGCCAGCAGGGCGCCGCGGGCCTGCTCCCGCACGCCGCCGTCGGCCTCGGCTCCCCGCTCCTGGAGGGTGTTGGGCAGCAGGACCACATCCTTCAGCCAGGCCTCCAGGGCGGTGAACCAGCCCACCACGGCCCCGGCGTCCTCCTCCAGCAGCGCGGCCGCCGGCGCCGCGGGCGCTGGCAGCGACGCCAGGATGTCAGCCGCCTCCGCCTGGTTGGGAGTCAGCGGCAGCGGCTCCACGGGGCTCTGGGCCAGGATGGCTTCCACCTCTTCGTAACCTTCGGGAAACTCGTAGTTGTAACGGGCAGGCAGCGCCAGCACGTAGACCTCGTTGCGCGCCAGTTCCGTGGGCGGCACCGGCGCGGCGCCCACGGAGAACCGCCCCTGCTGCAGATCCTCCCACTGCCGGAGGGTGAAAACCATGATGGGGATGTCCTGGCGCGGCCGCTGGGCGGTCCACGCCGGGTGCCGGATCCTGAGCAGCGGCCCGTGGGCCGCGAGGTCGCCGGCCTGCACCGGCCCCCCGGCGGCGCCGGGGTCGTCGACCAGGGCGCGGCCCTCCCAGGAGCCGGTCATCACCGTGAAGCCTTCCCACGAGGCGGGGAGCGCCACGCGGAACCCGTAGGCCCGGCTCTCGTAGGCCACCCGGGCCGTCTCCCGGTACTCGCCCAGCGTCACCTGGTCGATGAGCCAGCGGTCGTCGACGCGGCGGACCACCAGGGTGACGGGCCGGACCGCCGCCGCCTGGTCGGTGCCCTGCTCGACGCTGGTGACCTCGATGATCCGCCCGTCCACCTGGTAGTCGCCGCCGGGCAGCTGCGTCACGGCGTCGATCTCGATGCGGTCGGGCCAGGGACTGGACACCGTCCTCCCAGGCGCGCTGAGGGGATCGGCCTGCCACGCCTCCAGCAGTTGCGGCGTGACGTAAGGCCCGTAGTGTTCCTCCATCGCCTGCCGGACCTGGTCCTCGGGTCCCAGCAGCGACACCATCTGCAGCCGCCGGCCGAATTCCTCGACCACGCGGCGCACCTCGGCCTCCTGCCGCGCGGCGTCGCCGGGGCTCTCCTGCCCGCCGCCGGGCGCACCACCGGGGTCACCGGCCCCGCCCAGCCAGCCGCAGCCGGCCAGCAGCAGCGCCAGGACGGCGGCCGCCAGCGTCAACCTCCTCATGAAGATCTCCTCCCACGGGTGTTGACGCAGGCCGTCCACGCGGGTTCCCTTCACCCCGCGGCGCTCGGGCGCGGGCTTACGCCGGTCCGGCCGTCAGGCCCGGGAGTCGGCCCGGCGGGCGGAATCCAGGGAGTGCAGGTCGCAGGCCTTACCGGCCCGCTGGACCGCCGACTCCAGGTCGTGGCCCACGATCCCGCGCAGCTTCCGGCCCTCGGCCAGCAGGCGGTCCAGGTCGATGCCGGTGTCCACGCCCATCTCGTGGAACATGTGGACCAGGTCTTCGGTGGACACGTTGCCGGTGGCGCCGGGCGCGAAGGGGCAGCCGCCGATGCCGCCCAGCGACGCGTCGAACTGGCGGATACCCGCCAGGTAGCCGGCGTAGGCGTTGGCCAGGGCCAGGCCCCGGGTGTTGTGGAGGTGGAGCCAGAAGTGCACCTGGGGGAAGCGCTGGCGGAGTTCGGCCGTAACCTCCTGGACCTGGGCCGGGTTGCCCACGCCCGTGGTGTCGGCCAGGCCCACCCGGTCCACGCCCATGTCCACCAGCGCCTGGACGATGCGCACCACCTGCTGCACGGGCACCTTCCCCTCGAAGGGGCAGCCGAAGGTGGTGCTGATGGCGGCCGCCACGGGCAGGTCCGGGCGGCGGCTGCGCACGAAGGCCGCGACCTCGGCCATGTCCCGCAGCGTCTCGTCCACGGTGCGGTTGAGGTTGGCCCGGTTGTGGCTCTCGCTGGCCGACACGATCAGGCGCACCTCGTCGGGGTCCGTGGCCAGCGCCCGCTCGGCGCCCTTGAGGTTAGGCACCAGGACGCTGAGGGTGACGCCGGGCCGCCGCTTCAGGGACCGCATCACCGCCTCGGCGTCGGCCATCTGGGGCACCAGGCGGGGATGGACGAAGGACGTGACCTCCAACCAGCGCACGCCGGCGTCCATCAGGCCCTCCAGCACCCTGACCTTGTCCTCGGTGGACACCGGCGCGGCCTCGTTCTGGAAGCCGTCGCGGGTCACCACGTCGGTAATCACCACAGACGGCATCAGATGACCCCCTGTTCCTTGAGCCGGGCCAGGCGCTCCGGGTCCAGGCCCAGCAAGCCGCAATAGATCTCGTCGTTGTGGGCGCCCAGTTCCGGCCCCAGCCAGCGGACGCCGCCGGGGGTACGGTCCAGCTTCGGCACCACCCCGGGGAAGCGGACCTCCCGCTCCACACCGTCGCCCAGCCGCGCCCGGTGCGTTTCCAGCATGCCGCGGGCCTGGAAGTGCGGGTCCTCGACGATCTGGGCCGCGCTGTAGATGGGTCCCGCCGGCACCCCCGCCTCCACCATGACGCGGAGGGCTTCCTCCAGCGGGCGCTGGGAGGTCCACCCCGCGATGACGTCGTCCAGGAAGTCCTGGTGGGCGGCCCGTCCCGGGTTGTCCTGGAACCGGGGGTCCTGGGCCAGGTCCTCGCGGCCGATGGCCCGCATCAGCCGGGGGAACACCCGGTCCCCGTTGCCGCCGATGACGATCCAGTGGCCGTCGCTGCAGGGATAGGTGCTGGACGGCGCCACGCCGGGGATGCGGTTGCCCGTCCGCTCCCGCACGATGCCGTAGCCGTCGTACTCGGGCACCAGCCCCTCCATCAAGGCGAAGACTGCCTCATACAGCGCCACGTCCACCACCTGGCCCGTCCCCGGCAGGCCGTCACCCAGGCCCCGGGCCGGGCTGCGGTCCTGGCCGCCCCCGCCGCCGTCCCGGGACCGGGCCTTCTCCCGCCGCAGCAGCGCCATCAGGGCGCCGATGACGCCGAACATGCCCGCCAGCGAGTCGCCCAGGCTTATGCCCACCCGCGTGGGCGGCCGGTCGGGATAGCCGGTCAGGTAGCGGATCCCGCCCATGGCCTCGGCCACCCCGCCGAAACCGGGCCGGTCGCGGTAGGGGCCCGTCTGACCGTACCCAGAGATCCGCACCAGGATCACATCGGGGTTGACGGCCCGCATGGCGTCGGGACCCAGGTTCCACTTCTCCAGGGTGCCGGGGCGGAAGTTCTCCAGCACCACGTCCGAGCGCCGGACCAGTTCCAGGGCCAGTTCCTGCCCTTCGGGCCGCCGCAGGTCCAGGGTGATGGACTTCTTGTTGCGGGAACTGAGCTGCCACCACAGGGAGTCGCCGCTGCCGAACCGGCGCCACTGGCGAAGCTCGTCGCCGGTGCCGGGCCGCTCGACCTTGATGACCTCGGCGCCGAATTCCGCGAAAAGGCGGCCGGCAAAGGGTGCAGCGACCAGGTTGCCCAGTTCCAGGACCCGGTACCCCTCCAGGGGCCCGGCATGTGCTTGGCTGTTGCGTGCTTCAGGCGCCATCGACGGTCACCCGGCTTCCTCTCTCGGTTGCTGCCGGCCGGTGCGGCCCGCGTCCCCACCGTCGGGGCGGTCCGGCTGCCCGCCGCCGGCGCGGCAGCGGTCCCGCAGGCGGGGGAACAGCCCGCCGGCCAGCACGATCTCCAGTTCCTCCGGCGTCAGGTCGTGGTGGACGTGAATGTCCGAGCCGCGGGTCACGTTGCGGACGGCCAGCGGCTCCCCCGGCGCCGCCGCCGCGAGCCGCTCCCGCCAGGACCGGAATTCCAGGCGGTCGCCCAGGGCCGGCAGGGCGTCGCCGGGCAGGTCCGGGTCCAGGATCAGGGGCAGCACGCCCCAGTTGATCAGGTTGGAGCGGTGAATCCGGGCGTAGGACCGCGCCAGCACCGCCCGCACACCCAGCTGCCGCAGCATGGTGGCGGCGTTTTCCCGGGACGAGCCCTGGCCGTAGTTGTGGCCCGCCACCACCACCCCGCACCCGGCCGCCCGGGCCCGGTCCGCAAAGCCGGGATCCATGCGGCTGAAAGCCAGCCGGGCCATGGCCGGCAGGTGGGTCATCAGGGCCAGGGCTTCGCCGGTGCCCGGCGCGATGTCGTCGGTGGTGATGTCGTCGCCGAAGACGCCCACCACCTGGGCCTCCAGGCTGCCGGGGAAAGGGTCCAGGGGCGGCAGGGCCTGCATGTCCCCGGTCACGGGCAGCGCGATGGCCGCCGCTTCGTCTTCGGGAGCCGGCGGGATCAGGTCGTCGTGGAGCGCGCGCCCCTCGGGCGCCGCCACCGCCGCCGGGGCTTCCACCGGCTTCCCGGCGGCCGCCTCCCTGGCCGCCCAGTCCCGGGGGTCCTCCAGCCGGCCGGTGATGCCGGCCACGGCCGCCACCAGCGGCGACACCAGGTAGACCTGATCCTCCACCAGGCCGCTGCGGCCGGGGAAGTTGCGGTTGAAGGTCCTCAGGCTCACCCCGCCCGGCCGCGGCACGTGCACCAGGCCCAGGCACGGCCCGCAGGTGGCCTCCGACAGGTTGACGCCCGCCGCCAGCAGCGCCTCCAGCCGGCCTTCCCTGGCCAGCCGGAGCACGGCCGAGCGCGTCGCGGGGTTGATGACGAACTCCACGTCGGGGTGCACCCGCCGGCCCGCCAGCACGTCGGCCACCTGCCGGATGTCGCTGTAGGAGCCGTTGGTGCAGCTTCCCACCAGCACCTGGTCCACGGCGATGCCGGCGATCTCCCGCACCGGGCGCACCCGGTCGGGCATGCCCGGGCAGGCCGCCAGCGGCTCCAGTTCATCCAGGTCCAGTTCGATGACGTCGTCGTAGCGGGCGCCCGGTTCCGGCTCCAGCGGGCGCCAGTCGCCGGCGCGGCCCACGGCCTCCAGGTACGCCTTCGTCTGGCCGTCGCTGGGGAAGATGCCCGACACGGCGCCCAGCTCGGTGCACATGTTGGCGATGGTGGCCCGCTCCGGCACCGTAAGGGCGGCGGCGCCGGGCCCGGTGAACTCGAAGACGCGGCCGCGCCCGCCCTTGACGGTCAGGCGGCCCACCAGCGCCAGGATCACGTCCTTGGCGGTGACCCAGGGCCGCAGCCGGCCGTAGAGCCGCACCTCGGTCACACGAGGCACCGGCAGACGGTAAACGCCGCCCGCCAGGGCCACGGTCACGTCCAGGCCGCCGGCGCCCACGGCGAACATCCCCATCCCGCCCGCCGTGGGCGTGTGGCTGTCGGACCCCAGCAGGATGCCGCCGGGGGCGGCAAACCGCTCCAGGTGCACCTGGTGGCAGATGCCGGCCCCCGGCGGGCTGTAGTACGCGCCGAACTTGCGGGCGGCGGTGCGGATGAAGTGCTGATCCCGGCTCATCAACGCGTCCACCTGGAAGACGCTGTGGTCGGCGTAGGCCGCGGCCAGGGGTACCCGCACCCGCGGGACGCCCAGGGCCGCGAACTGCAGGAACACCAGGGCGCCCAGCAGGTCATGGGTCAACACCTGGTCGACCCTGACCGCCAGCACGCTCCCGCGGGCCCACTCCCCCTCGACCCGCCTCGACTCCAGGATCTGCCGGGTCAGGCTCCATCCCACCGCTGCCCTCGTCCCGTCACGGCAGGAATTCGTTGGTGTACGTCTGCGTCACGTCGATGTCGGCCTGGCCGACCTCTTCGATGAACATCGACAGGACTTCCTTGACCGCCTCAGGCCCGTCGGGCTCCATTCGGCCGTCGGTGGTGAACATCTGGCGGACCTGCTCGATGGCGGCCACGTAGAGGTCCGGATCCTCGCCACGGAACTCCGCGGGCATGGCGTCGGCCACTTCCTGCGAGCTGTGGCTGTGGAACCACTCCAGCGCCCGCACCACGGCCCGGGCCAGGCGGCGGGCCGCCTCGGGGTTCCGCTCCAGCCACGCCGCATCGGTGTAGAACACCGCCGCCGGGTAGGTCTCGGTGCCGAACACCTCCCGCACGCCCTCGCCGGTGCGGGTGTCGGCCAGGATCCGGGCTTCGGGATGGCGGTTGAGCAGCTGGGTCACCGCCGGGTCGATCATGGAGCCCACGTCCACCTGCCCCTGCTCCATGGCGGCGATGGCCGACGAGGTGGTGCCGATGGCCGTGGCGCTGACGTCGTCCGGGGTGAGGCCGTGCTTCACCAGCAGGTAGTTGACGAACAGGTGGCTGGACGACCCCGGCGACGTGACGCCGACGATGGCACCCTTCAGGTCCTCAATGCTCTGGATATTCTTGCTGGTGGCCGGCGACACGATCAGCACCAGGCCCGGGTACCGCAGCATGGTCACGAAAGCCTTGAGCTGCCGCCCCTGGGCCGCCAGCTGGATGGTGTGGTCGTAGAAGCCGGAGACCACGTCGACGCTACCGCCCAGCAGGGCCTCCAGCGCCCTGGAGCCGCCCTGGAAGTCGACCAGCTCGACGTTGAGCCCCTCTTCCTCGTAGTAGCCCAGCTGCTGGGCCAGGGTGGTGATCAGGTAGACCAGCGATCCCTGGCCGCCGATGCCGATGGTGACGTCGATGGGCTCCACCGGCTCCGGTTGGGGCTCCGCCCCGGTTTCAGCGGGTTCCTCGGCGGCGCTGTCCTGGCCGCTGGGCTGGGCGCTGCCGCCGCCCTGCGACGACGTGCCGCCGCCGCCGCAGGCCGCCAGCGTCACCATGGCCAGGACCAGGACCAGGGCCCAGGCCAGGCGTCCCCAGCGACTGCGCTGCGTTGCCGTCACGGCTGTCTGCCTCCCTCTCGCAGGATTCCGGCCTGCGGGCCGGTCAGGATGCATCGGCCTGCCAGGCTCCCCCGGCGGCCGGCTTCCAGCGCAGCAGCCGGCGCTCCAGCTGGCGGACCAGGTAGTCCACCACCAGCACCGCCAGCGCCATCATCACCATGCCGGCGAACATGCCGGTGGTGTCGAACACGCCCTGGGCCTGGGCGATCAGGTAGCCCATGCCGCGGGCCGCGCCCAGGTACTCGCCCACCACGGCGCCGACGATGGCCATGCCGATGCTGGTGTGCAGGCTGGAGAAGATCCAGCTGAGCGCCGACGGGATCAGCACGTGCCGGAGCAGCTGGCGCTCCGACGCCCCCAGCATGCGGGCGTTGTTGAGCACCACCGCGTCCACCTCGCGGACGCCCTGGTACGTGCTGTAGAACACGATGAAGAACACGATGGTGACGCCGAAGGCGACCTTGGACGCCACCCCCAGGCCGAACCACAGGGTGAAGATGGGCCCCAGGATCAGCCGCGGGATGGAGTTCAGCATCTGGATGTAAGGCTCGATGATCTCGGCCAGGATTCTGATCCGGGCCAAGATGAAGCCCATGATCACGCCCAGCAGGGCGCCCAGCAGGAAGGCCAGCAGCGCCTCCCACAGGGTGACGGCCAGGTGGCGCCAGATGTAGCCGGTGCTCACCCACTCCCACATCCGCACCAGCACCCGGGAGGGCATGCTGAAGAAGAAAGGATCAAGCCAGCCCACGGCGGTCAAGCCCTGCCAGGCCGCCAGGAACAGGACGGCGATGCCCACCTGGGCGGTCGTCACCAACCCCCGCCGGCGGCGTTCACTGCCGGCCGAGAGCCCGGCTTCGCTCATGGCTCTTAAGGACCTCCTCCCGCAGCCGCGACCAGATCTCGCCGTAAAGTTCCATGAAGTGAGGCTCCATGCGGATGTCCATCAGGTTGCGGGGCCGCGGAAGGTCTACGGTGTAGCGGCCCACCACCCGGCTGGCGGGTCCCGCCGACATGACCACCACCTCGTCGGCCAGGGCGATGGCCTCCTCCAGGTCGTGGGTCACGAACATGACGGTCTTGCGGGACCCGCTCCAGATGGCCAGCAGCTCGGCTTCCATCATCTGCCGGGTCTGGACGTCCAGGGCGCTGAAGGGCTCGTCCATCAGCAGGATGTCGGGATCGGTGACCCAGTGCTGGGCGATGGTCACCCGCTTGCGCATGCCGCCGCTCAACTGGTACGGGAACCGGTCGGCGAAGGGGGCCAGGCCCACCCGCTCCAGCCAGGCCATCCCCTGGGCGCGGGCTTCCTTCCTGGGGACGCCCCGCAGGATCAGCCCCAGCATGACGTTCTCGATGACGGTCTTCCACGGCAGCAGGGCGTCCTGCTGGAAGATGTAGCCGGCCCGGGGGTTGATGCCCTGCAGGCGCTCCCCGTAGATCTCGACGGTGCCGCTGGTGGGCTCCATCAGGCCGGCCACCATGTTGAGGATGGTGGACTTGCCGCAGCCGCTGGGCCCCACCACGGCCACGAACCTGCCCTCGTCGATGTCCAGGGTGACGTCCTGGACGGCGGTGTACCGGCTGCCCGAGGCGGCGGCGAAGGTCCGGGTGGCCCCCCGCAGGCGGATGGCCGGGACGCCTTCACGGGCTGCGGCGCTTGGTGTGGTGACGGTCATGGAGTCCCTCCCCCTGCCGCCGGCGCCGGCTGCTCACTGCCGGCGGCGGCGCGATAACCCAACTGGCGGGACAGCTCGGCCGCTGCCTCCAGCACCGACCGGACCCAGGCCTCCATCCGATCGGGCTGGAAGCGCTGCGACGGGCCCGCGATGCCCACGGCGCCGGCGATGCGCCCGCCGGCGTCGAAGACCGGCGCGCTGATGGACGCGGCCTCGCGGTCGCGCTCCTCGAAACTGACGGCGTAGCCCCGGCGCCGGATCAGGGCCAGTTCTGCCTCCCACGCTTCCCGGTCCACCAGGGTGCGTTCGGTGTACCGCTGCAGGGGACCTGAAAGGACCCGCTGCGCCAGCGCCTCGTCGTAGGCCAGCAGCACCTTGCCGCCCGAACCGGCGTGCAGCGGCAGCACCTGCCCGACGCTGAGCAGGCGCCGCACCGGGTGGTGGGTTTCCTCGATGGCCAGCGACACGCGGACACCGCCCCGCTGGACCCAGACGGCGGCCGTCTCGCCCGTGGCGTCCCGCAGCCGGCGCAGCACCGGGCCCGCACGGCGGCCGATGTCCATGCCTTCCGCGGCCGCCGCCGCCCAGGTCAGCAGCCGGATGCCGGGCCGCCAGCGGTCTCCCTCGCGCTCCAGGAAGCCGAACTCCAGGAGTGAGTTCAGCAGCCTGAGGCACGTGGACGGGGGCAGCCCCGTGGCCCGGCGCAGCTGGCCGAAGGTGAGTTCCGGCTGTTCAGGGCTGAAGCAGTCCAGGATGCGTCGGGCCTTGCCCAGCACCTGGATGGTCCGGCCGCCGATGGAGACCACCCTCCCCACGGTCCCAGCGAAGCCGCCGGCGCTGTTCCGCATCGTGGAACAGCAGTCCGCATTGGTGATGGAACGTCTGGGATGGTTCCAGGTAGGAGCCGGAATTCCTTCAGGGCAGCTGCAGGGTTCTTTCGGGGTTCGTTGGGTTCATTCCGGGTTCATTCGGGGTTCGTTGGGTTCGTTGGGTTCGTTCGGGGCTCACGCGGGGTTCTTGCGGCAAGGAGCGTGCAAGGTCGCGGCCGGAGCCGGGGTCAGTCCTTAAGGTACAGGTGGTGATCCACCGCGGGTCCCGCCCCGGCCGCCCGGCGGAGGCCAGGTCCGGTCTCGACCCGGGGTTCCACCTCGTCCAGGGGCCCCGGGGGCGGCGCCTCCCCGGACGCGGGCTTTCCGTTGGCGTGCTTGAAAGCGTACATGCGGCGGTCGGCCACGTCCAGCAGCGTCAGGGCGTCGGTGCCGTCGGTGGGATACACGGACACGCCGATGGAACAGGTGACGGAGGTCAGGGAGGCACGGATGCCGTCGGCCACCGCCTCGGCCTCCCGGTATGCGGCCCCGGGGAGCACCACCACGAACTCGTCGCCGGCGTACCGGGCCACCGTGCCGCGGTCCCCCACCCCCTGCTCCAGGCTGCGGGCCACCTGGGTCAGGACCCGGTCGCCGCTCAGATGCCCGTGACGGTTGTTGAAGGCACCGAACTCGTTGAGGTCGATGAACAGCAGCGCCATGGGACGCTGGGCTTCGGCGCACTCGGCCAGCTGCCGCTGCAGCAGGTCCATCAGGTGAGCGCGGTTGTAGAGGCCGGTGAGGGGGTCGCGCCAGGCCCTGTCCTGCAGGGCCTGGGCCTGCTCGGTCAGGTGCCAGTGGCGTTTCAGCAGCCAGCCGATGCCAAGCGTCAGCAGCGTGCCCAGGAAGGCGCCGGCCACGCCCCAGTACAGGTAGAGCCCGGCATAGGCCACGGCGGCGGGGATGGTGACCGCCAGGGTGAGGAGCTGCCAGCGGCTCTCCTCGGATCCCGGATGGAAGCTCTCCCACGGCGAGGACCGCTTTCCCAGCAGGTACAGGACCACGGAGGTGACCAGCGAGTCGATGACGGTCTGCACGACGGCGAAGGCCACGCCTGCCGCCAGCAGGGTGCCGGCCACCTGGACCCCGCTGCTGGCGGACAGGATGCCGGAGTGTACCCCCATGGCTTCCAGGAGCCAGAAGGAGGCGGTCACGCCGAGAACGGTGTGGCCGCCGGCCAACACCACCAGGAACCACCGGGGACGGCGCGTGACCAGGGCGCCGATGCCGGTGACCAGCTTGACCAGAGCGGCCGCCATGGGGCCCAGGAACACGCACGCCACCAGCTGGGGGCCGATATCCGCGTAGATGGCGGACCCGCGGACGCTGACGCTCCAGAACCCCAGGGGCAGGGCTGCCAGGCTGAGTAGGATGAACTCGACGGGACCGGTCCAGCGGGTGTGGTTCCACATGGTGGGAAGCAGCATCAGCGCTGCGCCCGTCAGCACACACCCGAAGAGAATAAGTTGCCGTTTCCGCAAGGTCCTACCTCCGCCCCGGCGCCTGCGCGCCGGCGAAAGAACGCGCCTGTTGATCAAAGGACATGGCATTCAGGGGGCCCCCAACGGGGCCCCCGCCCGTCCCTTACATTAACGACCAACCCGGCGTCATCCGCAAGTGGCCAATCGTCCTAACCCCCGCCCGCCGGCGGACCCCCGCCCCGCGGCGGGGACAGGGCCGCCGGGACGGGGCTCGAGGCCGTGCCCGGCGGCAGGTCGGAGGACGTCCCCGCCGGCGCGGGTGGCGGCAGGGCCGGCGGGGGCAAGAGCCGAACGCTCGCCCAACATCACATGTGGAGGAGGGTGTCATGCGCATCGCGGTAATGGGCGCCGGGGCCATCGGCGGCTATTACGGCGCCCTGCTCCAGCAGGCAGGCCACCAGGTGGTCTTCATCGCCCGGGGCGCGCACCTGGAGGCCATGCAGCGGCAGGGGCTGGTCATCGACAGCGTCAACGGCAGCTTTCACCTGGCGAGGGTGGAGGCCACCGGCGACCCGGCGGCAGTGGGGCCGGTGGACCTGGTGCTGTTCTGCGTCAAGTCCCAGGACACCCGCCAGGCGGCGGAGCAGTGCCGTCCCCTGGTGGGACCCGGCACGGCCGTTCTCACCCTGCAGAACGGGGTGGAGAACCACCTGATCCTGGCCGAGGTACTGGGCCGGCAGCACGTCCTGGCCGGGTCCTGCCGGATCTCCGCCACCATCGCCGAGCCGGGGGTGATCCGCCAGCCCAGCCCGTTCCGGAACGTAACCTTCGCGGAACTGGACGGCAGCCGCAGCGCACGGGCCGAGGCCATCCTGGCGGCCTTTGAGCAGGCCGGCATCCCCACGGAACTCAGTGACGACGCCGACCGGGTACTGTGGGAGAAGTTCCTGTTCCTGGCGCCGCTGGCCGGCGTGACGGCGGTGACCCTGGCGCCGGTGGGCGCCGTGCGCGACACGCCGGCAGCCTGGGACCTGCTGGTGGAGGCCGTCCAGGAGGTGGACCGCGTGGGCCGGGCCCGGGGCGTCAACCTGCCGGCGGACGCCGTGGAGCGGACGCTGGACACCGTCCGCCGCGCGCCGGCCGGCATGAAGTCCTCGATGCAGCAGGACCGCGAGAAGGGCCGTTACCTGGAGGTGGACGCCCTTAACGGCGCGGTGGTGCGCCTGGGCGCGGAGGCTGGGGTCCCCACCCCCGTCCACCGTTACCTCCACGCCTGCCTGGCGGTCCACAACACCATGGTGCGGGGCGGGACCGGGCAGTCGTAGAAGGCAGTCGTAGGACGGATACCGGCGCTGCCCGCCCGGCTGCGGGCCCGCGGGGGCCTGGGTCCGGCCGGTATTGGAGTTATCTCCCGTCTTCCGGCCGGCCGCGGGGGATTCAGGGCCAAGACTAGCCCAAATTATGTAACCCGGGCGCCCCGGAGGGGCCTCGCGCCGACTCCCAGGGCCGATATCAATCCTGAGGACCGAAAAATCGCGCGATTCGACAAGAATAGGATCGATAACGGACCCGAAGGGACCGTGGGGCTGAAAGATCCGCCCACCGCGTCATCCCTCGCGTGTGGGGTCGCCCGGCAGCATGCCGGTACGCCGGGCGACGGCCACGATGCGCTGGGCCACCCGCACCACGGCCATGTCCACCATGCGGCCGTCCAGGTTGATGGCGCCGTACCCCTGCTGTTCCGCCGCGGCCACCACCCGCTGGGCCCACTGGAGTTCCTCCGGCGTCGGCGCGTAGGCCGCGTTGATGATCTCCAGCTGCGACGGGTGGATGGCGCACTTGCCCACGAAGCCCAGGCGCCGCGACTTCCGGCACCATTCGGCCAGCCCTTCGGGGTCGCTGAAGTCCCCGTAGGGGGTGTCGATGGGATCGATGCCCGCGGCCGCCGCCGCCAGCACCACCCGGCTGCGGGCGTAGAGTTGGGGCTCCCACTCATTGGCGGCGCCGATGTCCGCCGAGAAATCGTACCCCCCGAACATCAGGCCGGTGTTGCGGCCGCCGGCCCGGGCGATGGCCGGGGCGTCCAGGACGGCCCGGGCGCTTTCCACGCAGGGGATCAGCCCGCAGGCGATCCCCCGTTGGTCCAGCCGGGCCGCGATGGCCTCCAGGTCCTCGGGACGCTCCACTTTGGGAATCATCACCGTGTCGGGCAGCCGCGGGAACGCCAGCAGCGCCTCCAGATCGGCGGCAAAGAACGGTGAACCCGGGCTGTTGGTGCGGAGGATCACCTCACGGGACCCGAAGTCCACCTCGGCCAGGGCCTGGGCCGCCAGGCGGCGCGCCTCGTCCTTGCGGCTGAGGTCCACGCCGTCCTCCAGGTCGATGATGACAGCGTCGGTGGGCAGCCCCGCCGCCTTGCGGACGCGGTCGGGACGGTCGGCTGGCACGAAGAGCAGGCTGCGTCGGGGTCGCATCAGCGTACCTCCCTGCCGGGCCCATGGGTGCCGGGCCCCCCGACACCATAGGATAAGCCATCCGAGGCGGTCACCGGGCGGCGCCCAGGTCCAGTTCCCCTACCGCCTTGACCCGCACCCGCAGGGCGTTGGACGGCAGGTAGGCCAGGGGGACGTCCTCCACGTCGACGACCTCCACCGTCTCCCGCCGGGCGCCGGCCGCCACCGCCCGCTCCACCGCCTCGCGGCGCGCGTGCTCCAGGGCCTCGCTGCGGCTCATCTCCTCCAGGTTGTAGACCCGGTCCACCGTACCCGAGATCTGGGCGATGGCCGCCCCCACCGCGTTGGCCACCTCATGGTGCGGGGGCCGGACCACGCGCGACACCCCCCTGAGCGGCCGGTGGATCAGGATCGAGCCCCCGCCGACCAGGATCACCGGGACCGGGCCCGCGGAGGTCTTCATCCGGTCCACCGCTTCCTCCACCATGCGGTGCATGCGGTCCACGAAGGCCTCGACCAGGTCGGGCGGCAGGTGCCGGACCCGCTCCTGATCGCCCACCCGGGCGCAGCCGGCGGCTACGGCGATGTCGGTGGCCGTCAGGGTCTTCCCGCCGAAGACCAGCGCCTCGCGGGTGATGCGGCGGCCGACGCTGGCGGGTCCCACCGCCGGCGGGTCCGCGCGCAGGACGGTACCGCCCCCCAGGGCCACGGACCAGATATCGGGCATGCGGAAGTTGGTGCGGACGCCGCCCACCTCCACCGCCGCCGACGCCTCCCGAGGGAAGCCCTGGACCAGGGCGCCCACGTCGGTGGACGTGCCGCCGATGTCCACCACGATCCCGTCCCGCAGCCCGGAAAGGTAGGCCGCGCCCCGCATCGAGTTCGTAGGACCCGAGGCGAAGGTGAGCACCGGGTAGCGCTCGGCGAACTCGGCCTTCATCAGGGTGCCGTCGTTCTGGGTCAGATACAGGCGGGCGCCGACGCCGCGTCCTTCCAGGGCCCGCCGGAAGGCCCGGATGGTGCGGGCGGCCAGGGGCCGCAGGGCCGCGTTGAGGACGCCGGCGTTCTCCCGCTCCAGCAGTCCCATGCGGCCGATCTCGCTGGACAGGGTGATGTCCGCGTCCGACAGCACCTGCCGGATGATGGCGGCGGCCTGCTCCTCATCGCCTGCGTGCACCGGGGCGAAGACCGACGACAGGGCCACAGCCCGGATGCCCCGCTGACCGATCTGCCGCGCCACCTGCCGGATCTCCTCGGGATCCAGCGGGCTCAGGGGACGACCGTCGAACTCCCGCCCGCCGTGGACCATCCAGGCGGCGTCGCCCACGGCCTCCCGCAGGTCGGCGGGCCAGTCCACCATGGGTGGCAGCGCGTCGCCGGCCGGCAGCCCCAGCCGCACCGCCGCCGCCGGCGCCAGCTCCTTTCAGGTCGTCGGTCCCCGGCACCTTCACCTTGGCCACCACCCGGTCCCCTTCCATGAGGACCGCGTCGGTGTTGGTGCCGCCCACGTCGATGCCGACCCGCAGCATCAGCCCGCCACCTCCGGTTGGGTGCCGGGCCAGGCTGCGGCCAGCGGCTGGAAGTCCAGGTCGTAGCCGAAGGCCCGGGGTCCCACCACCGCCAGCGCCCGGGGCGTCTTCAACTGGGGCGGCGCCCCGATGCCGATGACGGCCAGCCGCAGGCCGTAGCGCAGCATCTCGGTGCCCACCGGGCGGGCCGTTTCGGCGTCGACGATGCAGATCAGGTCCGGTGTCGTGGCCACCACCCGCCCATCCACCCGGGCGATCAGGAACTCGTTCTGGAACTCGATCTCGCACTGCCGGCCCCCGGTGGACCCTTCGTGAGCGCGGGAAACCGGGGACTCGCCCGCCGGCTGTCGTGCTCCGGCCGCCGGCGCCCCCGCCAGGTCGTGGGACACCGCCTCCAGCCGCAGCGACCCCCGGGCGAAGCCGCCGGTGGTGCGCCGGTCCACGTCCACCACCTTGCCCACGAACAGCAGGAGGCCCCCGGACTCCCGCAGCAGCGACTCCACCGGGTGCAGGCCGCGGCGGTCGGCCTCCAGCACGGCCCGGCCCAGGCGGCGGGCCAACGTGTAGGTGCCGCGGATGATGTGCTGCTTCACCTGGGCCCCCGTCAGGAGCGGCAGGCCGAGAGCGGCGCTGCCGCCCATGGCGATGGTGATCGCCCGCCCGATGCGCTCGGCCCAGAAGGCATCCACCAGCTCCGTGACCACCACCGTGTTGCCGTGGGCGTCCCGCAGCGACAGGGGCGCGGGGCTCACGCCGCCGATCATGAAGGTGTCCATCTGCAGTTCGGGGAAGGCGCGGCCCATGGGATCGCCGTCCACCACGGGCAGGCCCGTCTGGGCCGCGGCGATCAGGGGCTGCAGGCTGTTGGCGCCGCCGATCTCACCGCAGGCCAGGAAGCTGAAGGGCCGGCCCGCGTGGGCCTCCAGGGCCCTGACCGCCCCGACCATCTGGTGCTTGGTGGGAAGTTTCTCGATGCCCACCGTGGGGGCGCCCATGCCGCCCACGGCGCAGCCCAGGGCGTCGTCGTCGACGGCATCCGCCGGGATGATGCGGACCGCTGCGCCGAGCCGCAGGTGCTGCAGCAGGTGCAGCCGGCCCAGGTAGGGGTTTCCCCCTCCTCCAGTGCCCAGCACGCCCGCCCCCAGGGCGATGGCGTCGACGTCCGCTTCGGTGACCAGCCACTCCACCGGGCCTACCTCCGTCTCCTGACTCCAGCGGTGTCTAGCGGCGGGCACGGCCCAGGCGCGGGTCCAGCACCTCGCGCAGGCCGTCGCCCAGGAAATTGAAAGCCATCACGGTGATCAGGATGCCGAGCCCCGGAAACACCACGACCCACGGATGGGTCAGGAAGTAGTTGCGGCCGATGGCTACCATCAGGCCCCATTCGGGCTGGGGCGCCTGGGCGCCGAGACCCAGGAAGCCCAGGGCCGCCGTGGTCAGCACCACCGAGCCGAAGTCCATGGACGCCTGCACCAGCACGGGCGGCAGCGCGTTGGGCAGGATGTGGCGGCCCATGATGGTCGCGTGTCCCGCCCCCGCGGCCCTGGCGGCCTCCACATACTCGCGGCTGCGGATCCCGGCGGCGGCGCTGCGGATGATGCGGGTGTACCAGGGCCACCAGGCCAGCCCGGTGGCCAGCACGGCATTGGTCAGGCTGGGGCCGAAGGCTGCCGCCAGCGCCACCGCCAGCAGCAGCGGCGGGAAGCTCAGCATGATGTCGGTGACCCGCATGATGATCTCGTCCACCAGCCCGCCGGCGTACCCGGCCGCCAGCCCCAGGGGCACGCCGATCAGCAGGGCCAGGCCGATGGTCATGCACCCGGCCACCAGCGAGATGCGAGCCCCGAACAGGACGCGGCTGAACAGGTCGCGGCCCAGGTCGTCCGTACCGAACCAGAACTCGCCGCTGGGCGGCTCGAACTGCCGCTCGGGCCGCACCGTGGCCCCCACGGCGTCCTCGGGGTAAGGAGCCAGCACCGGTGCCAGCACCGCCAACAGCACCAGCAGGGCGATGACCACCAGCCCGAAGGCGCTGAGGGGATTGCGCAGCAGCCGGCGGAACACGGTCATGCTCCTAGTCATAGCGCACCCGCGGGTCCAGGGCCGCCTGGGCCAGGTCGACCACGAGATTGAGCAGGACGTAGGCCAGGGCCACCACGACGGTGACGCCCACGATGGCCGGGAAGTCGCCGCCGATCACGGCATTGGCCGCGTACCGGCCCAGCCCCGGCCAGGCGAACACCGCTTCCACCAGGAACGTGCCGGTCAGGGCGTAGCCCAGGCTCAGGGCGATGACCGTCAGCGTGGGCCCCATGGCGTTGCGCAGGGCGTGCCGGTAGAGGATGCGGCGCTCGGCCACCCCGTAGGCCCGGGCGGTGCGCACGTAGTCCTCCGACAGGACCTCCATCATCGACGACCGGACCATGCGGGTGATGAGGCCCAGCGGGTATGCCGCCACCGTCAGCGCCGGCATCACCAGGTGGGCCAGGGCGCTGCGGAACACGTCGAAGCGGCCCGCCAGCAGGCTGTCCACCACCAGCGCCCCCGTCACCCGGGGGACGGGCGACAGCAGGCTCAGCACCGTGTCCACCTGCCCGGCGATGGGCAGCAGCCCCGCCCCCTGGCCCAGCCACAACTGCAGGATCATGGCCAGCCAGAAGGTCGGGATGGACACCAGCCCGATGGCCAGCGCCCGGCTGAGGTGGTCGGGCCAGCGGTTGCGGGCCGCGGCGCTGACCACCCCCAGCGGGATGCCCAGCGCCACGGCCAGCAGGGTGCCGGCCGCCACCAGCACCAGCGAGGTGGGCAGGTGGGCGGCGATGTCGCGGATCACCGGTTGGTGGGTGATGATGGAACGGCCCCAGTCACCCACGGCCAGGGCGGCCATGTGGGTGATCAACTGCCGCCACAGGGGCTGGTCCAGTCCCAACTCCACCCGTGCCCGGGCGATCTGCTCCGCCGTGGCGTGGGGACCCACCCAGCGGGCGGCGGGATCGGCCGGGACCAGCCGCGCCACCACGAAGGTGATGACGGCCACCCCCAGCACGGCCACCGCCGACAGGAAGAGCCGCCTGATGATGAAGGCCCGCAACCCATGCCCTCCCGACGGGCGCGGCACCGGCCGGTGCCGCCCGGAAACGCGTCAGCGGGCGGCGTTGTACGTCTCGTACCACCGCACCACGTGCGGGTAGGCCGGGTTGTCCGCGTACCCGCCCAGGCGGTTGCTGGTCACCCGCACGTACTTCTGGTCGAAGATGAACAGCGCCGCCGCGTCCTCCAGCAGGAGCCGCTGCGCCTCGATGAAGGTCGCCGCGGCCTGCTCGCGGTCGAGGCCCGCCTCTGCGACCCCACGCTCCACCAGCGCGTCGTACTCGGGATTGCTGTAGTAGCTCAGGTTGAAGAGGATCTCGTCCTGGCTCTTGAACAGCGCATCCAGCCACGACTGGGGATGCACCAGGTCGGGCCACCAGTAGAACAGCAGGATGTCCTGCCGCTGCTGGGGGTCCGGCGACCGGGCCAGGTCCCACTGCTGCTCCCAGGGCATGGCCCGGATCTCCAGGTCGATGCCCAGCGACGCCAGTTCCACCTGGTACAGTTCGGCGGCGCGGCGCTCCACCTCGTCACCGGCGGTGTAGGTCAGGACCAGGCTGAAGCCGCCGTCGGGATACCCGGCCTCGGCCAGCAGCCGCCGGGCTTCGTCCAGGTCATAGCCGGGCTGGGGCAGGTCCTCGCCGTGGCCCCACATGCCGTAGGGAATGGGCCCCCGGGCCGGGCGGGCCGTGCCCTGCATGACGTGATCCACCACCTGCTGGTACGGGAAAGCGTGGGCCAGCGCCTTCCGGACCCGCACGTCGTCAAGCGGTGCCTTCTCGGTGTTCAGCATGCCCAGCAGGTTCTGGAACGACGGCGTCTCCACCACCTGCAGGTTGGCGTTGGAGCGCAGCGCCTCCACCATCTCCGGGGGCAGGCCGTAGGTGAAGTCGCCCTGGCCCGTCTCCATCAGCTGGCGCCGGGTGGCCGCCTCGGGCACGATCCGGAAGACCACCTTGTCCCACTGCCGGGGATCATTCCAGCCGCCCCAGTAATCGTCGAACCGGGTGAGGACCAGCTGCTCGCCCTGTGTCCAGGACTCCACCGTGTACGGCCCGGTGCCCGCATCGTTGCCCGCGTTGAACCACTCCTCGTCGGCCACGTCGACATCAAAGATGTAGGCCGAGTAGCCGGCGGACACGATCAGGTCCAGGGGAGCCGGGTACTTGAGGTGGAAGACCACGGTATAGTCGTCGGGCGTCTCGATGCGGTCCAGCGGGTCCCAGATGAACGAGGCGCCCTGACCCCGCTGGATGGTGCGCTCGATGGATCCCTTGACGTCGGCCGACGTCATCTCCTTGCCGGTGTGGAACTTCACGCCCTGCCGCAGGTGGAAGGTCCAGGTGAGGCCGTCCTCGGACCGGTCCCAGGAGGTGGCCAGCACCGGCTTGAAGTCGTCGGCCAGCGGGTCGTAGTGCAGCAGCGTCTCGTACATGTTCTGCATGGCCATGATCTCGTTGGAGAACGAGTCGCTGGGATCCCAGAAGACCATAACCTCGGAGTACTGAAGGCTCACGGCCACGTCGATCTCGTCGGCCTGGCCGGACGAGGAGCCGCCGGAACCGCCGGCATTGCCGCCGCCTGCGTCACCGGCGCCCCCGCCGCCGCCGCAGGCTGCCAGCAGCAGCGCCGCCGCCAGCAGCAGGATGCCCCAGCGCCCGATGAAGCCAAGGCCTCGGCGCCCTGTGTGCTGCACAGTCATTCCCCTTCCCCACTTGTTCGACACGAATCGACAGAAACAACGCACAATTCCGCGCCGCCGCCGCCGCATCCTGTCGGGAACCGGCAGGAAGCGATGACCGGAACCGGTGACGCCGTCACCGAAAGCCGGCGTGCCGTCCCCGGTCAGCGGCTGGCCCGCAGCCGCCGGGTTTCTTCCCAGTCGATCTCGAAGGTGGCGGGATTCACGGCCACGCCGTAGTCCCGGCGAGCAGCCTCCACCGATACGTACCCGCTGCGGACGTCGTCCCGCACCTTCTCCGGGTCCCGGGTGAAGGGATCGCCCCAACCGCCGCCGCCACCCGAGAGGTTGGTGATGGTGTCGCCGGCCTCCATGGCCTCGTAGACCATACCGGTCACCTGCTCCCGGGCGGTGCCGGCCCGCAGCACCACCTGGTTGGGGGCGCCTTCGCGCCCACCCGCCAGGCCCCAGGGCCGCGTCTTCGTCTTGAGCACCACGGCCAGCGCGTGACCCGGCTGGAGGAAGCGGTAGACCCGCTCCACGCCCAGGCCGCCCCGGTGGCGTCCGGGACCGCCGGAGTCGGTGCGCAGGGCGTACCGTTCCACCAGGATGGGCGCCCGGGTCTCCATGACCTCGACCGGGTTGTTGCGGGACCCGGGTTCCGACAGGTGCATGATGCCGCTCTCGCCGTCGCCGCCGGCGTGGCCGCCGAAGCCCACGCCGTCGTTGTTGGCCTCCAGCCACATGCGGCCGGTGCGGGCATCGGTCCCCAGCAGCATCACGCTGCAGATGTCGCCGCCGGAGCAGGCCGGGATCCGGTCGGGCATGGCCCCGGCCAGCGCCTGCATGATCAGTTCGGGGATGTAAAGCGACGGCCAGGCGGTGAAGGTAGGCGCCGGCGGCACGGCGTGGACCAGGGTGCCCTCGGGCGCGATGACCCGCAGGGGCCGGAAGTGGCCCTCGTTGGCCGGCAGGTCGGGCGTCGTCAGTCCCTTGAAGGCCAGGGCCGACACGCCCATGGTGTCGCCCAGGGTCAGGTTCACGGGCCCGCGCACCATGTCGTGGGACCCGGTCAGGTCCACGGTGAAGGCGTCGTCGGTGATGGTGACGGTGACCTTCAGCCTGAGCATGGTGTCGCGGTCGATGCCGTCGTGGTCCACCCAGCCCTCGGCGGACCAGGTTCCCTTGGGCAGCTGCGCCAGGCGGCTGCGGGCCACCCGCTCGCCGTGGTCCAGGATCTGCTGGACCGCCTCCTGGAAGGTGTCGAGGCCGAAGCGGTCGACGATCTCCCGCACCCGCTGCTCCCCCACGCGCAGGCAGGCGACCTGGGCGTGGAGGTTGCCGATGACCCGGTCGGGCAGCCGTGAATTGAAGCGGATGATGGACTCCAGTTCCTGGTTCCACTGGCCCCGGCGGCAGATCTTGACGCCGGGAAGGATGAGGCCTTCCTGGTGGAGGTCCGTGGTGTCCAGGCAGTAGCCGGGATCCTTCTGGCCCAGGTCCAGCCAGTGGACTTTGGCGGCCGTGTAGCCTACCAGGCGGTCGCCCGACGGCCCGGCGTAGATGGGCGAAACCGACAGCACGTCCAGGATGTGGGCGCCCGACCAGTAGGGGTAATTGAGCAGGACCACATCGCCGGGCTCAAAGCTCTCCTCACCCAGGTGGTCCACCAGCCTGCGCAGGGCATAGTCGTTGCTGCGGGTGAACACCGCCAGGCCCGGCGCCTCGGCCAGCAGCCGGCACTGGCGGTCGTACAGCCCCAGGCCGAAGTCCTGAATCTCGTAGACGACGGTGTCGTAGGCGGTGCGCTTGAGGGTCCGCATCATCTCGCCGGCGGCGGACAGGAGCCGGCTGCGGATGACCTCGGCGGTGATGGGGTCGACCAAGGGCGGGGCCACCTTTCTCCCGGGACCGTTGGGAACGCCGGGCGGTCCCGTCCGGGCGTCGTCCCGGCCATTTCGCGGCCGGCGCGCCCGGCTCCTGTGGCAAGTGCTGGGCGGCCCCGGAGGCCGGGCGGCCCCGGAGGCCGGGTGACCCCGCCCCGGCGGTGTCTCATCCCGTGACGGGCGCTGTCTCGTTGGTGGAGCGGCCGCCCCTCACGACGCGGCCGAGCCCGCCGCCGCGGGAGCCGCGGCGGTGAGCCGCTCCAGGATGGCCCGGTTGAATGCGGGCAGGTCGTCGGGGACCCGCGAGGTGATCACGTTCCCGTCCACCACCACCGGCTCGTCGACCCACTGGCCGCCGGCGGCGGTCATGTCGTCCTTGATGGACCAGAAGCTGGTCAGCCGCCGCCCCCGGGCCACGCCCGACGACACCAGCATCCAGCCGGCGTGGCAGATGGCCGCCACCACCTTGCCCTGCCGGTCCATGGCGCGGACGAAGTCCACCATGGCCGGATCGCGGCGCATCAGGTCGGGCGCATAGCCCCCGGGGATGATCACGGCGTCGAAGTCCTCGGCCCGCGCGTCGGCCGACGCCAGGTCGGAACGGGCCGGGTACCCGTTCTTGCTCTTGTAGACCTCGCCGGCCTTGGGCCCGACCAGCACCACCTCCGCCCCCTCTTCCCGGAAGCGGTAGACCGGCACCCACAACTCCATCTCCTGGTAGAGGTTCTCCACCAGGACGGCGATGCGCTTGCCTTTGAGCGACATCCCGGCAATCCCCTCCTTGACCACCATTCTATCGCAAGGGGGGACAGGTCAGTCCTCGGGCATGAGCCGGCCGGGCAGGCCTGGGCCCGGCGCCGCGGCCGGGACTGCGGCCGGTGCGCCGCGTCAGGCGTCGACCAGTTCCGTGCGGGTGCCCGAGCGGGTGATGACGATGTGGGCGAAGTCGCTGTCGTCACCGGCGCCGTGCCAGTGGGGCAGCCCCGCCGGGATGTGGATCACGTCGCCCACGGTCACCTGGTGGGACTCGCTTTCCGTGGCCACCCACCCCCGGCCGGCGGTGACGATGAGGATCTGGTCGCCGGTGTGGGTGTGCAGGCGGTTCCGCACCCCGGCGGGAAAGTGGACGACCCCCACGTTGAACTCGCCCTCGGAGGGCGACACCAGGTCCCGGCGGGCCGCCGTCCCTGTGAACAGGGGGCCGGTCAGGTCCACAGGCGGCACGTCCTCGATGCGGACGATCTTCATGAATAGAGACCCCCTTTCCCGCGTGATCACAGCCGGCCCGGCCTTGTCCGGCGCGATCGTTCTCGGCGCGATCGCCCTGGCGGCGCGGTTGAACTTGCGGACCCAATGAAGCGCCGGGGACCGGCCCGCGCGGTCTCCAGGCGGTCCGCCCCGCCTGCGGCACGAGCCGGCCCCCGCCGCACCGGGCCCGTGGGGCTCAGGAGCCCCGGGCCTGGGAGATCTTGTAGAGCCCGACGGTGGCCAGCGGCAGCGCGAAGAGGATCAGGAAGGCGTAGGACATGGCCGTGTAACCCTGGGCCACCAGGGCGATCAGGCCGAACTGCGACATCAGCGCCGCGGCCACCAGCACCCCGATGGTGAGCAGGGCCCGCTGAGTCCCGCCCAGCTCACTGCGCCCGAATTCGGACAGGGCGCTGTTGATGCGGCCCACGATGGCGTGCATCAGGCCGACGCCCGTCTCGATCAGGGTGAAGAAGACCACCACCGTGTAGATCCAGGCGATCCCCGAGGCGTCCACCTGCTGCAGCATCACCAGCCACGGCACCGCCGCGTTGAGGACCTCCTCGTTGGGGTAAAAGCCCAGGATGGCCAGGTAGGTCAGGATGAAGGGCAGCGTCGACAGAAGCCCCGTGAACAGGCCGGCGCCCACGGCGTCCCCGCGGCTGCGCAGGTTGTCGAGGCTGAAGAAGTTGGACGGCATGACCACCAGGTTGTAGCCCACGTAGAGCAGCCCCGAGAAGAGGGCCGCCCCGACGGTGGATCCGGGGATGAAGGACGCGTCGCCGCGGGCGAAGACGTCCTGCACGGCGCCCCACCGGTTGGACAGCACCACGGCGCCGAAGACGATGAAGCTCACGTAGAGCAGCGCGGTGCCGATGGTCATGAACGTCTCGCTGAAGCGGCGGCCGAAGAACTCCACCAGGGCCACCAGCAGGATGACCACGCCGACGCCCGCCGCGTAGGGCAGCCCCAGCGTGCTCATGGCGATCTCGCCGGCCGCCGAGCTGACGATGGCGATGACCAGCACCGCCATGATGATGTAGAGGATGTCGAAGAGGATCCATCCCGGACCGATCAGGTTGCGCATGAAGGTCCGGTAGTCGTAGGACCGGAAGACGCGGGCGAACTCATAGCCGATGGCGGCCATGACGGCGAAGCCGATGGCGATGGCCACCACCGTCCACACGCCCAGCGCTCCGTACTTGGCCCCGAACTCCACGATCTCGCGCCCGCTGGCGTAGCCGCCGCCGATCAGCACGGACTGAAAGATGATGGCCGGAAGCAGCAGGCGGCTGAACCAGCTGGGCTGGCCCGGCGTCCGGGGCCCGGTGGCGGGGAAAGCACCCGCGCCGGCGGACCTAGCCGTCACACCTATCCACCTCCCGAAAACATGAACACCCGGATCCAGCCTCAACCCGGGCGTTGATGGAGGGAATTAGACGGGTCCGGCGCTGTTCCCTCCGGAACTCCTTCCCCGATGCGGTGCCGCCGCGGCGCCGGCCAGCCACGCCAGGGCCTCCTGCGAGCCGGAAACCCGCACGGTGGCTGGAGCAGCCTCCTGCCGGTAGCGGTCGATGAACACCGTGCGGCAGGCCAGTTCCCACCCGGGCCGCACGTCGTTGCGGTAGTTGTCGCCGACGCAGATGATGCGCTGCGGCGGAAGGCCGCGCTCCTCCAGCAGGTGCAGCAGCAGGCGGCGCAGGCCGTCAGGCTTGCGGGCGCCGTAGACCACCTGGTCAAAGGCGCCGTCAAGCCCCAGGCGGCGCAGCAGCGGCGCGGCCTCCGGTTCAGGGGTATTGGTGGCCATGATCAGGGTATGACCCTGCCGGCGCAGGTCGTCCAGCCGCTGGCGGATGCCCGGTACGGGCCGGGGGTCGAAGGCCCCGTCCAGCATGTAGCGGCGGGTGGCGCGGAAGGCGGCGTCGACGGCTTCCGGATGCCCGCCGAAGCGCAGGAACAGGCACACCGCCAGCGGCCACAGGTCGCCGACGGGGATCACGCCGGGCGGCAGGCCGCCGCCAGGCGCCCCGTCCCGGGCGTCGTAGGCTCGGCACCACCGGGGCTCCGGCACCGGCGTGCCGTCGAAGGTCACCACGCCCAGCACCCGGTCGTCGGCCGGCGACACGTCCAGGATCCAGTCCCGCCCGGGGTCGTAGGCCCGGCCGACCCGCAGCGGGTGCGGCCCGCTCCGGACCCGGCGCCAGGCCTCCAGCATCCGCTGGCGGGCGCCCGGGTCCAGGCTGCGGGCCAGCAGATCGGCATAGGTGTCGAAGTGTTCCTCGGCCTCGTAGAGGGTGCCGTCGAAGTCGAAGATGATCACCAGGGGTTCAGCGGACATGCTGGAACTTCCGGCGGGCGTCATGGCAGCCGGGTGTCACGCCCCTCCCCAGGGGCTTCCCGCCCTGCTGCTCCCGGCACCGGGCCCTTCGCCCGGGCCCAGATGCGGTGCAGGACGGCGGCCTGCGGCGGCCTGGAGGACACGTGCTCGAAGGTCAGAAACCCCTGGTACCCGGCTTCCTCCAGCGCCCGGACCACCGCAGCCACGTCCACGACGCCCTCCCCCAGGGGCCGGTGCCAGTCCTCCACCCCGTCGTTGTCGTGCACGTGGACGTTGACCAGCCGCGGTCCCAGGCCGCGGACCAGGGCGGCCATGTCCAGGCCGGCCAGGAAGCCGTGACCCACATCCAGGGTGAACCCGGCGCGGGGGTCGGCCAGGTCGTCCAGGAGGCTCAGGTAGTCCTCAACCTGGAGGAAGGGGTCGCGGTGCCCCCAGCCCACGTTCTCCAGGGCGATGACCGGCGCCGGCCAGGGGTGCGCATCCAGCAGGCGCCGGTAGAACTCGAGGCACAGCCGCCGGGCCTCGCCGCGGTCGAACCCCGGGTACGACAGCACGCCCAGGTGCACCGTCATGAACTGGGCACCCAGCTCGCGGGCGGCGTGCAGGGCCTCCCGGTACTGATCGAAGGTCAGCCGGCGCACCAGCCGGTTGCCCGAGATGGGGTTCAGGTCCAGGGCTGGCGCATGGGCCGCCAGCCGCACCCCGAGTTGCCGGGCGCGGCGGCTGATCCTCCGGCTGTAGTGCCGGGTCATTCGCTCCAGGGGCGCCTCGCGGCTACCCAGGTTGATCTCGACGCCCCGGAAGCCCAGGCTCGCCGTGCCCTGCAGGATGGCCTCGAGATCGTCGGTCTCCTGCCAGGCCAGCGATGAAATGCCGATGATCACGGGGCGCCGCCTCCCGGGGCCTCGGTGGCGGCGGCGATCCACCGGGCCAGGCGCTGCGGGTCGGCGGTGACGGGCGCGCCCAGGGGCGCCAGCATCCGCCCCAACTCCAGCAGGGGCGGCAGCACGATGCCGGCCTGGTGCAGTTGATCCCCCATGGCGAAGATTTCGGCGGGCCTGCCGTCGGCCAGGACCCGGCCGCCGGCCATGACCACGGCCCGGTCGCCGGCAGCGGCCACCCACTGCATCTCGTGGGTCAGCAGGAGGATGGTGCGGCCCTGGGCCTTCAGCGACAGCACCAGGTCCATCATCCGGCGGGCCGTGGCCTGGTCCAGGCCCGTGGTGGGCTCGTCCAGGACGATCAGGTCCGGCCGCATGGCCAGCACGGTGGCGATGGCCACCCGCCGCCGCTCTCCCCTGCTCAGGAAATGCGGGTGCTCCTGCAGGTACGGGGCAATGCCCAGGCCTTCGGCCACTTCCTCCACCCGCTGCCGGATCTGGTCCTCGGGCAGCTTCTGCAGGCGCAGGGCGAAGGCGATCTCGTTGAAGACCGTGGTGTTGAAGAACTGGAAGTCGGGATTCTGGAACACGTAGCCCACCCGCCGGGCGATCTCGGCCTGGCCCAGGGCGGTGAGGGGCGTGCCGCCGACGCTGACCACGCCCCGGGTCGGCCGCAGGAGCCCGGCCACCAGCCGGGCCAGGGTCGACTTGCCGGCGCCGTTGGCCCCGATCAGGCAGACCAGTTCCCCCCGGTGGATGGTGAGGTCCACACCGTCCACGGCCGGACGCGCGGCGCCGGGATACCGGAAAACCACGTCCTCCAGGCGGGCCACCACCGGGGCATCGCCTTCCCCATCCGGCGCGGTCCCGCCTCCCCCGTCAGGCCTGGGCGCCGCTTCGCCCCCGGCCCCTGCCGGCACCGGGACTTTGAGGCGGTCCCGGATCAGGCGGGCCGCCGCCTCCGCCGACAGGGGAAGGGTCTCCCGCGGCACCTCCGGCCAGGCGGCCGCCAGCGCCTGGGTCACCTGGGGCGGCTCGAAACCGACCGCCTCCAGCGCTTGCCGGTCGGCGAACAGCACCCCGGGCGGGGCGTCCCGCAGCAGTCTCCCGCCCTGCAGCAGCAGCACCTGATCGGCATGGGGCAGGACCAGTTCCAGGTTGTGGTCGATGAACAGGATCGTGGTGTTGCGCCGGGCCCGCAGGGTCAGCACCGCATCCATCAGCAGGTGTTTTCCCGCCGGGTCCAGTTCCGACATCGGCTCGTCCAGCAGCAGGATGTCGGGCTCCATGGCGAAGGCGGCGGCGATGGCCACCCGCTGCTTCTGGCCGCCGGACAGCTCGTTGGGCGACCGCTCCCGGAACTCGCCCAGCCCGAACAGGTCTACCACGGCGTCGATGCGGCGGGCGATTTCCCCGCGCGGCACGCCCAGGTTCTCCAGGGCGAAGGCGATCTCGTCCTCCACGGTGGGCCGGGTGAGCTGCCACTCGGGATCCTGGAGCACCGTGCCCACGTGGACGACCAGTTCCTGCGGGCGGTGCTGCCGGGTGTTCTTGCCCGCCACCAGCACGGTGCCCGCGATCTCGCACTGCTCCATCTCGTGGGGGATGATCCCGTTCAGGGCCATGGACAGCGTGGACTTGCCGCAGCCGCTGGGCCCGATGATGGCCACGAACTGCCCCGGCTTCACCTCGAAGCAGATATCCGACAGCCGGATGGGCTCACCGGCCCGGTACCGGAAGTAGAAGTTCTCGACCTTCACCACGGGTTCAGCCAATGCTCGTCACCGTTCCTCAGAACACGGTCCGGTCCAGGATCACGCATGCCGCCTGCAGGGCCACGATGCCGCCGAAGGCCAGCCAATCCCGGGCGCGGACGGCGGGCTTGTAGAACTGGGTCGGGACGGCGGGCGCCCCCAGGCCCCGCAGGGTCAGCGCGTAGCTCATGGTGCGAAACCGCTTGAACATGACGAAGAAGATCGGCAGCAGTGTGGCGATGAAGCGCACGTAGAAGAGGCGCCATGGCGAGCCGCGGTGGAAGTCGACGCCCCGCGCCCGCTGCGCCTCGACGATCATCTGGGTGTCCTGGACCACCTGGCCCCAGAATTTGATGGTCATGGCGAAGGCGATGGCGGCCGAGCGCGGCACCCTCAGGGCCATGAGACCGGCCACGAAGGCCCGGTTGGGCGTGGTGGCCAGCAGGATCAGGTAGGCGGCCACCCAGATCACGGTGCGGCTGGCCATGCGGGTGGCGTAGTACACGCTCCCCTGCCGGATCTCCCAGGTCCACGGGCCCAGCGGGATGGCGGCCACCGTGGGTCCCCCGGCATCGACGGCCAGATACGAAACCACGGTCAGCACCACGACCGCCAGGGCCGGGTAAGTCATGCGGATCTGGCTGTAGGGGATGCGCATGCCCAAGATCATGGCCACCAGGATGGCCAGCACCACGGCGTGGGTCCAGAGGCCGCTGATGGTGAAGGGCAGCACGGAGAACAGCAGCCCGAAGGCGATGATCTTGAGGGCGGGGTGCATGTCGCTGACCGCGCGCATGGACGCCTCCCGACAATGGCGGGGACATCCACCCGCGCCGCTGGAGCCCGTGCCGCCCGCCGCCGGCTGCGGGACCCGGTTGGTGCGGCGGGGGGGCCCGGTGCGGGCGGGGGGTGGATGTCCCGCCATCCTGCTTAACCCGGTTAAGCGCGAAGCCTCAGCCCATGAACCGGCGGAACGCCAGGCCCGACTTGACGATGTAGGGCGACAGGTACTTCAGCACGATGGGACCGAGGATACCGCCGGTGAGCACGTTGCTGATCACCATGTAGGGCCAGACCGCCGTCCAGGCCGCCGACGCCGGCGCCGTGCCGTTCCAGATGATCTGCAGCGTCACGAGGATCGTGCCCAGCAGCAGGCCCAGGATGTTCCAGACGAGGAACCGCGCCAGATCAGCCCGGGAGTCGATGCCGGGCTTCCGGTACATGATGCCCGGGACCGCCGCCATGACGAACTGGGCGAAATAGGCCACCAGCCATGGGATCGGGTTGCGGCCGATGACCACCGCCGACACCAGGTTGCCGAGGGCGTTGCCCAGGGCCCCCCAGAAGCCGAACCACACGCCGAAGGCGCCGGACACGGCGGCCGGCGGGTAGATGGTCTGGATGCCGAAGATCTGCGGGGAAAAACGAGAGATGTAGACCAGGGCGCCGTAAATCAGCGCGCAGACCACCACAGCCACCAGGTGGCGGGACCCGATGCCGCCGGCGGTTTCCGGCCGCTCAAGCACAGGCTCGCCCACCGCACACCACCTCCCTCGGTT
>PKRI01000067.1 GCA_017577485.1 Bacillota bacterium | reverse complement strand
GGCCTTGTGGGCGGGATCGTCATCGCCGCCTTGAACCTCCTGGGGGCTCTCACCGTCATGCTGGTGCGAAAACCCTCTGAACGTTTCCTCAATGCCAGCCTGGGGTTTTCCGCCGGGGTGATGCTGGCGGCCAGCTTCACCAGCTTGATCCTGCCCGGGATCGAGCTGGCGGGAGTGGTCCCGGTGCTGGTGGGACTCGTCCTCGGGGCGCTGGCCCTCGATCTCGCCGACCAGTGGATCCCCCACCTCCACGTGGCCTTGACCGGCCACCCGTCCGCCGGGGAACAGGCGGCCGCTGCCCAAGACCCGGAGCGGCGCGGCGGCCGGGCCGCCGCGGTCCTCCTGTTCATCGTGGCCATCACCTTGCACAACCTGCCCGAGGGGCTGGCGGTGGGGTTGGGGTTTGGTTCGGGCAACATCAGCCAAGCCCTCTCCCTCATGTGGGCCATCGGCCTGCAGAACATTCCCGAAGGGCTGGCGGTGGCATTTACCGCGCTGCAGGCCGGCTACGGCCGCCGCTTCTACGCGGCGTACACGGGAATCCGGGCAGGCCTGGTGGAGATCCCCCTCGCGGTCCTGGGCGCCTGGGCGGTGAGCCTGGCGCAGCCAATTTTGCCGTACGCCATGGGCTTTGCCGCCGGGGCCATGCTCTTCGTCATCAGCGACGAGATCATCCCGGAGACCCACGCCCGGGGCGACGAGCGGCTGGCCACCTTTGGGACCATCCTCGGCCTGGTGGTCATGCTCTACCTGGACGTGACCCTGGGGTGATGCCTGCTCCGGCCGGTCACCCGTCCTTTTCTCCCCCGAGCCGGCGGTATGCGGCCTTGTAAAGCTCCACCGCCACCCAGGGCGTCACCACCGCCAGGAGCAGGAGCTCAAGGTCCCATCCCGTCAGCGGCACGACGTCGAAGAAGGGCGCCAGGAAAGGAATGGCCAGGACGGCCACCTGGAGCGCGGCGGACGCCAGGACGGCCAGCAGCAGGGGCCGGTTGGAGAACCAGCCGATCTGGAACAGGCTGGCGTGCGTCGAGCGCACGTTAAAGCTGTGGGCCAGCTGCGTGAAGGCCAGCGTCGCGAAGGCCAAGGTCCGGGCCTCGGCGGGGGTCGTGCGGGCGAGCGCCCATCCGTAGACGCCCAGGGTCAAGAGGCCGAGGAGGCAGCCCTGCCAGACCATCTGGACGCCCAAGCCCCCGCTGAAAATGCTCTCTCTGGGCTTGCGCGGCCGCTGCTGCATCACCCCGGGTTCGGCCGGTTCGAGGCCCAGGGCCAGTGCGGGAAGGCCGTCGGTGACCAGGTTGATCCAGAGGACCTGGATCGGGGTGAGAGGAGCTCCCAGGCCCAGGGCGATCCCCAGGAAGATGGCGACGATTTCCCCGATGTTGCACGAGAGCAGGTAGTGAATGGCCTTGCGGATGTTGGCGTAGATGACCCGCCCCTCCCGCACGGCCGAGACGATGGTGGCGTAGTTGTCGTCGGCCAGCACCATGTCGGCCGCGGCCCGGGAGACGTCGGTGCCGGTGATGCCCATGGCGCACCCGATGTCCGCGCCTCGTAAAGCCGGAGCGTCGTTGACGCCGTCGCCCGTCACCGCCACCACGGCCCCGTTGGCTTTGAGCGCCCGCACGATGCGGAGCTTGTGCTCGGGGCTCACCCGGGCGAAGACGGAGACCGTGCGAACCTTTTCCTTGAGGGTCTCGTCGTCCATCGCGTCCAGCTCCCGGCCGGAGACCACCTGCACTTGTTGACCTGGCTCCACCAGGCCCAAGCGAGCGGCGATCGCGGCGGCGGTGGCCCCGTGGTCGCCGGTGACCATGATGGTGCGGATGCCAGCGCGCTTCGCCTCCCGGATGCTCTCCGCCGCCTCGGGGCGGGGCGGGTCGATCATCCCCACCAGCCCCACGAAAATGAGCTCCTGCTCCGCCGCCTCGGCGTCCAGGGGTTCAGGCACCCCGGGCCAGCCGCGGCAGGCGACGGCCAGGACCCGGAGCGCCTGGGCCGCCAGCCGCTGGTTGGCTTCGGCGATGCGGGAGCGGTCCGCGTCCGCCAGCGGGCGCACCCCGCCGGGAGAGAGCAGGAACCGGCACCGCTCCAGCACCACGTCGGGCGCGCCCTTGGTCCACGCGACGATGGTTCCCAGCCGGGCGACGCCGGGCGCCCACTTTTCCGCGCCGGGGCCCGGGCGGTGGAAGGTGGTCATGCGCTTGCGATCGGAATCGAAGGGGAGCTCCGCCACCCGGGGGAAGGCTTCGTTTAGAGCTGCGAGGTGGACTCCCAGGCGCCGGGCCACCTCCAGCAGGGCGGTCTCCGTGGGATCGCCTACGGGCCTTACGATGCCGTCCTCTTCCTCCAGGCGGCTGTCGTTGGCCAGCGCCGCGCCGGCCACCAGCCAGGCGGCGCCGGCGGGAAGCTCCCCGGGCGCGGTCGCCGGATGGCCGCGCTCGACCTCAACGCCGCTCTGGGCGGAGGCCGCGGCCTCCGCAGCGCCCTCGGAAAGGTCCATCTCCCCCGCAGGCGTCACCAGGTGCGTGACGGTCATGCGGTTGAGCGTCAGCGTGCCGGTCTTGTCCGACGCGATGACCGTGGCCGTCCCCAGGGTCTCCACGGCCGGCAGCCGGCGGATGATGGCCCGCCGGGCCGCCATCCGCTGGACGCCCAGGGCCAGCACGATGGTGACGATGGCCGGGAGCCCCTCGGGAATGGCAGCCACCGCGAGGCTGATGGCCATGAGCAGCATATCCAGCACGGACTCACCGCGCCAAACCCCAAAGAAGAAGACCAGGAGCACCAGGATCCCCGCGGCGGCGCCCAAGGTGCGGCCCACCTCGCCCATGCGGCGCTGCAGGGGCGTCGGTTCCTGGGGCTCCGCCGCCAGCAGGCCGGCGATCTGGCCCAGGGCGGTCTTCATTCCCGTGGCATAGACCACCGCCCGGCCGCGGCCGTACGCGATGGTGGTGCCGTTGAAGATCAGGTTGCTGAAGTCTCCCAGGCCGTGGACCTTCTCGGGATCCAGGGGCTCGGCGCGCTTTTCCACCGGTTCGGACTCGCCCGTGAGGGCGGATTCGTCTGCCCGGAGCGAAGCGGTCTCCACGAG
>PKRI01000013.1 GCA_017577485.1 Bacillota bacterium | reverse complement strand
CCCTTCGGCGCCGGCCTGAGCCGCCATTCCAGCCGGGCCTGCCGCGCCCGCCGGCCCCCCCGGCGCAGGCAGCGCCTGGTACTCGGCCAGGCCCTCGTCGGGCCGGATGGTCAGGCTGCCCTGCCCGTCGGTGTAGAGGACCACGTCGCCGGCGGCCACCCGCCGGGGCACCGTGGCGCTGCCGAAGAAGGACCGGGCCAGCCGCTCCCAGGGCAGCGACGCCGGCCCGTACTGCAGCAGGGGCAGTTCCCGCCCGCCCGCAGGCGCGTACACGCCCGGCGCCACCGCCAGCCCCTCGGCCGGCTCCACCGGCTCCGCCGGCTGCTGGTCCAGGTCCAGGTTGGCGATCAGGTTCAGCACCTGCCGGACGCTGTCCAGGTAGCCGGCGGCGCCCCCCGTTCCCCGTCCCGTCACCAGGGCGCCCAGGTAGTCCCGCTGGGCGCGGAACAGCACCCGGGCTCCCTCGTCGGTGAACAGGATCACCACCCGGTCCACGGGCACGTCGGTAGGATCCTCATCGCCGGCACCGGCGGCGTCGCCCGCGGTGCCGCCGGCGGCACCGCCCGGCGCGCTCCCCGCCGCGGCCTCCGCGGCCGCCGACCATAACTGGCGCCACAGGCCGAGCCGCACGCCCGAAGGCAGCGCCGCCTCGACGCCCAGCCCGCCTCCCCGGAGCACCTGCTGGCGCCACCGTTCCACGTCGCCGGCGGCCACCGGCTCCAGGGCCTCGTCCGGCAGGGCGGCGGCCACGTCGCGGGTCGCCAGCCACAGGAAAAGGCCGTGCTGTTCCCCTGGATCCACGTAGGACGGGTCCCGGCCGGGCAGGAACAGCAGCAGGCTCAGCGGCTGCAGCACATCCCTCCAGTCCAGTTCGGCCGCGGCGCCGGGGGCGGTGTAGGGCACGCGGTAGCCCTCCCGCACGGGACTGGCCGCCGCCGGCGACAGCCACAGCCGGGCGCTGAGGGCCAGGCTGGTGGCCAGCAGGACCACGATCAGCACCGACTTGGCCGGTTCCACCAGGCGCTCAAAGGTGAGGTCCTTCATGCGACCACCTCGCCGGGCGGCTCCAGGGGCAGGGTAAACCACACCAGGGTGCCCCGCCCCAGTTCCGACTCGATGCCGATGCGGCCGCCGTGGCCCTCAACCACCTGGCGGGCGATGGACAGGCCCAGGCCGGTGCCGCCCAGGCGTCGGGTACGGGCCTTGTCGACCCGGTAGAAGCGCTCGAAGATGCGGGGCAGGTCTTCCGGCGGGATGCCGCTGCCGGTGTCCTCGACCTCCACCCGCACCTGGTCCTGGCCGGGCAGGATGCGCACGGTGATGGAACCTCCGGGCGGCGTGAACTCCACCGCGTTGGAGACGATGTTGACCAGCACCTGCTGGATGCGGTGGGGGTCCACGTAGACCAGGGGCTCGGGTACGGGCGGCGGCTGGATGGAGGCCTGCAGGGACTTGGCCTGGATCTCGCCCGCCAGCTTGGCCAGCACCTGCCGCGCCAGTTCCGACAGGTGGCAGTACTCCCGCTCGTAGCGCACCCTCTGGAATTCCAGCTGCGACAGGTCCAGCAGGTCGCGGACCAGGTTGATCATGCGGTCGGTCTCGCCGTTGACCACCTGCAGGAAGCGGCGCTGGGTGTCGGGGTCCTCGAGCCCGTACTCCAGCAGCGTTTCCACGTAGGACTTGATGGTGGTCAGCGGCGTCCGCAGTTCATGGGAGACGTTGGCCACGAACTCCCGCCGCAGGGCCTCCACCCGCTCGCGCTCGGTGACGTCGTGGAGCACCCAGACGGCGCCCTGGGCGTGGGCGGTTCCCTGGCCGGCACCCTGGCCCGTCGAGGCGATGGGCGCCAGGTAGGTCTGGAAGACCCGCTCGCCGCGGTGGATGACCAGCGGGCGGGTTTCCAGGCTGCCGCCGCCGTCCAGCGCCTCCTGCAGGGGCCCGCTGACGTCCAGGTCCGGCCAGACCTCGTCGGGCCGGCGTCCCAGCAGGGCCGCGGCACCCGCACCCGTCGCGGCGCCGTCCAGCGCCGCGGGAGTCCCCAGCATCTCCAGGGCGGCCGGGTTCACCAGCAGGATGCGCTGCTCCCGGTCGAAGGCCACCACGCCGTCGGCCATGTGGGTGACGATGGCCTCGATCTTCTGCTTCTCGTCGGAGATCTCGGCCAGGGTCTCCTTGAGGCGGCCGGCCAGCAGGTTGAACATCTCGGCCAGGCGCCCCAGTTCGTCCTGGGACCGGACCTCGATCCGCTGGTCGAAGTCGCCGGCGGCCATCTGGGCCGCCCGGGCGGTGACCGCCCGGATGGGGCCGGTGATGGTGCGGGCCGTCAGCGCCGCCAGCACCAGGGCCGCCCCCAGGCCCATGACGGTGACGGTCAGCAGGATGCTGCGCACATCCTGCAGGGTCTCCCGGATGACGCCCAGGTCGCCCTCCAGCAGCACCACGCCCACGACCCGGCCCTGGTCGCTGATGACCGGGGCGGCCACGCTCAGCCAGGCGCGGCCGGTCTCGGCGTCGACGCGGGCGAAGGACTCCACCTGCCCCGTGTCCAGCACCCGGAACAGGATCTGGGCCTCCTGCAGCAGGCGGCTGCCCTTGCGGGTGGGATCGCTGGCGGCGGTGACGGTGCCCGAGGGGTCGGCCACCATCACGGGTCCCGGCAGCGACCGCTGGTCGATCAGGGCCTGCACGGCGTCGGGACCCGCCCCGGACCCGCCGTCGTCAACGGGCCCGGCCATCAGCGACGCCAGTTCGCCCGACAGCACCCGGGCCTCGTACGTCAGCCGCCGCTCCTGCTCCGTGATGAAGTAGTCCTCCAGGGAGCGCAGCAGGAAGGCGGCGATGAACTGCATGGTGATGACGATGAGGACCGAGAAGATGAGGACGATCTTGGCCTGGATGCTGCGCACGGGTCAGCCTCCACCCGGGCGGGGTCGATCCCCCGGACCCGGCCGGATCGGGAGGACCTAGATCTGGCGGAAGTAGTAGCCCACGCCCCGCTTGGTCAGCAGGAAGCGGGGGTCGCTGGGATCGTCTTCGATCTTCTCGCGCAGCCGGCGGACGGTGACGTCGACGGTGCGGATGTCGCCCGGGTAGGTGTAGCCCCAGACCTCGGCCAGCAGGGTTTCGCGGTTGAAGACGCGCCCGGGATTCTGGGCCAGGTAGGCCAGCAGTTCGTACTCGCGCGGGGTCAGTTCCACCTCGCGCTCGCCGCGGAAGATGCGGCGGTTGGCCAGGTCGATGGTGAGATCCCCGTGATAGATGCAGTTGCCGTCGCCGGCGCGGCTCATGCTGCCCTGGGCCCGGCGCAGGATGGCCCGGACCCGGGCCACCAGCTCCCGGGGGCTGAAGGGCTTGGTCACGTAGTCGTCGGCGCCGAACTCCAGCCCTTTGACCTTGTCGCTCTCGGCCTCCTTGGCCGTGAGCATGATGATGGGCACCGCCGACCGCTGGCGGATGCGGCGGCAGGCCTCGAACCCGTCCAGGCCGGGGAGCATGATGTCCAGCACGACCACGTCGGGCAGCTCGCGCAGGGCCAGGTCCACGGCGGTCTCGCCGTCGTAGGCCAGCAGCACCTGGTAGCCCTCGCGCTCCAGGTTGAACTTGAGGATGTCGGCGATGGGCCGCTCATCGTCGACCACGAGGATCTTCTCCGCCATGGGTCGACCTCCCGGACATAGACGGCGTGTCCTTAATTACGCCTCTGTTCCGGGCCATCCTGCCCTCGGATGACCTGGGAGTCGCCGGGAACCGACGCCGTCCGCTACCAACGACGGGGCCGCCGGCGTCCCGGTTCCATGAGGCCGGCCCGCGGAGGGCGGGAAGGGAGAGGTGCCGCGGCGGCGCGGTGGCGCGGCGGGGTTACTGGAAGTAGGGCATGGGGTCCACGGCCCGGCCGTTGACGTGGACCTCGAAGTGCAGGTGGTTGCCGGTGGAGAAGCCCGTGCTCCCGACGCCGCCCAGGACCGTGGTCTTGGTGACCTGGTCGCCCTTCTTGACGTTGATGCTGGACAGGTGGCCGTAGACGGTCTGCCGGCCGCCGCCGTGGTCGACGATGACCGTGTTGCCCAGCCCGTTCTTCCAGCCGGTGAAGGACACGTAGCCGTTGTCGACGGCGTAGACCGGGGTCCCCTTGGGGGCGGCGATGTCGATCCCGTCGTGGTTGCGGCCGCGCCAGCGGCTGTAGCCGAAGCGGGTGGTCACCTGGCCGGGAATGTTGAGCGGCCAGCGGAAGATGCCGGAGCCGATGCCCTCGACTTCCTTGCTGCCCTTGACCACCACCTGGACGGTGGGCTCGCTGATGAGCTCGTCGCTGAGGACCTCGACGCTGACGATCTCGCCGTTGAGCCGCTCCACCCGCTCCACCACGGCGCGGCGGCCCTGCCGGCCCGGCTCCTTGACGTACTCCTCCCACGGGTACATGCCGGGATCGTACTCGACCCGGGTGGCGAAGGGGATGGGCCGCTGGTACGTCCGCACTTCCACGCTGCGCAGCGAAACGTAGGGGTCGGGCACGATCAGGTTCAACTGGTCGCCCGGCTGGAGGCGCTTGGGGTCGGTGACCTGGGGGTTGGCCTTCTCCAGGTCCTCGACGCTCATGCCGTGGTTGCGGGCGATGACCCACAGGGACTCGCCGGACTGGACCGTGTGGGCCACGACCCGGTCGGTGCCGCGCATCAGGACGGCCACGGCCTGGTCGACGTCCTTGATGTCGGCGGTGTCGGCGTCGACGGCCTCGTAGCGGATGTTCTCGAGGATCTCGACGGTCTGGATCTGCACCGACTCGTCGATGCGGGTGCCGTCGGGGGCGCGGAATTCACCGGCCTCCAGTTGTTCCCGATACAGTTCCTGGACCCGTTCCACGGCGGCCCGGGCGTCGGCCTCGCTGCGCAGGGCCACCACCGGCTCGCCGTCCACCACGATGGCGAAGGCGGTCGCCGCCAGGCGCACGGCCTGTGCCAGCTCGTCTTCCAGGACGGTGCCGTCCGACAGCCGCGGCCGCTGGTCGGCGGTCACCTGCAGGGGACGGCCCTCGACGCGGCTGGTCACGCGGACCGGCATGCGGCGCGCCAGGGTTTCGCGCTCCTCCAGGGCGGCGACGGCGCGGCGGATCTCGTCGGGGTCTTCGACGTAAGCCACGACGGCGCCGTCGACCACCACCTCGTAGATGACCAGGGGTTCGGCGGAAGCGGTGCCGATCCGGCCCTGGAAGGAAGCCACCAGCACGGCGCCGAGAAGAACGGCCAATACGGCGATTCCGAGCGCGATACGCCCCCGTTTCGTATGGATGATCGACGGCAAGTCGAATCCTCCCTACGAACATCCGCCCGGCGCCGGCGCAGGACCTTCACCACCGCGGAAACAGTTCGGATGCGGCGGGTTCGTGGATCCATCCAGTTGGCGATTCACAGGCGGTTGAATCCGGAGGCCCTTCGGGAGGGCGTGATTTGGAAACCCCGCACCTAATTCGCCGGACTTCGCCTGCTCCCCTCTTTCGTTTTTCAAAGGTACGGCAAGTTTGACGGTACTTACGGAAAAATATGCATCCGGTGGCATGGATGTTGCGGTAAAGGCGCATTTTGACGGCCGGCCCGTGGGGCGTTCGGCCAAAATTGGACCTCTCTCAGGGCCGCCGGGGGCCGTCGCGGGGGCCGAAGGTTGATTTTGGCTCTGCTAGTTAACGGAAGTGACGGAACACCGGCCGCGTTTACATAAGTAGGACCAGGATCGGACCTGGCGGGCCCGATCCTGCGGAAACCCCGCAAAATGGGGCGAAAATTAGGCCTACCGGTGGGTGCGGCCGGGCAGGCACGCAAAAAGCCCGGCGCCGTCCGGCTCCGGGCTTCCCGGCTGAGCTGGCGGCGGGAGTCGAACCCGCGACCGCTCGATTACGAATCGAGTGCTCTACCTGCTGAGCTACGCCAGCGCCGTGCCATTGATTCTACTGTACGCCGCAGCGGCGGTGCAAGCCGCGGCGGGATAAGGGGCCGGCCCGCGGGGCACGCCTATCCTGAGGTGACGCCGCGTGGCCTCCGAGCACGACGAGTCCCGGCAGCAGGCCGAAGGCTTCGAGGAGCGGATGATCCAGCGCGAGTCCGCGGGCCAGTCGCTGGTCGCCTACGCGGCCATCAAGTACTTCAGTTGGGTCATCATCGTGGTGGCCATCCTCTACTTCATGGCCCGCTACGTCCTGCCGATGCTGTCCTGAGCGCCTCCGGGCGGTTCCGTCCGGCCCGCACACCCGGCGGGCCGGCACCCGCGTTGACGCCGGCGCGCCCCTTTCGGTAGGGTCTTGCTAGCGTCCATCCGGGTGCTGCCGCGGTGCTGCCGTGAACCCCAGCCAGGTGCAGCGAGAGCCGTTCAGGCCCGGCGAGCCGGTGCTGGTGCTGGACGACCGCGGCCGCCGGTACGACGTGGTGCTCCAGCCCGGCAGGGTCTTTCAAACCCACCGCATCGGCCTGCTGCCGCACGACGCCGTCATCGGCCGGCCGCCCGGCGTTCGCCTCTACACCGATCGCGGCGTGCCCGTCGTCTGCCTGCGGGCCACGCTGGAGGACGCCGTCCTGCACATCAAGCGGCGCACCCAGATCATCTTCCCCAAGGACCTGGGCCTGATCCTGATCCGCGGCAACGTCTTCCCCGGCGCCACCGTGGTCGAGTCGGGCATCGGTTCCGGCGCCGCGGCCATGACGCTGCTGCGCTTCCTGGGCCCCGGCGGGCACCTGATCTCCTACGAGCTGCGCGAGGAGTTCGCCCGCCTGGCGGGCCGCAACCTGGACCAGGCCCGCCAATACTGGGGCGACAGCGGCGCCCGCCACACCGTCCGCATCGGCAACGTGTACGACGGCATCGAGGAGCGCGACGTCGACACGGTCCTGCTGGACGTGCCCGAACCCCACCGCGCCGCGCCCCACGCCGCCGAGGCCCTGCGGCCGGGCGGCACGCTGCTGTGCTGGCTGCCGACGGCCCTGCAGGTCTACACCCTGGTGCGCCATCTGCAGGGGGACCCGCGCTGGGCTGCCGTGGAAACGGTCGAACTGCTGATGCGCCCGTGGGACGTGTCCGAGAACTCGATTCGCCCGGCCCACCGTATGGTGGCCCACACCGGCTTTCTGATCAGCGCCCGGCGGGTGGAGACCGACGGGGCGGCCGGTGACGCGGCGCCCCTCACGCCCCCGGCTTGACGCCGATGTGCAGGCAGACGATGCCGCAGGTCAGGTTCCGGTAGGTGACGTCCACCAGGCCCGCCTCCCGGAAGATCTGCGCCAGGCCCTCCTGGTCGGGGAAGCGGCGCAGCGACTCGGGCAGCCAGCGGTACGGCGACAGTTTCCCGGCCTGCCGGAAGCGCCGCTCGTTCCAGCGCCCCAGCCAGGGCACCACCTTGTTGAAGTACCACTGGTAGGGATAGCGGATCAGCGGGTTCGGCGGGTGCGACAGTTCCAGGCAGACCACCCGCCCGCCGGGACGCGTCACCCGGGCCATTTCCCGCAGGGCGGCGCGGATGTCGGCCATGTTGCGCAGCGCGAAACTGGTGGCCACGCAGTCGAAGCGGTTGTCCTCGAAAGGCAGGTCCAGGGCGTTGCCCACCTGCAGGGTGACCCGGCCGGCCAGTCCCGCGGCGGCCAGCTTGCGCCGGCCCACCTCGATCATCCCCGGCGACAGGTCGATGCCCCAGACGTGCCCCTCGGGACCCACCTGCTCGGCCATGATGCGGGACAACTCGCCGGTGCCGCAGGCCACGTCCAGCACGTGGTCGCCCGGCCGCACGCCGTTCATGCGGCGGAAGACCCGCTGCCAGTAACGCAGCGCGCCGGCGCTCATGATCATGTTCATCAGGTCGTAGTGCCGGGCGATGGAGTCGAACAGGTGCTGGATGTACTGCTCCTGCTCGGCCCGGTCGCGCGGCGCGGGGCCCGCCGGCGCGGGTTCTGCGGGCGAGGGCGCCGCGGCCGCTTCGGCGCCGGGAACGCCGCGGTTCTCAGGCATCGCCGTCACCTGCCTTGAGCGGATCGCACAGCAGCAGCGCGAAAGCGTGGATGTGGGACCGGGCCCGGCGGACCACCCGCAGGCCTGCCGCACTCACCAGGTCCTCCAGGTCCTCCCGCAAGAAATCATGGAAGTAGTCCAGCTCGAACAGTCCGAAGAACCAGCGGTAAAACGCCCGCAGCGGCCCGCTGCGGGGGAAGCCGTAGTCCACCACCAGGATGCGGCCGTCGGGGCGGGTGACCCGGCGCATCTCCGCCAGCACCGCCAGGCGCACCGGCCGGGGCATGTCGTGCAGCGCCAGCGACACCGTGGTCAGGTGGAAGGTGTCGTCGGCGAAGGGCAGGCTGGTGGCGTCGCCGTGGTGCCAGCGCACGCGGCCCTCCAGGTCCTTGCGGGCGGCCACCGCCAGCATGTCCGGCGACAGGTCCAGGGCGTCCACCTGGTAGCCCAGGCGGGCGAAGGCCAGGGCCTGCTCGCCGGTGCCCGTGCAGACGTCCAGGATGCGGCCGCCGGCCGGCACGCCGGCCATGGCCGCGGCCCTGCGCCGCATGCCCCGCACCAGCATGGCGAAGAAATCGTAGATGGGGGCCAACCGGCGGAACTCCTCGTGGACCATGTCCCGGTAGGCCCGCTCCGCCTGCTGCGGCTGCGCCACGCGCCGCGCCTCCCCTCGCGAGAGTTCCCTGGACAGTTTACAACGGGACGGGCGGGTTCCCCACAACGTACCGCGTCAGCCGCGCAGGGCCAGGCCGATGATCAAAAGCAGCCCGGTGGACAGGTACAGGGCCAGAGCCATCTTGCCCAGGCGGGACAGGCGTGCCCGCCCCCGCTCGGCGGCATCGCCGCCCGGGGCGGGCGCCGCACCGCCGGAGCCGGCTGCGGCGCCGGCGCCGGGCCCGGTACCGGCCAGCAGCGGCCGCACCGCCCGCAGCACCAGCGCCATCACCACCAGTTCCGCCAGCAGCAGCGGCGGCAGCAGGCCGGCCGCCGCCAGCGCGGCCACCGCCAGGCCCGTCAGCACGATCCAAAGGACGTAGACCTGGATGGCCCGGCGCTGCCCCAGGCGGGCGGCCACGGTCCACTTGCCGGTCTGGCGGTCCTCGTCGATGTCGGGGATGGACTCGCCGAAAAGGATGAAGGCGACGAAGGACGCCAGCGGCAGCGAAGCCGCCAGGGCCTCGGCCGACAGGCGGCCCGCCTGGGTGTAGTAGGTCCCCAGCACGATGACGGGCCCCATGCTGAGGCCGCACACCACCTCGGCCAGGCCGCGGTAGCCGAAGCGGACCGGCGGCGCGCTGTAGAAATAGGCGCCCAGCAACCCCAGCAGCGTGAACATCAGCACCGGCAGGCCCGCCACCGTCGACAGGTACAGGCCGGCCGCGAAGGCCGCCGCGAAGGTGAGCAGGGCCGCCCGCTTGACGGCCTCGGGCGGGATCTTGCCTTCCTGGATCACGCCGCTGCCCCCGTGGTAGGGCAGGTCGCCCGTGTACTGGACCCAGTCGTAGTAGTCGTTGGCCAGGTTGGTGCCGGCGTGCATGGCCAGCGCCCCCAGCAGGGTGATCACCGCCAGGGTCGCGTCGAAGTGCCCGTCGTGGGCGGCCAGCAGCAGGCCGGTCGCCACCGGCACCACCGTGGCGATGTAGAAGCGGGGCCGCAGGGCCTGGATCCAGTTGGCGACCGGGTTCCCGGGGACCGGGCGCAGCCCGGCCTCACCGGGCGTGGTTGGGGTCACGCGGCTTCACCTCTCCCACGGGACAGCCGGCCCGGCGCCCGGGCCGGCTGTCCCTGCCAGGGTCGACCCGCTCAGCGGAAGGCCAGCTGGTCGAGGTCCGGCACCTGGTCGATGTCGCCGATGGCGTGGGCGGCTTCCCAGGTGACGTTGATGGCGTCGGCGTACTCCAGCGGCTCGCCGCCGAACGTCAGGTCGTACGACTGGAAGAACCACTCCAGGTACCCCACGTCCTCGCCGCGCGCCGCCGCCACCGCCGGCAGCACCTCGTCGGGGTGGTCCTTCACGTACTGGGCCGACTCCCGCAGCATGCGGGCCACTTCCCGCAGGGCGTCACCCTTCCCGGCGGCCACCGCCGGGTAGGTGAGCAGCACGGAGTTCATCGACGGCTGCCCGGTCAGGCGCTGGAACTCGCCGGTCACGTCCACCAGCTCGCGGTAGTCCGGCGAGTTGCGGACCAGGTACCTGCCCTGCTGGTTGAGGATTCCCGCCGCCAGGGAACCGTCCTTCAGCATCTCCAGTACGTTCTGGGGCGGGAGTTCGCGGAACGACACGTCACCGCCGGTCATGGCGGTGTTGAGGCCGTAAACCTCCTGCAGCACGTACCGCGTTTCCGACACGAAGAAGCCGCCCAGGGCGAAGGTGCCGATGGTCTCGCCCGCCAGGTCCCGCGGGTCATCGATGCCGGAGTCGGCGCCCACGTACAGGCCCGTGCCGGCAAAGTTGAACAGGCCGGGCGAGAAGATCAGCAGTTCCAGGCCGCCCTGCAGGGCCCGCGGCACAGCCACCGGCGACGCCTCCACCACGTCGTAGGCCTGGGACCCGAAGGCCTCCATGATGGCCGCGAACGGCAGCATGTCCACCTGCACCTCGACGGTGTCCGAGGTGACCTTGCCGTTCTTCAGGGCCCAGAGCACGGATTCCCGCGAGGCGTCGTCCAGCACCGCCACGGTGACGGTGGTCTTGGCGGCGCCGGGTTCCGGGCCGGAAGATGCTCCGGAACCCGAACCGGCGTCCGAACCGGATGCGCTGCCGGAACCCGCGGTCCCACCCCCGCAGGCGGCCAGCAGCAGCGTCGCGACCAGCAGCAGGGTCACGATCCGCAAGGGTCTGCGCAAAGTGCACCATCCTCTCCCACAGCGCGTCGGTATCGGTACGGCCTCAGGCGGCCCGCCAGGCGGTCAGCCGGCGCTGGATCGGGGCGAAGACGAACCGGTCGCCGGCGAAGACCAGGACGATGACCACCAGGACCGCCGCGAACAACATGCGGCTGTCGAAGTTGGAGCGGGCCAGGGTCATCAGGTAACCCAGGCCCCGGTTGGTGCCGAAGATCTCGGCAATCAGCGCGATCTTCCAGCTGACGCCGTAGGACATGCGCACGGCCGCGAAGGCGTAGGGCAGCAGCATGGGCGCGATGACCTTGCCCAGCACCCGGACCTCCGAGCGGGTGAAGGAGCGGGCCATCTCCACCATCTCGGCGTCCAGGTTGCTGACGCCTTCCCAGAGGGTGATCAGCACGAAGGGCAGCAAGATGGCCGCCTGGACGAAGATCACGCCGGTATCGGTGATCCCGAACCACAGCACCGCCAGGATGGCCCAGCCCAGGGTGGGGAAGGCGTTGAAGAACGGCGTCAGGCGCTCGTTGACCAGGCCGCGCAGCGCAGGCACGTAGTAAGCCGCCAGCACCAGGACGGTGCCGGCCGCCATGGCGGCCGCCAGGGCCGTCACCACCCGCAGCGCCGAGGCCAGGGTGTGGACGGCCAGGGCCGGATCGGTCAGCAGGTCCCAGGCGGCGCCGGCCACCGCCAGGGGGTCCGGCAGGACGTAGGCCGGGACCCGCCCGCTCATCAGGAACCACGCCGCCAGGCCGGCGATCAGGGCCGATTCGGTGATCAGGCGCTGCTTCAGCGACCTCACGGCTGACCGTCCCGCTCCCCATCGCCCCGGCCGGCGGGCGCGGCGGGCAGGCCCGGCGCGGCGCCGGTCAGGCCCGGCTCGCCTGCCGCCCCGTCCTCGTCACCGGCGGCGCGGCGGCCCCCCGTCAGGTCCGCCAGCAGCAGGCTGCGAATGGGCTCCAGGGCCGGGTCGGCTGGATCCCGGGGACGGGGCACGTCCACCGTCACCACCCGCCGCACGCGGGTGGGCCGGTCCGACAGCACGATGATGCGGTCGGCCAGGATCAGCGCCTCGTCCAGGTCATGGGTCACGAACAGGATGGTCCGGCCCGTGATCTTCCAGACGTCCAGCAGGGCGCGGCGCAGGTGGCGGCGCGTGCGCACGTCCAGGTTGGCGAAGGGTTCGTCCATCAGCAGGATCGGCGACTCCACGGCCAGGGCCCGGGCCAGGGCCACGCGCTGGGCCTCGCCGCCGCTGAGGGTGGCGGGGTAGCGGTCCCGGCGGTCCTCCAGCTGCACCAGGCGCAGGTATTCCTCGGCCCGCCGCAGGCGCTCGGCCCTGGGCACCGACGGGTCCCTTAGTTCCAGGCCCAGCGCCACGTTCTGGGCGGCGGTGCGCCAGCCGCACAGGCGCGCCGACTGGAACACGTAGGCCACCTGGCGCCACTGCCGCGCCGGGTCCGCGCCGGCGATGCGCACCTCGCCGCGGGAGGGCCGCAGCAGGCCGCCGATCAGGCGCAGCAGGGTGGTCTTGCCGCAGCCGCTGGGGCCCAGCACGCACACGAACTCGCCGGCATCGACGCTGAAGTCGATGCCGGCCAGGATGGTTTCGCCTCCCACGGTGAACCCCAGGCCGCTCACCACCAGCAGCGGCCGGTCGCCGCCCGGCGACGGGCGGCGGTCCGGCCCGGCGGCTGCCTGAACGGAGCCCGACGGCATGCCGGCCCACCACCTGACTGAACCTTCATTCACCCAGCATGGTACGAGGTCGGGGTTGGGGCGTCAAGAATTCGGAAGGATGCGGTAATCGTTCCGAAGAAACACGGGCATCATAACGGCAAATTGCAGCCGTGATCATCCACGGCGGGGGAACGTGATCGATGATGCTGCAGCCTTACCGCCGACTGCGGCGGCGCTTTCCCCGCATCCGCTGCGGCGGCGAGAAGGGGCGCTTCAAGATCCTCTTCATCGGCGACCGGCCGGTGGACCTGCCCACGGGCGAGGCGCAGTTGATGGACGTCAGCCGGGGCGGCACCTGCATCGTCACCGACCTCAGGCTGCCGGTCCACCTGCCCACCGTGCTGCGGCTGCAGTTCCAACTGCAGGGCCGCGAGTTCGACGTGTGCGCGCGGGTGGTCTGGGGCCGGCGCGAGGACCACGGCCGGTTCCGGTACGGCCTGCGCTTCTGGGGATCCAGTCCCCAGTGCCTGGACGCGTTCCACCGCAACCTGGACGCCATCCGCATCGACCTGCTGGCCTGAGCCCGCGCGCCGCCGCACGAGAAGAACCCGGACCCAGCAGGTCCGGGGGTGAGAGGGGGTCGACGCTCCTCGAGTGGCGTCGTCCCTTCTTATCGGTTTCGCCGGCCAGCCATTGAGCCTGCATGGTTGAAAATGGGACTTTCGTAGGAACCGCCGCCGCGCCTGCCGGGAAAACCGGGGGACCGGGGAGCAGGCAGAAGACTGGCCGCGAAACCGGCCCGGAATTGGGACCCAAACGCGCGGCGGGCGCCGCCCCGTCAGGCGGCGCCCGCTGCTGGTCCGCACCGTGTGCGGTCCCGATTTTCTTGCGGAGGCGACGGGATTTGAACCCGCGATCTCCGGTGTGACAGACCGGTGTGTTAGACCTAGCTACACCACGCCTCCAGCAAGCGCGACTGATTCTAGCAGAGCCCGGAACGGGGTGTCAATGGGACGCCGGGCCAGGCGTCAGCGGGCGCCGGCGCCGCGGGCGCGGGCGGCCGCCGCGAACACGTCGTCCAGGGCGATGGTCTGCGCGCGGTCGGGCCCGATGGACAGCAACTGCACCGGCACGCCCACCAGCGCCTCCACGCGGCGCACGTAGTTGCGGGCGTTCTCGGGCAGGTCCTCGAAGCGCCTGGCCGACGAGATGTCCTCGTCCCAACCGGGCAGTTCCTCGTAGATGGGCCGGCACTGGGCCAGCTGGTGGGCGCCGTGGGGCAGCCGCTCCAGCCGCTGCCCGCGGTACTCGTAAGCGGAAGCAATGCGCACCCGCTCCAGGCCGCCCAGCGTGTCCAGGTGCACCAGCGCCAGGCCGCCCAGGCCGCTGACCTGGACGGCGTGCCGCAGCACCACGGCGTCCAGCCAGCCGCAGCGCCGCGGCCGGCCGGTGGTGGTGCCGAACTCCCGGCCCTTCTGGCGGATCCACTCGCCGATCTCGTCGTCCAGTTCCGTGGGGAACGGCCCGTCGCCCACCCGCGACGTGTAAGCCTTGGCCACGCCGATGACGTGGTCGATGCGGGTGGGCCCGACGCCGGCGCCGATGCACGCGCCGCCCGCCGACGGGTACGACGACGTCACGTAGGGATAGGAACCGTGGTCCAGGTCCAGCATGGTGCCCTGGGCGCCCTCGAACAGCACCCGGCGTCCCTGGTCCAGGGCCTCGTTGATGAGGGCGGCCGTATCGGTGATGTACGGGCGCAGGCGCGAGGCCAGATCCAGGTACTGCTCGGCGATGGCCCGGACGTCGAAGGGTTCGCTGTCGTAAACCCGGTGCATCAGGTCGTTCAACTGGCGCACGTTGCGCTCGAGGCGCTGGCGGAACAGCGCCTCGTCCAGCAGGTCGCCCACCCGGATGCCGGTGCGGGCGGCCTTGTCGGCGTAGGCGGGGCCGATGCCGCGGCCGGTGGTGCCGATGCGCTGGTCTCCCCGCAACTGCTCCTGCAGGGCGTCCAGGCGCTGGTGGTAGGGCATGATCAGGTGGGCGGCGTCGCTGATCCACAGGCGGCCCTGGGTGTCCACGCCGTGCCCGTGCAGGTACTCGATCTCCCTTAGCAGCGTCTCGGGGTCGACCACGCAGCCGTTGCCGATGACGCAGGTCTTGCCGTGGATGATGCCCGACGGCACCAGGTGCAGTTTGTAGGTGACGCCGTCCACCACCACGGTGTGCCCGGCGTTGGCGCCGCCCTGGTAGCGGACCACCATGTCCGCATCCCGGGCGAGAAAATCCGTGATCTTCCCCTTGCCTTCGTCACCCCACTGGGCACCGACGATGACGACGCTGGGCACCTGGCGACACCTCTTTCCGCCCTACCGCCGGGTATTTCCCGGGAAATTTCCCGGGCAGGTGCGTCCGGCTCCGCGGCTATGATAACACCCGCCCCGCAGCCGGTTCAGGATGCGGGGCACCAGGCTCGGGACCCTCGCGCGGCGCGCCTCACGCCGGCTCGCGCCGCAGTTCGGGATCGGCGAAGCGGCCCACTTCCTTGTTGAAAACCAGCTGCACGCCCCCGGTGGGGCCGTTGCGCTGCTTGGCGACGATGGCTTCGATCAACAGGCTGTCGCGGTATTCGGGGTTGTCCCAGAGGAAGATGACCACGTCGGCGTCCTGCTCGATGGCGCCGGACTCGCGCAGGTCTGAAAGCTGCGGCCGGCGGTCCTGGCGCTGCTCCACGGCGCGGCTCAACTGCGACAGGGCGATGACGGGCACGTCCAGTTCCCGGGCCAGAGCCTTGAGCGACCGGGAGATCTCCGAGATCTCCTGCTGGCGGTTCTCGAAGCGGCCCCGGGTGTGCATCAACTGCAGGTAGTCCACCACCACCAGGCCGATGTCGTGCTCGGCCTTGAGGCGCCGGGCCCGGGCCCGGAGTTCCATGAGCGAGATGTTGGGCGTGTCGTCGATGAAGAAGGGCGCCTCGCTGAGCCGGCTGGCGGCCCGGGTGAGACGCGACCAGTCGTCCTCGTTGACGTAGCCGGTGCGGAGGCGCTGCATGCTGACGGCCGCCTCGGAGGCCAGAAGCCGCAGCGCCAGCTGCTCCCGCGACATCTCCAGGCTGAAGAACGCCACCGGCACGCCGTGCCGGGCGGCGTTGAGGGCCATGTTCAGGGACAGGGTGGTCTTGCCCACGGAAGGCCGGGCGGCCAGGATGATCAGTTCCGACGGGTGCAGGCCCGTGGTCATCTCGTCCAGGCGCTTGAAGCCGGTGGGGATGCCGACCACGTCACCCTTGTGGGCCGAGAGCCGCTCCAGCTGCTCGAAGGCCGCCACCAGCACGTCGTGAAGGCGGACGGCGGTCTGCCGGCGCCGGCCCTGGGCGACCCGGAAGATGCGCTGCTCGGCCTTGTCGATGAGGCCGGCCACGTCCTCTTCACCTTCGTAGACGTCGCGGACGATGTCGGTGGCCGCGGCGATGAGCCGGCGCAGCATGGCCTTCTCGGACACGATGCGGGCGTAGTGCTCGGCGTTGGCCGCCGTGGGCACGCTGTTCACCAGCGTGGTCAGGTAGGTGACGCCCCCGGCGGCCTCCAGTTCCCGCCGCTTGCGCAGGCGATCGCTGACGGTCACCGTGTCCACGGCCTCGCCGCTGTCCAGCAGGTCCAGGACGGCCTGGTAGATCAGCCGGTGGGCATCGCGGTAGAAGTCCTCCGGCTCCAGGATCTCGGCCACCTTGTGGGCGGCGTCGCGATCCAGCAGCACGGCCCCCAGGACCGACTGCTCCGCCTCGAGATTCTGCGGGGGGATCCGCTCCAGGTCGGCAGCCACCGCAAGACGCCTCCTCGCCTGCGGCCCCGTCAGGATCCGGCGGTCACGTCGACGGCGACGCGCGCGCTGACCTCAGGGTGCAGCCGGATGGTGACCTGGTAGCGGCCCACATGGCGGATGGGCTCCGCCAGTTCGATCCGGCGCTTGTCGGGCCGGTAGCCCAGCAGCGGCTCCAGCGCCGCGGCCACGTCGGCGGCCGTGACGGAACCGTAGAGCCGCCCGCCCTCGCCGGCCCTGGCGGTGACGGTCACCACCTTGCCCTCCAGCTTGCGGGCGTCGGCCCGGGCCTGTTCCAGCTGCTGGCGCGCCCGCCGGTCTTCCTGGCGGCGCTGTTCCTCCAGGCTGCTGAGATTCTGCCTGGTGGCCTCGACGGCCAGGCCGCGGGGGATGAGATAGTTCCGGGCGTAGCCGTCGGCCACTTCCACCACCTGCCCGGCCTTGCCCAGGCTCTTGACGTCCTGACGAAGGATGACCTTCACCCTGCCTCCTCCTCCCCGGCGCGCGGCGGCAGATAGCGCCGGCGCAGGCCCAATCCCGTGTCCACCAGGCCCAGCCCGGCCAGGAACACGCTCAACTGCATCATCACGGCCAGCGCCAGGATGACGGCGGCCGCCCCGCGGCCGATGCCCCAGGTGCGCAGGAAGGCGTAAGCCGCCGCCGCCCCCACCACGATGAAGATCCACAGGAACCCCATGAGAATGTTGTCGAGCAGGATGCCGGCGGCCTGCCCGCCCAGTTCGCCGCGGACCAGGTGGATACCCGCCGCGGCGCCGAAAGCGAAGACGGTCCACTGCGGCACCTGCCAGTCGGCAAAAGGCTTCACCGGCGGCACGTCGCGGTGGCCGAGGCGCTGCAGTACGGCCCGGTTCAGGACGTAGGTCAGCAGGGAGAACCCGGCGTAGCCCAGCACCAGCGCCACCGGCAGCAGCCGCACCACGGTCTCGATGAGCTGCTCCCACGCGGACACCAACGTATCGCGCGCGGACGGGTCGCTGGGCACCAGTCCCAGGCGGCCGTAGAGATCGAAGGCCTCGGCGCCGGCGGTGCGGTACGCGTCGATGGCGGCGGTGACGGGGTTGAAGCCGGAAACCACCATGGTGACCCCGATGCTGACCAGGGCCAGCACCAGGAAGGCAGCGGTGGTGACGGCGATGGTCCAGCCGGCCGGCCGGCGCCGCCGGATGCCCAGGCCCAGCGGCACGCCGATGCCGGCGATGTGCAGCCAGGTGAAGACGCCGCTGACCGGGCCCACCAGGGCGAGCAGGATCAGCCCGGCGGCGGCGGTACCCAGCACCGCGGTTCGGGTACCGCGCCGGACCGCCAGCACCACGGCCGGGGCGGGCAGCATCACCACCGAGAACATCTGCAGGAACGGCACGTAGGTGGTGACCAGGGCCAGCACCACGCTGAGGGCCGCCAGCAGGGCGCCCTCCACCAGTTCCCGCGTCCGGCCGCCGGGTGCAGGGGCACCACCCGGGCTGCCGGCCGGACCGGCGGCCTGCCCGCGCGCCGGGCCCGGCGTCAAGGTCTCGGCGCCCGCGGCTGCCTGAGGTGAGCCGCCAGCTGGGTCAGATCGCCGTACCACTGCTCGATCTCGTGTCCCTCGGCGATGCTGTTGTGCAGGCGAGCCAGAACCTGGTTGTCCAGGCGCGCGTAGGATGCACCCATACGCCGGGCCAGCAGGTAGCAGACCACGACGCCCGAGGCCAGGGCGTCGAGAGCGGCGTCTTCCTCGCCGCGGGCCATGGCGCGCATGGCCTGGGCCGCGCTGCCCACCAGTTCGGCCCGCAGCCACTCCAGGGTACGCGCGTTCTTGGCGATGTCGACGGCGTCAGGCCGTTCCGCCAAGGGGCGTCCTCCTTCGAGGTGCCTGCGGTCTTACTCCACCGTGTAGGGCAGCAGCGCCATCTGGCGGGCCCGCTTGATGGCGCGGGTCAACTGCCGCTGGTGGCGGGCGCAGTTGCCGGTGATGCGGCGCGGCAGGATCTTGGCGCGCTCGGTCAGGAACTTCCGCAGCCGGCTGGTGTCCTTGTAGTCCACCACGGCGATCTTGTCCACGCAGAAGGCGCAGACCTTGCGGCGCTTGCGCCGGTCGCGTCGAGCCAAGATGCAGCCTCCTCCTCGGCGGGGCGGCCGCCCGGGCGCGGCCGCCGCGCAGGAATTCCGTCAGAACGGGATGTCGTCGTCTTCCTCGAAGCCGTCGGGACCGGCGAACGGGTCGAAGGCGTCGCCGGCGCCGCCGCGGTCCGAGGCCGGCCGGTCCAGGAACCGCACGTCGCGGGCCACCACCTCGGCCACCCGCCGGCGCTGCCCGTCGGCGGTTTCGAAGGTCCGGACCTGCAGCCGCCCGTGGACAGCCACCATCCGCCCCTTCTGCAGGTGCTGGGCAACGGTTTCGGCCTGGCGGCGCCAGACCACCACGTCGATGAAGTCGGTCTCGCGCTCGCCCTGCTGGTTGGTGAAGGGGCGGTCCACCGCCAGGGTAAAGCTGCCGACGGCGACCCCGCTGGGCGTGTACCGCAACTCCGGGTCGCGGACCAACCTGCCGATCAACACGACGACGTTGAGCAAGGGAACCGTCCTTTCGGGCCGGTCAATCCTCGTCCAGGCGCACGACGACGTGGCGCATCACGTCGCCGGTCAGGCCCAGCACGCGCTCCAGTTCCTTGATCCCCTGGGGCGCGGCCTTGAACTTCACCAGCATGTAGACGCCGTCGCGATGGCCCTTGATTTCATAGGCCAGGCGCCGCTTGCCCCAGTGGTCGACGTTCTCGATGACGCCCTGGGTGCTCTCCAGGGCACCGCGGATCCGGTTCAGGACGGCTTCGGTGCGCTCTTCGTCCACATCCGGCGGCATGAGGCAGAGAAGTTCATAGTCGCGCAATGACGTGCACCTCCTTCGGACCGGGGACTCGGGCCGGCGGCGCCGTACCGGTGCGGGCCGCTTCGGCCCGGCCTTCCGGGCCCCGCTCCGGGGCGGGGCAGAAGGTCCTGCGCTGTGCGCCGTCCATTATAGCGGCCCGGCCGGGGCCGGTAAAGACAAGAATCAGTCCGGCGGGGCGCACCCTGGGCGCCGGCGTGGGGGGCTTACCCTCAGCGCCGCCGCGGCCGCGGGGGCGGCGGCTCGGGCTGGTAGCCGTCGGGGATGGAACCCAGGATCTCCTTGACCGCCCGCTCGAACTTGCGGCGGGGGACCAGGACGTAGCGGCCGCACCCCAGGCAGCGCAGCCGGAAGTCGGCGCCCACCCGCACCACTTCCCAGCGGTCGTCGCCGCAGGGATGGGGCTTGCGCAGGCGGACCACGTCGCCCAGGCGGAACTTGGGCAGTTCGGGCGAAACGCTCATGAACCGCTCACCTGCCCGTTGTCGTGGGCTGCGCCCGCGGCGGTGCCGGCGGGGACCAGCACCGTGCGGGGATACGGGACCTGGATGCCGGCCTCGTCCATCACCTTCTTGACCGCCAGGCGCAGTTCCCGCCCCACCTGATACTGCTGGCCGGGCCGGGCGTACCCCAGGATGGTCACCGTCAGCCAGGACTCGTCCAGGCTGGAAACACCCTGCACCGTGGGCCCGCTGGTCACCCGCGGGTCGCCCTGGAACCGGCGGCAGGCCTCCTCCAGGACCTGCAGCGCCCGGTCGGTGTCCACATCGTAGCCGATGCGGACCTCCACCAGGAAGCGCATGGGCGTCCGGGCGGCGTTGCGGACGCGGGTGATCTCCCCGTTGGGGATGATGTGCAGGGCGCCGTCGAAACCGCGGATCTTGGTCACCCGGAAACCGATCTCCTCTACGGTGCCCTGGACCCCGGCCAGTTCCACCTCGTCGCCCACCTGGAACTGATCCTCAAATAAGATGAAGAATCCCGCCAGCACGTCACGCACCAGGCTCTGGGCGCCGAAGCCTACCGCGATGCTGACGACGCCGACGCTGGCCAGCAGGGCGCTGGTGTTGAAGCCCAGGTGCGACAGCGCCGTCAGGACGGCGGCGATGTCGACGGCGTAGCGCAGCACGCTGCGCAGCAGGCCCCGCAGCGTGGCGGCCCGCTGGGGGTCGATGCGCGGGTCCGCCTGGGCCTGGGCTTCCCGGTGCTCGAACACCTGGTCGATCAGCAGCGAGCCGATGCGGATCACCAGGTGGGCGGCCAGGATGATGACGAGGGCTTCGACGTAGCCCCGCAGGCCCGGTTCCCGCAGCAGGGCCCGGACGTCGACGCCCAGGGTCTCCAGAACGGCGGCCGCGGCGGTGAGCCAGATGGCCAGGCGGATCAGTGCCCGCAGGAGGCGGCGGGCTTCCAGGGTCCGGGCCTCGTTGAAAAAGGCCCGGCGCCCCTGCAGGCGGCCGAAGAGAGCGTCGCCGGCCCGCCGCAGCAGGTACCCCAGGAGCCACGCCGACAGGATGACGACGGCGATGCGGCCGAGGGCCGCCGCCGCGGCCTGCAGGCCTTCCGGGGTCAGCAGTTCCCGCAGCGACCGAACCAGCCCGTCCACGCCCGTCGGAGCCTCCTGGGCCCATTGTAGCAGGGCCGCCACTAGATCCCCTGCCCCGGGGGCGCGCGGAAGATCCACGGGTTGAACATGTAGAACGCGCGCTGAAGCAGGGCCGCGTAGACGGAGTCGTCGATGAGGCCGGGTACGAGACCGGTGGGATCCAGGGCTGCCGCCGGTCCCAGCAGGCCCAGCACCAGGGCCAGCACAACACCGTTGCGCAGGGCGCCGAAGAGGGCGCCGCCCAGGCGGTTCAGGGGTCGGAGGGGCCCGGCGTCGAAGACGATGTGCAGCAGGCGGCCCACCAGGGCGAAGACCAGCCGCGTGGCGGCAAACAGCAGGATGAAGGTCAGGGCGGCGGCGATGCCCCAGGCCAGCAGGTGGGCCGCCCCGCCGCCGTCTTCCAGGTACGGGGCCAGGTACTGCCGGTAGGATGCCGCCATCCCGGGCGCGTCCTCCACGGCCGGCCCGGATGCCGGCACCACCCGCTCCAGGGAACCGGCCAGGCCGTCGACCACGCCCCAGCCAGCGTCGGCCAGGGCCAGCACCTGGCCCGTCAGCAGCGCCGCCACGGCCCAGCCGGCCAGCACGCCCGCCAGGGACGTCAGGGACCGGACCAGCCCGGCCCTCAGTCCCGAGACCACGCCCCATCCGATGGCCAGCAGGATGATCCAGTCCAGCAGCCCCTGCGGCTGCAGGTTCAGCGGCGGCCCTTCCACCCCGTGTCCCCCTCAGGAATACGATTCAGGGAATGATTTCGCCGGCCAGGCGGAGTTCGGCCTGGCCGGCACCGGGCACCAGGCGTACCACCAGCACCGACCGGCGGGCACCGGATTCGGGCGAGGCCGTGTAACTGCCGGTGGCGCCGCGGAATTCCCGCAGGTCCTGGAGCGCGTCGGCCACCGCCCGCCGCGTGGCGGCCGCGTCCTGGGCGTCGAAGCGGCCCGCCGCCGCCGCCGCCTCGATGGCCCCGGCCAGCATCTCGGCAGCATCGTAGGCCAGGGCGGCCCGGGCGGTGGGCTCGTCCTCGTACGTTTCGCGGTACGCCGTCACGAAGGCGGCGGTCTCCCCGGCCTGCCGGTCCGGGTGGAAGATGTCGACGTAAGCCACCTCCATCCCGGCGGCCTGGGCCGCCGGTGCCAGGGCCTCGCCCGTCCAGCCCGCGCCGCCCAGGATGGGAACCTGCAGGCCGGCCTCGGCGGCGGCGACCACGGCCCGGGCCGCAGCCTCCGCCGGCAGCGCCAGCAGCACCACGTCGGGCTGCCTCTCCGCCGCGGAGGCCAGGAGGCCCGCCAGCGCGTCGAAGGCGTCTTCGCCGCTGCCGGGCACGGCGTCGACGGAAGGCACGGAGCCGCCCATATCAATGAAGGCCTGGGTGAAGGCTCGCGCCAGCGTGCGGAGGGACAGGGACGTCACGTCGTAGATGACCGCGGCCTGGCCGGCGCCCGCCTGGCGGGCATGCCTGGCCAGCGCCCGCCCCTGGTCGTCGGGCGGGGGCGCGGGGGACAGACCGTACGGCGGCGGCATCCCGGCCGGGTCGCCCACCAGCAGGCTGGGGGTGGCGGCGGCGTCGGCCACGGAGGTAGCCACGGCGGCCCCCTGGGCGTCCAGGTCGATGATCAGGCCGTGGACCTGCTGGGCCGAGATCAGGTCCTCCACCGCCTGGGCCAGGGACGTCAGGTTGGACGGCGCCGCCACGGTCACCACTTCCACGGGGATGCCCGCCACGCGGTCGTCGCGGCGGCGCAGGGCCAGGGCGACGCCGCGCCGGGCCTCCTCGCCGTCGCCGGCGGTGATGATGCCGATGCGGACCACCGGCTCCTGGACTTCCAGTTCGCCGCCGCCGGCGCCGGCGGCGGTGTCGGGCGGTTCGGCAGGTTCCGGCTGGTCGACGCTGCCCGGTACCGAGCAGGCGGCCAGCACCAGCGCCGCCGCGGTCACCAGGACCATCACCGCCGCCCGCGGCAGTGCAGCCGCCCACGACGGTACGCCTGCCCGCGGCTTCCCGAGGGCACGGAGGCAGCGCTGGAGCCGGATGCCGGTGGTGTGAAGACTGCTGCGGATGTGGACCACGCCCGTCCCTACCCAGGTGGGAAACGCCTTTGACCCGGCCGGCGACAATTCCTTCCGTGGCGCGCCGCCAGGCGGCTCCGGGCGCGTCAGCGGCCGTCGCGGGGCCAGAGGGCGTACACGGCGTAAGCGGCGGCAGCAGGCACCGCCGGCGACAGCGGCCCGCCAGCGGCGGCCGCGGCTCGCTCCAGCAGCGGCACCGCGGCCAGCCCCAGTCCGGCGAACACCACGAAGTCCGCCAGCAATTCCTCCAGGGACGTCTCCTCCGGCTCCTGCTCCCCCGCGGCCGGCAGCCGGCGCAGCAGGTGGAGCGCCGCCGCATAGGCGCCGTAGGCCGGCGGCAGGGTGATCCACGGGGTCCATGGGCTGGCGGCGGCGGCCAGGTGGACGCCGGCGGCCCCGACCAGCCAGCCCAGGAACAGGATCAGCGCCCGCAGCCACCGCGCCATCAGCGCCCTCCCCCCGCGGGCCAGCGGAGCCAGGCCAGGCGGTGGCCGTCGCTGACGGCCAGCCCGTCGCCGCCGGCAGCCAGTGCCCGGGGCGCCAGCGGCAGGTCCAGGCTCCAGCGGGCGCCCCCCGCGTCGAAGGCCGTCAGGACGCTGCCGGCGGCTGCCAGGGCGCCGCGGCCAGGCCAGGGCCAGACCACCGCCCCGGGTTCCAGGCGGTGGCGGCTGATGCGGCCTCCGCCGTCGATGAACAGCAGTTCAGCACCCGGGCCGGCGCCTTCCTCCTGGCCCGCGCCGCCGGCCGAACCCACACCCTCGCCGGCGTCTTCAGGATCCGGCAGCAGCAGGCAGGCGGCACCCTGGCCCACCGGCCAGCACCGCTGCGGCGGCCGCCCGTCCGTCAGCGCGCGGCCGGCACCGCCGGGACCCACGGAGGTCAGGGCGACGCCGTCCGCCACCCAGGCGCGGGCGGGTACGCTGCCGGGATCGGAACCTTCCCCCGCATCATGGCCGGAGGGACCTACGGCCAGCAGGCGCAGGGGCCCGGCCGAGGAGTCCGACGACCACAGCCGCTCACCCTGCCACGACCAGAGTTCCAGGTGGAAGGAACCGCTCTCCGGGTCCACCGTCGTCACGGCCAGGCCGGCGGGACCGCCGGCCCCCTGCAGCAGGCGGCGCTCCTGGTAGGGCTGGGACCAGCGCAGCGCCGGCTCGGACCCGCCGATGTCCAGGACCGCCAGCAGGTCCGGCGCCAGGTCCGGTCCCTGGGGAGCGCCGAAGACGGCGGCGGCCAGCAGTGCCTGGTGTACCGCCACCGGCCGGATGCCGGCGGCAGGCACCGGCGGGCGCCAGGTCATCCCGCCGGGAGGCGAGGCCGGCGACAGCACCCGCAGGAGCGGGACATCCGGCTCTCCGGCCAGCACCAGCAGGCCCGACGCCGCCAGCGGGCCCCCGGGGGCGCCGTCCACCGGCAGCTGGGGACTCTGCGCCGCCGCGTACCCGAAACGATCGTACCAGACGGCTTCCACCATCCCCGCCGCCGCCCGCGCCGTCAGGATGTGACGGTCGCCCACGCTGAGCAGCAATTCCCCCGGTTCCCCCGCCCAGGCTGCGGGCAGGTCGGCGGACCAGGCGGGTTGGGGCGGGCCCGGCAGGCGCGGCCAGGCGCCGCCCGCCTGGATCAGCGGCGTTTCGTAGTACAGGTAGGCCACCGCCAGCACCAGGGCCAGCAGCGCCAGGGCGGTGCCGGCGGGACCGGGGCCTGTGCGCCGGCGGCGGAACCTCAGAACCATCGGGCGGCGGCCGCGGCGGCCAGCAGCGGCACCAGCAGGAGCACGGCCGCCCCGGGCAGGCAGCCGCGCCGCCCCTCTTGCCGGGCCTGCCGCTGCTCTTCCCGCCACCGTGCCTCCTGCTCGCTGACCCGCAGGCGCTGGGCGCGCTTGAACTCCCTTACGAAGCCGCCGATGTCGCCGCTGCGGCGCAGGGCCACGGCCAGGTTGTGGCGCGCGGTGGAATAGTTGGGGTCCACGGCCAGGGCGCGCTGGTACTGCTCGCGGGCCTCGTCCAGGCGCCCCTGCTCCAGCAGCAGGTTGCCGTAGTTGTTGATGGCGGGAGGGTAGTTGGGATCCAGTTCCAGGGCCCGCTGGAGCCAGCCGGCGGCAGCGCCGGTCTCGCCCTTTTCAGCCAGCAGCGCCGCCAGCTTGCTCAGGGCGGGGACGAAGTCGGGGTGCTCGGCCGCCAGGGCCTCCAGTCGCTGCCGGGCGGCGTCGGTCCGGCCGTCCTCGGCGGCGCTCAGGGCCTGGCGCCAGGCTTCCAGGACCGGTGGGGGTACGGCGGCTTCCCAGCGGGAGTGGGGCCACCAGGGACTCTGCTCCGGCACGCGGCCGGCCTCCTTTCGGTGCTGCGAGGCCTGTTCGTGACGGCGCCGCGGCCTTCCTGGTGCCCCGGTGTATAGATATGCCCGCGCTGCCATAGACTGCGAGCGAAAGCAGCGTCCGGGAGGATGCCATGAGCGGGGGATTCGGCCTGGACAACGGCCAGAGTTCCGCGCTGCCCCTGGCCCACCGGGCAGGCGGCGTGCGGGTGCATGTCGACGATGAGGATGCCGTCCCACGCCTGCAGGCGGCCCTGGCCGAGATCCTGAACCGCTTCCCTCCCCAACGGGTGCGGCGCCTGGTCTACCTGTGCATCGGCACCGATCGCTCCACGGGGGACTGCCTGGGCCCCCTGGTGGGCACCATGCTGCTGGAAGCCGGCGTGCCGGGCCACCGGGTCCACGGCTGCCTGGCCGACCCGGTCCACGCCGCCAACCTGGCGGCCCGCCTGGAAGCCGGCCTGCTGCCGGGCGGGGAGCCGCCCCTGGTGGTGGCCGTGGACGCCTGCCTGGGACACGCCCGCAGCGTCGGCTCCATCACCGTGGGCCCGGGACCGCTGCGCCCGGGGGCCGGCGTGCAGAAGGAACTGCCGCCGGTGGGCGACGTCTACGTCACCGGCACCGTCAACGTGGGCGGGTTCATGGAGTACTTCGTGCTGCAGAACACCCGCCTCAACCTGGTGGTCAACATGGCCCGGGTCATCAGCGCCGCCCTGATGGGCGCCGCGCCTCCCGACGTATGCGGTCCACAGCGTCTGCCACCGCTTCGGCGCTTCTTCCCGCAGCGTCGATGACCGGCGCCCGGCCCGGTGGGTCGGCGGCTATTGTGGGCCGGGGTGCAGCAGCGGCACGGCGCCGGGAACCACCCGGAACTCCACCGGCAGCCGGCCCACCACCTCGCCGTCAGCGTGGACGTGGAGGTGCCGGGGGCCGTCGATGCGGATCCGGTCGGCCCGCAGGAAGGAGATTTTGGGATGGCCCTGGTGCCCGCCCGAGAAGATGCGGGTCAACAGCACCAGGGTGCCCAGGCGGCTCAGGTCCCCGCCGATGCAGGCATCCAGCAGGCCGTCGGCGGGGTCGGCCTGGGGAAGGATCATCATGCCGCCGGCGTAGTAGCGCCCCGTGCCCACGGCCACCAGCAGCACCTTCTGCTCCAGGCGCCGGCCGCCGGCCTCGATCACCACGCGCTCGTTGCGGTAGGTCAGGAGCTTCTTGAACAGCGCCAGCACGTAGGGCCCGGCGCCGGGCAGCCGCTTGCCGATGCGGTTGGTCTCGGCGGCCACCTCGGCGTCGAAGCCCACGCCGCCCACGTTGATGAAGTAGCGGCCCGCCACGTGACCGGCGTCCACCCAGCGCAGCTGCAGCCGGCCGGCCTCCAGCAGTTGGAGGCCCTCGTCGACTTTGAGGGGCAGGCCCTGGGAGCGGGCGAAGTCGTTGCCGGTGCCGGCGGGGATGACCAGGAGGCTGGGCACCGCCCGGTCCCGCCCGTCGTCGAAGCGGGCCCGGCAGAGGCCGTTGACCACCTCGTGGACGGTGCCGTCCCCGCCGCAGGCGGCCAGCCAGTCGTAGGGCCCGGCAGCCGCCGACCGGGCCAGATCCACGGCGTGGCCCGGCGCCTCGGTGAACCATACGTCGGGCTCGGCGCCGACGGCGGCCACCAGGCGCCGGTGGATCTCGGGCCAGCGCCGGCGCACGCGGCCGTTGCCGGCGGTGGGGTTGACGATGACGGCGCCGCGGCGGCCCGGCAGCCCGGCCCGCGAGCTCAGCCCAGTTCCGCCCGCGCCGGCGCGGACTCCAGGTGCTCTTTCATGACGCTGGCCCCGTCGAAGACGGCACCCTCGCTGATGACCAGCTTGCGGCTGTGGATGTCGCCGTAGACCCGGGCGCTGGGAAGCAGTTCCACCCGCTGCTCGGCGTGGACGTTGCCGTGGATCTCACCGGCGATGGTGACGTTGCGGGCCCGCACCTGGGCGGTCAGGCGGGCGGTTTCACCCACGTAGAGGTCGCCGGCGCACTCCACCTCGCCCTCGAGGCTGCCGTCGACCCGCAGCGAGCCCTTGCCCGTGAGGGTGCCCTTGAGTTCCGTTTCCCTGCCGATCACCGTGCTCAAATGGTCGGCGGAACGACCCCTGAACACCGGCTTCCCTCCCTCTCCCGGCCGTCAGCGGCGGGGCAGGAAGTCCCACGGGTTCACGTTCCGGCCGTTGACCAGGACCTCGTAGTGCACGTGGGGCCCGGTGCTGCGCCCGGTGCTGCCCACGTAGCCGATCACCTGACCCCTGCCGACCTGGTCCCCCACCTGCACCGCGTTGCGGGAGTTGTGGGCGTAGAGGGTCCGGTACCCGTACCCGTGGTCGATGATGACGGTGTTGCCGAAAGCGCCGTCCCAGCCCGAGAACACCACCCGGCCGGGGGCAGCGGCCCTGATGGGAGTGCCCCGGGGGGCAGCGATGTCGACGCCGTTGTGGAAGCGTCCCCAACGCCAGCCGTAGCGCGAGGTGACCAGGCCGCGCACGGGCCAGATGGAGGGCACCGCGTCCCTGCGGGCCAGTTCCTCGACCAGGGCGGCGTTCACCCGCTCCAGGCCCTCGCGCTGGCCGGGCAGCGCCTGACGCAGTTCCCGCAGCGTCGCCGCCACCGCCTGCAGGTCCGCCAGGGCCGGATCGCCGGCGGTGGCGCCGGCAGCGAACATGGTCCAGTCATCGCCGGCAGGCGCGCCAGCGCGGACGGCCGCCCGCACCTCGGGCTGCTGCTCGCCGGCGGGGGCCACCTCGCCCATGGCCGCCCGCACCTGGCGCTCCAGTTCGGCCAGAGCCTCCAGGTCACCGGCCAGGCGCCGGGCCTCCTCGGTCAGCCGGGCCACCTGCTCCCGCTGCTGGCGGTTTACGGCCCGGAGGTGGGACAGTTCCTCCATCCGGCCGGCCATGTCGAAATAGGCGTTGATGAAGATGAGGATGCCGATCCAGAGGGAAACCAGCAGCACGGCGCCCACCTGCAGCCAGGTGATGGGCAGGCGGACCGCCACCACGTCGCCGTCGGACGCGTGCGGCACCATGATGAGCGTGTAGGACCGCTGGCCACGGCGCGGCGCCGTCACCGGGTCACCCCTCGCTTCCGGCCTGTCAGGCCATGGAAATGCAGGCGAGCCCCATCCGTCCTCAGATTCCAACGGCTTGTCCCCTGTTCCTCCCTGGCACGGCCGCAACATCCCGCGGGGTGCAGCGGCGGGCACCCTCCCCGCCTGGGGCGCTTCCGGTCAGGAGGAACGGGACCGGCCGGCCGCCGCCAGGGCCTCGTAAAGCCGCTCGAACTCGTCCTGGGAGAAGAACTGGATGACGATGCGGCCGCCGGGCCGGCCGCGGCGCACCTGGATCTCCACCGGCGTCCCCAGGGCCTGCTGCAGTTCCCGGGCGGCGCCGGCCCAGTGGGGATCGACGGCCGGCTCCGTCCCGGCCGGGGTGCGCCGGCCCTCGCCCCGCCCGGACCGCGCGCCCAGGTGCGCCTCCAGCGCCCGGACGGTCCAGCCCTGCTCCAGCACCCGGCGGGCCAGGCGGCGCTGTTCCGCCGCCGACGCCACCGAGAGCAGGACCTTGGCGTGGCCGAAGGACAGCCGCCCGGAGTCGACCAGTGCCTGGACCTCGGGGTCCAGCGCCAGGAGCCGCAGCGTGTTGGCCACCTGGCTGCGGCTCTTGCCCACGCGCTGGGCGATCTCTTCCTGGGTGAGCCCGAATTCCTCCTGCAGCGCCTGGTAGGCGTACGCCTCCTCGATGGGGGTCAGGTCCTCGCGCTGCAGGTTTTCCACCAGGGCCACTTCGGTCATGGTGCGGGGGTCAAGGTCGCGGACCAGGGCCGGCACCTCGGCCAGTCCCGCCAGGCGGGCGGCTCGCCAGCGGCGCTCGCCGGCCACCAGCACGTACCCGTCGCCGGCGGGCACCACCACCACCGGCTGGACCACCCCATGGGAGCGGATCGACGCAGCCAGTTCCTCCAGGGCTTCCTGGTCGAAATTGCGCCTGGGCTGGTGAGGGTTGGGCCGGACGGCATCGACGGGGATATTCTGCACCCGCTCGCCGCTCTGGACGGCAGGCCCCAGGATGGCCTCCAATCCTTTACCCAGCCGCTTCCTCTCCCTCGACACGACGGATCACCTCGTGGGCCAGGTCCCGGTACACCTCGGCGCCGCGGGACCGCGGGTCGTAAAGGGAAATGGGCTTGCCGTGGCTGGGCGCCTCGCTGAGCCGCACGTTCCGGGGCACGATGGGCGCCAGCACCTTGTCACGGAAGTACCGCTTGACCTCGTCGACCACCTGCACCGACAGGTTGGTGCGGGCATCGAACATGGTCAGCACCACGCCCTCCAGTTCCAGGCGCGGGTTCAGATGGGTCTGGATCAGCCGGATGGTGTTCATCAACTGGCCGAGCCCTTCCAGGGCGTAGTACTCGCACTGGATCGGCACCAGCACCGAGTCGGCGGCCGTCAGGGCGTTGACGGTCAGCAGCCCCAGCGAGGGCGGGCAGTCGATGAATATATAGCGGAAGCGATCCCGGACCGGGGCCAGCGCCCGGCGCAGCCGCTGCTCCCGCGACAGCGCCGACACCAGTTCGATCTCGGCGCCGGCCAGGTCGATGCCGGCGGGCAGCAACTGCAGCGTGGGGATCATGGTGGTGCGCAGGGCCCGTTCCACGGGCACCTCGTCCACCAGCACGTCGTAGATGGTCTCGTCGCCGCTTCGGATCTCGATGCCCAGGCCGGTGGTGCTGTGGCCCTGGGGATCGATGTCCACCAGCAGCGTGCTGCGCCCCGTGGAGGCCACGGCAGCGGCCAGGTTGACGGCGGTGGTGGTCTTACCCACGCCGCCCTTCTGGTTGGCGACGGCGATCACGCGGCCCATGGTCCGGCGGCCGTCAGGCGTCCTGCTGCTGGGCGATCTTGCCCAGGTAGAGTTCTACGACCCGGGGATTTTCCAGCAGGGCGCGGCCGGTGTCGTCCACGGCATTGCGCCCCATGTCCAGCACGTAGCCCCGGTGGGACATTTCCAGGGCCCGCCGCGCGTTCTGCTCGATCATCAGGATGGTGCACCCTTGCTCGTTGATTTCTGCGATCTTCTGAAACACGGCGTTGACCATCTGGGGTGCCAGGCCGGCCGATGGCTCGTCCAGGACCAGCAGTTTGGGCTCCAGGATCAGGGCCCGGCCCATGGCCAGCATCTGCCGCTGCCCGCCGGAGAGGGTCCCCGCCTTGCTGCGGAGCTTGTCGCGCAGGTCGGGGAAGATGTCCAGAATGCGCTGGATGCGCTGCGGGGCGCCGGGTCCCGCCACGGCGGCGGCGATCTCCAGGTTCTCCCGCACCGTCAGGTTGGGGAACACGTTGCGCACCTGCGGAACGTAACTGAGCCCCAGCGCCACGATGGCGGAGGGCTTCAGGCCCACCAGTTCCCGGCCCTGAAAGCGGATGGAACCGCGCCGCGGCCGCAGCAGGCCCATCAGCACCTTCAGCAGGGTCGACTTGCCGGCGCCGTTGGGGCCGATGATGGACACCAGTTCGCCCTGCCGGACCGTCAGCGACACGCCCTGCAGGATGTCGACCCCCGGCACGTAGCCGGCGACGATGTCTTCCATGACCAGCATCTCGGCACCGGCGGGGGCGCCGGTGCGGGCGCCGTCCTGTTGATCCACCGCGTTCATTGGCTGGCCCCCAGGTAGGCATCGATGACCCGCGGGTCCCGCCGCACCTGGTCAGGGGTCCCGTCGGCGATCAACTCGCCCTGGGCCATCACCAGGATACGGTCACAGATCCGCATGATCATGTCAATGTCGTGTTCGATCAGCAGGAACGTGATGCCTTTCGACCGCAGGTCCAGGATGTAGTCCAGAAGCTGCTCCTTCAAGGCCGGGTTGACGCCGGCCATGGGCTCGTCCAGCAGCAGCATCCGGGGATTCAACATGAGGGCCCGGGCCATCTCCAGCAGCTTGCGCTGGCCGCCGGACAGGGCGCCGGCATAGTTCTGGGCCATGTGGTCGAGCCTGAAGTAGCGCAGCAGGTCCATGGCCCGCTCCCGCAGTTCCTTCTCCTGGCGGGCCACCCGCCGTGGGGCCAGCAGCGCGCCCAGCAGCCCCTCGCCCACCTGCCCCGGGGCTGCGAACAGCATGTTTTCCAGGACCGTCATGCGGGAGAACACCCGGCTGATCTGGAAGGTGCGGACCAGGCCCAGGCCCGGCGCGCTGTAGGTGGGCAGCGTGTCCAGGCGCGTGCCGGCGAAGTAGATTTCCCCGCCCGACGGCGGCAGGTAGCGGGTGACCACGTTGAACAGGGTGGTCTTGCCGGCGCCGTTGGGGCCGATGAGCCCGGCGATCTGGTGTTGGGGCACCGTGAAGCTCACCCCGCGCACCGCCCAGAAACCCTCGAACTGCCGGGAAACGGCGCGGACGTCCAGCAGGGCCTCACCGGTCAAGGCTCAGCTCCTCCTTCCGGCCGAACAGCCCCTGGGGCCGGTACATCATGAGCACCACCAGGAAGATGCCGATGAGGATGACGCGCAGCGCGCCCACCTGCTGGCCGGTAAGACCCAGGGCCACCAGGCCGGAACTCTCCAGCGGCCTGGTCAGGCTGAACAGGCCGAAGTACAGCAGCGACCCCACCATGACGCCCACGTTGCTGCCGGCGCCGCCCAGCACCATGATCATCCACCCGGTGAAGGTGGTGAGCGGCAGGAACTCCCGCGGGTTGATGTAGGCCAGCAGGTAGGCCAGCAGCACGCCCGACAGGCCGGCGATGGCCGAACCCAGGGCCAGGGACCACAGCTTGAACACCCGGGTGTTCTTGCCCAGGGCGATGGCGGCGTCCTCGTCCTCGCGGATGGCCTTGAGCACCCGCCCCCACGGCGAGTTGGTCAGCCGCTGGAGCAGCAGGTAGACGGCGGCCAGCGTCAGCAGGCAGAGAATCATGAAGGCGACGCGCCAGCCCAGCGGTGAAAGGCCCCAGGACTCGAAGGGCAGCGGAAACCGGAAGATGCCCTGGGGCCCACGGGTCAGTTCCACCTCGTTGTTGATGATGATGCGGATCACCTCGGCGAAGCCGATGGTGGTGATGGCCAGGTAGTCCTCCCGCAGGCGGAGGGCGGGCAGGCCGATGAGCAGGCTGGCCAGGGCCGCCAGCAGCACGCCGGCGGCGATGGCGGCGATCAGCGGCCACCCGGCCAGGGACAACAGCACCGTGGTGTAGGCGCCGATGGCCATGAAGGCCACGTGGCCGAAGTTGACGATGCCGGTGTACCCGAACTGGAGGTTGAGCCCCAGCACGAACACCGCGTACACGGCCGCCGTGGTGACCACATTGATGATGTACATCAAATAGGAACTCACCGGTACGACGCCTCCCCGAAGAGGCCCCGCGGGAACAGGAGCAGGGCCACGATCATGGCCACGAAACCCACGGCGATCTTGTACTCCACGGGCACGCCGAAATAGACCGAAACTTCCTGGACGATGCCGATCAGAAAGCCGCCGGCGATGGCCCCATAGGGGTGGCCGATGCCGCCCAGGATGATGGCGGCGAACAGCGGCAGCAGCAGGTGCCAGCCCAGTTCAGGGTACAGCGGCCGGGTCATGCCGTACAGCACCCCACCCACAGCCGCCAGGCCCCCGCCGATGATCCAGGTCCAGGTGACCACGCGGTCCACGTCGATGCCGGAGACCCAGGCCAGGTCGGTGTTGTCGGACAGGGCCCGCATGGTCTTGCCCAGCGTGGTGTAGCGCAGCAGCGCGTGGACGGCCAGCACCAGCACCACCGACGCCACCAGGGCGAACTGCTGGTCGGCTGTCATCGTCACGGGCAGGCCCAGAAAGGGCGTGGCCCGCTGGACCGGCTGCTGGAAGTTCTGCGGCGACGGCCCGTAAAAGAACACCAGCAGGTTGCGCAGCGCCAGTGCGACGCCGATGGAGGCGACGATCAACGCCACCATGCTGGCCCGCATCTGGCGCATCTTGCGCCATACCAGCAGTTCCAGCAGGATGGCCAGGGCCGCACCTACCACGAAGGCCACGGGCAGGGCCGCTGCGGGACGCCAGCCGAGGCCCAGGTTGATGAACAGTGCCGTGTAAGCCCCCAGGGTCACGAAATCGCCGTGGGCGAAATTGGTAAGACGCAGGATGCTGTAGACCAGGGTGAGGCCGATGGCGGCCACGGCGATGATGGCTCCGACCACGATGCCGTTGGCCACGTACTGCAGCACGGCCGGTCCCCTCCCCTCCCAGAGCATGCAGATCTGGTCCGGTGTTCAGACACAAGGCGGGGCGGAGGTGGCCTCGCGGGTCACGCTCCGCCCCAACCCTTGCGCCCTGCGGCGCCGGGGGCCGGCCGCCGGCCGCTGCGGGTTTCGCCGGCCCCCCGTGCGGCGGGCGCCTTAAGGCTCGATTTCCGCGATGTCGACGATCTGCCCGTCGGCCGTCACTTCCCAGACGGCGTAGGCGGCCATCACGTCGCCGACCTCGTCGAAGTTGACGTTGCCCGACGCGCCCTCGTAGTCGATGTCCTGACCGGCGCGGATCAGCTCGAGGGCTTCGGCCAGCGTCGAGACCTTCTGACCGGGCGGCGACGCCACGGACATCAGTGCATCGCGGATGGCCGGGCCGGTGGCCTGGCCCGCCTTCTCGATGGCCATGGCGATCAGCAGCATCGCGTCATAGGTATGGGCGTCGAACGGGCCTTCCGGCGGGCTGCCGTACTTGGCCTCGAACCGCTGGGCGAAGTCCGCGTAGGCCGGGCCCGTGGAGATGGGCGAGGTGCCGCGCACGCCGGCCAGCACGTAGTTGCCGCTGGCGTCCTTGCCCACCAGGTCGGGCAGTTCAGGCGTGCGGAGACCTTCGCTCAGCAGCCAGACCTGGCTGTCGAAGGCGCCCCGGGCGTAGGCCTCCTTAAGGATGGCCGATCCGGTCTCCGGGTAGCCCACCAGGATGACGACCTCAGCGCCCGAGTTGACCACCTGCTCCACTTCCGAGGAGAAGGTGGTACCCTGCGGGTCATAGAGGACGTCGGCCACGACCTCGCCGCCCTGGCTCTCGAAGACCTCGATGAAGACGTCCTTGAAGCCCTGGCCGTAGGCGTTGTTCAGGGCCAGGGTGGCCGCCTTGGTGAAGCCTTCCTGCAGGGAGTACTTGGCCATGACGGCGCCCTGCAGCGAGTCGGACGGGGCCGTGCGGAAGAACCAGTTGCCCGGGTCCTCGGTGGTAAAGGCCGGCGACGTGGAGCTGGGCGAGATCATCACGACCTGGGCCTGCTCCGCCACCGCCAGCACGGCGAAGGAGTTGCCCGAGCCGGCCGCGCCCACCAGGGCCGGCACGCCGTCGACGTTGATGACCTTGTCGGCCGCCTCGCGGGCGGCGGTTTCCTCGGTGCGGGTGTCGGCCACCACGCCTTCCAGCATGCGGCCGCCCAGCACGCCGCCGGCCTCATTCACCACGTCGATGGCCAGCAGCGCGGCGTTGATCATCGGGCCGCCAAGAAAGCCCAGGTCACCGGTGGCGGGCAGCACGATGCCGATCTTGATGGGCTCGCCAGCCGCCGGCGTTTCGGTTTCGGGCTCGGATTCGGCCGGCTGCTGGGATGCGCCGCCGGTGCTCCCCTGGGTGCCGCCCCCACCGCCGCCGCAAGCCGCCAGTGCCAGCATGGCAAAGACGGCCGCCAGCGCCGCCAGGCGGGCAAACCTGCGCTTCATCACCGTACCCCCCCTGTTGAAGAAGCGCCATAGAGATTTGACCTTTCTTCGGAAAATCCTGCACCCGGGGTACGGAAGACGTACCCACCCACGGCTCGGGCGGCGAAATCCTCTCGGGCCCCGAAATTGTTCCACGTGGAACAATGCGCCCCGGCGGGGGGTTCACTGCCGGGGGATGCGGATCACCACTTCGATGTGCCCGGGCTCTTCCTTCAGGTTCATGCTGGCGTCGAGCCCCGCCTTGCGCAGGGCGTCGATGCCCTGGCGGAAGGTGTTCAAGAGGATGCGGACATCTTTGATCACCGGCAGGCCCGCCCGGCGCCGGCCCCTGCGGCGGCGCCCGGCCGCAGCAGCGGCACCCTGGTCCTGCGGCTCGCGGCCGGCGGGGGGCTCGCCCAGCCGCTCGGCCACCAGGGCTTCAGCTTCGCCGGCCGACAGGTCCCGGGCGACGATCTCCGCCAGGACTTCCAGTTGGGCCTGCACGTCGGGCAGCCGCAGCAGCGACCGCACGTGCCGCTCACCGAGGCCCGCCGCCTGAGCCTGCCGCCGCACCTCCTCGGGCAGCCGAAGCAGGCGCAGCTTGTTGGACACCGCCGCCTGGCTTCGACCCAGGGCGGCCGCCAGCTCCTCCTGTGTCAGCCCGAACTCCTCGATCACCCGGGCGTAGCCTGCCGCCTCATCCCAGAAACTCAGGTCGCTGCGCTGGAGGTTCTCGATCAATGCCGCCACGGCGGCGTCGCGGTCGTCCAGGTCCCGGATCAGGGCAGGGATCTCCCGCAGCCCCGCCGCCTGGGCGGCCCGCCACCGCCGCTCGCCCATCACCAGTTCGAAACGGTCCCCGCGGCGCCGCACCACCACCGGCTGCAGGACGCCCATCTGCCGAACCGAAGCGGCCAGGGCCTCCAGTTCCGCCTGGTCCATGGTGCGGCGCGGCTGATGGGGGCTGGGATCAATGCGCTCCACCGGAATGGACACCAGCTCGCCGCGTGCCGCCTGGCCGCCGCGGCGGCCCAGCCAGTCCAACCATCCGCCGGACGTCATGATCCCCGCCTCCTTCGCGTCGCCGCCTGCCTTCGCCGGGCACCGAGGTCGTCCTGCCCCGCCCGAAGTCCCCCCGTGGACCCCAATCCTGCCGCCTGCGCCGCTGCCCCCGGCGCCCCCGGAAGGCCGGCGCTGGGGGCCTGCCCCCTTCCCGGCGCGCCCGCCGGCCCTCCCAGCGGCCGGCGGTGCGGGATCCCCGCCCGCCGCGGGTACCGGGACGGCGTGGAGCCGGTCTTCCGCACCACCACCAGCGACCGCGGTGCCCCGTTCCACGGCAGGCGGAAGCGGTCCACCGCTTCCACCGCGCCGCCCAGCGCCTGCAGCGCCGCTGCCGACGCCGCCACTTCCTCGTCCACGTCCCCGCCCTTGTAGGCCACCACCCGGCCGCCGGGCCGCACCAGCGGCAGCGCCAGCTCCAGCAGCACCGGCAGCGCCGCCAGCGCCCGCGCCACCGCCGCGTCGAAGCGCTCCCGGAAGTCCGGCCGGCGGCCCAGGTCCTCCGCCCGGCCCCAGACCGCGGTCACGTTGGCGATGCCCGCGGCCTGGACCGCCTCCCGCACGAACTGCACCTTCTTCTGCACCGAATCCACCACCGTCACCCGCCACGCCGGCCGAGCAGCGGCCAGCGCCACGCCGGGGAACCCACCGCCTGTGCCCACGTCGGCCACGAGCAGTTCGGGATCCGCAAGCACGCGCAGTCCCGCCAGGGAATCCACCCCGTGCAGTTCCAGGGCGGCATCGGGCGCCACCCGGGTCAGGTTGAGCGTACGGTTGGCCTGGTAAAGCAGGTCGAGGTAGGCCACCAGCCGGGCCGCGCCGCCGGCGTCCAGCCGAACGCCCAGGGCACCGGCGCCGGCCTGCAGCCGGGCGGCACGGTCGTCAGGGCTGGCGCGCACGGTGGGTGCGGCGCGGCCCCGCCGGCCGCTGGTGCGGCACGATGACCACGCGGCGGAAGGGTTCCTCCCCCTGGCTCTCGCTGCTGACCCCGCCCATGCGCTGCACCGCCAGGTGCACAATCCGCCGCTCGGCGGCGGTCATGGGCTCCAGGGCCACCCGCGTTCCCGTGCGCCGGGCCCGCTGGGCCGCCCGCCGCGCCAGCGACTCCAGGGCCTGAACGCGGCGCTGCCGGTAACCCTCCACGTCGATGATGATGGGCTTCCGCTCGTCGCTGACGCGGTTGGCCGCCACGTTGACCAGGTACTGCAGGGCGTTCAGCGTGGCGCCCCGCCGGCCGATCAGCAGGCCGATGTTGTACCCCGTGACGTCCAGGTGGATGCCGTCTTCCTGCTGGCTGACCTTCACCGAAACGGGAAGGTCCAGGCAGCGAGCCACCTCTTCAATAAATTCCCGGGCGAAGCCGGCCCGGGTCTGGCGCACGGTGACGCGGACGCGGGCGTCCCGCTGGCCGAAAAGACCGAACAGCCCGCGGGCCGGTTCCTCCAGCACCTCCACGTCCACGTCGTTGCGCGAAACTCCCAATTGAGCCAGCGCCGCGGCCACGGCATCCTCGACCGTGGCGCCGGTCATCTCAAGAGAACGCACCAATTCAACCCGCCTCTCCTTTCGCGGCGCGGCGGTCCGCCCAATCCACAAGATATCGTTCCACAATCTGGAATAGATTGCTGACCACCCAGTAGAGGGCCAGGCCGGCAGCGAACTGACGGGAAACGATCGCCAGGAACACCGGCATGCCGTACAGCATGACCCGCTGCGATGGGTCCGCGGCTGTCGACGTCATCCGCGTCACCAGGAACGTGGTGACGCCGGTCAGGATCGGCAGCACGTACGGATCGGGGCTGGCCAGGTCGGCGATCCACAGGAACCCGGGATCGGCCCGGAAGTCGTAGGCCCGCAGCGCTGCGAAGAACGCCCACAAGATCGGCAGCTGGATCAGCACCGGCAGGCATCCGGCCAGCGGGTTCACGTTGTGCTCCCGCCACAGGGCCATGGTCTTCTCGTTGAGCTTCTGCGGATCGTTGCGGTACTTCTTCTGCAGTTTCTGGATTTCGGGCTGCAGCTGCTGCATCTTCTTCATGGCCCGCATCTGGGAACTGGTCAGCGGCAGCAGCAGCACCCGGATCATCAGCGTGAGAAGGATGATGGCGACGCCGTAATTGCCCGTGAGCCCGTGCAATTGCTCGATGATGCCGGCCAGTACCGAGGATACGCTGCTGATCACACACCGTGCCCCCTCAGGGCTTCCCGACCCGCCCAGCAGCCGCTGCAGTGCAGGGTTCCACCGCGGGTGTAGCGTTTCACCAATCTGCTCGCGATTTTCCAGCCGGCGGGGCTAGGGAACCGGATCGTACCCGCCGGGATGGAATGGGTGGCAGCGCGCCAGGCGGCGCACCGCCAGCCAACCTCCCCGCCAGAGGCCGTACCGTGAGATGGCCTCGATGGCGTAGGTGGAACAGGTGGGCTGAAAGCGGCACGTCGGGCCCTTCAGCGGAGACACGGCCGCCTGGTAGAAGCGAATCAGCCCCACCGCCAGTCGTTCGGCCCCGCTCAGACTTCATCCTCCCCACCGGCGCCGGCGGCCGCCCGCAGCACGCCCGCCTCCCGCAGCAGCCGCTCCACGTCCTGATCCACCTCGGCGAAAGGGCACTCCGCCGCACCGCGCCGCGCCACCAGCACCAGGTCCACGCCGGGGTCCAGCAGCGCCAGCCGCCGCTGGACCGCCGCCGACAGGCGGCGCCGGGCGCGGTTGCGGGTGACGGCGCCGCCCACCCGCCGCGAAACCACGAAAGCGGCCCGGGGGCCGCTGGCGTCGTCGCGGTGAAGCCAGTACAGCGCGTGGAAGCGCCCGGCGCGTCGCCGGCCGCTGTCGAGGACCTTCCGGATCTCCGCCGAGGCCCGGAGGCGGGCCGTCCTGGGCAGCGCCACGTCGGCAGGACGTCAGACGGTCAGCCGCTTGCGGCCCTTCTGACGGCGGCGCCGCAGCACCCGGCGCCCGCCCGGCGTCCGCATCCGCGCCCGGAAGCCGTGCACCCTGGCCCGCCGCCGGCGCTTGGGCTGGTAGGTACGCTTCATGCCGTTCCACTCCTCGAAAAGTCGGAGCCTGACCAAGAAAAAACGCCTGGCGACCCTGGCCTCAGGGCCCGAGAGGCGCGATAAATTCTAGTGTTCCGGCCGCACCGGTGTCAAGGAACGCGGTGGTTGATTGCCCCCGCCGGGGGGCGTCTGCTATCATGTGTGTGCCCTGAAACCCGCATGGGACAAGGCTTTATGCACAACCTGTGGATAACGTTGTGCATAAGTCGCTGCGGGGCTGCCCGTAACATAACACCAGCACGCCCGGGCCGGCTCAACGCCCAGATCGCCGCCCCAGTCGCCAGCCCGCCGTCCACGGTACATAAACCGGCGCCGGCGGGGCGCGGTTGAGCCGGCGCACCCGTACCACCGGCCGGGCGCAGCCCCGGTCATCTCGGAAACACGCCGCATTCGGCATGTACCTGCAACCCTGTGGATAAGTTGTGGACAAGGTATCGGGGGGCTGTGCATTGCATCCCAGCAGCCTGGAGGAACTCTGGTCGGAAACCCTGCGTGTGGTTGAGAGTCACCTGCCCAGGACCAGCGTGGAGGCATGGCTCCGGAACACGCGCCCCCTGTGCATCGAGGACGACACCCTGGTGGTCGAGGTCCCCAACCGCTGGGTCCGCGACTGGCTCCACGAGCGCTACTACGACCCGCTGCACGACGCACTGCGCCGCTGCGCCCAGGTGGGCCTGCACCTGCGTTTCGTGGTGGGCGAGGACGCGGACGGCCTCGCGGTCCACGATGCGGCGCGGCCGGAGGTGGCTGCGGCGGTCGAACCGCAGCCGCGACCGGCCCTGGGCCAGACCCTGAACCACCGCTATACCTTCGAAACCTTCGTCATCGGCAGCGGCAACCGCCTGGCCCATGCCGCCGCCCTGGCGGTGGCCGAGGCCCCGGCCCGCGCCTACAATCCTCTGTTCCTCTACGGCGGGGTGGGCCTGGGCAAGACGCACCTGATGCAGGCCATCGCCCACCGGGTGCTGCAGCGCAACCCGCGCACCCGCGTGGTCTACGTGTCGTCCGAGACCTTCACCAACGAGATCATCAACGCCATCCGCGACCGCACCACCATCGAGTTCCGCAACCGCTACCGCAACGTGGACGTGCTGCTGGTGGACGACATCCAGTTCCTGGCCGGGAAGGAAACCACCCAGGAAGAGTTCTTCCACACCTTCAACGCGCTGCACGAGTCCGGCCGGCAGATCGTGGTGTCCAGCGACCGGCCGCCCAAGGAGATCCAGACCCTGGAGGAGCGCCTGCGTTCCCGCTTCGAATGGGGCCTGGTCTCGGACATCCAGCCGCCCGACCTGGAGACGCGCATCGCCATCCTGCGCAAGAAGGCGCAGCTTGAGCACCTGACGGTGCCCGACGACGTGGTCTACTACATCGCCGAGCGCGTGACCAGCAACATCCGCGAACTGGAGGGCGCGTTGATCCGGCTGGTGGCCCACGCCAGCCTGATCCACGCCCCCATCACCCTGGAACTGGCCGAAACCACCCTGAAGGACCTGCTGCCGCCGGCGCAGCCTGTGGCCATCACCATCCAGGCCATCCAGGAGGTCGTGGCCGAGCACTTCGGCATCAGCGTGCGCGATCTCAAGATGCGCAGCCGTGCCCGGGCCGTGGCCTTCCCGCGGCAGGTGGCCATGTACCTGTGCCGGGAGCTGACCAACGCGTCGCTGCCCAAGATCGGCGAGGACTTCGGCGGCCGCGACCACACCACGGTGCTGCACGCGTGCGAGAAAATCCGCGCTGAGGCGGAGGCGGACAGCACGCTGCGCGCCACCCTCCAGCACCTGATCCAGCGCCTCCGCCGCGGCTGAGGCCAGACCGCAGCGCCGGGCGCCGGCGGGACGGCGCGCCGGCACGCTGCGCACCGCCGGCCTGTCGACAACGATCGGGACATCCTGTGGAGAACCATGTGGACAACGGCCACGGCGTCGTACCTGTGGACAACCGCGTCCCGCCGCGCTTCGACACCCACAGGCTGTCCACGGCCGCCGTGCCTTGAACGGCGGCGCTTCGACCGGGTTCTCCACATCTCCACAGGAACGACTACTGCCGCTGAGAATCCATATGCCCAACCGCTCTCTTTTCGCTGGGCATGTGGATGATCGACGCCTTTCGGGAAGGACGGTGTCGGCAGTGAGATTCGTCGTCGATCGCGAGGCCCTGGCCTGGGGCCTTCAGACCTCCGGGCGCGCCGTCTCGTCGCGCACCACGCTTCCGGTGCTGACGGGTATCCTCCTGGAAGCCCGGGGGAACGAGCTGATCATCACCGGCACGGACCTGGAGATCGCCATCCGCACCCGGCTGCCGGCCTCCGACGTCCAGGAAGGCGCCGTGGTACTGCCGGCCCGTTACCTCAGCGAGTACGCCCGGCGCATTCCCTTCGGCCAGATCACCGTGGAGGTCGACACCGGCCTCAACCAGGCCAGGCTGCGCTGGGAGCGCTCGGAGTACGTGATCCACGGGTTCCCCGCCGCCGACTTCCCCGCCGTCGCCGCCGGCGACGGCAGTGGCCCGAGCCTGTCGCTGCCCAGGCCCCTGCTCCGCCGCATGATCCAGCAGACGGCCTTTGCCGTCTCGGCCGACGAGACGCGGCCCACCCTGACCGGCGTCCACCTGGCGGCCGCCGACGGGCTGCGGGCCATCGCCACCGACGGGTTCCGCGTGGCCATCCACCGGGCCGGCTACGACGGCGCCGCCGGCGGGCTGGACGCCATCGTGCCCGGCAGGGCCCTGAACGAGCTGGCGCGGCTGCTGGGGTCCGATGACGACGGCGCCGTGGACGTGCGCTTCGGCGGCAGCCAGATTCACTTCGACCTGGGCGACGCCCAACTGTCCTCGCGCCTGATCGAGGGCCAGTACCCCAACGTCCTGGACCTGCTGCCCCAGGAGTACCCGACGCGGCTGCGGGTGGACCGGGACGCCCTGCTGGAGGCGGCCGAGCGCGCGTCGCTGATGTCCGACAGCCGCCTGGCGTCGCGCCTCATCGTTCTGGAACTGGAGCCGGAGCGCCTGGTCATCACCTCCCAGGACCCCGAGGTGGGCCAGGCCTACGAGGAGATCCCGGCCGAACTGGACGGCCAGGGCCTGCGCATCGGGCTCAACGCCCGCTACCTGACCGACGGCCTGCGGGCGCTGGAGGCCGGCGAGATCGACCTGGAGTTCATCGATCCCGTCAAGGCGGTGCGGATCTCCTCGCCGGCCGACGACTCGTACCGGTACATCGTCTTCCCGGTGCGCATCTGAGCGGCAGGGCGCCGTGTACCTGGAAGAACTGCGGCTCCGCGCCTTCCGCAACTACGCCGACCTGACCGCCCGTTTCCCCGCCGGCGTGGTGCTGCTCATCGGCCCCAATGCCGCCGGCAAGACCAACCTGCTGGAGGCGGTGCACGTGCTGTGCACCGGCACGTCGCAGCGCGGCGCCCGCGACGCCGACATGGCCGCGTGGGACGGCGGCGGCGGGTACGCCGTCTGGGGCAGCCTCCGGCGCGACGGTTACAGCGTGGAGCTGGCGGTGCGCTACGACCCCGGGGAGGGGAAGCGGGTCACCGTCATGGGCTCGCCGGTCCAGCGGCGGGCCGACCTGCTGGAGCACGCGGCGGCGGTAGCCTTTGCTCCCGACGACCTGCGCCTGGTCAAAGGGGAACCCGGTTACCGCAGGCGTTACGCCGACCGCCTGGCGGCCCTGGGGGACCGGCGGCACGCTGCGGATCTGGCGGCGCTGCGCGGCGCCCTGGAGCAGCGCAACCACCTGCTCAGGGACGTGCGGGCCCGCCGCAGCGGGCGGGCGCTCGCGGGCCTGTTCGACGAGCCCTTTCTGGAAGCGGCGTCGCGGGTCACGGCCCGCCGCGTGGCGGCCCTGGAGCGGGCGCTGCCGGCGGCCGCCGAGGCCCTGGCGCGGCTCACCGCCGGGCGCGAGCGCCTGACGGCCGTGTACCTGGAGAATGGGCGGCACCCGCACCCGCTGGCGCCGGCGGCGCCGGAGGCCAGGGACCCCGCCTTCTGGCGGGAGCGCGGCCGCGCCGCCCTCCAGGAGCAGGCGCGGGAGGAGATGGAGCGGGGCGTGACCCTCTGGGGACCGCACCGCGACGATGTGGCCCTGCTGGTGGACGGCCGCGACAGCCGGGTCCACGCTTCCCAGGGGCAGCAGCGGTCGGTGGTGCTGGCCCTGAAGCAGGCGGAACTGGCCGCGGCCGCGGAAGCCGTGGGCACGGCGCCGCTCCTGCTGCTGGACGACGTGCTCTCCGAACTGGACCCAACCCGCAGCGCCGCGCTGCTG
>PKRI01000012.1 GCA_017577485.1 Bacillota bacterium | reverse complement strand
GCGTACTTCACGTCGGGCGGGTGCGTCGACACCTGCGCGTAACCGCCGAGAACCAGGAGCGCATTGAAAAGGTAATTCCTTGCGTCCGCCTCCGTGGGCTCGGGCGGCGGCTCGGCAAGCCAGACATAGCGCAGCGCCCGGCCGTACCGGTCGGTCTCCGACACATCCTTTTCCAGCCAGACCGTCCTGCCGGTCAGGTGCTCTTTCGTGAACGCCGACGCTTCCGCCCCGTAGGGGTCGGTCCGCCCGTGGACCTCGGGGGTGTCGATCCCGATCAGCCGGACTCGTGCAGCAGGCAGGGCGGCGCCGGCCAGTACTTCGACGTCGACGGTGTCGCCGTCTACGACGCCGGTGACCCTGGCCTCGGTGATGCCAGGCCGCTCCTCAGGGGCCTGATGGGCAGCCTCGGGCGCGGGTTGGTCCCGCGGCGGATCCTGTGAGGGGTCTTCGTCCGGGGGGCGCCCCGCAGCTCCAGATCCTTCGGCGTCTGATCCGTCGTCTTCGGCGCCAGGCTCAGCATGCTGGCGGCTGGCGGGCTTTTCAGCGGGCTGCTGGACCGACGGCGGAGCCGCCGCAGGGGCGCCGGGCAGGTCGTCCGGGACTGTGGCTCCGGCGACGGTCCACGTCAAAATGCCGCCGGCGATGACCCAGGCCGCAGTCCGCCGCGACCGGATGCCGAGCCGGCGCACGGGCCGGACCAGGCTGACCAGGCCGAACGCCATGGCGAGAAAGCTCAGCATCACTAGCAGCGCCGCCACGGTGCGCCCTCCTCAACGTGTTCGCCAACGTCTTCGCGACTGACAATCTTCGACACGTTTCGTCACTGCCGCCAGGCCGCCCTGCCCGGTGCCGGAGCAGCCAGAGTTGCCCATCACGCCTTGCCGGCCGGGAAGGCGGCTGGTGCAGGAAAGGGCCTTAGGGGAGGGAGCATGAAGATAGCTTTGCGAACCGCACGAACCGGAAACAACGACGCGGAGGCCTGAACGGCCGCGCGAGGGGGGTCTTGTGGGTGAAGATCCTGGTGACCGGTGCCACCGGGCACCTTGGCTCCCTGGTGGTGGAGAAGCTGCTGGAGTCCGTCGCCCCGGGGAACATTGCCGTGAGCGTGCGGGACCCCGCCAGGGCGGAGCGCTTGCGCCGGCGGGGCGTCGACGTCCGCCGGGGTGATTTCGACCGCCCGGAGACGCTCAAAGATGCCTTCGCGGGCGCCGACCGGATGCTCATGATCTCGACCACGGGCGACAACGAAACCCGGATCCGCCAGCACCTCAATGCGGTGGCCGCCGCCCGGGAGGCGGGGGTGGGCTTCATCGCCTATACCAGCGTGGCCAACGCCGGCCGGTCGACGCTCTCCCTGGCCGAGGTGCACCGAGCCACGGAGGAAGCCATCCGCCGGTCGGGCATCCCGTTCTGCTTCCTCCGCAACAACTGGTACCTGGAGAACGAACTCGGCACCATTCAGGCCGTGGTCAACGGCGCGCCGTGGCTCACGTCGGCGGGATCGGGCCGGGTGGGCTGGGCGCCCCGGCGCGATTACGCCCATGCCGCTGCCGCCGTGCTGACGGGCGAGGGGCACGAGAACACCGTCTACGAACTTTCCGGGCCGCCGCGGACCTACGACGACCTGGCGTCGGAACTGGCCGCGGTGCTGGGCCGCGAGGTCCCCGTGCAGCACGTCGATGACGCCGCTTACGCCGACAGCCTGCGGAAGGCCGGGCTGCCTGAGCCGGCGGTTGCCATGATCGTCGGCATCCAGCAGGCCATCCGCCAAGGGGCCCTGGACGTCGAAAGCGAGGACTTCGCACGGGTGCTGGGCCGGCCGCTGACGCCGATCCGGGACGCCCTGCGGGAGATGATCGGGCGCTGATGGGCCGGCCGGCGCCTCGTGCCCACGTGACCGGAGCTGCCGCGCGGGTGCCCGCGGGGCAGCCCCGCTCCATCGCTGTACCTGCTCGTGGGCGCGGCCGGGTGCATGGGCCGACACCCAGACGGCGCCGAAGGGCTTGGGGTCAGGCCGGAACGCCACGTCCCGAGGAGGTGGATGCGGCTTGTCGCCGCTGCTGCGCCGCCGGGTGGCGATCGTGGCCTTGCTGGCGGCCCTGGCCGCTGTGGCGGCGGGCGCCTGGCGGGTCCGGCTGCCGTTGTTCGTGGTGGGGCCCGGCCCGGTAGTGCCGGCGGCGCAGGTGGTCCACGTGGCCGGCCTGGACGAGCCGGCAGGCGATCCCGGTGACGCCGGCGCCATCTGGTTCACCGCCATCCTGGTGCATGCCGCCGGCGTCGGCGACGTGGCGGCTGCCCTGCTGGACCCGCGCCGCGACGTGGTGCCCCGGCACCGGGTGGTCCCCCCGGGCGTGGACACCGGCGACTTCCTGGCCGCCAACCAGCGGCTCATGGAGGAAAGCCAGCTTACGGCGGCCTACGCTGCCTACCGCCTGGCCGGGCGCCCGGCGACCCTCACCGCCGGCGGCGCCGAGGTGCTGGCCGTGGCCGCCGGCAGCGCGGCGGCCCAGGCGGGACTGCTGCCGGGCGACGTCATCACCACTGTCGACGGCCGGTCCATCACCTTCGCCGCCGACCTCAACGCGGCGCTGGCCGCTGCAGGCGCAGGTGACGAAGCCGCAAGCGGGGCAGGAACCGCCGGCCGCCCCCTGACGCTGACGGTCCTGCGGGCCAGTGACTCCCTCCTGGTGTCTCTGAACCCGGGCAGCGCAGAATCCATTGAACAACTGGGCCTCACCGCCGCTTCCCGCGACCTGCGCGGGACCTTCGATCCCCCGGTGCGCTTCGAGCCGGGCGAGGTGGCCGGGCCCTCGGCCGGCCTGGCCTTCGGCCTGTACCTGGTGGAGCGCCTGGCGCCGGGCACCATCCGGGCGGCCGGCCCCGTGGCGGCCACCGGCACCGTGGCCCCGGACGGAACGGTAGGCCCCGTGGGCGGAATCCCTTACAAGGCCCGGGCGGTGCTGGAAGCCGGGGCCCGGATCTTCGTGGTGCCGGCCGCCAACGCCGCCGAGGCGCGGCGGGCGGCGCCGGACCTCCATGTCATCGGCGTGACCTCGCTGGCCGAAGCCGTCCAGCGGCTCGGAGGCCAGGCTTTGACACCCTTTTTGAGGCACACTTATAATGTCGCTGGTCTGGAGGCGATCCCCGTTGCGCATCGATATCGGTAACCTGTTGAAGCAGCGGGGGCAGACCCTGGAGCGGTCGGTCCAGGCCGACGTGGAGCCTCTGGATGTCGGCGGCGAGCAGGTGGTGTTTGAGGGGCCGGTTCGCCTGGACGTGCGCCTCCACAACGCCGGCGGCCGCCTCTGGGCCGACGTGAAGGCTCACGGCCGCATCCGGGCTTCCTGCGCCCGGTGCCTGAAGCCCGTGGAGCGGGCGCTGGAGTTCTCGTACAGCGAGGCCTTTCGCCGCCCGGACCAGGATCCGCTGGACGACGAGGGCGTCCGCGAGAGCGTCTTCGAGGGTGACGAGATCGACCTGTCCGAGGGTTTCCGCGAGCAGCTGCTGCTGGCGCTGCCGATGCGCCAGTTGTGCCGGGAGGACTGCCGGGGCCTGTGCCCCATCTGTGGGGCCGACCTGAACGAGGGCGACTGCGGCTGCCGGCCCAACGACGTCGACCCGCGCCTGGCCCCGCTGGCGGAACTGGCGGACCTGCTGCGCCGGCGCGACGGGCAGGAATAAGCCGGCGCGACCGGCAGCGATGACGCGACCGGCAGCGATGAGAGGATGCGTTGAGCCATGGCCGTACCGAAGCGAAAGATGTCCAAGGCGCGCCGCGACAAGCGGCGGACCCATTACAAGCTGCGGGCCCCGCTGCTGTCCGAGTGCCCCAACTGCCATGAACTGAGGCTGCCCCACCGGGTGTGCCCCCACTGCGGCTACTACCGCGGCCGCGAGGTCGTCGCCTCGGGCGAGTGAGGCCGGGCGCCGGCCGCGCCGCGCGCGACGCATCCGGTGCCCGCGTTTCGCGCGCCGGGCACGCCGCAAGGTTCCCGCCACGCGTACCCATTCGGTCCCGGGCATGCCGCCGCGGCCCACCCTTCCACCGGCGGCATGCCCTGCGGTTTTATCCCACGCTTGCCAGCCCCGGCCCGCACCCCTATACTTGGTGTCGTAGAATCACGTCTTAGAACCTGGTCATAGCATCAGCCTTCACCGATTATCGCAGCCCGCGTCGAGGTGGAGCGCCGTGCAGACCCGAGCGGAGCACCGGCGTCAGCGCCAGCGCCGCCTGCGCCAGGTGCTCGAAGAAAACCCGTTCCTCACCGACGAAGAGCTGGCAGCCCGTTTCGACGTCAGCGTCCAGACCATCCGGCTCGACCGCCTGGCCCTGGGCATCCCCGAACTGCGGGAACGCACCCGCGAGATGGCCGAACGCTCCTACAGCCTGGTCAAGTCCATCGGCGCCCGCGAGATCGTGGGCGAACTGGTGGACCTGGAGCTGGGGCGGTGGGGCATCTCCATCCTGGAGACCACGCCCGACATGGTTTTCGAGAAGACCCGCATCGTCCGCAGCCACTTCCTGTTCGCCCAGGCCGACTCCCTGGCGCTGGCCATCATCGACGCCGACGTGGCCGTCACCGGCATCGTCAACGTCAAGTACAAGCGTCCGGTGACCGCCGGTGAGCGGCTGGTGGCGCGGGCGGAGGTCATCCGGGTAAAGGGCGACGACAAGTTCGTGGTCCAGGTTGTGACCCGGTCGGGGCAGGAGCAGGTGTTTCGCGCCAAGTTCATGATCTTCGCCCTGTCGGGCGAGAAGGACGGGGTGGTGGCCCCGTGAGGATCGCCATCGACGTTATGGGCGGCGACCTGGCGCCGGCGGCCCCCCTGGAGGCGGCCCGCATGGCGGCCGAGCGGTTCCCCGAGGTCCGCCTCATCCTGGTGGGGCCCGCCGCCGAGATCCGGTCACGCCTGGGCGGCGACGCCGGGCGCTTCGACGTGGCCGACGCGCCCGACGTCATCGCCGCCGGCGAGGAGCCGGCCCAGGCCGTGCGCCGCAAGCCGCGGGCTTCCATCCCGGTGGGCGCGGACCTGGTCCGGCGGGGCGAGGCCGACGCCTTCGTTTCGGCCGGCAACACCGGCGCCCTGATGGCGGCGGCCTACCTGGCCCTGGGCACCGTCGGTGCCGTCCGGCGCCCGGCGCTGGCCACCGTGCTGCCCACCTGGGACGGGAAGGGCTTTCTGATGCTGGACCTGGGCGCCCAGGTGGACTGCACCGCCCAGCACCTGGTGCAGTTCGCCGTCATGGGCGCCGTGTTCATGGAGCAGGTGGCGTCGAGGCCCCGGCCGCGGGTCGCCCTGCTCAACATCGGCAGCGAGAGCGGCAAGGGCAGCCGCGCCGTCCGGGAGGCTTACGAACTCCTGGAACGGGCCGGCCTGAACTTCGTCGGCAACGTCGAGGCCAGGGACCTGTTCGACGGTCCGGCCGATGTGGTGGTCTGCGACGGGTTCGTGGGCAACGCCGTGCTCAAGGCCGTGGAGGGCACCGCCCTGGGCATTTTCCGCCTGCTGCGGGAGGAAGTGCGGTCGAGCCGCCGGGCGGCCCTGGGAATGGCCCTGGCCCGGAGCAGCCTGCAGCGCATCCGCCGGCGGCTGGACTACGCCGAGTACGGCGGGGCGCCGCTGCTGGGCCTCAGCAGGGTCGTCATCAAATGCCACGGCAGTTCGGACGCCCGTGCCGTCGCCAACGGCATCGGCGTCGCCGTCCGGACAGTCCAGCAGCGGATGGTGGACCGCATCGCCGACCACCTGACCGCCGCCGGAGAGGTGTTGAAGCTATGAGGCGCAGGCGCGCCACCATCACCGGGGTGGGTTCGTGCGTCCCGGAACGCGTGGTCACAAATTTCGACCTGGAGAAGATGGTGGACACCACCGACGAGTGGATCCGCACCCGGACCGGCATCCGCGAGCGCCGGGTAGCGGCCGAGGACCAGGCCACCTCGGACCTGGCGGTGGTGGCGGCCCGCCGGGCGCTGGAGGAAGCCCGCCTGGATCCCGCCGACCTGGACCTGATCATCGTGGCCACGGTGACGCCCGACATGCCCTTCCCCGCCACGGCCTGCATCGTCCAGGACCGGCTCGGGGCATCGCGGGCGGCGGCCCTCGACCTGGAGACGGCCTGCTCCGGTTTCGTCTACGCCCTGGCCACCGGGGCCCAGTTCATCGAAACCGGCCTCTACAACAACGTGCTGGTCATCGGGGCCGAGACCCTCTCCAAGATCGTGGACTGGACCGACCGCCGCACCTGCGTGCTGCTGGGCGACGGCGCCGGGGCCGTGGTGCTGCAGCCGGCGCCGGCGGAGGACCAGGGCCTGCTGTCGTTCCACCTGGGCGCCGACGGCGGCGGCGCCGACCTGCTCAAGCAGCCCGCCGGCGGCTCGCGCCTGCCGGCCAGCGAGGAAACCGTGCGCAGCCGGCTCCATTACGTGCACATGAACGGCCGTGAGGTCTTCAAGTTTGCCGTCAAGGTCATGGGGGAGGCGGCCCAGGCCGCCCTGGAGAAGTGCGGCCTGGGCTTCGCCGATGTGGACTATTACATCCCTCACCAGGCCAACTACCGCATCATCGAAGCCTCGGCCCGCCGCTTCGGCCTGCCCATGGAACGGGTCTACGTCAACATCGACCGCTACGGCAACACGTCGGCGGCCTCGATCCCCGTGGCGCTGGACGAGGCGGTGGATCAGGGACGGATTCGCCCCGGCGACCTGGTCTTGCTGGTGGCCTTCGGCGGGGGTCTCACCTGGGGTGCCGCCGTGTGCCGGTGGACCCTGGACCGGCCGAAGGCGCGGCAGGCGGCGGGGGGCGCCTGAGGCCGGCGCCGGGCCGGGAAAGGGGAGACCGGGATGGGTGTGCGCATCGTCACCGACAGCACGGCCGATCTGCCCGCGGAGGTGCGGGAGGAGTACGGCATCGAGATGGTGCCGCTCTACGTCCACTTCGGCGACGAGGTGTTTCGGGACCAGGTGGACATGTCGCCGGACCAGTTCTTCCGGCGCCTGACCGCCGAAAAGGAGCGCCTGCCCCAAACGTCGCAGCCCTCGCCGGGCGACTTCGCCGAGGTCTACCGGCGCCTGGCGGAGGGCGGGGACACCATCGTCTCCATCCACATCTCCGAGGCCATGTCCGGCACGCTGCAGTCGGCCCGGGCTGCCCGGGAGATGCTGCAGGGCGCCGACATCCGCCTGATCGACTCGCGGCTGGTGACGGCGTGCCTGGGCCACGTGGTGCTGGACTGCGCCCAGGCTGCCCGCGACGGCGCCTCCGCCGACGAGGTGGTGGAACTGGCGGAGTCGCTGTGCAGCCGGACCAACCTCTTCGGCGCCATCGACACGCTGGAGTACCTGGAGCGGGGCGGCCGAATCGGCCGGGCCCAGGCCCTTCTGGGCTCCCTGCTCAACATGAAGCCCATCGTGACCCTGTCCGACGGGGTGGTGGCGCCGGCGGGCCGGGTGCGCGGCCGCAGCCGCGTCATCCCGGAACTGGTCCGGCTCTTCGGCGAGGCCGTGGGGGACCGGACCGCCGACATCACCGTGGTCTACGCCGCCCAGCCCGACGGGGTTGATGAGCTGGAGCAGGCGCTCAGGGCCACCGGGCGCGTGGGCCGGGTGCGCCGGGGGCAGATCGGGCCCGTGGTGGGCACCCATGCCGGCCCCGGGGTGCTGGGCGTGGCCTTCACCGTGAAGGAGTAGCGGTCATGGCGGAGCAGAAGCAGCGGGGCGGCCGCGGCGTCGCCCTCATGTTTGCGGGCCAGGGGGCCCAGTACGTGGGCATGGGCCGGGAACTCTACGACCGGTACGAGGCGGCCCGGCGGGTGTTCGCCGAGGCCGAGGAGGCCTGCGGCCTGCCCCTCAGGGATCTGTGCTTCGAGGGGCCGGCGGAGCGCCTGGCCGAGACGGAGATCACGCAGCCGGCCATCCTGACGGTCAGCGTGGCCGCCCTGCGCTGCCTGGAGGAGGAACTGGGCGGGCCGGTGCCGGCGGTGGTGGCCGCGGGACTCAGCCTGGGCGAGTATTCCGCCCTGGTGGCGGCGGGCGCGCTGCCGCTGGCCGATGCCGCCCGCCTGGTGCGCTGGCGGGGCCGCTGCATGCAGGAGGCCGTCCCCCTGGGGGTGGGGGCCATGGCCGCCGTCATGGGCCTGGAAACCGCCGTGGTCGAGGATCTCTGCCGCGAGGCCAGCACGGAGGAGAGTCACGTCCAACCGGCCAACTACAACTGCCCGGGACAGGTGGTCGTGGCAGGCCATGCCGACGCCGTGGCGCGGCTGGCAGACAGGGCACGGGCCGCCGGTGCCCGGCGGGTGGTGGAACTGCCGGTCAGCGCGCCCTTTCACTGCCGGCTGATGGAGCCGGCGGCGCGGCGGTTCGCTCCGGCCCTGGAAGAGGCGCCGCTGGCCGACGCCCGGGTCCCGGTGGTGTCCAACGTGGACGGCCGGCCCCGGACGGACGCCGCCGACCTGCGCCGGGCGCTGCTGGCCCAGGTGGATCACCCGGTGCACTGGGAAGCCTGCGTGGAGACCATGAGGTCCTTCACGCCGGCGCTGTGGCTGGAACTGGGCCCCGGCACCACCCTGGGCGGCTTCCTCAAGCGCATCGACCGGGGACTCAGGGCCGCCCACGTCGAAGACCTGGAGTCGCTGTCGGCCGCCGTTGCGGCGCTAGGGGAGGCTTGCTAAAATGCGCTTGTCTGAGCGGGTGGCACTGGTAACCGGGGCTTCCCGGGGCATCGGCCGGGCCATCGCCCTGGCCCTGGCGGCGGAGGGGGCGGCCGTGGCGGTGAACTACGCCCGCTCCCGGGATGCCGCCGAGGCGGTGGTGGCCGAGATCCGGGAGCGGGGCGGCCGCGCCGAGGCCTTCCAGGCCGACGTCAGCGACGGCGATGCCGCCGAGGCCCTGGTGGGCGCGGTTGAAGAGCGCCTGGGCCCCGTCGACATCCTGGTCAACAACGCCGGGATCACCCGCGACGGCCTGCTGGTGCGCATGTCGCCCGAATCGTGGGATGAGGTCATCGCCACCAACCTGACGGCGGCCTATCGCACCACGCGGGCGGTGCTCCGCGGCATGCTGCGCCGGCGCTACGGCCGGATCATCAACATCGCCTCCGTGTCGGGCCTCACGGGCAACCCGGGCCAGGCCAACTACGCCGCCGCCAAGGCAGGCCTGATCGGGTTCACCAAGACCCTGGCCCGCGAGGTGGGCAGCCGGGGCATCACCGTCAACGCCGTGGCGCCCGGCGTGATCGAGACGGATATGACAGCCGCGCTGGGTGAGGAGTGGAAGCGGCGCATGCTGGACCAGATCGCGCTGGGCCGCTTCGGAACCCCGGAAGATGTCGCCGGCGCGGTTGTTTTTTTGGCCTCCGACGCCGCCGGCTACGTGACGGGCCAGACGCTGGTGGTCGACGGCGGCCTGACCATGACGGCCTGATCCTGTTGAGGAGGGTCCATCACGTGAGCGAGGATCGAATCTTTCAGACCGTGCGGCAGTTGATCGCCGAGAAACTCGGCCTCGAAGAGGACGAGATCACGCTGGAGTCGTCGTTTCTCGACGACCTGGGCGCCGATTCCCTGGATCTCGTCGAGTTGATCATGGCCTTTGAAGAGGAATACGACATGGAGATCCCCGACGAGGACGCGGAGCGCATCGTCACCGTCGGCGACGCGGTGGAGTACATCCGGCAGCGGGTCCCGGAGGATACTGGTGGAGCGGAGTCCTGACGGCAAGCACCGCGTGGTCATCACGGGCATGGGGGCGGTGACCCCCTTCGGGGTCGGGGTCGATGCCCTGTGGGAGGGGCTGGTCAACGGCCGCTCCGCGGTGCGGCGGATCCAGCGCTTCGACCCATCGCCCTTCCCGACCCAGATCGGCGCCGAGGTCCTGGACTTCGAGCCCACCGATTTCATCGACCGCAAGGAAGCCCGCCGCATGGACCGGTTTACCCAGTTCGCGGTGGCCGGCGCCCGGATGGCGCTGGAGTCGGCGCGGCTCGACCCGGCCGACCTGGATCCGGAGCAGGTGGGCGTGGTGCTGGGCTCGGGCATCGGCGGGATGGAGACCCTGGTGGAGCAGTTCCATGTCCTGCTGGAGCGGGGTCCCGGGCGGGTCAGCCCGTTCTTCGTGCCCATGATGATCGCCAACATGGCCGCCGGCCAGACGGCCATCCAGTTCGGGTTCCGCGGGCCCAACACCACCCTGGTCACCGCCTGCGCCTCGGGAGCCAACGCCATCGGCGAGGCCTTCCGGATCCTCCAGTTCGGCGAGGCGGAGGTCATGATCACCGGCGGCACCGAGGCGGCCTTCGTGCCGCTGGCCTTCGCCGGGTTCTGCGCCATGCGGGCCCTGTCCACCCGCAACCACGAGCCGGAGAGGGCGTCGAGGCCCTTCGACGCCGAGCGGGACGGGTTCGTCATGGGCGAGGGCGCCGGCATCCTGGTGCTGGAGCGGCTGGATCACGCGCTGCGCCGCGGCGCCCCGATCCTGGCCGAGGTGCTGGGGTACGGCATGACCGCCGACGCCCACCACATCACGGCGCCGGCACCCAACGGCGACGGCGGCGCCCGGTCGATGATGCGGGCGCTGCGGGATGCCGGGCTGGCGCCGGAACAGGTCGACTACATCAACGCCCACGGCACGTCCACGCCCGCCGGCGATGCCGCCGAAACGGCGGCCATCCGGCGCGTGTTCGGCGAGCACGCCGACAGGCTGGCCGTGAGTTCCACCAAGTCCATGATCGGCCACCTGCTGGGCGCCGCCGGCGCCGTGGAGTTGATCGCCTGTGTCCTGACCCTGCGTGACGGAATCATCCATCCGACCATCAATCAGGACACGGCCGATCCCGAGTGCGACCTGGACTACGTGCCCAACAAGGCCCGGCGCCAGGAGGTCAATGTAGCCCTGTCCAACGCCTTCGGCTTCGGCGGCCAGAACGCCACGCTGATCGTAGGCAAGTACCGGCCGGAAGGAATCGCGCGGCAGGGATGACGCCCCTGGAGCGGCTCCTGGACCGCTTGCTGGGCCCGGGGGCCCTGGAGCGCCCGCTGGTGCGCCAGGCCTTGACCCACCCTTCGGCGGCGGGCGACGGCCCGGAACCGGTGGAGCACAACGAACGCCTGGAGTTCCTGGGTGACGCGGTGCTGGGGCTGGTGGTGGCGGAGCACTTCTACCGCCGCTTCCCCGACCGCCCCGAGGGTGAGCTGAGCCGGCTGCGGGCCGCCGTGGTCTGCCGGCCCAGCCTGTCCCGGGCCGCGCGGCGCCTGGAGCTGGGTACGGTGATCCGCGTGGGCCAGAGCCAGGAAGGCGGCGGCCGCCGGCGGCCGTCGGTGCTGGCCGCCGCCATGGAAGCGGTAATCGGCGCCGTCTACCTGGAGGCGGGCCTGGAAACCGCCCGCTCCCTGGTGCACGAGGCCATGGCCGAGGAGATCGAGGAGGCCGCCGCCGGGCGGCTGTTCCAGGATCACAAGACCAGCCTCCAGGAGGCCTCCCGGCGGCTGCTGGGCGTGGACCCGGTCTACCGCCTGGTGGGCGAGGAGGGCCCGGACCACGATAAGCGCTTTCACGTGGAGGTCTGGCTCGAGGGCCGCCCCAGCGGGCGCGGCAGCGGCCGCAGCAAGAAGGAGGCCGAGCAGGCCGCTGCGGCGGAGGCCCTGCGCCTCCTGCAGGAGAGCTGAGACACCTGGGGGAATACAATCCCAGATACCGGGTATCGCGCTGGGAGGTGCCGTATCTGGAAGTCCTCAAGGTGTCGGCCAACTCCAAACCCAAAGCCGTAGCAGGTGCACTGGCAGCGGTCCTTCGTGCGCATGGTTCCGCCGAAGTGCAGGCCGTTGGGGCCGGCGCCGTCAACCAGGCAGTGAAGGCGATCGCCATCGCTCGTGGTTACGTCGCGCCCAACGGCATCGACCTGGTGTCGATCCCGGCGTTCGCCGAGATCGACATCGACGGTGAGGAACGGACCGCCATCAAGTTCTTGGTGCAGCCGCGCTGAGGCGTGTCCCGGCCTGTGCGGCCGGTGGCGCCGGCTTGAATGCGGCCGTTCGCCCGCGACCGCGGGGCTTCCCGGGGGAGCACCGCCGCGTCCGGGCGCTTTTGTGTTGCCTCGCCCGGGTGGGCGCCCCGCTCCCGCCGGGTGCGTGCTCAGGTTGGTGACGAAGTGTGCAGTTGAAGCGGCTTGAGCTTTCCGGGTTCAAATCCTTTGCCGACCGCACCGTCCTGGAATTCGGGCCCGGCGTCACCGCGGTGGTGGGACCCAACGGCTGCGGCAAGAGCAACATCGCCGACGCCGTCCGCTGGGTGCTGGGGGAGCAGAACGCCCGCCTGCTGCGGGGCAGCCGCATGGAAGACCTGATCTTCAGCGGCACCGCCGGCCGCCGCCCGCTGGGCCTGGCCGAGGTCAGCCTCACCATCGACAACTCCAGCGGGCTTCTTCCCACCGAGTACCAGGAGGTCGTCATCAGCCGCCGCATGGACCGGGGCGGCGGCAGCGAGTACCTGCTCAACGGCACTCCCGTGCGCCTGCGCGACATCCAGGAACTCCTTTACGACACGGGGCTTGGGCGCGACACCTACACGCTGGTGGGCCAGGGCCGCATCGACGAGGTGCTGGCGGCCCGGGCGGAGGACCGGCGCTCCCTGCTGGAGGAGGCGGCCGGCATCGTCCGCTTCAAGGCCCGCCGGCAGGAGGCGGTGCGCCGCCTGCGGGGCGTGGAGCAGCGCCTGGCCCGCCTGGGCGACATCGTGGCCGAACTGGAGGCGCGCCTGGGGCCGCTGGCCCACGAGGCGGAGCGGGCCCGGCGGCACCGGGAACTGAGCCAGCGCCTGGCGGAACTGGAGCGGGAACTGCAGCTGGCCGAACTGCAGCGGCTCGGCCGCCAGCTCCGGCAGCGCCAGCGGGTGGCCCGGCATGCGCGGGAGGCCCTGGAGCAGCTGCGGGCCGAGGTGATGGCCGGGCAGGCCCGGGTCAACGACCTGCGGCGCGAGGCCGCCGTCCTGGACCAGCGGCTGGACGAGGCGCGGGACCGGCTGGACCGCCTGGCGGCCCAGGCCGAAGGCGCGTCAGCCCGCCGGCAGATCATCGAGGAGCGCAGGCGGCACCTGGAAGCCCGGCACCAGCAGCTGCTGCGGGAACTGGAAGACCTGGAGCAGGCCCTGGAGGCCCGGCGGGGCGAGGCTGCGGTGGACGAGCAGCGCCTGCGGGAACTCCAGGAGCGACATGCCGAGCTGGCCGCGGAGGCGGCCCACCTCCAGGAGCGGGTGGCACAGCTGGACGAGGCGGCGGCCCAGGAAGAGGCGCTGCTCAGCGCCGCGCGCGCCGAGGCCGGCCGGGCCCAGCAGCGGGCGGAGGACGCCCGGCGGGCGGTGCTGGCCGCCCAGGCGGAACTGGAGCGGCTGGGCCAGCGCCGGGCCGACCTGGAGCGGGACCTGGCCGAGGCTCGCGGCCAGCAGCGGCAGGCGGAGGAGGAGGCGGGCCGCCTCCAGGCTGAGGCGGGCGAAACCCGCCGCCGCCTGGAAGCCGCGCGCCGCCAGGCCGGCGAAGCCCGGCAGGCGATGGAGCGCGCCCGACAGGAAGCGCGGTCTGCCGAGCAGCGCCTGAGGGACCTGCAGGAGCAGCTGGCCGACGCCCGGGGCCGGGTGCGCACCCTGACGGAACTGCAGCGGGCGTACGAGGGTTACTACGCCGGGGTACGGGCGGCGCTGCGGGCCCGGGACCAGGGCGATCCCCTGTTCGCCGGGATCATCGGCGTGGTGGCGGAACTGGTCAGCACCGACCGCGCCTACGAGGCGGCCCTGGAGGCGGCGCTGGGCGGGGCGGTGCAGAACCTGGTGGCCCGCACCGCCGACGACGCCCAGCGGGCCGTTGAGGGCCTCCGGCAGCGGCGGGCGGGCCGCGCCACCTTCCTGCCGCTGGACGCGCTGAAGGCGCCGGGCCGGCGTCCCGGCGACGACCGCCTGCTGGCGCTCCCCGGCGTCATCGGTTGGGCGGTGGACCTGGTGCGCTTCGATGCGCAGGTTCACGCCGCCATGGACTACCTGCTGGGCCGGGTGCTGGTGGCCGAGGACCTGACCGCCGCCCGGCGCGCCGCCCGGGAGTCGGGTTTCTCGCTGCGGGTGGTGACCCTGGAGGGCGACGTGGTTCATCCCGGCGGTCCCATCACCGGCGGCAGCCGCCAGCAGCAGCAGGCCGGCCTCATCAGCCGCCGGCGCGACCTGGAGGAGGCCCAGCAGCGGGCGGCCGCCCTGGAGGAGGCGTACGGGCAGGCCCGCGCCGCCCTGGAGCAGGCCCGCCGGCAGGCGGAAGACATGGAGGCCCGGCGGCAGGCCGCCGAAGCCGAGGCCGGCCGGCTGGGCGCCGCGCTCCAGGCCCTGGAGCGGGAACTGGACGCCGCACGGCGGCGCCGCGAGGCGGCCGCCGCCCGCCGTCAGGCCCTGGAAGCGGAGGTGGCCGGGCTGGATCAACGGGCCGACGGCCTGGCGCGCTCCCTGGAGGAAGCCCGCGGCCGGGTGGCGGTGGAGGAGCGTCAGGCCGAGGAGGCCCGGGCGCGGGTGGCCCAACTGGAGCAGGCGGCTCCCGAAGCCCGGCGGGAGGCCGCCCAGGTGCGGGAGCGGCTGGCGGCGGTGATCGCGGCGGCGGCGGCGGCGGCGGAGCAGGTGCAGGCGCTTCAGGACCTGGCCCAGCGCGCGCGGCGCCAGCATGCCGACCTGGAAGCGCGCCGGCAGGCCGCCCAGCAGGAACTGGCGTCGGTCGGCGACCAGATCGCCGGGTGCCTGCGGGAACTGGACGAGACTGCCGCCGAGGGGGAGCGCCTGGCGGCCCTGCGGGTCGAGGGCCAGGAAGCGGTGGACGCGCTGCGCCAGGAGCGGCGCCGGGCCGCCGAGGCGCTGGAGGCCGCCGAGCAGGCCCTGGAGGAAGCCCGGCGCCGCTTCGAGCAGCAGTCCGACCGCACCCACCGGGCCGAGTTTGAAGAGGCCAGGGTCCGCGATGAGTGGGACCGGCTGCGGGCCCAGCTCAACCTGGAGGCGGCGGCGGCCGCCGAACCCGGCGACGAGGCCGAGCCGGAGCCCTCGCCCCGCGAGATCGCCGCCGCCGCCCGCCAGGCCCAGCAGTTGCGGCAGGAACTGGAGGAACTGGGCCCCGTGAATCCCGGCGCGGAGCAGGAGTACGTCAGCGTTCGGGAGCGCCACCGCTTCCTGCGGGGACAGATGGACGACCTGACCGGCGCCCGCACCCGCCTGGAGAAACTGGTGGCGGAGATCGACCGCCACATGGAGGTGCTGTTCCGGGCCACCTTCAGCCGGCTGCGGGAGCGGTTCCAGCACGTGTTCCAGCGGCTGTTCGGGGGCGGGCGGGCCGACCTGGTGTTGACCGAACCCCAGGTGGACCCCGGTGCCCTGGCAGGCGAGGCCGACGCCGAGCCGCCGGCGGCCGGGGTCGACATCGTGGCCCAGCCCCCGGGCAAGCGCATGCAGCCGCTGTCCCTGCTATCGGGCGGCGAGCGGGCCCTGACCGCCATCGCCCTGATGTTCGCCATGCTGGAGGTCAAGGCGCCGCCCTTCTGCATCCTGGACGAGATCGACGCGGCCCTCGACGACCACAACCTCCGCCGGTACGTGGACTACCTGGTGGAGTTGAGCCGGAGGATCCAGTTCATCGTGATCACGCACCAGAAGACGACCATGGCCGCCGCCCACACCCTGTACGGCATCACCCTGAACGAGGAGGGCGCCTCGCGCCTGGTGACCGTCCGCCTGGCCCAGGCGGCGGAGGCGGCCGGCCGGTGAGCGGGGGGCTTCTGGCCCGCTTCCGGGCCGGCCTCGCCCGGACCCGGGCGGCCATCGGCGAGCAGCTCAGGGGCCTGGTGTCGCCGGGCCGTCCCCTGGACGAGGCCGCCTTCGAGCGCCTGGAGGAGATCCTGATCACCGCCGACGTGGGCGTCGACACGGCGCTGCGCCTGGTGGAAACCGTGCGGGAGCAGTCGCGCCGGCAGCCGGTGCAGGACTTGGACGGGCTCAAGGCCCTGCTGCGACGGGAGATCGCGGGGCTGCTGCAGGTTGACGGCGGGGAATGGTCCTTCCAGCCCGGGCGGCTGAACGTGATCATGTTCGTGGGCGTCAACGGCACCGGCAAGACGTCCACCGTGGGCAAGCTGGCCTGCCGCCTGACCCGGGAGGGCCGGCGGGTGCTGCTGGCCGCCGCCGACACTTTCCGGGCCGCGGCCGCCGAGCAGCTGGAGATCTGGGCGCGCCGCGCCGGCGCCGACATCGTCCGGCAGCAGCCGGGCGCCGACCCGGCGGCGGTGGCCTTCGACGCCATCCAGGCGGGCCTGGCCCGCGGCGCCGACGCGGTGCTGATCGACACCGCCGGGCGCCTGCACACCCGCGTCAACCTGATGGCCGAGCTGCAGAAGGTCCACCGCGTCTGCGGCCGTGCCCTGGCAGGCGCGCCCCACGAGGTGCTGCTGGTCATCGACGCCACCACCGGCCAGAACGGCCTGGTGCAGGCGCAGCAGTTCGCCCAGGCGGTGCCGCTGACCGGGATCGTGCTGACCAAACTGGACGGCACCGCCCGGGGCGGCATCGTGGTGGCCATCGCCCAGCACCTGCGCCTGCCGGTGAAGTGGGTGGGGCTGGGCGAGGGCCCCGACGACCTGGCGCCCTTCGACGCCGCCGCCTTTGTGGACGCCCTGCTGGGCGACGACGCCGCCGCGGCGCCTTGACGCGGTCGTGCCGCCCGCCTAGAATGGGCCCGTAAAGGACCAGGCCTTGACAGGTCTGCGGTCGGCGCCGGTGGCGGGGTGTCAGCCTTGGTGGAGAGACGGGTCCACCTGGCCCTTCTCTACGACTTTTACGGCCCGCTGCTCACCGACAGGCAGCGCCGGTTCATCGAACTGCACTACCATCAGGACTGGTCGCTGGGCGAGATCGCCGCGGCCTTCGGCATCAGCCGCCAGGCGGTCCACGACCTGGTCCGGCGGGCCGTGGCGGCCCTGGAGGAGTACGAGGCCAGGCTGGGCCTGGTCCGGCGATACCGCCGGCAGCGGGAGGCGGTGGATTCCCTGGCCCGGTGCCTGGACCAGTCCCAGCAGTTGCTGGCCGCCTGGCAGGAACGCGGTGACCCCGAGGACCTGCGCCGCCTGCGCCTGAGCCTGCGCCGCGGGCGCCGGCTGGCGCAGCGACTTCTGCGCGAGGTGTGACGCGGATTGCTGGAGCGCCTGAGCCAGCGCCTCCAGGACGCCTTCCGGCGCCTGCGGGGCCGCGGCAAGTTGACCGAAGCCGATGTGGACGAGGCCCTGCGCGGGCTGCGCATGGCGCTGCTGGAGGCCGACGTCAACTTCCGCGTGGTCAAAACCTTCATCGAGCGGGTCCGGGAGCGGGCTGTGGGCCAGGAGGTGCTGCGCAGCCTCACGCCCGCCCAGCAGGTCATCAAGATTGTCTACGAGGAGCTGGCGCGGCTGATGGGCGGCCAGGCCGCCCACCTGGCCACGGCGCCGGAACCGCCCACGGTCATTCTTCTGTGCGGCCTGCAGGGTTCCGGTAAGACCACCACGGCGGCCAAGCTGGCGGCGTGGCTGCGGCGCAACGGCCGCAGGCCCCTGCTGGTGGCCGCCGACACCCAGCGTCCCGCCGCCATCGACCAGCTTCAGGTCCTGGGCCGCCAGCTGGACGTGCCCGTTTTCTCCCGCGGCACGGAACCGCCGCCGCCCGAGATTGCCCGCGACGGCATCCGGGAGGCGCGCCGGCTCGGCCGCGACGTGGTGGTGGTGGACACCGCCGGCCGCCTGCACATCGACGATGCCCTGATGGAGGAACTGCGCCAGGTCCACGACGCCGTCTCACCCCAGGAGGTTCTGCTGGTGGTGGACGCCATGACGGGCCAGGACGCCGTCAACGTGGCCGAGCGCTTCAGCGCCGCCCTGCCGCTTACGGGCATCATCCTGACCAAACTGGACGGCGATGCCCGCGGCGGCGCGGCCCTGAGCCTCCGGGAGGTCACGGGCCGGCCCATCAAGTTCGTCGGCGTCGGCGAGCGTCCCGAGGATCTGGAGCCCTTCCACCCGGAGCGGATGGCGTCGCGGATCCTGGGCATGGGCGACGTGCTGACGCTGATCGAGAAAGCGCAGCAGGCCGCCGGGGAGGGGCAGGCCCAGCGCCTGGCCCAGCGCCTGGCCGAGGACCGCTTCGACCTGGAGGACTTCCTGGAACAGCTCAGGCAGATGCGGCGCATGGGCCCCCTGGATCAGATCCTGGGGATGATCCCGGGCCTGGGCGGCCGCCGCCTCCAGGGCCTGCAGGTGGACGAGAAGGCCCTGAAGCGGGTGGAGGCCATCATCCAGTCCATGACCCCGGAAGAGCGGCGGAATCCTGACATCATCAACGGCAGCCGGCGCCGCCGCATCGCCCGGGGCAGCGGCACCACCGTTCAAGACGTGAACAGGCTGCTGAAGCAGTTTGCCGAGACCCGCAAGATGATCAGGCGCGTGGTGGGTCCCGGCGGCCGAGGCCGCCGGGGGCTGCCCCGCGGCCTCGGCAATTTTCCCTTCCTGCCGTGAAGGGTTGACGCCGGGCGGGCCCGCCGGCGCGGGTCCCGCACCGAGAGGAGGATGCCTGTGGCTGTCAAGATCCGTCTCAAGCGCATGGGGGCCAAGAAGCAGCCCCAGTACCGGTTCGTGGTGTCCGATGCCCGTTCTCCCCGGGACGGCCGTTTCGTCGAGGAGTTGGGCTACTACCATCCCACCAGCCAGCCGGCCGTGGTCAAGGTCGACGAGGAACGCATGCTGGAATGGCTGCGGCGCGGCGCCCAGCCCTCGGAGACGGTCCGGGCGCTCTTGAAGCGGGCGGGCGTGTGGCAGAAGTTCCAGGCCGAGCGCCGGTCGTCGTCGTGAGCAGCCCCGAACCCGGACTGGAGGCCATGCGCAGCCTGGTGGCCTTCCTGGCCAGGTCGCTGGTGGACAATCCCGACGCGGTGGAAGTCCGCGAGGTGGTCCGCGACGACGCGGTGGTCCTGGAGTTGAAGGTGGACCCGGCCGACGTGGGCAAGGTCATCGGCCGCCAGGGACGGGTGGTCCGCGCCATCCGCACCGTGGCCAGGGCGGCCGGCGCCCGGGGCGGGCGCCGGGTCGAGGTGGACGTGGTCTGAGGCCATGGCCGGGCCGTGGATCGCCATCGGCCAGATCTCGGCCCCCCACGGCGTCCGCGGTGAGGTGCGGGTGCGGCCCTTCGGCGCCTTCCCGGAACGGTTCCGGGCCGGGCTGGTGGTGCGCCTGGAGGGCGAGCCCGAGCGCCCGCTGCGGGTGCTGCGGGCCCGGATCCACGGCGACACGGTGATCCTGGCCCTGGAAGGGATCCGCGACCGGAACGCCGCCGAGGCCCTCCGGGGCCGGCGCCTGGTGGTGGCGGCCGACCAGCGGCACCCGCTGCCCGAGGGCCACTATTACGTCGACGACCTGCGGGGACTGCCGGTGCTGACCCCGGCGGGGCGGCAGGTGGGCGTGGTGGCCGACGTGGAGCCCAACCCCGCCAACGACCTGCTGGTGGTGGAAACGCCGGGCGGGGAGCGGGCCCTGGTGCCCCTGGTGCGGGCGCTGGTCCAGGTGGACCTGGCCGGCGGCCGGGTGGTGGTGGAGGACGTGCCGGGGCTGCTGCCCGGGCTGGACGCGGAGGAACAGGTCTGATGCGCATCGACGTGCTGACCATCTTCCCGCGCATGTTCGAAGGCCCCATGACCGAGGCCATCCTCTACCGGGCCCAGGAGGTGGGCCTGGTGGACCTCCGCGTCCACGACCTGCGCGACTACACCACCGACCGCCACCGCACGGTGGACGACTACCCCTTCGGCGGGGGACCGGGCATGGTGATGAAGCCGGAGCCGCTGTTCGCCGCCGTCGACGCGGTGACCGCCGTGGCCGGCCGTCCCCAGCGGATCATCCTGACCACGCCCCAGGGCCGCGTCTTCGACCAGGACCTGGCCTGGGAACTGTCGCGGCAGCGGCACCTGCTGATCATCTGCGGCCGGTACGAGGGCGTGGACGAGCGGGTGCGGGAGGCCCTGGTGACCGACGAGGTATCCATCGGCGACTACGTGCTGACCGGCGGCGAACTGCCGGCCATGGTCATCATCGACGCGGTGGTCCGCCTGATCCCCGGCGTAGTGGGCGGGGAAGAATCGGTCTACCAGGATTCCTTCGAGGACGGCTTGCTGGAGGGCCCCCAGTATACCCGGCCCCGGGAGTTCCGGGGTCTGGCGGTGCCCGAGGTGCTGCTGTCGGGCCACCACGAGGCGGTGCGCCGGTGGCGCCGGCGCCAGGCGCTGCGCCGCACGCTGGAGCGGCGGCCGGACCTGCTCGCCCGGGCCCGGCTCACCGACGAGGACCGGGCCATGCTGGAGGAACTGCGCCGCGAGGGCCCTGTGCTATAATTCTCCGTGTGCCTCGGCCAGTGAGGCGCGAAAGGGGTCTTTTCGATGGACCTGATCCGCATGATCGAACGCGAGCAAATGAAGGAAGATGTTCCCGATTTCGGGCCGGGCGACACCGTGCGCGTCCACGTGAAGGTCAAGGAAGGCAACCGGGAGCGCATCCAGGTCTTCGAGGGCGTGGTCATCGCCCGGAAGGGCGGCGGCCTCGACGAGACCTTCACCGTGCGCCGGGTTTCTTACGGTGTGGGGGTGGAGCGGGTGTTCCCCATCCACGCGCCGGTGGTGGACCGCATCGAGGTCGTCCGCCGCGGCCGGGTGCGCCGCGCCAAGCTGTATTTCCTGCGCAACCTGCGGGGTAAGGCGGCCCGGATCAAGGAAAAGCGTTGAACGGGGCGATGTCTGTCCAACGCCGGTCCAGCCCGCTGCGGGAACTGCTGGAGACCCTGGTCGTCGCCGTCGTCCTGGCGCTGCTGATCCGGGGCTTCGTGGTGGAGTCGTTCCTGGTGCAGGGCAGTTCCATGGAACCCACGCTGCACCACGGCGACCGCCTGCTGGTCAACAAGATCGCCTACCGGTTCGGCACGCCCCAGCGCGGTGACATCGTGGTCTTTCACGCGCCCTTCGGCGACACCCGCGACTACATCAAGCGGGTCATCGCCGGTCCCGGCGACCGCATCCGCATCGAGGACGGCGTCCCCTACGTCAACGGGGAGCGCCTGGAAGAGCCCTACGTCCTCCGCTACGACGACACCAGCATGCCGGAGATGGTGATCCCGCCGGGCTCCGTCTTCGTCATGGGCGATAACCGCCGCAACTCCCAGGACAGCCGCTCCTTCGGTTTCATCGGCATCGAGGAGATCGTCGGCAAGGCCATGGTGGTCTACTGGCCGCTGGAGGTGGCCGGCGTCCTGCGCTGACGTCGCCGCCGGCGTCGCCTTCCCCAAGACAGGAACGCCGCAGGCGGCCAGCGAAACTGCTCCCGCGGAGGGGGCGGAATCCGGTGGCCAGCGCCGACGTACCCGCCGGTCCGGCGGGCCGGGGCGTCGACGCCTGGGATGACGGCTTTCATCCCGGGCGGCTGAGCCTGGCCCAGCTGTACCACCTGGCCGACACGCTTCCCGAGGACCGGCTCCCCCGTTTCATCGCCCTGCTGGAAGAAGACCGGCGCCGCGGCGCCCGCCGCTGCCTGGAGCGGGCACGGCGCCGGTGGGACCGGGCGCGACGGCTGCGCCGCCGCTTCCAGGAGCGTTTCGCCCTGGAACGGCGGCTGTGGCGCCGCGGCTTCCACCTGGTGGCGGGGGTCGACGAGGCGGGCCGGGGACCCCTGGCGGGCCCGGTGGTGGCCGCGGCGGTGATCCTGCCGCCCGATGCCTTTATCCCCGAACTGGACGACTCCAAGCGCCTGGACCCCGGCACGCGCCGGCGGGTGGCCGAGCAGGTCCGGCAGGTGGCGCTGGGCATCGGTATCGGGCAGGCCTCGGTGGCCGAGATCAACCGGCTGAACATCTTCCACGCCGCGCAACTGGCCATGCGGCGGGCCGTGGCCGCGCTGCCCCGGGTTCCCCAGTACCTGATCGTGGACGGGCTGGAACTGAGGGAGGCGGGTGTGCCCCAGGTGGCCGTTCCCGGCGGCGACGCCAGGTCCAACTCGGTGGCGGCGGCGTCGGTCATCGCCAAGGTCCACCGGGACCACCTGATGGACCAGCTGGACCGCCTGTACCCGGAGTACGGTTTCGCCCGCCACAAGGGCTACCCGACGCCCGAGCACCGGAGGGCGCTGGCGCGCTATGGCCCCTGCCCCGAGCACCGGGCCTTTGCCCCCGTCATCGCCCAGGGAGGAGGTTGACCGTGCTCGTCCGCGACTACATGACGCCCGACCCCGTCACCATCGAGCAGGACCAGAACCTCCGCGACGCCTACCTGCTGATGAAGCGCCACGGCATCCGTCACCTGCCCGTCATCGACATTTACGACCGGATCCTCGGCATCGTGTCCCGCAACGACCTGCACCGGGCCATCGGCCTGCAGGAGTCCCGGGACCTGGACGACCACCTGGACCGCCTGGAACGCCTCTGGGCCCAGGACGTGATGATCTCGCCGGCTCACTCGGTGAACGCCAACGACCACCTGACCGTGGCCATCGACCTGATGCTGACCGCCAAGGTGGGCGCCCTGCCGGTCATCGACGACGACCGGCGGGTGGTGGGCATCATCAGCGAGATCGACCTGCTGCGGCTGCTGAAGGACCTGCTGGCGTCGAGCGCCCGCCCCGAACCTGGACGGGGACCCGCAGGCGCCGCGTAGCCGAATCGGCCAGCGCCCCCACCGGCGCTGGGCAGGAAATTCTTCCCATCCCGCCCAAGTGGTGGTTGACGCCGCGGGAAAGGGGGGATGGGGGTGGAGACGACCGCCGCGGAGCGGCGCCGGCGGCTGGGCCGCTGGGGTGAGGCGGCCGCGGCCGAGTACCTGCGGGGCCTGGGCTTCGTGGTGCTGGCCTCGGGGTACCGCAGCCCCCGGGGCGAGGTGGACCTGGTCTGCAGGGACGGCCGCTGGCTCGTCTTCGTGGAAGTGAAGACCCGGCTGTCCCGGGCCGCCGGGGCGCCGGAGGAAGCCGTCACGCCCGCCAAGCAGCGCCGGCTGGCGGCGGCCGCCAGGCACTTTCTCCAGCAGCACCGCCTGCATGCGGTTCCCTACCGGTTCGACGTGGTGGCCGTGGACGTGGGGCTGGTGGATGGTCGGCCCGGCCTGCCCCGCATCCGGCACTACCGCAGCGCCTTCACCCCGGCCGGATGAGCGCCCTGCGCCTGCACAGCGCCACGCTGTGGGGCGTCGAGGGCTGCCCGGTGTCGGTGGAGATCGACGTGGCCCCGGGCCTGCCATCTTTCCGCATCATCGGCATGCCGGCCACCGTGGTCCGGGAATCCTGCGAGCGGGTCCGCGCCGCGCTGCGCAACACCGGGTTCCCGCTGCCCCTGTCGCGGATCACCGTGAACCTGGCACCCGCTGACCTGCCCAAGCCTCACCCGGTGTTCGACCTGGCCATCGCCCTGGGCATCCTGGGCGCCGCGGGGCACCTGCCCCCGGGCCCATGGATGGACTGGCTGCTGCTGGGGGAAGTGTCGCTGGACGGGTCCCTGCGCCCGCCCCGCGGGCTGCTGTCGCTGGCGGGGGTGGCGCGCGGGGAAGGACGTCCCGGCCTGGCCGTGGGAGCGGCCGGCGGCCTGCCGTGGGAGCACGCCTGGCTGGACGACGTACGCGCCGTCTGGCTGCCGGACCTGCGGGCCGCCATCGCCTGGGCCCGCTCGGGCGCGCCGCCCGGGGCACCGCCGGCGGGCCAGCCCCGGCAGCAGGCGCCGGAACCGCCTGCCGGCGGTGCGGGAAGTCCGACCGCCGGTGCCGGCGCCCGGGCCGCGGGCGCCGGGGCCGCAGCCGCCGTGGACCTGGACCAGATCAGGGGGCAGGTCCACGCCAAGCGGGCCCTGGAGATCGCCGCGGCCGGCGGCCACGGGCTGTTGATGTACGGGCCGCCGGGCACCGGCAAGAGCCTGCTGGCCCGGTCGGTGGTGGGACTGCTGCCCCCGCCGGAGCCGGCGGAGAGCCGGGAGATCGCCCAGATCTACAGCGCCGCCGGCCTGCCGCCCCCGCCGCCCGGCGTGCGCCCCTTCCGTGACCCTCACCACACCGTGACCCGGGCGGCGCTGCTGGGCGGCGGGGCGGTGCCCGAGCCGGGCGAGCTTTCCCTGGCCCACCGCGGCGTCCTGTTCCTGGATGAACTGCCCCTGTTCCGGCGGGAGGCGGTGGACGGCCTGCGGGAACCGCTGGAGCAGGGCGTCGTCAGCGTCCAGCGGCTGGGGCGCCGCGCCCGCTTCCCGGCCCGTTTCCTGCTGGTGGCCGCCGCCAACCCCTGCCGCTGCGGCCACTTTGGCGACGAGGAGGTGGCCTGCCGCTGCACCGAGTTCGAGCTGCGGCGCTACTGGGCCACGCTGCCGGGTCCCATCCTGGACCGCATCGACCTGTTTGTGCCGGTGGGCCGCCTGTCCTTTGACGAGGTGACGACGACCGCCAGCGCCGGCCCTCCCCGGGTCCCCGAGGCGGCGGCCCGGGTGCGGGCGGCCCGGGAGATCCAGACCCTTCGCTTCCTGGGCGAGGGCATCCAGTGCAACGCGGAGATGGGGCGGGTTCACCTGGACCGCCACGCCCTGCTGGACGCGGGCCCGCGGGAGGTGCTGCGCCGGGCCTACGAGCGCTACCGGCTCAGCGTCCGGGCTCACGACCGCATCCTGCGGGTGGCCCGCACCATCGCCGACCTGGACGGCAGCCTGGCCATCACCCGCGAGCACGTGCTGGAAGCCTTGAGTTACCGGGAAGCCCCGCTGGGCTGGGCCTAATCGGCGCTCTGGGCCGGGTCGGCCGTTCCGGGCGTTCCGGGTGTGCCGGGGGTGGCGGCCGCCGACGTTTCCCGGCACGCGGCCCGCAGCGATGGCAGCGCCAGGGCCAGCACGCCGCCGGCCATCATCAGGGCGGCCAGGCCGGCCCAGGTGACCTGGAGCCCGGCGGCGGCGGTGATCACGCCGGTCAGCAGCGTGGAAACCACGAAGCCGAAACTCATGGTGACGTTGCGCAGGGCAAAGACCCGGCCGCGGAAGGCCGGGTCCGCCACCTCCTGCACCCAGGCGTCCGGTGGGGCGTGGAAGGCGGCGTTGGCGAAGCCCGCCAGCAGGAACAGCGCCAGCCCCACGGCGAAACTGGACGCTCCCAGCACCAGCAGCGCGGCCCCGCCGCTGAGCCAGTAGCCGGCGGCGAACAGGTACGGCCGCGGCACGCGCTGGCCGATGTAGGCGATCAGCAGGTTGCCCAGGGTGATGCCCACGGCCATGCAGGTGCTGATCAGGCCCACGGCTTCCTCGGGCCGGCCGAAGTGCCTGCTGGTGATGAGCACCAGCAGCAGGTTCAGGCCGCCGGCGCTCAGCGCCGTCACCGCCAGCAGCAGCAGCAGGTCCCGCACCACCGGCGCCCGCCGGTGATAGCGGATTCCCTCGACCAGATCATGGGCGAACTGCCGGATGCGGCTGCCCGCCGGCGCCGGAGACGCTGCCGCCGCGCCCACCCCCGAGCGGGCCAGGCCCAGGACGAACAGCGCCGAGATCACGTAGGTAGCGGCGTCCAGGGCGAAGGCGGCGTCCAGGCCCGCCAGCGCGATGATCCCTGCGCCCAGGGCCGGGGCGCCGATGTCCACCACCGAGCGGCTGGAGTAGAGCAGGGCGTTGGCGTCCATCAGCTCACGTTCCGAAACCGTTTCCGGCAGCACCGACTGGAAGGCCGGCAGGAAAAACGCGGTGCCGATGCCCAGGGCAAAGCTGATGGCGTAGAGGTGCGCCAGCTGGTCCGCCAGCATGGCGGAGGCGATCAGCAGGGCCCGGGCTACATCAGCCGCCAGCATGACCCGCACGCGGTTGCCCCGGTCCACGATGGGCCCGGCCAGCGGGCCGAACAGCATCTGGGGGCCGTAAAACAGGGCCAGCGTGACGCCCAGCGGGATCGACTGCCCGCCGGAAAGCCGCAGCGCCGCCACCGGCAGCGCCACCGTGGAAACCCCGGTTCCGATGCGGGAGATGATGAGGGCCAGGGCCAGCCTGCGGTAGTCCGGCCGCGTACCCAGGAGCGAGACCAGTTGTCGGATCCGGCCCGGTCGGGGCGCCAAGGGCGGAGCCCCCTCCCCTGCTCTGATCGTGGAATTGGCCCCGCTCATACCAAATCCTGCCTCGGCCCGGCAGGTCCTGCCGGTTCTGATCCCCGCCGGACAAACGTACGGATGTCCGTGACGAAGGAGGGAGGCGTAGGGGCATGGGCCGGATCCTGTGGAAACGGCGGCGGAGCGTCCTGGCGGTGCTGCTGGCCGTGGCGATGGCGTCGCTGCTGCTGGCGGGCTGCACCGAACAAGTGCTGCTGGAGTGGCGCCGGCGGACGGCCGGCGGGGATGGGGGGCCGCCGGCGGCCGGCGGCGGCACGCCCGGCGGCGTGTGGGTGGAGTCCATCGCCCACCCGCCGCGGACCCTGGACCCGGCGCTGGCGGTGACCAGGGTGGAGGGCCGGGTGGCGTCCCTGATGTTCAGCGGCCTGCTGGCCCTCAGCCCCGACGGCAGCGTAGTGCCCGACCTGGCCGAGGAGTGGCGGGTGCTGGAGGGCGGGCGCGTCTACGAGTTCCGCCTGCGGGAGGGCCTGACGTTCCACGACGGGACGCCGCTGGTGGCGGCTGACGTGGAGCGGTCCTTCCGGCGCCTGCTGGACCCGGCGCTGGGGTCGCCCCGGGCCTGGGTGCTGTCGGGCCTGGCCGGTGCCGAGGCCTTCGCCGAGGGGCTCACCGACCGTCTGGAAGGCGTCGAGGTGCTGTCGGACCGCGACCTGCGCATCACGCTGGCGCGGCCCTTCGTGCAGTTTCCTTACCTGCTGACCATGCCGGCAGCCGCGGTGGTGCGGGAGCCGGACCAGGCAGCGGGCCGCGACTATCCGCTGGGCGCCGGGCCTTTCCGGCTGGCGGGCCGCGACGAGGACGGCAGCCTGCGCCTGGAAGCCTTCCCCGGCTACCACGCCGGGCCGCCGTACCTGGACGGCGTCCACCTGCGGGTGCTGCCGGAACCCCAGGCCGCCCTGGAAACCTTCGCCGATCGGGGCCTGCACGTGGTGGACCTGCTGCCCGACGCCGCCCGGCACCTGACCGACGAGGTGGGCTGGACCGGTCCCGTGGAGCGGGTGGACCTGCCGGCGGTCTACTACCTGGCCCTGAACAACCAGGCGGAGCCCCTCAACGACCCGCTGGTGCGGCGGGCGCTGAACCACGCCATCGACCGGCAGGCCATCCTGGACGAGGTGCTGCCGGGCGGGTATGTGCTGGCCAACGGATCCATCCCGCCGGGGCTGGCGGGCCACGATCCGGAGGCGCCGGGTTTCGCCTATGACCCCGACCTGGCCCGCCGCCTGCTGGAACAGGCGGGGCTGGGCGGCGGCTTCGAGATGGACCTGGTCCAGACCGGGTCGCCGCTGGTCATGGCCATCAACGAGCGCATCGCCGACATGTTGGGCGAGGTTGGCGTCCGCGTCAACATCCGGACCCTGGCCGTAGACGACTTCTACGCCGCGGCCGGGCGCGACGGCGACGCCGACGCCTTCCTGATCTCGTGGTGGGGCGACTATCCCGACGCCGAGAACTTCCTGTACCCGCTGTTCCACTCGCGGTACTGGGGCGCGGGCGGCAACCGGGCCCGCTTCGCCAGCCCCGACGTGGACCAGATGCTGGAGCAGCTCAGGACCACCGCCGACGACGCCACCCGTGCCAGCCTTTACCGCCAGGCGGAACGGCAGATCTTCGAGCGGGCGCCCTGGGTGCCGCTGTTCTTCCCGGTGCGGTACCGGGCCGTCCAGGCCGACGTGCGGGATTACGTGCCCTCGGGCTTCTACCACGCCCGGGACCTGAGGCCGGTGTGGCTGGAGCAGCCGGCCAACTGAGGGTCCGCTGCCGCGTTGACCGCCGGCCTGCGCCTCTGCTAGACTCGGTGGCGGTCTTGCCCCCGGCCGCGCCCTGCGGCCGGGGGCCGCCGCCGGTCGGGAGGTGGGCGGGGATGGAGGCCCGGTGGCAGCAGGCGTCGTCCTCCCTGCTGGCCTGGTACCGCCGCTGCGGGCGGGCCCTGCCCTGGCGGACCTCGCCCGACCCGTACGCGGTGCTGGTTTCCGAGTTCATGCTGCAGCAGACCCGCGTCGACACCGTCATCCCCTACTTTCACCGCTTCCTGCAGCGCTTCCCGACCCTGGAATCCCTGGCCGCCGCTCCCCTGGAGGATGTGCTGGCGGCGTGGGAAGGGCTGGGCTACTACCGCCGGGCCCGCCACCTGCACGCGGCCGCCCGCGCCATCGTCGACCGCCACGGGGGGCGGGTTCCCGCCGACCCGGCGGAGCTGCGGCGCCTGCCGGGGGTGGGCCCCTACACGGCGGCGGCGCTGGCCAGCATCATCCACGGCCGCCCGGTTCCGGCCCTGGACGGCAACGTCATCCGCGTCATGGCCCGGGTGCTGGCCGAGCCCGGTGACGTGACCCGGGCGCCGGTGCGGCAGGCCCTGGCCCGGGCGGTGGAGGCGCTGCAGGCCCACAACCACCCCGGCGACGTCAACCAGGCCCTGATGGAACTGGGCGCCGTGATCTGCCGGCCGCGGGCGCCGGAGTGCGGTTCGTGCCCGCTGCAGGCGGCCTGCGAGGGATGGCGCAGGGGAGACCCCGAGCGCTACCCCTCCCGCGGGGCGCGGGCGGCAGCTCCGGTGGAAGAGCGGGCGGCGGCCCTGCTGGTGGTGCCCGGCGCGGGCGTGGTGCTGCGCCGGCGCCCCGAACGGGGGCTGCTGGCGGGGTTGTGGGAACTGCCCTCGGTGGAGGGCCGCGGGCCCGGGGCCGCCGAACGCCTGGCGGCGCTGCTGGCACGCGCCGGTTTCGGCGCCGTTCCGGGGCGCGTGCTGGAGCGCCGCCGCTGGGTCTTCTCGCACCTGACGTGGGACGTGGAGTTGTGGCGCTTCGAACCGGCCGGGGCCGGCGGGAACGCGGGGCCCGCGGCCGCGTTGGCGGCGGAAGGCCCGGATGCCGGGCCGCCCGGTGCTGCGGCGCCTCACCCGGCGCCGGCGGGTCAGGAGCTTGAGTGCGTCCCCCTGGATGAACTGGCCCGGCGGCCTATGCCTGCCCTGATGCGCCGCTGGCTGGAATCCTTTGCCTCTTCTTCCATCAACCCACCGGACCTGTAGGGAAGGGGGTCCCGCTGGCCCCCGAGAACCAGGGCTGCCGTAGGCTGGGCATGGCCGCCCGGGCGCGTGCCGCACCGCGGGCGGCGGTGCCCGGCGCTGCCCGGAGGTGGCACGGCCCTGATCCCTCGCCGCGGTCCTTGCCGATGCCGTTGCTGCAGTCCTGGCCGCCGGCGGCCTGGCCCCGCGCCCTCGGCCGGGTTCCGGGGCTCCGCCGGCCGCGCCGGCTGGGCCCGCCGCATCCTGGCCGCCGCCGTCTTGATCCTGGCGCTGGCGCTGGTGCCGGAGGCGGCCCAGGCGGCCGTCTTCCCCGACACCGCCGGCCACTGGGCCGAACCGATCATCGACCGGCTCTACCGGCAGGGAGCCGTGGCCGGGTATCCCGACGGGTCCTTCCGCCCCGATCGGCCGCTGCGCCGCGTGGAGGCCGCCGTCATGGTGAGCCGCGCCCTGGACCTGCCGCCCGGCCAAGGGCTTCCCTACAGCGACGCCGCCGGCATCCCGGCCTGGGCCCGGAGCCAGGTGGCCGCCGCGGCGTCCCTGCTGCAGGGGGTGCCCGACGGCCGAGGCGGCCTGGCCTTCCAGGGCGAGCGGCTCCTGACCCGTGCCCAACTGGCGGTGCTGCTGGACCGGGCCTACGCACTGGCGGCGGGCCGGGCGCTGCCCCGCCCGGCAGGCGGTCAGCCCAAGTACACCGACCGGGCCGCCATCCCCTCCTGGGCCGCCGGGGCCGCGGCCGCCCTGCAGGCGGCGGGCCTGATGCACGGCCGGCCCGACGGCCGCTTTGATCCCGGCGCCCCGGCCACCCGCGCGGAGCTGGCGGTGGCGCTTTACCGCCTGCTGCAGGAAAGCGGGCGGGGAGGTGACGCAGGGCGAGGGGCGGGCGGCGAGGTGGGCGGGGGCTCCCGGCCCGGCACCGGGCCCTACGTGCTCGGGTACTACGCCGGCGGCGGGGATGCTCTGCGCTCCCTGTCCGGGTCGGGGGACGGCGTCGTCACCATGGTTGCCCAGGTGGGTTTCGCCGTCGCCGCCGACGGCCGCGTGCTGGGCCGGCCCGACCAGGCGCTGCTGGCCCAGGCGCGGCAGGCCGGCGTACCCGTGGTGGCGGTGGTCCAGAACGACCTGGGCTCCGGCTTCGACCGCAGCCTGGTCCACCAACTGCTCAACACGCCGGAGGCGGTGGAACGGGCGGCCGCTGAGATGGCGGGCCTGGTGGACCGCCACGGGTACGCCGGCATCAACCTGGACCTGGAGAACGTCCCGCCCGGCGACCGGCAGGCCCTGACGGCCTTCGTGTCCCGGTTGGCCGAGGTCCTGCACGCCCGCGGCGCCCTGCTGCTGGTGGCCGTGCCGGCCAAAACCGGCGAAGACCCGGCCGACGCCTGGTCGGGCGCCTTCGATTACCGCGCCCTGGGACGCGCTGCCGACTACGTGGTGGTGATGGCCTACGACCAGCACTGGGCGGGCGGCTCACCGGGTCCGGTGGCAGGACTCTCCTGGGTGGAACGGGTGGCGGGCTACGCCGCCCGCGTGATCCCCCGCGAGCGCATCCTGCTGGGGACCGCCGCCTACGGCTACATCTGGCCCTCCGGCGGGCACGGGCGCGCCGTCACGGCCCGCCAGGCGCCGCGCCTGGCCGCCGCCCACGGCGCCCAGATCCGCTGGGATGACGTGGACCAGGTGCCGTTCTTCCATTACCGGGCCGGTGGCGTGGACCACGTGGCCTATTACGAGAACGCCCACAGCCTGCGCGCCAAGCTGCGCCTGGCCCGTTCCCGGGACCTGGCCGGCGTCGCCCTGTGGCGGGTGGGCTTCGAAGAGGCCGACGTCTGGTCGCTGCTGGCCGAATACCGGCAGGGTGGGGCGCCGGCGGCAGCTCTCCGCTGAAGGAACTGGAAGGAATTACCTTTCTCCTGGCGAACTCACCTCCGGGAGGGAACGGGGTGGACGACCAGGAGCGCTGGTACGCCGCCGCCTGTGCCGCCCTGGAGGTGGGCCCGAGGCGGCTGCGGGCGCTGAAGGAGCGGTTTGGGTCGTGGCGGGCGGTGTGGACGGCCGGCCCCGGCGCCTGGGCAGAGACCGGCGCGGCGCCGGCAGCGGTGGAGTCCTGGCGGGCCCGCTACCGGCCTGATGCGCCGCAGCGGATCCGCGAGGCCTGCCGGCGCCACGGCGTCACCGTCCTGGTCCCGGGCGACGCCGCGTTCCCCGTGGGCCTGGAGGATCTCAAGTCGCCGCCCGTGGTGCTCTACGCCCGGGGCAACCCGGCGCTGCTGCAGGGGCGCCTGGTGACGGTGGTGGGGACTCGCCGGGCCACGCCCTACGGGCGCCGCACCGCCGGGCGCATCGCCGCGGCGGTCGCGAGGGCGGGCGGCGTCGTGGTCAGCGGCTTGGCCATGGGCATCGATTCCTGTGCCCACCAGGGCGCCCTGGAGGCGGGCGGCGCCACGGTGGCGGTGCTGGCCGGGGGCGTGGAGCGGTCGATCCCGCGCTGCAACCGGGCATTATACGAAGAGATCGTGGACCGCGGCCTGGTGGTCAGCGAGTACCCGCCCGGCACGGTGCCGGAGCGGGGCCGCTTCCACGCCCGCAACCGGCTGATGGCCGCCCTGGCCGCGGTGACCGTGGTGGTGGAGGCGCCCCTGGGCAGCGGGGCGCTGATCACCGCCGAGCGGGCCCTGGAACTGGACCGCCGGGTGATGGCGGTGCCCGGCACCATTGAAGCCGAGACCTTCCAGGGCTGCCTCTCGCTGCTGCGGGAGGGCGCCGCGTGCGTGATCGACCCGGTCGACGTGGCCGTCGAAGCCGGGCTCCAGGCGGCGCCCGGCGGCGCCGGGACCGGCGGCGGCGAGGCGCGTTCCTTGACGGGTTTGGAAAGCGTCGTATATGCTGTGCTCGACGTTGACCGGCCGGTCAGCGTCGAGACCATCGTTCGTCGGTCCGGCCTGCCCCCAGCGCGGGCCGTCATCGCGTTAACGGCCCTTGAACTGCGGGGCCTCTGCGTCCGGCAGGGCGGCAGCGCGTGGCGGGTCCAGGCCGGCATCACCGCTCCAACCTCTCGACGGGTTTGAGGAGGAGACCCTTGGGTCGGACCCTGATCATCGTCGAGTCGCCGGCCAAGGCCAAAACCATCGAGCGCTTTCTGGGACGCCGCTACAAGGTCCAGGCGTCCATGGGCCATATCCGCGACCTGCCCAAGAGCCAGTTCGGCGTCGACATCGAGAACGGTTTCGAACCCAGGTACATCACCATCCGCGGCAAGGGGCAGGTGGTCAACCGCCTGCGGCAGGAGGCGAAGAAGTTCGACCGGGTGCTGCTGGCCACCGACCCGGACCGCGAGGGCGAGGCCATCGCCTGGCACCTGATGGAAGCCCTGGACCTGCCGCCGGATGAGCCCAACCGCATCGTCTTCCGCGAGATCACCCGCGACGCGGTCAGAAGCGGCGTGGAGCAGCCCCGGGTCATTGACCGGCGGCTGGTGGACGCCCAGCAGTCCCGCCGCATCCTGGACCGCATCGTGGGGTACAAGTTGAGCCCCTTCCTGTGGCGTAAGGTGCGCCGGGGGCTCAGCGCCGGCCGGGTGCAGTCGGTGGCCGTCCGCCTGATCTGCGATCGGGAAGCCGAGATCCAGGCCTTCCAGCCCGAAGAGTACTGGACGCTGACCGCCGTGCTGTCGCCGGTGGGAGAAGACGCCCGCTTCGAGGCCCGCTATCACGGGCCGGTCGACCAGGTCGGGGAAGCGGATCCTGAGGCAGGCGAGTCCCAGGGCGGCGACCGCCGGCCCATCCGGTCGAAGGAAGACATGGAGCGGCTGCTGGCCGGCTTGGCGGGCGCTTCCTACCGTGTCGTCGACGTCCGCCGGCGCGAGCGCCGGCGGAACCCGGCGCCGCCTTTCACCACCAGCACCCTGCAGCAGGAGGCGGCCCGCAAGCTGGGCTTCACCGCCCGCCGGACCATGCGCACCGCGCAGCAGCTGTACGAGGGGCTGGAGATCAGCGGTGAGGGCACCGTGGGTCTCATCACCTACATGCGCACCGATTCCACCCGCGTGTCCCCCCAGGCGGTGGCCGAGGCGGCCGAATTGATCCGCGGCCGGTACGGTGAGGCCTACTCGGCGCCCAAGACCTTCGGCAAGCAGCGGGAAGGCGCCCAAGACGCCCACGAGGCGATCCGGCCCACGTCGGTCAGCCGGCTGCCCGATCAGATCAAAGACGACCTGACGCCCGACCAGTACCGGCTCTACCGGCTGATCTGGGAGCGTTTCATGGCCAGCCAGATGAGCCCCGCCGTGTATGACACCGTCACCGCCGACATCCGGGCCGGCGGCCACCTGTTCCGGGCCAGCGGGTCGACGCTGCGCTTCGCCGGCTTCACGGTGGTCTACATCGAGGGCCGCGACGACGAGGAGCACGACGAGGACGGTGCCCTGCCGCCGCTGGAGGTGGACCAGGTCCTGGAACTCCACGACCTGGTCCCGCGGCAGCACTTCACGCAGCCGCCGCCCCGCTATTCCGAGGCCATGCTGGTCAAGGCCCTGGAGGAACACGGCATCGGCCGTCCCAGCACCTACGCGCCCATCATCGAAACCATCCAGGAACGGGGCTACGTGACCCGGGAGAACGGGCGCTTCAAGCCCACCGAACTGGGTATGGCCGTCACCGAGCTTTTGAAGGAACATTTCCCGGACATCGTCGACATCGACTTCACGGCCCGCATGGAAGAGGAACTGGACCGCATCGAAGAAGGGCAGCGGCCGTGGCGCGAGGTCTTGAAGGAATTCTACGAGGGCTTCGAGCCCATGCTGGCCCGGGCCGAGCAGGAGGCCGGGCGGGTCCACCTGGCCGCCGAGGAAACCGACGAGGTGTGCGAGCAGTGCGGCCGCAGGCTGGTGATCAAGCAGGGCCGGTACGGGCGGTTCCTGGCCTGCCCCGGCTACCCGGAATGCCGCTTCACCAAGCCGCTGCTGGAGAAGACGGGCGCCGCCTGCCCCGAGTGCGGCGGCGAGGTGGTGGTGCGGCGGAGCCGCAAGGGCCGCACCTTCTACGGGTGCGCCCGCTATCCCAACTGCCAGTTCGTGTCCTGGTACCCGCCCACATCCCACGCCTGTCCCCGCTGCGGCGCCTTCATGGTGGAACGCAGGGCGCGGGGGCGGGGGACGTACCTGCAGTGCAGCCGCCAGTCCTGCGGGCACACCGAGGACGCGCCGCCGCCTGCCGAGGCTAGCGGCGACGGCACCGCGGCGGCCCGCGCTCAGGGCCGGCGGCGCCGGCAGCCCAGCGCCGCCGAGCGCGAGATGGTGGAGGCGGCCGGTCGCGTCGTCCGCGCCGGCGAGCGGCAGCCGGCTGATGTCCAGTGATGCCCGGGTTCAGCGGCGGGGCGGGATGGGCATGAAGCCGTTCGTAACCGTCATCGGCGGCGGTCTGGCCGGCAGCGACGCCGCCTGGCAGGCGGCGCAGATGGGCGTCCCGGTCCGCCTTTACGAGATGCGGCCGGTCCGCGGCACGCCGGTCCACCGCACCGACCGCCTGGCGGAACTGGTATGCACCAACTCCCTGCGGGGCGACGGCCTGGAGCACGCGCCCGGCCTGCTGAAGGCCGAGATGGAGCGGCTGGGCTCCCTGATCATGCGGGAGGCACGGGCCCACGCGGTGCCGGCGGGCAAGGCCCTGGCCGTGGACCGCGAGGGCTTCGCGGCGGCGGTGACCCGGGCCATCGCCGAGCACCCGCTGATCGAGATCGTCCGCCAGGAGGTCCGCCACATCCCCGACGAAGGACCGGTGATCATCGCCACCGGACCCCTGACCTCCGAGGCGCTGTCGGAGGCCATCGCCCGCTTCACCGGGGAGGAGTACCTGGCGTTCTACGACGCGGCGGCGCCCATCGTCACCGTCGACAGCATCGACCACAGCAAGGTGTTCCGTGCTTCCCGGTACGGCGCCGGAGACGGCGACTACCTGAACTGCCCCATGACCCGTGAGGAATACGAGCGCTTCTGGCAGGCGCTGGTCAGCGCCGAGCGCGCCGAGCCCCACGACTTCGAGAAGGACGCGCCCTTCTTCGAGGGGTGCCTGCCCATCGAGGAGATGGCCCGGCGGGGACCCGACGTGCTGCGCTATGGACCGCTGAAGCCGGTGGGGCTCAAGGACCCCAGGACCGGCCGCGAGCCCTACGCCGTGGTCCAGCTTCGCCAGGACGATGCCGCAGCGACGCTATATAACATGGTAGGTTTTCAGACGAGCCTGCGCTGGGGCGAGCAGAAGCGGGTCTTCCGCATGATCCCCGGCCTGGAGCAGGCGGAGTTCGTGCGGTACGGCGTCATGCACCGGAACACCTTCATCAAGTCGCCCAGGATCCTGCGGCCCACGCTGCAGACCCGGCGGCGGCCGGACGTTTTCTTCGCCGGTCAGATCACGGGCGTCGAGGGCTACGTGGAGTCGGCCGCCACCGGCATCCTGGCCGGGATCAACGCCGCCCGCCTGGTCCGGGGGGAGGAGCCGCTGGAACTGCCGGCCGAGACCGCCATCGGCTCCCTGTGCCGGTACATCACCAGCGCCAACCCGGACCATTTCCAGCCCATGAACATCACCTTCGGCCTGCTGCCGCCGCCGGAGCACAGGATTCGCGACCCGCGCCAGCGAAAGCTGCACCTCAGCCGGCGGGCGCTGCAGGCGCTGGACGCCTTCATCCGGCAGCACCTGGCCGCCTCCGGCACGGCGGCGGCCGCCCAACCGCCCGGCCCGGTGAGCAGCCGTTGACCCGGCAGCCGGCACCCTGGGGGTGACGCCGTGACCGGTGCACCAAGCCCGTACCTGGCGTTCATGGAATACCTCCAGGTCGAGAAGGGCGCCTCGCCCCATACCCTGGACGCTTACGGCCGCGACCTGCAGGAGTTCTTCCAGGCGGCGGGACTGGGCGACGACCCGCCCGCGGCGGAACTGGAGCGGCTGGACCACCTGGCCATCCGTGCCTACCTGGCTGACCTGGCCCGCCGCGGCCGGTCCCGGCGCACGGCGGCCCGCAAGCTGTCGGCCCTGAGGTCCTTTTTCCGCTTCCTGGTCCGGCGGGGGTTCGTCACCGCCAACCCCACGCGCCTGGTGACGGGCCCCAAGCAGCCGCGGCGGCTGCCCAACTTCCTGGAGCGCGAGGCCGTCGCGCCCCTGCTGGAAGCGCCGCCGGCCGACAGCCCGGCCGGCCTCCGGGACCGCGCCCTGCTGGAGTTAATGTACGCCTCGGGCCTGCGCCTGGCTGAGGTGGTGGGCCTGGACCTGGACGACCTGGACCTGGGCCAGGGCCTGGTGCGGGTCATGGGCAAGGGGGGAAGGGAGCGGGTGGTCCCCTTCGGCCGCGCCGCCCGGGCGGCGCTGGCCGAGTATCTGGAGCGCGGCCGGCCCCACCTGCTGCGGCCTCCGCGGCCCGGCGAGGCCGCGGAGCGGGCGCTGTTCCTCAACGCCCGCGGCGGGCGCCTGGGACGCAGGGGCGTGGCCTACGTCCTGGCCAGGTACGCCCGCGGCGCCCGGTCCTACCGGCGGGTCACGCCGCATACCCTGCGGCACACCTTCGCCACCCACATGCTCCAGGGCGGCGCCGACCTGCGCTCCGTCCAGGAACTCCTGGGTCACGCCCGCATCTCCACCACCCAGATCTACACCCACGTGACCCGGGAGCACCTGCGCCGGGCCTATCTTGACGCCCATCCCCGGGCGAGGGGTGGTTGACGTGACGGAAACCTTCCACGGCACCACGATCCTGGCCGTGCGCCGCGGCGGCCGGGTGGTCCTGGCTGCCGACGGCCAGGTGACCATGGGCCAGAACGTGGTCATCAAGCACACGGCCCGCAAGTTGCGGCGGCTTCACCACGGCCAGGTGCTGGTGGGTTTCGCCGGCGCCGCCGCCGACGGCTTCACCCTGGTGGAGAGGCTGGAGGCCAAGCTGGAAGCCTTCGGCGGCCAACTGCTGCGGGCGGCTTACGAGCTGGCCCGCGACTGGCGCACCGACCGGGTGCTGCGCCGGCTGGAGGCCCTGCTGATCGCCGCCGACCGCCGCCAGACCCTGGTGATCTCGGGCACCGGCGACATCATCGAACCCGACGACGACGTGGCCGCGGTGGGCTCCGGGGGAAGCTTCGCCCTGGCGGCGGCCCGGGCGCTGATGGCCCACACGCAGCTGGACGCCGAGACCGTCGCCCGGGAGGCCATGCGGATCGCCGCCGACATCTGCGTATACACAAACCACCAGATCACCGTAGAATCGCTGGAGTCGGAACGCTGACGGCGGGCGAGGAGGACGAACCTTGGCGGATCTGACCCCGCGCCAGATCGTGGAGGAACTGGACAAGTACATCGTCGGCCAGCAGGCCGCCAAGCGGGCGGTGGCCGTCGCCCTGCGCAACCGCTACCGGCGGCGCCGCCTGGACGAGAAACTGCGGGCCGAGATCATGCCCCGCAACATCCTGATGATCGGGCCCACCGGTGTGGGCAAGACGGAGATCGCCCGGCGCCTGGCCCGACTGGTCAACGCCCCCTTCGTCAAGGTGGAGGCCACCAAGTTCACCGAGGTGGGCTACGTGGGCCGCGACGTGGAGGGCATGGTCCGCGACCTGGTGGAAGAGGCCATCCGCATGGTCAAGCGCGAGCGCTTCGAGGAGGTCAAGGACCAGGCCCGCAGGGCCGCCGACGAGCGCCTGCTGGACATCCTGGCGCCGCTGCCGCGGCGGCGGCCGCAGCCCCGCAGCCCGCTGGAGGCGCTGTTCGGGCAGTGGAGCCCCCAGCCGTCGGAGCCCGAGGACCCCGAACTCCAGGACCAGCAGCGCCGCCGCCGGGAGGAGATCCGGCAGCGGCTGCTCGATGGCCAGCTGGAAGACGAGATGGTGGAGATCGAGGTCGACGACCGCACCCCGCCGACGCTGGACGTCTTCACCGGCGCCGGCATGGAAGAGATGACCATTAACCTGCAGGACATGTTCGGCGGCATGTTCCCCCGCCGGCGCAAGCGGCGCCGCTGCACGGTGCGCGAGGCCCGGGAACTGCTGGCCCAGGAAGAAGCCCAGAAGTTGATCGACATGGACCAGGTCCACGCCGAGGCGGTGGCCCGCGCCGAGCAGGACGGGATCATCTTCCTGGATGAGATCGACAAGATCGCCGGCCGCGAGGGGGGCCACGGCCCCGACGTGTCCAGGGAGGGCGTTCAGCGGGATATCCTGCCTATCGTGGAGGGCTCCACGGTCATGACCAAGTACGGGCCGGTCAAGACCGACCACATCCTCTTCATCGCCGCCGGCGCCTTTCACGTCAGCAAACCCTCGGACCTGATCCCCGAACTGCAGGGGCGCTTTCCCATCCGGGTGGAACTGGACGCCCTGAGCCGCGAGGACTTCCGGCGCATCCTCCACGAGCCCGAAAGCGCCCTGGTCAAGCAGTACGCGGCGCTGCTCTCCACCGAGGGCGTGGAACTCCACTTCACCGACGACGGCCTGGACGCCATCGCCGACATCGCCTGGCAGGTCAACGAGCGTACCGAGAACATCGGCGCCCGCCGGCTGCACACCATCATGGAACGGCTGCTGGAGGACATCTCCTTCCGCGCCCCCGAGGAGGTCAGCGGGCGCGTGGTCATCGACGGGGCTTACGTCCGCCAGCGGCTGCACGATATTCTTACCGACACCGACCTGGCCCGGTACATCCTGTAAGCACCCCTTGATGCCGGGCGCTCGATAACGATGCTTTAGGAGGAGGGGATGACCCTTCTGGGACTTTGGTCCCAGGAGATTTCGCCGAAGAAGCAGGAATTTTGTCGTCCCCTGCGAATAGGACTTCGTGACAACTGGTACGGTTTCCCGATAAAGGCAAACCCGGCGAAAGCCGGGGACGCAAAGCCACGGGCCTGTAGCCTCTGACGCCAGGGGCCAAGGTAGCCGGGCTGCCGAAGGAAACGCGGGTTTTGTCGCTTTGTGGGACCCGTTTCCCCTTTATCGGGAAACGGGTCCCTTGTCTGTTGGGAGGTCGGCCGGTGTACGGGATCTGGCTTCAGGACCGGACCCTCTGGGCACTGGAACAGGCCATCGGTGGGGTGGCCCAGCGCCATCAAGCCCTGCTGGACAACATCGCCAACGTGGAGACCCCCGGTTACGCCCGGCGCGACGTGGTCTTCCGCGATGCCCTGCGGGAGGCCCTGGGGCGCAGCCGGCGCCTGGCGCCGGCTGCCACGGACCCGCGCCACTTCGGCGCCCGCCCGGTGCAGGCCGTCGAGCCCCGCACCGTCACGGCGTCCGGATGGTTCATGCGCGGCGACGGCAACGGCGTCAGCCTGGACCACGAGATGGCCCTCCTGGCCGAAAACGCCCTGGAGTACCAGACCCTGACCCGCCAGATCGGCATGCGGGTAGCCATGCTGCGCACCGTGATCTCGGAAGGGAGACGGTGAAGTGAGCCTGTTCAACGCCCTGGACATCTCCGCGTCGGCACTGACGGCGGAGCGCCTGCGGATCGAACTGGTGGCCGAGAACCTGGCCAACGTTTACACCACCCGTACCCCGGCGGGTGGGCCGTACCGGCGCAAGGTGGCCGCCTTCGGCGCCCGGGACGGGGGCTTCGCCGCCCTGATGGCCCGCTTCACCCGGCGCGCCGAGCCGCCCCGCGGCGTCCAGGTCACCGGCATCTACGAGGATCCCAGGCCTTTCAAGCGGGTTTACGCGCCGGACCACCCCGACGCCGGGCCCGACGGCTACCTGCTGCTGCCCAACGTCGACGTCGTGGAAGAGATGGTCAATCTCATCGCCGCCCAGCGCGCTTATGAGGCCAACGTCACCGCGTTCAACACCACCCGGTCGCTGATCCAGAGCGCGCTGTCCATCGGCGGCTGAGAGCGAGGGTGAAGGCCGTGATCACACCGCTGGAGAGCATCGGTCCCCGCAGTCTGGGCAGCGCCGCCGAGGGTTCCGGTTCCACCCGCGGTCCCGTCACCGCCGCCCAGGCGGCCGAGACCTTCGGGCAGGCGCTGCTGCGGGCCCTGGAGCGGGTCAACGCGCAGCAGCAGCAGGCTGACCGGGCCGCTGAGGCCTTCGCCCTGGGCGAGAACCGCGACGTGGCCCAGTTGATGATCGCCACGGAGCAGGCCCGCCTGGCCCTGGAACTGACGGTGCAGATCCGCAACAAGGTCCTCGAAGCCTACCAGGAGATCATGCGCATCCAGGTCTGATAGGAGCGGTCAGCGGCGGTGGAGGCGATCAGGGAGCGGGTGAGGCAGTTTTGGGGCCGGTTGGGGGCCTGGCAGCGGGCCGCCCTGGTGAGCGGCGTGGTGCTGGCCGCGGCGGCCGTGGTCGTGGCCTTTGCCGCCAGGGGTCAGGAGTACGTCCCCCTGTTCACCGACCTGCAACCGGCCGATGCCGGCGACGTGGTGGCGCGCCTGGAGGAAGACGGCATCCCATACCGCTTCTCCGGCGACGGCAGGACCATCCTGGTGCCCGGGGACCAGGTGCACCGGCTGCGCCTGATGCTGGCCGCCGAGGGGCTGCCCACCGGCGGCGTCGTCGGCATGGAGGTCATGGACCAGTTCCAGTTCGGCGCCACCGAGTTCGAGCGGCGCATGAACCGCCTGCGGGCCCTGCAGGGCGAGTTGACCCGCACCATCCGCCAGGTGGAGGGCGTGGAGGATGCCCGGGTCCACATCGTCCTGCCCGAGGAGTCGCTGTTCATCTCCCAGCGCCAGCCGGCCAGCGCCGCCGTGCTGGTGCGCATGAAGCCGGGCCGCACCCTGTCGGCCGAGCAGGTGGCCGCCATCACCTACCTGGTGGCGGGCAGCGTGGAGGGGCTCGAGCCCGAGGCCGTCACCATCGTCGACAGCAACGGCACCGTCATGAGCACGCCGGGCAGCGCCGGCGCCCTGGAGCCGCCCTCCGGCACCCTGACCCAGCTGGACATCCAGCAGCGGTTCCAGGCTCAGCTTCAGGAAAGCGTCCAGTCCCTGCTGGAGCAGGTCTTCGGACCCGGCAACGTGGCCGCGCGGGTGGTGGCCGAGTTGAACTTCGACGAGTCGGTCATCGACCGCGAGTTGTTCGAGCCCGCTGACCCCGAGGGGCTGCTGCGCTCGGTGCAGGAACTGGAGGAGCGCTTCGAGGGCACCGGCCAGCCGGCGGCTTTCCCCGGCACCGACTCCAACCTGGCCATCCCCACCTACCCGGCGGGCGCGGGCGCCCAGGACGCCACCTACCAGCGGACCGAGTCCACCCGGAACTATGAGCTCAACCAGATCCGGGAGCGGATCGTGGTGGCTCCGGGGAAGGTGCGGCGCCTGTCGGTGTCGGTGGTCATCAACGACGACCGGCTCACCCAGGCCCAGCTGGACGCGGTGCGGGCCACGGTGGCGGCCGCCATCGGCCTGGATCCCCAGCGCTCGGATCAGATCAGCGTCATCGGCATGGCCTTCGACACCTCGGTGGCCGACCGCCTGCGGGAGGCCATGGAGGCCGAGGAGGAGGCCCAGCGCCAGGCGGCCCGGCAGCGCCTCTACGTCTACGGGGCCGCCGCGGGCCTGGTGCTGATCCTGGCGCTGGCGGTGCTGATCGCGGTCCGCCGCGCCAGGGCCCGGCGCCTGGAGGAAGAGGCGCTGCTGCAGCGCCTGGAGAGCGAGATCGCCCGCCGCCAGGAGGCGGCCGAGGAAAGCGACGAGGCGGAAGAGGCCCGCCGCCAGCTGGAAGAGTTGGCCCGGCAGAAGCCGGAGCGGATGGCCCAGATCGTGCGGGCCTGGCTGGCCCAGGAGTAACGACGGGAGGCTCCGGTGGTGGCTGTCGCACGCGCCAGGAACGAACTGCTCACCAACCGCCGCAAGGCCGCGATCCTGCTAATTACCCTGGGGCAGGAACTTTCGGCCCGCCTCTTCCAGTACCTGAGCGAGGAAGAGGTCGAGCAACTCACCCTGGAGATCGCCACCGTCCAGAAGATTCCCCCGGAAGTCCGCCAGAAGGTCATCGAGGAAGCCCACCAGATGGCCGTGGCCCAGGATTACATCGCCGCCGGCGGCCTGGAGTACGCCCGCCAGCTGCTGGAGCGGGCGCTGGGCACCCAGCGGGCGGTGCAGATCCTGGAGCGGCTCACCTCCAGCCTGCAGGTGCGGCCCTTCGACTTCATCCGGCGGGCGGACCCGTCGCAGTTGATCAGTTACCTGCAGAACGAGCACCCGCAGACCATCGCGCTCGTCCTGGCCTACGCGCAGCCGCAGCAGGCGGCCATGATCCTCAGCGCCCTGCCGGCGGAGCGGCAGGCCGACGTGGCGCGCCGCATCGCCCTCATGGACCGCACCTCGCCGGACGTGGTGCGGGAGGTGGAGCGGGTGCTGGAGCACAAGCTGTCGGCCCTCATGCTCCAGGACTACACCGCGGCCGGCGGGATCGAGACGGTGGTCAAGGTCCTCAACCAGGTGGACCGGTCCACCGAGCGCGGCATCATGGAGATCCTCGAGATCAACGACCCGGAACTGGCCGAGGAGATCAAGCAGCGGATGTTCGTGTTCGAGGACATCGTGCTGCTGGACAACCGGGCCCTGCAGCGGGTCCTGCGCGAGGTCGACATGCACGACGACCTGCCCAAGGCCCTCAAAGTCGCCTCCGACGACGTCAAGGAAAAGATCTTCAGCAACATCTCCAAGCGCGCCGCCGAGATGCTCAAGGAAAACATCGAGTACATGGGCCCCGTGCGGCTGCGTGACGTGGAGGAGGCGCAGCAGCGCATCGTGTCCATCATCCGCCGCCTGGAGGAAGAAGGCGAGATCTTCATCGTGCGCGGTCAGGGGGATGAGGTCGTTGTCTAGGCTGATCAAGACCGCGGCCGCGGCGGCGGCTGCGGCCCCGGCCCTGCGCATCTGGCAGGAACTGGACAGTGCCCGTCCCCGGCCGCCCGGGGCGGCCCGCGGCGGCCCCGGCAGCCAGTTCGGTTCCGGCGCGGCCGCCGTCCCCGCGCCGGGGGCGGCCTCGGTGACGGGATCCGCCTCCGGGCCGGGCGGCGTGCCGGGGACGGGGGCGCAGCCCGCCGGGGAACAGGCCGCGGCCGGCGGGCCCCGGCCCGCAGCCGTCGACGCCGCTGCCCTGCGCCGCCGCCTGGAGGAGGAGCGGCGCCGCGGCTACGAGGCCGGCCGCGCCGAGGGTTTCCGCGAGGCCATGGCCCGCCTGGAGGAAGCGGTGCGCGCCGAGGCGGCGGCGCTGCGGGCGGAGTTGGACGCCTTCATCGACGAGGAGCGGGCCTACCGCCAGCGGTCGGAACGGGCCCTGGTGGACCTGGCCCTGGCGGTGGCCGGGCAGGTGGTCCGGACCACCGTGGCTGCTGATCCCGCCGTCCTGCTGCCCCTGGTGGCCGAGGCCGCCGGGCGGGTGGCCGGTGAGCGGGTGCGCGCCCGCGTCCATCCGGACCAGGCCGAGACCCTGGCCGCCCGGGCCCGGGAAGGTGGGCTCCTCGCCCAGGTGGAGTTCCAGGCCGACCCGGCGCTGGAGCCGGGCGACGTGATCCTGGAAAGCCCCCGGGGCCGCTACGACCTGCGGCCGTCGGTGCTGCTGGAGCGGGTGCGCCGGCGCCTGGAAGCCGAGGTGGATCCCGCGTGAGCGCCCTGCTGGAGCACCTGGCGGCGGTGGCCCGTGGCTACGACGCCATCCGGCCCGAGGGCCGGGTGGTCAAGGTGGTGGGCCTGACCATCGAGGCCCTGGGCCCGTCGTGCCGCATCGGAGAGGTTTGCACCGTCGATGCCGGCGGCGCCGAGGTGACCTGTGAGGTGGTGGGCTTCCGCGACGACCGGGTGCTGCTGATGCCCCTGGGCCGCATGGACGGCATCGCCCCCGGTGCCCGGGTGGTGGCCGCCGGCGAGCGGCTGCGGGTGCCGGTGGGCCCGGAACTGGTGGGCCGTGTGGTGGACGGCCTGGGTCGCCCCATCGACGGCCGGGGACCGCTGGCCACCCGTTTGACCCGGCCGGTGGACAGCGACCCGCCGCCGCCCCTGTCGCGGCCGCCCATCAGCGAGCCCCTGGGGGTAGGGGTCAGGGCCATCGACGGGCTGCTGACCGTGGGCCGGGGGCAGCGCCTGGGAATCTTCGCCGGCAGCGGCGTGGGCAAGAGCACGCTCATGTCCATGATCGCCCGCAACGCCCAGGCCGACGTGGCGGTGATCGCCCTGGTGGGCGAGCGGGGCCGTGAGGTCCGGCAGTTCATCGAGCAGGACCTGGGAGAGGCGGGCCTGGCCCGCAGCGTGGTGGTGGCCGCCACCTCCGACGAGCCGCCCCTGGTGCGGATCAAGGCCGCCCACACCGCCACCGCCGTGGCCGAGTACTTCCGGGATCAGGGTGCCGACGTGGTGCTGCTGATGGATTCCATCACCCGCTTCGCCATGGCGCTGCGGGAGGTGGGCCTGGCCGTGGGCGAGCCGCCGGCCTCGCGGGGCTACACGCCGTCGGTGTTCTCGCAACTGCCGCGGCTGCTGGAGCGCTCGGGCCGCTCCCACCGGGGCTCCATCACCGGCTTCTATACGGTGCTGGTGGAGGGCGACGACTTCAACGAGCCTGTGACCGACACGGTGCGGGGGATTCTGGACGGGCACGTGGTCCTGTCCCGGGACCTGGCCCAGCGGGGCCATTACCCGGCCATCGACGTGCCCGCCAGCGTCAGCCGGCTCATGACCGGCGTGGCGGGGCCCGGCCCGGGGCGGGCGGGCACCCGCCCGCGTCAGCTGCTGGCGGCCCACCGCGGTGGGCGCGGCCTGGTGCGGATCGGGGCCTCCCGGCCCGGCACCGGTCCGGGGCTGGGCGAGGGGGTGGGGCGGAGGGG
>PKRI01000066.1 GCA_017577485.1 Bacillota bacterium | reverse complement strand
GCCCGGGGGGGGGCGGGGGGCGCCCGGGCGCGGCCCCCGTACATGTGGGGGGGGGGGGAGAGGGGGGGGTGGGGGGGCGGCGGGGGCCGGGGGCTGGTCCTGGTGCTGGAAGGCTTCCTGGAGGCGCAGCGCTCCACCGGCGGCGCTGTGGCAGCGGCGCCGGAGGCGGGAGCCTCTGCGCCCGGAGCGGCGGGAACCCCGCGGGCGGCGGCCGCCTCTGGAGCCCCGGCCACGCAGGTAGCCTTTGAGCTGACCGGGGACCTGGCCGACATCCGCTTCCCCTACGACGTGGAACTGTTCATCCTGGCGCCCGGCGTGCCCGTGGAAGCGCTGCGGGAGGGGCTGGGCCGGCTGGGCGACAGCGTCATCGTGGTGCCGGGCGACGGCGAGACCAAAGTCCACGTGCACACCGACGCGCCCGCCGCCGTCCTGGACCTGTGCCTGGGCTACGGGCCCGTCCACGAGGTGCAGATCCTCAACATGCGGGCCCAGTACGCCGCCCTGCAGCCCGGCGCGCCGGGGGGCCGGGCCGAGGCTCTGGAGGCGTCACCGGGCGTCGGGAGCGGTCCTCATGGGGGGGCCGCGGATGAGGCCGTCGCCCAGAGGGGAGCCGGAACGGGCGCCGGCGGCGCCGCCGGCGCCGAGCCCGCCCCCCTGGCGGTGGTGGCGGTGGTGCCCGGACAGGGCCTGGCCGACATCTTCCGCAGCCTGGGCTGCGGCGCCGTAGTGGCCGGCGGCCAGACCATGAACCCCAGCGCCGAGGAGGTGGCCTCGGCTGCCGACGGGACCGGCGCCGCGGAGGTGATCGTGCTGCCCAACAACAGCAACGTGGTGCTGGCCTGCCGCCAGGCCGCCCAGTTGACCTCCGTGCGGCTGCACATCGTCCCCACCCGCACCGTCCCCCAGGGCATCGCCGCCGTGCTGGCCTTCCAGCCGGACAAGCCCGCCGCCGACAACGTCCGCCGCATGGAAGAGGCCATGGCCGCGGTGCGGTCAGGTTCCGTGACCTATGCCGTCCGCGACGGCAGCTTTGACGGCGTGCCCTTCCGCCAGGGCGACGTGCTGGGGCTGGCGGAAGACGAGATCGTGGCGGCGGGGCAGGACCGGGCGCAGGTGCTGGTGGACGTGGTGGGCGCGCTGCTTTACCAGGAGGCCGAGATCGTCACGCTCTACTACGGGGCCGACGTCGACGAGGAACGGGCGGCGGCGGACGCCGCCCGGCTCGAGGCCGCGTTCCCGGGGGTTGACGTCGAGGTCCATCCCGGAGGTCAGGCGCACTATTTCTACATCGTCTCGGTGGAGTGACAGGTCGGCGGTGCTGGAGGCGCCGCTGGGCCGGCTGCGGGGCATCGGGCCGGGGCGGGCCCGGGCCCTGGAGCGGCTTGGGCTGCGCACGGTGGGCGACATGCTGGAGTTCCTGCCGCGCCGCTACGAGCGGGCCGGCCAGGTGCGCCCCATCGCCGCCCTGGAGCGGCAGAGCCGGGACCTGCAGCGGGTCCGCGGGCGGGTGGCCGCCGTGGGCGGGCACCGGCCGCGTCCCAACCTGCACATCACCCAGGCGGCGGTCCAGGACGGTACCGGCACCCTCTGGGCGATCTTCTTCAACCAGCCCTACCTGGTGGAGCGCCTGCGGCCGGGCACGGACCTGGTCCTGACGGGCCGGGTGGAAATCCGATACGGCCGCCTGGAGATGCACAACCCCCAGTACGAACTGGACCCGGCGGATGACGACGGGCGCGGCGGCCTGCTGCCCGTTTATCCTGCCACCGCCGGGCTGTCGCAGAAGGTGCTGCGGGCATCGGTCCGCCAGGCCCTGGACGTGGGCCGGGACGCCGTCGAGGAGTTCCTGCCGCCGGCGCTGGTGGACCGGCTCCAACTGCCGCGGCGGGACGAGGCCATCGCCGGCATCCACTTCCCCGAGGATGAGGAGACCCTGGCCCGGGCCCGGCGCCGCCTGGCCTTCGAGGAGCTGTTCCTGCTGCAGGCGGCGCTGGCCCTGGTCCGCCGCCGTTACGTGGAAGACGCCGAGGGCATCGCCCACCGCCCCGACCCCGAGGCTCTCAAGCGCTTCTACGATGCACTGCCTTTCACCCTCACCAGAGCCCAGCGGCGGGTGGTGGCCGACGTGCTGTCGGACATGGCGGCGCCGCGGCCCATGCACAGGCTGGTCCAGGGCGACGTGGGCTCCGGCAAGACGGTGGTGGCCGCCGCCGCCATCTTCAACGCCGTCTGCAGCGGCTGCCAGGCGGCCATGATGGCACCCACCGAGATCCTGGCCGAGCAGCACGCCGCCAGCCTCCAGGATCTGCTGGGCAGGCTGGGCGTGCGGGTGGAACTGCTCACCGGGCGGCTGCCGGCCCGCCGGCGCGAGGCGCTGCTGGAAGGGCTGGCATCCGGCGAGGTCCACGTGCTGGTGGGCACCCACGCCGTGCTGGACCGGCAGGTGACCTTCCGGCGCCTGTCGCTGGCCGTCACCGACGAGCAGCATCGCTTCGGCGTGCGCCAGCGGGCGCTGCTGGCGGCCAAGGGTTTCTCGCCCGACGTGCTGGTGATGACGGCCACGCCGATCCCCCGGACCCTGGCCCTGACCCTCTACGGTGACCTGGACGTGTCGGTCATCAACGAGATGCCGCCGGGACGGCGGCCGGTGCGCACCCGCTGGCTGCGGCCGTCGCAGCGGGGCCAGGCGTACCGGTTCCTGGCCGAACAGGTGGCCAGGGGCCGGCAGGCTTACGTCGTCTGCCCGCTGGTGGAGGGCAGCGAGGACGGCGGGGCGAAGGCCGCGGTCGACCTTCACCGGCGCCTGGTCAGGAAACTCCCGCACCTCAAGGCCGGGCTGCTGCACGGCCGCATGTCCGGCGCGGAAAAGCAGGAGGTCATGCGTGCCTTCCGCGACGGCGAGATCTCGGTGCTGGTGGCCACCACCGTGGTGGAGGTGGGGGTGGACGTGCCCAACGCCACGGTGATGCTGGTGGAGGACGCCGACCGCTTCGGCCTGGCCCAGCTTCACCAGCTCAGGGGCCGGGTGGGGCGCGGCAGCGCCGAGTCCTACTGCCTGCTGATCGCCGAGCCCACGACGCCGGAGGCGGAGCAGCGGCTGCGGGTCATGGAACAGGTCCACGACGGGTTCGAGATCGCCGAGCAAGACCTCCGGCTGCGGGGTCCCGGCGAGATCTTCGGCACCCGGCAGCACGGACTGCCGGACCTCCGGGTGGCGGACCCCTTCCGGGATCTGGAGCTGCTGGAATTGGCGCGGCGGGAAGCCCGCCGGCTCCTGGAGGCCGATCCCCGGCTGCGC
>PKRI01000011.1 GCA_017577485.1 Bacillota bacterium | reverse complement strand
GCACCTGGGACTCACCCCAGACCGGGCCCAGGTACTGATCAGGGCGGCATGGACGGAACGGGTACCGGTGCGTGCTATGATGCCGCTATGAAGCGCGCTCTCCAGTGGCTGAACTCCACCGTGACGTACGCCGCCCTCGTCTTTCTGCTGGTGGCCGGCGTGGCCGGGTCGCTCATGGGCAAGCCGCTGCTGTTGACCGCCGTCAGGTCCCAGAGCATGGCCCCCACCCTGGTGCGGGGCGACATGGTGGTGCTGTGGCCCATCCAATGGACCGAGCCCCGGGTGGGCGATATCCTGGTGTTCCGGGTCGAAGCGGGTTCCCTGCGCAGTGCCGGCTGGGTGATCCACCGGGCGGTGGACGGCGATCCGGAGAACGGCTTCATCACCCAGGGCGACAACAACGAGGCTCCCGACCAGGCCGGCGGCGCCAACCCCCCGATCCTGCCCGAAAACATCGCCGCCAGGGCGGTCACCGTGGGGGGTAAGCCCCTGCGCATCCCCCTGCTGGGCTACCTGCCGCTGTGGGCGGAGACGCTGGTGGACCGGCCCTACGCCCTGCCCGGTGCGGCCCTGCTGATCCTGGTGCTGGCCTTCGCCGCCCATTCCCCGGGGCGCCGGCGCTCGCGCCGCCGGCGGCGGGGCATGGCCGACGCCATGGTCTACGTCATGGGTGGGGTGAGCCTGACGGTGCTGGTGGGGGCGGCCTGCCTGGTCCTGAGCCAGCAGTACGCCTTCACCTATGCGGTGTCGTCGGAGGGCCGCGCCGCCATCATGGGAAGCAGCATCGGCCAGCTGATGGTCGGGGACCGGGTCGAGCGGCGTCTCACCACCGTCGAGAACAAGCAGGGCGGCCTGCCGCTGGTCCTGGCCGTCCACAGCAGCGACCCCCAGGTGCGGGTGGAACCCCAGCGCGGCACCATCAATCCGGGCCAGGAACTGGACGTGACCATGCACATTACGGCCGAGAGCGAGGGGCAGCATGCGGCCCACATCTGGGTGGGCCTGTTCTACCCGATTCTCCCGGCTGGCGTCATCGCCGCGCTGGCCCAGCGCAGCTACTGGCTGGCCCTGGGGGTGGTGTCGTTGATCCCCGCCCTGCCGGTGTTCCTGATCCCTCTGGTGGACCCCAGCCTGCGGTTCGAACTGGTGCACGGCCTGGCCCGCAGCCTGCGGCCCCTGCGCCTGGGCCGCTAGCCGCCGGCCGCTGGGGGCGGCAACGGGCTCAGCAGCAGCAGCGGACCGGCGCAGTTCCCTCAGTCGGCAGCCTCGCCCACCTCCTGGGGGCCGGCGGCCGCCTCGTAGACATAGGTCACCCGCTCGCCCACCACAGCGAAACGGTACACGTCTTCGCCGGGCACCATCAAAACCGGCTGCTCCAGCTGGTCGGCCACCCGCAGCAGATCCTGAAAGGCGGCCAGGGGCACCACGCTGCCCGTGATCACGGGGCCTGCGTCGGGCCGCACCGACAGCAGCCGCGCCCGGTAGCGGCGGCGGATGCGCTGGGCTTCGGGTTGGCTGCGGGCGGTGCGCCGGGCCTGGCCCCCCAGCACCAGGACCAGCACGGCCGCCGCGCCCGTGGTCACGAGCCCCACCAGCCGCGCGGCCCTGACGCCCAGGCTGAGGCCGGCCAGCCGCACGACGCCGGGCTCAGTCACGGTGCGGCTCGCCGCGGCGCTGCGGCCCTGGCTCAACTGCTGCTGGGGCATCAGGGTGTTGCCGGCCAGGGTGAAAGCAAAGGGAAACTCGAAGCGTTCCTGGACCTCCGGCTGGAGCGACGAGGCGCCGGACCCGTCCCGCCAGGCGCGGAACTCCACCACAGGGACCACCACGACCTGGTAGTCGCCCCGGGGCATCACCCGGGTTTCCTCCTCGACCATGGCAATGAAGTCCTGGTACTGGCTGAGGTCGATGGGGAAGGTGTCCTGGAACACGGCCACGCGCTCGACAGGCCCGGCGCTGCGGAACGGCCGAGCCGGCTGCAGGACGAAGCTGCGCTCCCACCGTTCCGGCGCCACCACCCGTACGAGGATCTCGGCGGTCCCCTCGACGTGGGCGGCCGGGCGCAGGGTTACCGCCGTATCGACCTGCAGGCTGAGTTGATCCAGCAGCCGCATGTAGAAGAAAGGCTGGTTCTCCAGCGGCGCTGGCTCCGGGTAGAGCGCCGACGGCAGCGGCAGGACGCGGTGGGTAAAGGTGGTTTCCACGTCGGCGGACAGGTCGGTCACCGTCCGCAAAGATTCCACCGGCGTCCGGAAGGCCGTCATGGTGAGCAGCGCACCCGCCAGCAGCAGCAGCGACGCCAGCAGGAACCCGCTCAGGAGTCGGGTCTTCAAGGAGCGTCCCCGCCCCCCGGCTGTTCCGGATCCCTGCCGGTGTCAGGACCGCCGGTTCCGGCGCCGCCCTCACCGGGCTCCACCGGATCCTCACCCGAACCTCGAACGGGGCTCTCACCCGGATCCTGCTCGGGATCCTCGCCCAGACCTTCCGTACCATCGCCGGGCTCACCCGTGCCGCCCGTGCCGTCACCCGGTCCGGCCGTCTCGCCCGTGCCGCCGCCCGGCCCGCCGCCGGGTTCGTGCGGCGATTCCTGCCGCTGCTGGTCCTCGCCCCTGGACTCCTCGGCCGGGGATTCACCGGGCTCGGTGAGCCCGGTCGAGCCGCCAGGCTCGTCCGTTTTCTCGGATTCCGTGGGGTCGGCCGGCTCGCCGGGGACACCGGGCTCCTCGACCGGCTCGTCACCCGGCTCCACCGCACCCTCGCCCGCCGGCGGCTCCTCCCCGCCCACCGGCAGAGCCTCCGGCACCTCGAAGACCACTTCGAACCGGACGCGCGCCGAACCCTCGGCCCAGGCCGCGAAGACCTCACCCTGCCAGCGGTACGAGCCCGGCGCCAGGCCGTCGATATCGCACAGCAGGTCGGTGCTCGCGCCGGGTTCCAACCATTCGTCCGCCACACTGACCCGACCCCAGGCGTCGTCGTCGCCGTAAACGGCCAACTCCTCGATCCGGTGGCCGGTGTTGTTGGTGACGGTGCCGCAAGCCAGCGGCCCGATGGGCAGCGGTTCAAGCGCCGCGAAGGCCGTCAGGGGCAGATCTTCGCCGCCGTCCTCGCCCTCGGTCCCCGTCGTAAGCGGCAGCGGCTCGGAGGGCACGTCGGGCGCGAAGGTGCCGACCGTCAGCAGCGAGTGCGTCGCGGCCTCCTCTCCGGCCACCACGGTCACGTGGGACGACAGGCTCACATCGGCCCTGGAATAAGCCTGCACCCCTAGGACCAGCGCGGTTGCGGCGACCGCCAGAACGGCCGGCCACGGTCCGCGGCGCCACCTGCCGCGAATTCGCATGACCATCCCCTTCACTCCCCCGCTCCGGAGCCGAGGGCATGTTGAAGTTCCGACACATCCACCAGCCCCTGGGCCACGGCGTACAGCGCCGCCTGGGTGCGGTCGGCCAGGCCCAGTTTCGCCAGGATCTCGCTGATGTGCTTCTTCACCGTGGACTCCGCGACAGACAGGTGGTCGGCAATCTGCTGCGTACCCATGCCCCGGGCCAGGGCTGCCAGCACGTCCAGCTGCCGGTCCGTCAACTGCTCCAGGCCGCCGCGGCCGCCCACCGGGGCCAGCACCACGTCCATCACCGAGGGGTCCACGTAGGGCCTGCCCTGGGCCGCGCGCCGGATCGCCGTCACCATGTCCTCAGGCGGGGCCTCCTTGGAGAGCACCGCGGTGACGCCCAGTTCCATGGCGCGCCGGACCGCGGCCGGGTTCAGCATTGAACTCAACAGCACAAAGCGGCAGCCCGGCGCCGTGCGCCGGCCTTCCTCGATCAGGTTCAGGCCCGAGGATCCCGACAGCCGCAGGTCGACCACGGCCACGTCGGGCTGCTGCGCCAGCAGGCGCAGGCCTTCGTCGGTCGTCGCCGCCGCGCCGGCGAACTCCAGGTCTTCGTGCAGGGCGGCCACTGCGGCCACGCCCTGATGGACCAGGGGATGATCGTCGATGACGATCACGCGGATCCGCTGCTCGCTCACCAGGCTGCCGCCTCCACGCCGTTCACGATCCCTGCCCGCTTCCCGGCGGTTCGGGCCCTGTCCGCGGCCGCGATCCGGCAGGCCACCACGGTTCCCCGGCCCGGGCGGCTCCACAGGCGCAGCCGGCCGCCGGCCTTCCGGGCAACCGCTGCCATGCTGGCCAGGCCTCGGCCTGCCGCCACCGGCTGCTCACCCTGCGGCAGGCCCCGTCCGTCGTCGGCCACCAGCAGCGTCCACCCGCCGCGGTGGGCCGACAGCCGGATCTGGATGGCGGAGCAGCCGCTGTGGACCAGGGCGTTGCCCACCGCCTCCTGCAGCACCCGCCAGAGGGCGCGGGACACGTGGGCTTTCGCGGCGTCCACCTCGCCGGGCACACGACAGGTCACCTTGACGCCGTGGACCTGGGCGATGTCCGCGGCATACCGCCGGACGGATTCCGAGAACGCCGGGACCGCCTCCTGCTGGGGCACCAGGCCGTAGATGGACTGCCGCAGGGAGCGGGCCGCCACGCTGGCCGCCCTGCCCACCGCGGCCAGGCGCCGGGAGACCTCGTCTGCCGGCAGGTCCCTCCACCCGTGCTGCAGCGCGTAGCAGGAGGTGCTGATGTTGAACAGTTGCTGGGCCACGGAGTCGTGAAGCTCGTCGGCGATGCGCTGTTTCTCGGCGGCCACGCTCAACTGCCGGTTCAACTCGGCCAGGCGCAGCCGTTCCAGGGCAGCCGCGGCCAGTTCCGCCACTCGCTCCAGCGCCGCCCGGTCCTGCGCCAGTTGGAACGGGTCGGCGCAGGGCCCGTAGTAAGCGTCAATGCACCCGTAGACCCGCCCCGGTGCCGCCAGGTCAACGCGGATCGACGGCGCCGGACCGCCGGCCGAAGCCTGGCCCTCCAGCGCCTGGCCCCCCATGCAGACCTCCAGCCGCTCGGCCCCCACCAGCCGACGGCAGGCTGAGGTGACCGCCGCTGCCACCTGGGGCTCGTCCACCACTTCGGACAACCGCTCGATCAACTCGTAAAGGGCTTCCCGCACGTGCAGGGCCCGCTGCAGTTGCAGGCTCTTGCGGCCGAGCTCCAGGTTCTGGCGGTAGACGGTGCGACTCAGAGCGGCGAGGACCTGGACCCCCACCGTCACCAGCACGAAGATCAGGGCGGTGTAGAGGCGGCTGTCACCCCACGGAAAGGCCTGCGCCAGGTCCGGGAAGACCGGGGCCCGTACGTCCCATCCCGTTACGGTACCCAGCGGCACGGCCACCATTGCCGAGGCGGCCGCCAGGATGCCGGCGGCCAGCCCCAGCGACCAGCGCAGCGACAGGCTCGAAGCCGCCGCCAGGATGGGGTTTATGGCATACCAGATGAAGACGCTGTCGAGGCCGCCGGTGGGCCAGAGCAGCGCCAGGGTGGCCGCGCTCTCGAACAACAGGATGGGCACCAGCGCCTGGGGCTGGCCCCAGTAGGCCCGGTGCAGGCCGTGCGTCACCACAGCCGCCAGCAGCAGGCTGGCTGTCACGCCCAGCTGAAAGCCACTGGGCCGGCCACCGGTGGCGAAGGTCATCAGGTAGAGCCCTGACGTGATCAGCCAGGAGAGATAGCGGTAACCCGTAAGGACCTTGAAAAACGGGTCACCCTGAGCCTGCACGGCGCTCACCCCTCGCCGGCCGGGTCCCCGGCCGGTCGCGGCGTTGGTGCTCACGGGCCCATCTCGCCTTCGCAAGCCATCGCGGCGGGGCGATCTGGTTCCCCCACCATCGCCCCGCCTGGTGGCCGGGCGACCTGCAGCGTGTCGGAATTCTACCGGGGGACCATTAGGACGGAATTGCATAAATCTTAATGAATTCTTAAGCGCGTCCGGAGACGCCGCCCGATTCAAATCGACCAGATGCGCCACAGGGCACCGCCGGCGGCGGCGGAAACGGCCGTGCCCCCGCGGAAGAGGACCGGCCCGTAGTCCAGCAGGTACAGGGCGCTGCCGTCGGGGGTGAAGCGCACCGCTGCGGGTCGCCAGGGACCGTCGCCGCCCGCCGCCGGGCGGTTGATCACCAGCAGGTCGGCACAGCGGCCCGTGTCCACGTTGACGCGGACCAACCGGAAGCCCGGGGCGGGGCCGCCGTTGCCCCGGCCGTCACGGGCGTCACCGGATCCGGCGGCGCCGCCGGGACCGCCGGGCGAGGTGCTCGCCGGTTCCCACCACCGCGGACCGAACAGCGGCACAAAGATCCAACCCGGATACCCGAACGCGCCCCCGGGCGAGAAGTCGAACTTCGTCGGTCCCGAACCGTGCTGAAACACCACGGCAGGCTGGGTGGCCAGGGGCGGGTGGTCGCTGAGCACGAAGTCCGGCGGCGGGTAACCTTTGACGCGGAACCGCGGGTGGATGACGGGAACGCCGCCGCTGTAGTCGGGGAACCCGTACCACCCGCCGCGCACCGCTTCCCACAGGGCGTCGACGCCGGCAATGGGCCGGCTTCCCCTCAGTTCAAACCCCTGCTCGGTGAAGTAGAGCCTGCCGTCCGGGGAAAAGCCCAGGCCGGTCACGTGGCGCACGCCGTCCAGGAAGACTGTGAGGCCGCCGCCGTCCGGCCCGGCCTCGTAGAGCACCCCGTTGGCCGGCGCATCTCCCCGGATCCGCTGATCGGGACGACACGCCTGCCCGAAGGGCAGGAATGGCCCCGTCAGCACCTCCGACAGGGGGTTCACCTCCCGGGGGTCCACCGACGGGAAGTTGAGGCCGCGCAGGACCAGGTCCCGCGCGGGCACGTCGCGGAAATCCGGCCGCTCGGCCAGCCAGCGGGTGTGGTACTGGTTGTCGATGCCGACCACACCGGCGTTGGTGGCGCTGCCGACGGCGAAGTACATCTTTCCATCCGGGCCGAAGGCGATCTGGCTGATGCCGTGGTCACCGCCGGCCCGCAGGCCGTCCACCACCGTCTCGCGGCGGGGGCTGCCCGCGCCCCTGTCGAGCCACACCCTGACGATGCGGGCGGGGTCGCGCCCTTCGGCCACGTAGAAGGCACCGTCGTGCCAGGTCAGGGCGGCCAGGGGCGGCTCGAAACCCGCCGCCACTTCCACCAGGGACCCGTCTTCCTCGACGCGGAGGATGCGGCCGCTGCCTCCACCCCGGCAGCTCCCCCGGCCCGCACTGCCCCCTCCGCCCTCGGCGGCCCGCGGGACCACGCCGGCCACACAGCCGCCGCCCAGGTCCACCCCTGCTTCGGCCACGTAGAGGCGGCCCCGGTCGTCGAAGGTGAGGTCGCTGGGAAAGGTGAGCCCGGCCGCCACCGCCTCGATGGTGTAGCCGGGCTCCAGGGTGATGTCGCCGGTCCAGAGCGGCGGGTCCGGCGACCGGCGCACGGCGGGGCCCGGTAGGGGCCGCGGCGGCGGGGCCGGCTCCAGGGCCGCGTCCGGGACCGGCTCCAGGACCCCTCCGGCCGACCCGGGTCCTGGCTCCCCAATGCCGGGGCGATCCCGTTCCCCTGGGGCCGGGGCCTCGCGGGCCCGCATGACCTGCGGAAGGCGGCGGACGTTCCGCGACCCGCGCTGCGGGCGGGGGCCACCCTCCTGCCGTGACCCCCGTTCCTGCAGGGGACCGTACCCCGGGGCGTCCGAAGGGGCCTGGACCGCCTCCTGGACCAGGGCCGGCCGCAGGTGGAAGTGCAGGTTGACGCGAGGCCGCGGCGCCGAGGTCATGGCTGCACCGTCACCTTCCCGAGGCGTCGGATGCGGTGCACGTCCGCGCTATTGTCTATGCGGGAAGGGGCCAGTCCATGTGTAGGGAGTCCATGGGCAGGGCGGGTCCGGCCACCGGTTACCCGATCCGCGACCCGTTGGGCGCCGCGCGCTCCGGCTGCAGCAGCACCACCCCCGCGTCGGTGTAAGCCCCCAACACCAGCACCTCCGACACGAACCCGGCGATCCGCTTGGGCGGGAAATTGACCACCGCCACCACCTGGCGTCCCACCAGGTCCTCCGGCGCATATAAATCGGTGATCTGGGCGCTGGACCGGCGGGTGCCCAGGGGGCCGAAGTCGATCTCCAGCCGGTAGGCGGGCTTGCGGGCCTCGGGAAAGGTCTCCGCCCTGACGATGGTCCCGACGCGGATGTCGAACTCGGTGAACTGATCGAAGGTCGGCACGGCAGCCGTCGAACCTCCTCCCACCGTTTCCGGCGTACCTTCGCGCCGGACCCCACCGGCTCCCGCTGCTGCAGGCAGGAACTTCCGCCCGGGAGCCGGAATGGCATAGCCAGGAACACCGCCGCGAGGCTCCCCGGGAGGCGCGCTCCATGGCCGACGTGGCCGACTTGGCCGATCGGGCCGACAAGGCCCACAGCGCCCATATCGCCGGCAGGGCCGGCGCGGCCGGCGCTGCCGATCCGGCTTTTCGCGTGCCTTTCGACCGCGCCGGCCTGCAGCGGGAACTGCAGGCGGTGCTGGGGCCCGAGCGGGTGCGCTCCTATCCCGAAGACCTCATCGCCTACGAGAACGACGGCTCCGTGTTCCGGGCCCTGCCTGACCTGGTGGTCTTCCCCACCTCCACCGAGGAAGTGGCGTCGGTGGTGCGGGTCTGCCGCCGCTACGGCGCACCCGTCATCCCCCGGGGCGCGGGCACGGGCCTGGCCGGCGGCACCATCCCGGTGACCGGCGGCGTTCTGCTGGTCACCGCCAAGATGAACCGCATCCTGCACGTGGACCTGGAGAGCCGCATCGCTGTGGTCCAGCCCGGCCTGGTCAACATCGACCTTACCCGGGCGGTGATGGGCCAGGGCTACTTCTACGCGCCGGACCCGTCCAGCCAGCTGGCGTGCAGCATCGGCGGCAACGTGGCCAACAACTCCGGCGGCGTGCACACGCTGTCCTACGGCGTGACCACCAACCACGTGCTGGGCCTCACGGCGGTGCTGCCCGATGGCGAGGTGGTACGGCTGGGCGCCGCGGCGCCCGACGCTCCGGGACTGGACCTGGTGGGGCTGTTCGTGGGATCCGAGGGCACGCTGGGGATCGTCACCGAGGTCGTGGTCCGGCTGATGCGGCGGCGCGAAGCGGTCCGCACCTTCCTGGCCGTGTTCGAGAGCGTCCGGGCCGCCGGGCAGACGGTGTCGGACATCATCGCCAGCGGCCTGGTTCCCCAGGCCCTGGAGATGATCGACGACGTCACCATCCAGGCGGTGGAACCGGCGGTGGGCGCCGGCATCCCCATGGACTGCGGCGCCGCCCTGCTGATCGAGCTGGAGGGCCTGGCCGACGGCTTCGATGCCCAGGAGGCGGTGATCCGCCGGGTCTGCGCCGCCAACGGGGCCCGCTGGGTGCGGGTGGCGGAGGACCCTGCCGACCGGGACCGGCTTTGGGCCGCCCGCAAAGGTGCCTTCGGTGCCCTGGGCCGCCTGGCGCCCAATTACCTGGTGCAGGACGCGGTGGTGCCCCGGTCGCGGCTGCCCGAGGTGCTGGACGAGATCCGGGCCATCGCCGCCCGCTACGGCCTGCAGGTGGCCAACGTGTTCCACGCCGGCGACGGCAACCTGCACCCCAACCTGCTGTTCGACGTCCGCAAGCCGGGCGAAATCCAGCGGGTGCTGGCGGCCGGGGAGGAGATCGTGCGGCTGTGCATCGACGCCGGCGGCACCATCAGCGGCGAGCACGGCCTGGGCATCGAGAAGAACGCCTACCTGGAGTGGCTGTTCAGCCCGGAGACCCTGGACGTGATGAAGGCCGTGAAGACGGCCTTTGACCCGGAGCGGCTGATGAATCCCGAGAAACTGCTGCCGTCGCCGGTGTCGTGTTCGGAGTTCACCGCCAAGATGGCACCGGAAGTCCTGGCTGAGATGGGGCTGTGGGTATGAGCACCGCGGGACACCCCGACGCCTCCGCCATCGCCGGGATCCTGGACAAGTGCGTCCACTGCGGCTTCTGCCTCAGCGCCTGTCCCACCTATGACCTGCTGCGGGAAGAGCCGGACTCGCCCCGGGGCCGCATCGCCCTGATCGCCGCCGTGGCCGAGGGGCGCCTGGAACCCGGGGACCGGTTCGCGCTGCACATGTACCGGTGCGTGGGCTGCCTGGCCTGCGAGACCGCGTGCCCGGCGGGCGTGGAGTACGGCCGCCTGGTGGAGTGGGCACGGGCGCTGGTGGGCCCGCCGGGAGGGGCGGCGCTGGTGGAAGCGGTGGCGCCGGCGCTGGCGGCACGGGCGGGCAGCCGGGCGGAGGGCCGGGCGGAGGGCCCGGGGGACCAGGCGCAGGCCCCGGCGGGCATCCCCGCTGAGGGCGGAACCATGGACGACCGGGAGACTGCCCTGCCTGGACGCGTCGGTGCCGCCCCGGCGCCCTCGCTGCCGGGATGGGCGGTCCAGGCGGCCCTGCGCCATGTGCTGCCTCACCCCGGCCGCGTCCGGGCGGCGGCCGCGCTGGCCCGGTGGTTCAGCCGGTCGTGGCTCCGCCGGCAGATCCAGCAGGGTCTCCTGGCGGGACCCGGCGGCGAGCCCCCGGCCCCGGGCACGATCGCCGCGTCCCTGGCGCGGGTGGATGCCATGCTGCCCGAGTTTCCCGGCCGCTTCTTTGACCCGCCGGAGGTGCTGCCGGCGCTGGGCCCGCGGCGCTACCGGGTGGGGCTGCTGAGCGGCTGCGTCATGGGCACGCTGTTTGCCCCGTCCAATGAGGCCACGGTGACCCTGCTGCGCCGGGCCGGCTGCGAGGTAGTGATCCCGCGGGCCCAGACGTGCTGCGGCGCGTTGAACGTCCACAACGGCGATCCCGAAGGCGCCCGGGCCATGGCCCGCCGCAACATCCAGGCCTTCCATCCCGACGGGCCCTGCGGGCCGCTGGACGCGGTACTGGTCAACGCCGCCGGGTGCGGCGCGGCGATGAAGGAATACGGGCACCTGCTGGCCGGCGACCCCGAGTGGGCCGAGGCGGCGGCCGCCTTCGCGGCGCGGGTCCGCGACGTGACCGAGTTCCTGGACGAGGTGCTTCCCGAGACGACGCTGGGCCGCATCGAGCCGTGCCGGGCCACGTATCAGGACCCCTGTCACCTGGCCCACGGGCAGGGGGTCCGCAGTGCACCCCGCCGGCTGCTGGCCCGCATCGAGGGCCTGGAACTGGTGGAAATGCCCGGGTCGGACCGCTGCTGCGGCAGCGCCGGCATCTACAACCTGGTCCAGCCCGAGATCTCCGAACGGATGCTGGCCGCCAAGATGCAGGCGGTGGCCTCGACGGGCGCCGACCTGGTGGTGGCGCCCAATCCCGGCTGCATCCTGCAGCTGCGTTACGGGGCCCAGCGTTACGGACCGCCGGTGCGCGTTGAGCACCTGGTGGACGTGCTGGCCCGGGCGCTGGAGGGATCCGGCGCTGCGGCAGGTCCCGGCGCCGGGGACGGGTCCCGTTCCCGGGAGGGTCCCTCGCATGGCTAGCCGGGTTCCCGGCAATATCGTGGACGCGCTGGCCCGGCGCCTCTCGGACGCGCTGGGCACCGCGGCGGTGGACGCCGGCGGTCCGGCTCTGGTGGTGCGTCCCCAGGACGAGGAGGGCGTGGCCACCGCCCTGCGGCTGGCCGCCGAGGCGCTGGAGGGCGGGGGCAGCGGCGGACACAGCGCCGTCCCCAGCGCCGGCACCACCCCCGGCGGCCGTGACGGCGCTGGGGCGATTCACCTCCCGCCGCTGCTGGCGATCCGCGGCCGGGGTTCCAAGCAGGCCTGGGGCGACCTCCCCGAGGGGGTGCCCATCGTGCTGGAGACCACTGGCCTGCGCAGCGGCGTGCGCCACGACGCCGACGACCTGGTGGCCTCGGCGCCTGCCGGCCTGGGCTGGGCCGAGTTCCAGGACCAACTGGGACAGGCGGGACAGTGGGTGCCCCTGGACCCGCCCCTGGCCGGGTCCGCCACGGTCGGCGGGGTCGTGGCCGCCGCGACCTCGGGGCCGCGGCGGGTGGCCAACGGGGCCGTGCGCGACCTGGTCATCGGCGCCCGGGCCGTGCTGCCGGGGGGACGGGTCATCGCCCCCGGCGGGCGGGTGATCAAGAACGTGGCCGGGTACGACCTGTGCAAGGTGCTGGTGGGGTCCTTCGGCGGCCTGGCGGTGATCACCGAGGTGACCTTCAAGGTCCTGCCCCTGCCCCAGTGCCGCGGCTGGGTGACGGCGGACTTCACGGGCCTGCAGGCGGCCCACCGGGCAGCCATGGCGGCGGTCAATTCCGTGCTGCAGCCGTCTGCGGTGCAGATCTTGTGGACCGGCGGCCGGGTGCGGGTGCGGGTCGACGTGGACGGCGACGAGGCCGTGGTGGCCCGGCAGGTCCGCGACCTGGAGGCGCTGCTGGCGGGCGCCGGCGTGACTGCGGGCGCCGCACGAGCCGCCGGTGCGGCTGCGGCCATCGAGGTGGCTGCCGAGGGCCCGCTGCCGGTTGCGGATCATCGCGACCTGCTGGGCGCGGTCGAGGCAGCACCCGTTTCGGGGTGCGCCGTGGTCCGCCTCGGGGTCCCGGCCGCAGGACTGGCCGCCGCCTGGGCGCGCGCCCGGGAACACCTGGCCCCGCTGGACGCCGCCCCCCTCCGCGCTGATGCCGCCGCCGGCCTGATGTGGTGGGTTCTGCCGGGGCCGCCCGTCGAGGCGGGCTCGCCCGCCGCAGAGCGGCTTGCCGAGGCCGTCGCCCGGCTCGACGCGGACCTGCGCGCCTGGACGGGCTACGCGGCGCTGGAAGCCGGGCCCACCGCGGCCCACCGGAACCTGGGCAGCCGCCCCTCGGCTGCCGCGGAACTCAGCCGCCGGGTGAAGGCGGTGTTTGATCCTGCAAACATGCTCCCCAGCCCCAGGCTGGGACTCTGACGGCGCGGCGCGCCGCTCCCTGGTTCCACCCCACGGCCTGCGCCTGCCCGTCCCTTTCCGGAGCGCCCGCGCACATCTCCCTCCCGCGCTTACGTAAACTCTGACATGTACGGTTCGGAGATGTTCGTCTACGGTGCCCGTCCCCACGCTGTAGAACTGGTCCTGCCCCGCCGCCGGCGGCTGCTGCGGGCGCGGCGGCTGCTGGCCACATACCCGGGGCCCTGGCGCGTGGCCGCCAACGCCGCTTACGGCAATCCGCTGATCACCTGCGGCGTGCTGGCCCGCCGCGGCCGGCTGCTGGCCGCCTACCCCCTGGACTGGCCGGCGCTGGTGGTCCTGAACCGCGGCGGGGCCTTCATCGCGGAGCAGCCCACCCGGCCGCTGGCCCGGGCGGCCCGCATCGCCGTCGGCGGGGGTCCGGTGCTGGTGCGGTCCGGTCTGCCCACCGATGTGTCCCGGGAGATCGAACGGCTGGGCCTGGGCGACCTGGCCCCTGGGGAACCCCTGGCCCGGACGGCCGTCGGAATCCGGCCCGACGGCACGGTGATTCTGGGCGCCTGGCGGGGCGCCACGCTGGAGGCGGCGGCCCTTGACCTGATCCGCGTGGGTGTGGTCCACGCCATGGCCCTGGAGGGTGACGAGGGGGCACTGCTGTTCTCGCGCCGCCGAGGCGTCGAGCATCCGCTGCTGGGCCGGGCGGAGCGGCGGGTGGCGGCGCTGCTGGTGCTGCGCCGGGCGCGGCGGATCCGGTCCGGGGGCCCGGCGGGCGGGCCGGCTGCGGGTGGCCCCGCCGGTGGCCCCACCGGCGACCCCGCCGCGGTGTAGCGGTGTAACGGAAGGGCACAACAGGCCTAAACGCTGTCGAATGATGTCGACCGGTGCACAGTAAGAGACAAACCGGCCTTTCAGCCCGGGAAACGCCGGGGGCCGCCAGCGAAAACCCGCCTGTTAACCTTTGAGTCGCGCTTACCATGCACCGGGAGCCCCATTCTCCGGGAGATAAGGCCCAAGTAGCGTCTATTGTGCACGCCCGCAGCGGGCAAGGTCTCCCGCTGGTGACGTCCCCCACCCCAGCAACATGCCGCCCGGATAAGAAAAAGGGCGCCGCGCCAGCGGCGCCCCCCTCACCGGCAGGACCGTACGCATGGGGCCCTCAGCCGTCGCCGTCCGTAAGCTGCACGCCGACGTGCACGAACCCGCCCGGGTCCACCGCCACGCCGGCCCCGTCGGGGGCCTCTTCCGGCCAGGCCGCCGGGTCCACCACCACGACCGGGCACGCCCGCCCGTACAACTCCCGGGCCACCAGGGCACCGAGGGCGATGATCCCGTCGGGAGAGGTCAGCAGGATGGCGGCCGGCCCCGTGCCTAACCGAATGGCTTCGGCCAGCACGGTGCTGGACGAGCTGGAGCCGCGGCCCCCGGGCATCAGCAGCACGTGCCCCGCCACGGACCGTCCGCACTGGGGATGGCGGCGGTCGATGATGCACCCGCCGGCAGGGTCCAGCCCGCCCCAGAAACTGAGGGGCTCGTCCAGCTTGAGGAGCGGACCCGACGCCGCGCCGTCCACCAGCACCTGTCCCCGCAGGCGAAGGACGCGCCCGGTGGCTGCGCTCCCCGCCGCCGGCTCCGGGACACGGCCGCCACCAGGATCCTGCCGGCCGGGATGCTGCCCGCCGGCCGGCACCTCATGCCCGCCACAGCCCGTCATCGCGCACCACCCTCCCCGCCACCGCGGACCGCACGCACTCCGCCAGGCTGCCGAAGGCCACCTCCACCCCCAGGTTTCCGGGGGCATAGTAGGCCCACTTGGCCGAGTTGGTCATGATGATGCCCCGCCGCTGCCGCATGACGGGCGTCACGTACGTGCACGTATCCGTGACGATGGTGACGCCGGCGGCCTCCAACACCGGCAGCCAGCCGCGGCGCTCCACCTCGGCCAGCACGTGCCGGCTGGTGTTGACATAAAAGTCGACCCCCGGGTGGAGGCGCACCCCCTCCAGCAGGGGCACCAGCGCCGCGAACTCGTGAATGGAAAAGTGGGGCGTGCCGACGCTGACCGCCGATAGGGGACCATCAGCCGCTGTGGTCAGGCTGTCGCGGGCCCCGGCCAGCATGGCCGGCGTCACTTCGATGACCCGGTCCGGCGGCTGGCCGTGCAGGGCGGCTTCCAGGGTCGGCGCCTCCGGCGTCAGTCCCACCGCGTGGAACATGGCCACCGACCCCGACGACGCCGCCGCGGCGCCGAGGGCTTTGAGCCGGTCCTCAACGCAGCCGGGCAGGCCTCCGGCGACCGGCGCAGCGGGCGCACCCGCCGGCGACTCCACCGGCGGCAGGCCGACGATCACCGGGATGTCCGCGCCCGCCATCCGGCCGATCAGGTGGCCCAGGACCGGGTAGAAGGCGTCCTCCTCGAGGAGGCGCGGGTTGACGCCCGTGAGCCGGAACACCACCCGGCCGCGGCGGTTGGCGTCCAGGTGCAGCCCGGCGTCCGGGACCCGGCCGGTCACCGCCGCGCAGATGTCGATGAAGTCGCCATACCGGTCGGTCCGGGCACCCAGCACCGAGTTGGCGAAAACGATGGCGTTGGACTCGGCCCAGGCCACATGCTCGCCGAAGGCCGGGCGGCGGGGCAACTGGTACGGCGCGCAGGTCCAGGTGGGCTCGCAGCCCAGCTCCACGTAGGCGTCCATCAGGCGGCGGGCCTGCTCGGCCGTGTACCGGTCGCCCCGGAACAGCTCCGGATGGAGCAGGTCCAGGGACGCCACGTTCAGCGTGGTGGGGACGCGGACCCGGGCGCCGCCGTCAGCCAGCCGGCGCACGAAGTCCAGCCCCGCCTGGCCGTGGTAGAGGCAGCCGTCGATGTGGGCGCCGGTGATGTCCCGCAGCCGGCGGGCACCCGCGATCTCGGCCATGCGCACGATGATCTTCATGGCCAGGCGGGCGCCCTCGCCTTCCTCGCCCGCCAGCAGGGCCCGGTCGCGGTCGTCCAGGATCAGCGCCATGTCAGAGCCCGGTCCCCGGGTCGAGGCTGGGCCGCAGGGCCTCCAGGAACCCGTCCAGCGACCGGTCGATGATCCCGTACACCTGCTCGAAGGCGTCGAGGCCGCCGTAGTAGGGGTCGGGGACGTCGCCGGGGCCCTCGGGATCGAAGTCCCGCAGTTTCACCACGCGGGCGGGGTCGGCGCCGAGGGACAGAACGTCCCGCCGGTTGGACTCGTCCATGACGACGATGTAGTCCCAGCGGTCGAGCTCGTCGCGTCGGATCTGCCGGGCCGTACGGGCCAGTTCGATGCCCCGCGCCCGGGCGACCCGGCGGGTGCGCTCGTCAGGCGGCTCGCCCACGTGCCAGGACCCGGTGCCGGCCGAGTCCACGGCGAAGGCGTCGGCGAGCCCGGCTTCGGCGATCTTGGCCCGGAACACGGCCTCGGCCAGGGGCGAGCGACAGATGTTGCCGAGACATACGAAGAGCACATGCGTGGGCATGACCGGTTCACCCCAGGGGACAGGGTACGCGGGTACGCCCCGGGACCCTGCCGGCCGTGTCGGCCGCTGCTGCTCCTGCCGCAGCCCCTGATGTTCACCCGGAAGAGCCCGTACGGCGCGTAAGCAACCCGGCGCGATGAGGACGGTGCACTGTAAGCACACTTGGGCTCTAATCATTGGCAGATCGAGGCTTTGCGGGCACCGTAAGGCCGCTTGCGACACCTAATAGGCGGGTTGTCCCCGACCGTCCCCGGGATTCCCGGTTCTTAAGAGCGGTCTGCACCTTGTTATGCCCGGGTCGACATGATTCGACACGGTTAGGGTCTTTTTCGGCCTTCGCTTGCCGGGCGGCATGTCCATTGGCCCTGCCTCCGCCCTAACGCCTGTCTGCGCCTCCGACAACCCGGCGGCGCGCCCGGCCCGAAACACCCACCGCACCCCTGGCCGCCACCGGCGGCAGGCACCCTCCCCCTGACCTGTTGAATTTCCCGGCAGCGGTTATCATCGTGGGAGAGGACGTGCGTCTCCAGGACGCGTATCTCGAGAACACGCAGTCCTCAACGCGTATCGGGACCCGGGAGGTGGGCCGGTGGCCTGGCGCGGGACCGTCCTGATCATCGGCGACCTGATCGTCCTGACCTTGTTCAGCATGCTGGGCCGCGGCTCGCACGGGCTGACCCTGGGCGTGGTCGACATCGCCCGGACGGGCCTTCCCTTCGCGGCGGCCTGGCTGGTGGTGAACCTGGTCTCCGGCGGTTTCCGCAGCCGGCCGGAGCCGCCGTCCCCGGGAGCAACGGCCCTGCAAGTCATCGCGCGCTACGCCGTGGCCGGGCCGCTGGCGCTGGTGGGCCGTTCCCTGTGGCTGGACCGGCCGATCCCGGCGTCCTTTGCGGCCGTGGCCCTGTCCACCAGCCTCACCCTGCTGGTGGCCTGGCGAGTCCTGCTGGCGTGGTGGTGCACCCGGGCCGGCACCGGCGGCGCCCGCCGCCCCGAAGGAGTCCGATGAATTCCCGCCCCGGCACCGGAACCGAACCGGGTCCGTCCGCAGGCGCCGCCCCCGTCCATCCCGCGGCGGCCGCGGGCGAACTCGAGGCCGGGCCCGCCCACCGCTCGCTGGTCCTGGCGGCCCTGGTCATCGGCATGTTCATGGCCGCCATCGAGGCCACCGTGGTGGCCACCGCCGTCCCTTCCATCGTCGGCGATCTCCAGGGCTTCCACCTGTTTTCCTGGCTGTTCTCCAGCTTCACCCTGGCCCAGGCGGTGACTACGCCGCTGTTCGGCCGCCTGTCCGACATCATCGGCCGCAAGCCGGTCTACGCGGCAGGCGCCGGCCTCTTCCTGGTGGGGTCGCTGCTGTGCGGGCTGAGCGGGTCCATGGTCCAGTTGATCCTCTTCCGCGGCATCCAGGGCCTGGGGGCCGGGGCCATCTTCCCCATGGCCATGACCATCGTCGGCGACATCTACACCCCGGTGGAGCGGGCCCGCATCCAGGGGTACCTGTCGAGCGTGTGGGGCATTTCGTCGGTGATTGGCCCGGCACTGGGCGGCGTGCTGGTCAGCACCCTGGGCTGGCCGTGGGTGTTTTATGTCAACCTGCCCATCGGCGTGGTCAGCGTGGCCATGCTGCTGGCCTTCCACCGGGAGCCGCCGCGCCGCCGCGGCGCCCGCCTGGACCTGGCCGGCGCGGCGCTGCTGGTCTTGGGCGTGACGTCGCTGATCGTGCTGCTGACCCAGCGCCAGACCGTGGCCCTGACCTCGGGACCCGGCCTGGTGCTGGCGGCACTGGCGGTGGCCGGGCTGGCGGCGTTCATCTACTGGGAGCGCCGGGCGCCGGAACCCCTGCTGCCGCTGGAACTGATCACCCGGCCGCTGATCGCCGCCGCCAACACAGGCGCCGCCCTGGCGGGCGTGCTGGTCATCGCCCTGTCGTCGCTGGTGCCGCTGTTCGTCCAGGGGGTGCTGGGCCGCTCACCCACCGTGGCAGGCTTCAGCCTGGCGGCCATGTCCATCGGCTGGCCCCTGGCCGCCACCGCGTCCGGGCATCTGATCCTGCGCACCGGCTACCGGCGGACGGCGGCGCTGGGGGCGCTGTTCGGGGTGGCCGGCGCCGGCGTGCTGCTGACCGCGGGGACCGGCACCTCTCCCTTCTGGGTGGCGCTGGGTACCGCCCTGAGCGGCGCCGGCTTCGGCCTGACCACCACCCCCTACGTGATCGCCATCCAGTCGGCGGTGCCTTATCAGGAGCGGGGCGTGACCACCGCCTCCCACGCCTTCGCCCGGCAGCTGGGCCAGGCCGTGGGCGCAGCGGTGGTGGGCGGCTTCCTCACTTCCCGCCTGGTGGCGCACCTGCAGGCGGCCGACGTGCCGGGCGCCGGCGAGGTGGGCGTCGACGCCGTCAACCAGTTGCTGGCGGAAGGGACGGCAGTCCTGCCCGCAGGGGTGCAGGGCGCCCTGCTGTCCAGCCTGGACGCCGCCATCCACGACACCCTGCTGGGCGTGCTGGTCCTGTCGGCCGCGGTACTGCTGGTGGCCCGGCGCCTGCCGCCGGACGGTCCCACGGACGAGTCCCGGGGGTAAGCGGCTAGGTTTCCCCCAGTGCAGCCGGGTCAGGGCCGCCGGGACCGGTAGAACCAGCGAGGGACGGCACAAGCCACGCATGGTTCAGGGGGCGGGCCCGAAGCTTCCAGTCACCGTTTCATCCGGTCCCGCGGCGCTGGAAAGCACGGGCGGGGCTGCTGCTTCGGCGGAGGCGGCCGGGCCTGCCCGGCCGCGGGAAGCCCCGGCGTGCCCCGGCTCGCAGGCAGGCACCGGCCCGCGGGCATGGAAAACAGGGAAACCAGACGGGCAAGGATTAGAATGCCAGCACCCTCCGCTGGACCAGCAAAGCCGAGGAGGATGACCATGCTCCGGCCCGGCGCTCAGGCCCCGGACTTCACCGCCACCGACGACCAGGGCAACACCGTCAGGCTGTCGGACTTCCGCGGCCGGCCGGTGGTGCTCTACTTCTACCCCAAGGACCACACCCCCGGCTGCACCGCCGAGGCGTGCCGTTTCCGCGACCAGCACCAGGAGCTGGAGGCGCTGGGGGCCGTGGTCCTGGGGGTCAGCCCCGACTCGGTGGCGTCGCACCAGCGCTTCCGCGACAAGCACGGGCTGCCGTTCCGCCTGCTGTCGGATCCGGACAAGTCCCTGGCCGAGGCCTACGGCGTGCTCAAGGACAAGAAGATGTTCGGCCGCGCGTATAAGGGGATCGACCGGACCACGTTCGTCATCGACCCGGAGGGACGCATCCAGGCGGTGATCCGCGGCATCCGCGCCGAGGACCACGCCGACGAGGCCCTGAAGGTCCTGAAGGGCGCGGCCGGTTGACCGGTTCACGACGTGCGGACCGCTTCATTTATTGAGGAGGGACGACCGTGCTCCAGCCCGGAGACGTGGCGCCCGACTTCACGGCGGTGGACGACGAGGGCAACACGGTGACCCTGTCTCAGTTCCGGGGCCGGCCCGTGGTCCTCTACTTCTACCCCAAGGACAACACGCCGGGCTGCACCGCCGAGGCCTGCCGCTTCCGCGACCATCACCCGCAGTTCGAAGCCGCCGGCGCCGTGGTCCTCGGGGTGAGCCCCGACTCCGTGGCTTCGCACCGCCGCTTCCGCGCCAGGCACCGCCTGCCGTTCCGGCTGCTGGCGGATCCCCAGCGGAAAGTGGCCGAGGCCTACGGGGTGGTGAGCCGCAACCCCGTCGGCCGCCTGCTGGGACTGGTGGACCGTACCACCTTTGTGATCGACCCCGAGGGACGCATCCACACCATCATCCGCGGCATGCTGCCCGATCACCATGTGGACCAGGCTCTCAAGTCCCTGACGGCACAGGGGTCAGGATCGGCCGGCCGGCCAGCCAGTCCACCTGGATCGGCGTCCCATACGCAGCGCTGAGCACCGGGCCGGTCAGCACGTCCTCCCGGTCGCCCTGGGCGACGAAGCGCCCGCCTTCGATCAGCAGCACCCGCCGGAAGCACGGCAGGATCTCCTCGGGATGGTGGGTGACGTAGAGGATCGTGGGACCGCCGGGGTCCTGGGCCAGCCGGGCAACGGCGGCTAGGACCTCCTCGCGGGCGACGAAGTCTAATCCGGCGCAGGGCTCGTCCAGCATCAGCAGGGCGGGCCGGCTCACCAGCGCCCGGGCGATCAGCACCCGCTGCTGCTCCCCCTGCGAGAGTTCCGCATAGGGACGCTCCTCCAGGTGCCCGCAGCCCACCTGCGACAGCGCCGCCCGCGCCGCCGCCCGGTCGTCCTCGGAAACCTGGTCCCAGAGGCCCAGGGTGGCGAACCTGCCGCTCAGGACGATGTCGAGGACCGGCTGTCGCCGGTACAGCCGCTGCTGCACCGCGGCGCTGACCCAACCGATGGACCGGCGCAGCACCGGCAGGTCGCAGGCGCCCAGGCGCTGCCCCAGGACCTCGACCCGCCCACGCCCCCCGTAGGGCCAGACCTCGCCGTGGATCAGTTTCAGCAGGGTCGTCTTGCCGGAACCGTTGCGGCCCAGGATGGCCCAGTGCTCGCCGGCGCCCACGCGCCACGACACGTCGCGGAGCACGTCCCGGGTCCCGATGCGCACGGTGACGTTTTCGATCCTTACAACGTCCGTGGGAGCGTCCATGGGGATGGACAGTTCGGCGGCGGCGCGCACGGGTCCTACGCCGCAGCGGGCGCGCTCTCCGTGCAGGCCGCGGTCGTTCACATCATGGCGCCGGCCTGCCCGCTGCGCCCACGTGGTCGCGATCTCCGGCGACTCGTAACCCAGGAGCAGGACTGCCGTGCATTATAAGGTGGTTGTGGCCCTTAACCGGCCCGCCCGGCCGGGTTCTGTGCAATAGAAGAGGCAAACACGCCTTATCTGGGCCCTTTCAGGTCCGGGCTGCCCCCGCGGGGCCACATTAAGGGCAGTAACCCGTCTATATTGCACGGGAGCGCGCCTCCTCGCCCGGATAAGAACTCTTCCTGCCTTCTATTGCACGACGGGCGATTGCACGGCTGGAGTCCGGCTCGCCAGCAGGACGCCGGCCGCTCTCAGGGGGCCGCAGCCGCCGGCGGCCGCCGGGAGTCGGGCGTCTCTCACCCACCAACCCCAACTCCGTTCGCACATTGAGGATGTAGTAACGGATCCGCTGCCGGTTCGGAGGGATGTCAAACCAACCCTTCTTCACCAGCCCCCGCAGCAGCGACACGGCCCTGTGCTTCCCGATGTCCAGGTGCTCGCATACGTCGCGGGGCCTGAGGGGACGTCCCAGGTCCTGGGCCAGGCGCACCACCTCCCGCTCCAGGAACGTGAGTTCCTGCGAACCGATGCCGGCCAGCCGCCGTCCCAGGAACTGCTGGATCATCTGCTGGCACCGCCGCGGCCTCTCGTTGACGTCGTCGTACGAGAACCTCAGCACGGCCCAGCCGTCCACGACCAGTTGATTCTGCCGGTGCAGCTGGTCCGAGAAGTCCCGCCGGCTCACCCGGGCCACGTGGGGACCATACCCGTCGATCTCGATGGCCAGGCGGACCCCGCCGCGGATGAACGCGAAGTCCAGGTAGCGGTAACCGTCCTTGAAATCGCTGACCTCATATTCCGGATGCAGGTCACGGAAGTTGCCGAAGGCCGGCCACCAAACCTGTTTCAGGAACAGCAGCTCGGCATGCCCGTGTCCCTCGTCGAACCGGCGCCGCCGCTCCCCCCGGCGCCGGGACCGGTGAAACTCCACAAAGGCGCGGTATGCTTCCTCGAAATCCACGGCACAAACACCTCCCCGTGATGGGAGAGGATTTCCATGGATTTCCATCTTCCCCTCCCGCCCCGGCCGGGCACCGCCCGAGGCCGTCGGGGCATCCCAGGCATGCCCGTCCAGTCTTCCTCATAGATACATGTCCGGACGGGATCGGCCGAGCTTGTACCCATCCGAGAGGGGGAAACTTCCGTGCGCAGGCCATCCCTGTGGATCGTCCTGGCGCTGGGGGCGGCGCTGGTCCTGGCCGCCTGTTCGACCGGCAGCCAGGAACCCGCGCCGTCGGGCGGCGAGTACGGGGCCGGCTCCGGTGACGGCGGCGGTGACGGCGGTGGGGCCGGGACGGGCGACACCCCCGGCCAGGCTCCGGGCGGCAGTCAGGGCCAGGGGACCGGCATGGGCCAGACCCCCGGCCAGACCCCCGGCCAGGCCCAGAGCACCCTGCAGGCCGTGCTGCGGCGGGGCCGCCTGATCTGCGGCGTCAACGGCGCGCTGCCCGGCTTCAGTTTCCTGGAGGAAGACGGCACCATGTCCGGCTTCGACGCCGACTTCTGCCGGGCCATCGCCGCAGCCCTGTTCGACGACCCGGAGGCCGTGGAATGGCGATCGCTGACCGCCGAGGAGCGGTTCGCCGCGCTTCAGACCGGCGAGATCGACGTCCTCATCCGCAACACCACCTGGACCATCAGCCGCGACACCTCCGTCGGCGCCGAGTTCGCACCCACCACCTTCTACGACGGCCAGGGCATGATGGTCCGCGTGGACTCGGGCGTCCGCAACCTGGAGGACCTGGCCGGCGCCACCATCTGCGTCACCGGCGGGACCACCACCGAACTGAACCTGGCCGACACCTTCCGGGCCCTGGGCGTGGACTTCACGCCGCGCACCCTGGAGCAGGTGGACGCCGTGTACACCGCCTACGAGCAGGGCCAGTGCGACGCCGTGACCAGCGACAAGTCGCAGCTGGCGTCGCGCCGCGCCGTGATGGCCAATCCGGACGACCACGTGATCCTGGAAGCCACCATGTCCAAGGAGCCGCTGGGGCCGGCCGTCCGCAACGGCGACTCGGCCTGGTTCGACGTGGTCAAGTGGGTCGTGTACGCCACCATCCAGGCCGAGGAATTCGGCATCACCTCCGGCAACCTGGACCAGGTCCTGGCCGACAACGCCGACCCCGACACCGGCAACCCCGACATCCGCCGGTTCCTGGGCCTGGAGGGCAACTTCGGCGAGGGCATGGGCCTGAGCAACGACTTCACCCAGCGCATCATCCGCCACGTCGGCAACTACGGCGAGATCTACGACCGCAACCTGGGCCCGGGCACGCCCCTCAATATCCCACGGGGCCTCAACAACCTGTGGACCCGGGGCGGACTGCTCTACGCGATGCCTTTCCGGTAACCAGGACCCGGCCGGCGGGACACGGGGTGGTCCCCAGCCCGGCTTCATGCCGGCGCGCGGGGCCGCCCCGGCCCGCCTCGGGACGGCCGCCCAGTGGTTGCCCCACAGGGCTTGACGCCGCCGGCGGCCTTGCCGACGGGGCGGCCGCCGCAGGGAGGTTGCAGCCTCGAGATGACGGACACGCCCGCCGGCCCGGGCCCGCGCCACCCCGCGACCCCGCACCGCCCGGAGGGCCCGCGCCACCCCGCGACCCCGCACCGCCCGGAGGACGGGAACCGCCCGGAGGACCCGCGGCATCCGCCGGCGAGGCCCAGGCAGCGGATCCCCGTCTGGCGGGACGTGCGGGTCCTGCGGGCGGCCGGCCAGGTCGCCTTCGCGGCGGCCCTGGTGGCGGCCGGCGCCCTGCTCTACGCCAACCTGTCCCGTAACCTGCGGCAACTGGGCGTGCCCGTGGGCTTCGACTTCCTGGCGCTGGAGGCCGGGTTCGCCATGGGCGAGCCGCCCATACCCTACCGGCCGTCGGACACCTATGCCCGCGCCTTCGCCGCCGGGGTCATCAACACGCTGCGGGTGTCGGGACTGGGCATCCTGCTGGCCACCGTTCTGGGCGTGGCGGCGGGCGTGGGACGGCTGTCCAGCAACTGGCTGGTCCGGCAGATCACCGGCGCCTACGTGGAGATGGTGCGGAACACACCCCTGCTGCTCCAACTCTTCGTCTGGGCCTTCGCCGTCTTCGGGCGGCTGCCGCCCCCCGGCCAGGCCATCCACCTGGGAGCGGGCATCTACTTCAGCAACCGGGGCGTCTTCCTGCCCTGGCCGGCACCGGCCGCCGGCTTCGCCGCCTGGGCCGCCGGGGGACTCGCGGGCCTGGCGGGGGCCGTCATCGCGTACCGCCGCCTGCTGCGGGTGCGGCTGGAAACCGGACGCCGCACCTACCCCGGCCTGGCGGCCGCCGCCGTGCTGGCTGCGGGTCTGGCGGCAGGCTGGACGCTGGCGCCGGCGCCGCCGTTCACCGTCAGCGTCCCCACCCTGGCCGGCTTCAACTTCCGGGGCGGCGCGAGCCTCACCGTGCAGTTCAGCGCCCTGACGGCCGGGCTGGCCTTTTACACCGGCGCCTTCATCGCCGAGGTGGTCCGGGGCGGCATCCAGTCGGTCCCCAGGGGACAGACCGAGGCGGCGGCAGCCCTGGGCCTGCGGCCGTCGCTGATCATGCGCCTGGTGATCCTGCCCCAGGCCCTGCGGGTCATCGTGCCGCCGCTGACCAACCAGTACCTGAACGTGATCAAGAACAGCAGCCTGGCGGTGGCCGTCGGTTTTGAAGACGCCTTTTTCGTGGCCCGCACGGTCTTCAACCAGACCGGCCGCACGTTCGAGACCGTGGCCATCGTCATGGCCACCTACCTGGCCTTCAGCCTGCTCACCTCGCTGCTGATGAACCTCTACAACCGCTCGGTCCAGTTGGTGGAGCGATGACGCGGCGGCGCGGACCGTCCACCCCGGCGGCAGCCCGGCCCGCAGCGGCCCAGGAACGGCCGGACGCGGCGACGGCCCGTCCGCGGGCGGGGGCTGCCGGGGAAGCCTGGCGGTGGCTGCACCGCAACCTCTTCAGCACCTGGTACAACGCCCTGCTGACCGTGGTGGGTCTGGCGGCCGTTTGCGGGGCCGCCTCCCGCGTGGGGCGGTGGGCCTTGACCGCGGCCGACTGGCGGGTGGTGACCAACAATCTGACCCTGCTGCTGGTGGGGCCTTACCCCCGGGACCAGTTGTGGCGGGTGGGACTGGCGGTGCTGGTGACGGCGGCGCTGGCCGGGTTGACGGCGGCCGCCGCCGGTGGCGGCAGAAGCGGCGTCCTGATGCGGCGGGCGCCGGCGCTGGCCTGGCTGCTGGCCCCCCTGGCGGTCCTCTGGCTGGTCCACGGCGACGGCGCCGTCCTGGACGTGGTGCGCACCGACCGCTGGGGCGGCCTGCTGTTGACCCTGATGCTGGCGGCGGTGGGCATCGTCGTGTCCTTTCCCTTTGGGGTCGCCCTGGCGCTGGGGCGGCAGAGCACGCTGCCGGTGGTCCGGGCGGTGAGCACCGCCTGCATCGAGGTGGTCCGTGGGGTACCCCTGGTGACGGTGCTGTTCTCGACCCAGATCATGCTGACCCTGTTCCTGCCCGAGGGTCTCCGGCCGGACCGGGTGCTGCGGGCCATGGCGGGGCTGGTGGTCTTCAGCGCCGCCTACGTGGCCGAGAACGTCCGCGGCGGGCTCCAGTCGGTGCCGCAGGGCCAGATCGAGGCAGCCGCCGCCCTGGGCTTGAACGGCGCCCAGACCACATTCCTCATCGTCCTGCCCCAGGCCCTGCGGGCGGTGGTCCCGTCGCTGGTGGGGCAGTTCATCAGCCTCTTCAAGGACACATCGCTGGTCACCATCGTGGGACTTCAGGAACTGCTGGGCATCGCCAACAGCGTGCTGGCCAACCCCGATTACCTGGGCCGCTACGCCGAGATGTATGCCTTCGCGGGGCTGGTGTACTGGCTGTTCTGCTACGGCATGTCCCGGGCCGGCCGGCGGGTGGAGCAAAGGCTGGGCCTGGGGCGGCGCTGAGCCGCCGGCCCGGCGTGCGGGGCGCCGCCGGACATGAAGGACACCGCCGGGCGGGAGGGGTCAGGGGCCTCCACGGCCCGGGGGCACATCATGGGCACGAAAGGGGGAGCCTACCGTGACGGGAGAACGGCAGGCCGCCCGGGACCCGGCCGGAGGTCCGGCGGGCTGCGGCGTCAACGATCCGATCATCGTCTGCGAGGACGTCCACAAGTGGTTCGGCTCGTTCCACGTGCTGCGCGGCGTCACCCTGACGGTGCGGCGCGGCGAGAAGGTGGTCATCGTGGGCCCCTCGGGCTCGGGCAAGTCCACCTTCATCCGCACCCTCAACGCCCTGGAACCGTACCAGCGCGGGCGCATCGTCGTCGACGGCATCGAGTTGACCAGCGACCTGCACAACATCGAGCGGGTCCGCAGCGAGGTCGGCATGGTATTCCAGCAGTTCAACCTCTTCCCCCACCTCACGGTGCTGGACAACATCACCCTCGCGCCCATCTGGGTGCGGAAGCGGCCGCGCCGGGAAGCGGAGGAACTGGCCATGCAGCTGTTGGAACGGGTCGGCATCCCCGAGCAGGCGCATAAGTACCCCGGACAGCTGTCGGGCGGCCAGCAGCAGCGGGTGGCCATCGCCCGGGCCCTGGCCATGGAGCCCAGGATCATGCTCTTCGACGAGCCCACTTCGGCCCTGGACCCTGAAATGATCAAAGAAGTGCTGGAGGTCATGGTGGAACTGGCACAAACGGGCATGACCATGCTGGTGGTCACCCACGAGATCGGCTTTGCCCGGCAGGTGGCGGACCGCGTGTTGCTGTTCGACGAGGGAGTCATCGTCGAGGAAGGCCCGCCCGACCAGTTCTTCAACCACCCGCAGCACGAGCGGACGCGGCGCTTCCTGGCTCAGATCCTGTGACCCACCCCGCCCCCCTGGACATAGCAGGAAAGTTCCAGCGTATTGCGTAAAGGAAAGGGGGAGGCCGAGATGTTTCGAGCGAAAGGAGGGAATGCGCCGGCGAAATTCGACAAGAGCGTCTCAACGGCGAGGTCAAGCTGATACTGGCAGCATGCCGCAATTCCACGGGAGGGGAATGGTATGTCGCCGTTCTGGTTTGTGGTGCTGGCCCTGGTCGCCTACGCCGTGGCGTACTGGGGTTACGGCAAGTGGTTCGACCGCACCATCTGGCGACCGGACCCGAACCGTACCACGCCAGCCCACATGTATACCGACGGCGTGGAGTTCTTCCCGGTAAGCCGGTATGTGCTGTGGGGGTACCAGTTCAAGAGCGTCGCCGCGCTCGGACCCGTGCTGGGCCCCTTCATCGCCATCAACTACGGCTGGGCGCCCGCCCTGGCCTGGTTGATCCTCGGCAACTTCTTCATCGGCTGGGTGCAGGACTACAGCTCCATCATGGTTTCCGTCCGCAACCAGGGCAGGTCCTTCGGCCCCATCTCCTACGAATTCACGGGCAACGCGGGACGCAACACGCTCCTCGGATTCATCCTCTTCTACCTGCTGATCATCTCCGCCACGTTCATCTACCTGGTCTCGCTTTTCTTCAACATCTTCCCGGGGTCGTTCGTCGCCACCCTGGTCATCTCGCTGGTGGGCATCGTGGCGGGCCAGATGATCTACAAGATGCGCATGAACATCGTCGCCGTCACCATCTTCGCGCTGGTCGGCATGTTCGTGGCCTTCTGGCTGGGCACCCTGGAGCCGCTGCGCTGGCAGGTGTCCATCGGCGCCAACGGCGAGTGGAACCTGCTCTTCTGGGGCGTGGTGACCTGCATCTTCCTCTACCTGGCGTCGGTGCTGCCGCTGCCCACCTTCATCCAGCCCATCAACTTCATCGCCTTCTTCCCGACCTTCGGCGCGGTGATCCTGATCCTGATCGGCGCCCTGATCAGCCCGGCCACCGGCGTCACCCTGCAGCAGCCCGCCTGGATCCACTGGTATCCCGGCGGATTCGAGGGTGCGGGACCCATCTGGCCCATCCTGTTCGTCGCCATCGCCTGCGGCGCCATCTCGGGCTGGCACAGCCTGGTGGGGTCGTCGACCACGTCCAAGCAGCTTGACGTCGAAACCGACGCCCACCCCATCGGCGCCGGCGCCATGCTGAGCGAGGGCCTGCTGGGTCTGGCCTCGCTGGCCTGCTACATGGTCCTGCCGCGCTCCGAGATCACCAACAACATCGGCTCCTGGGTGGCGGGCGCCCAGGTGCTGACCCAGGCTTTCCTGGGCAACGTGCTGGGCGAACTGTTCGCCACGGTGTTCTTCTCCACCGTGCTGGTGCTGTTCGCCATCACGGTGCAGGCCCTGGTCACCCGCTTCTGGCGCCTGGTGTCGGCGGAGGTCTTCGGCCAGTCGATCCTGGCCCAGAAGCACGTGGCCACCATCATCGGCCTGGCCATCCCGCTGCTGTTCGCCATCAGCGGTTCCTGGAACAACCTCTGGCTCTACTTCGGCGGTTCCAACCAGCTGCTGGCGGGCCTGGCCCTGATGCTGATCACCATCCACCTGGCCCGTACCCAGGCGCCCAGCAAGTACACGTTCATCCCGGCCATGTTCATGATCATCACGACCCTGGCGGCCCTGGCCTGGCAGACCGCCAAGTTCGCCTGGGCGGCCACCAATCCCGACGTCACCTTCGTCAACCCGCCGCTGGGCAACTACCCCGCCGCGGCGCTGATCCTCGACTGGGTGTTCGTGCTGGTGGGTGCGGCGCTGTTCGCCCTGGGCATCCAGATGGCCGTCCGCACGTACCGGGCGTACCGGGATGCCCTGTCGGGCGGTCTCACCCAGCCGCAGCCGGCGGCGGGATCCGGTGACTGAACCAACGACCCGGTCGGGGCAGGGGCTGTCCAGGGGCCCCTGCCCCGACCCGTTCCGCTGAAGGGGGTAGCCGCTTGTTCTGGCGCAGGCGTAAAGACAAGGACGCTCAGGAGCAGCAGCAGGCCGGTACCACATCGCCGCGGGGAACCCAGGGCGGCGCGGGTGTCGGGACCGTCCTCAAGGGCGTGCTCTACGGCATGGCGTCCCACGGCAACGTGACGGCGGCCCTGCGGACGCGCATGCACCTGGAGCACCTGTTCATGTTCATCACCCTGGGGGACATGCTGGGCATTCCGGTGCTCCCGCCGTACTACTCGCTGCGGATCCTGCCCTACGCCGTGCCCAACATCGAGTCGTGGAAGCGCAGGGTCTTCCGCGAGCGGGACTTCACCGACGCCATCTACTGACCATCCCTGCGGAAAGCGTGGAGGTGGACCATGCCCGAACTCCGCCCCTCCGGCCTGGGAGCGTACTTTGACCAGCATCCCGAGGTGGAGATCGTCATCTTCGCCGGCAAAGGCGGGCTGGGCAAAACCACGTCCAGTTCTTCCCTGGCCTGGTACGCCAGCCAGGTGCAGGGCAAGCGCACGTTGCTGTTCTCCACCGATCCCCAGGCTTCGCTGTCGGACATCTGGGAGCAGAACTTCTTCGGCAAGGGCGAAGTCGAGGTTCTGCCCAACCTGTACGTGGTCGAAATCGACGCCGACCGCCGCGTGGCCGAGTACCAGGCGTCGGTCAAGCAAAAGATCAAGGACATGTACGGGATCGACGAGGTCCCGCGCGAGATTGAGGAATACATCGACTCCACGTCGGCCGAGCCGGCCATGTACGAGTCGGCCACCTACGACGCCATGGCCGAACTGGTGGCCAGGAAGGAGTACGACCTCTACATCTTCGACATGCCGCCCTTCGGCCACGGCGTGCGCATGATCGCCATGGCCGACATCCTGTCCCGCTGGGTGGAGAAGATCACCGAGGCCCGGTCCAAGGTGGCCGAATACGACGCCATCGCCGCCACCCTGAAGGGCGAAAAGGGCCACGACGACGCGGTGCTCCAGGAACTGCTGGACATCCGCAACCAGATCACCAACTTCACGGACCTGATCACCAACCGCACCCGCACCGCGTTCTTCATGGTCCTGATCCCCGAGAAGATGGCGATCCTGGACACCGAGCGCGCCCTGGCCATGTTCCAGTCGCTGGGCATGGAGATGTCGGGCCTGGTGGTCAACCAGGTCTACCCGGCGGACCTGCTGGACCGGCCGGGCACCAGCGAGTACCTCCGCAACCGCGTGGAGATGCAGCAGCACTACCTGAAGGAGATCGCCCGCAAGTTCGGCAGCCGGGTGCAGGCCATCGTGCCCATGTTCACCCGTGAGCCCAAGGGCGCCGAGATGATCGAGCAGGCCGCCAGGGCGCTGATCGAGTGCCCCATCGCCGTGGCCTACTGAGCGCGGCTGCGTGAGAGCGAGGTCAACGTGCCATGCAGCACATCAGCCGATTTCTTGAGCAGTACCCCGACGTCCGGTACATCTTCACCGGCGGCAAGGGCGGCGTGGGCAAGACGGTCTGCGCGGCCGTCATGGCCTACGAGTTCGCCCGGCGGGGCCAGAAGACGCTGCTGGCCTCCCTGAACCCCGTGCACTCGTTGAGCAGCATCTTCGACCAGAACCTGGGCGGCGGGCAGATCCAGCCCGTCTCCGGCGTCGACAACCTCTACGCCGTGGAGGTGGACGCCTCCGACGTGGTGGCCCGCTACCGCGAGAACATCGCCGTGCGGGTTCGGGAGTTCCTGCGCTACGCCGACATCCCGGTGGACGCCAAGCCCTTCATCGACATCGCCGTCACCAACCCCGCCTTCGAGGAGTCGGCCATGTTCGACAAGATGGTCGACATCATGCTGACGGAGGGGCCCAACTACGACAAGCTGATCTTCGACACCGCCGCCGTGGCCAACGCCGTGCGGCTCATCGGCCTGTCGAAGATCTACGGCCTCTGGCTGGCGCGGATGATCGAAAGCCGCAAGGAGGCCCTGTCGCTGCGGGTGCAGCTGGCGTTCCGCCGCGAGAAGATCATGGAGGAAGTCAAGAAGGACCCGATGCTGGCCGACCTGATCAGCATGGACGAGCGCTTCAAGGCTGTAAAGCAGCGCCTGGTCGACCCGCAGCAGACGGCCTTCTTCTTCGTGACGCTGCCGCTGATGCTGCCGATCTCGGTGGTGACCCGGTTCATCCAGATGGTCCGGGCCTACGACATCCCGGTGGGCGGCGTGCTGGTCAACGGCGTGATCCGCGGCGAGGAAGCGGCCCGGGCCACCGAGGACGAGTACCTGCAGAACAAGTTCACGGAGCAGGCGCAGTACATGCGGATCATCCAGGAGCAGCTGGGCGACCTGGTCCGCGGGTACCTGCCGCTCTACAACCGGGAACTGCAGGGCCTGGAGTCGGTGAAGCAGGCGGCCGACGACCTGTTCAACCCCGACCAGGAGTGGGCGCTGACGCTGGTGTCGTGATGCAGCCCCACGTGCTGGCGTGCAAGAGCTTCATCATGGGCACCTGCAACCTGCTGATCGTCGGCCTGCCCGACGGCTGGCGGGTGCAGATGGGCCCCTTCCCCCCCGAGGTGGATCACTGGCAGGACTTCGGCGGCGTAACCTGGGCGCAGGTGGGCCGAAGTTCCTACCAGGCGGTGGGCTCGGGGGCCAGCGCCCTGCTGAGGGTAGACATCGGCCGCTGGCACGGCGCCAACGGGGCACACGGCGGTGCCGGGCAGCGCAGCGGCATCGGGCGGCGCAGCGGCGGCGGGCGGCGGATCGGCGCCGGCGCCGCAGCAGGGCGTTTCGACAACCGGTTCGATCCCCGGCGGGCGCTGCACCGGGTGCACGACGCCGGCGAGTCCGCGCTGGGGGGACACCCCGGCGCCTGGGCCCTGGGCGAGGTCCGGCGGGGTTTCGGTCGTTGGGGGAAGCCCGTGCCCGCCCTGGCCCTGACGGCGGCGTGCCCGTCCACGGGTCGGGTCATCCGGCTGCTGGCCGAAGGGCCTTCCCGGCCGGTACTGGAGGACGTGCTGGAGGCCAACCTGGCCTGCTGGACCTGTCACTGACGGCACGACTCGCCGCTGCAGGCCGAACATCTTCTGCTACCCACGACCTGGCCCTTCGCTGACGGGTGCACCCCTGGGCGACGGGCGCCAGCGGCCATCGGGGAGGTGCGTTTGGTGCCGCCAGCGGTGACGGCCGGCGGGACCGCCGCCGGCCGCCGGCTTCTCAAGGTGGAACTGGTGGGACTCTTCCCCGACTTCTACCGGGTGTGTCCCCGCGGCTGCGGCTGGATCCAGGGCGGCGACCTCGACATTCACCAGGATCAACTGCGCGACTACCCGCCGGCCGTCCAGGAGGCCGGGCGCCGCCTCCAGGACATCTACCGCAAGCTGATGCGCGACTTCCAGGATCGGGTGGTGCCGGTCAGCGTCGGCATGCTGTCGGCCCGGGGGATCTGGCTGGCCCTGCGCCACCGGCTGGACAGCAACCAGGTTTACGTGGTGGTGGGGCGCCGCGCTGTCCCTGTCACCGCCGGCTACGAAGCGGTGCAGGCGGCGGTGCGGCAGGCGCTGTCCGCCGCGGGCTGACCGGCCCCGGCAGGACGGCCCGTCAGTGGGCCTCCAGGTTCCGGGCCGGCGGCACGTCGCGGTACACCCCGGCACAGCGGCGGCACACGGGGGTGTACTTGTCCGCCCCGCCGATCCCCACCTGGGTCAGGCCGGTGTTGTTCTCGGTGGGCGCTCTGATCCAGGCGCCATCGCCCCACAGGGCGCACACCGCCTTCAGCTTGTGCACCTGCCGGCCGCCACCACCCGGTGGTGCCGGGCGAGCCAGTTGAGCAGCGGCACGATGCCGTCGTCGAAGAACTGGGCCTCGTCCACCAGGATGACGGCGGCCGGGCTCAGCCGCTGCAGCGCCTCCAGCATCCCGGCCGAGCCGCGCACCACCACCGCCGGGATCTGCTGCGCGTCGTGGGACGTGGTGTGGTCCTCGCTGTAGCGCCGGTCGTCGTACTTGAAGGTGACGACCCGCTTGCGGGCCCGCAGGGCGCGCCGGTACTCCCGCACCAGCACGGTGGTCTTTTCACGTTTGCGAGCTTAGCTCAGGGACCCCGTGCGTTATAAGGGGCAATGTGCCCTTATCCAGGCTCCGGGGCGGTCTCCCGTGCAATAGAAGGTCCCAAACATCCTTAAATGGCCTCTTTCGGCTGCCGGCCAGCGCTGGAGGCCCCAGTTAGAAGCCATTCAGGCCTTCTATTGCACAGACGAGCGGCCCGGCGCCCGGATAAGGGTCCTTTCAGTCTTCCAGTGTTCGGGGTGGCGGCTCCATTCTGGATCGATCGATCAAGGATGTTGACGAGGCGGAGGCGAGGTGCCGGAACCCGGAGATGGAAAGCTGGAGGTCGACCCCGGGGTTTGCCCGCCGGGACCCGCCAGGCGCCGCACCAGGTCCACGGTGCGCTGGATTTGACCCGCCTCGTCCAGGTCACGGGTACGGGTAAGGTTGACGGTCAGGTGCAGGTGGGGCTCGTAGGACTGCAGGTTAACCACCGCCAGGCCCGGCAGGTGGAAGCGGCGGGCCGCCTCCTCTCCCTGCAGCTGCAGCGTTTCGGCGGGCGGCCGGTCGAAAGTGGCCTTGATCACCAGCCGGTCGCGGTGGCCGCGCAGGCGCATCCAGAGCCAGGCCAGGGGGAAGTCCCGGGGTTCCAGCAGGCAGACCAGGGTGAAGGCACCCAGGCCGGCGGCCGGCTGTTCCAGGTCGACGCGGAAGGCGCTGTTGCCCAGGGGCCGCATGGCGGCGCCGCGCCCCAGCGGGCGGATGGACCGCCCGATCAACTGCGCCACGTGGGCCAGGCGGCGGCGGTTGTACTGGGCGCCCGCCATCCACCACACCAGGAAGGCGACGGCGACGGCGAACGCAATCTGGTCGGCCCCCACTCCGCTTCCACCCCGGGCTTCAGTGGATGTGCGGCCCGTGCTCGATCAGGTCGAACTCCTCCAACTGCCGGTGCTTCCAGGCCGGCAGTTCCGGCAGCGCGTACGGCAGCAGGCGCAGCCCGATGGAGGAGTTCATCAGCGGGATCCCGATCAACTCGCCGAAGAGGATCAGGTTGAAGACATCGTTGTACTTGGCCCGCTCGTGCTGGAGTTCGTGGTACCAGTCGAAGTACAGGAAGCCCCAGATGAACTGGCGGACACGGCCCCAGAAGGTGGTGGGCCGCTCCAGCAGCGGGCCGTGGTCCCGGCGGGCCACGATCCGCCCGTACTGCCGCTCCCAATCGCCGTGGACGTGGCCGTGGCCGTGAGCGTGGTCGTGCCCTTGCGCATGGCCATGGTGCCGGTCGTGCCCCTGCTCCCGCTGCGCGGCCCCTGGATCCCGCACGGCGTTCACCTCTTACACCGCTTTGACCCGCGGGCGGCACCCGGCGGGTTTAACGCCCTTCCGCTTGTAAGACTTTGCCGCCGGGCCACCGGTCTCCTACCTCCTACCAGTACCTCCTACCAGTGCAGGCGGCCGAATGCGCGCGCGGCGCCTGGCCCCTGCCCCGGAGCCGCCCCGGCAGCGCCCCGGGTCTGAACCGGTGATCACGGGCTCCGCTGCCGCGGTTTACCGGGGGCTGGCCAGGACCATGCAGTTGCCCTCGCTGTCGCGAAACTCGGCCGCGATGCGGTGGGGCTGCCACGACGCCCGGTACGGGCCGCTGATGATGTGTACGCCGGCGGCCTTGAGCCGCGCCACCGTGCCTTCCACGTCGTCATCCACCAGCACCAGCACCGGATCCGTCGAAGGCCCCTGCGTGCCGCAGCGAGATCCCTCCGTGCTGCTACGAGGCCACTGGCGGAGCGGCTTGACCCGAATGCACCGGCGAGGCCGCGGCAAGCCCCCGCACGCCGCCACAATTCTTTCGAGGCTTGAGGAAGTGCCTGCGGCGGGCCATGCCCCGCGTGGTCAGGCCGCTACCACAGCCTCCACCCCGGCACCAGGGGGTTGTTCCGCGCCACCTGGACCAGCGTCGGCAGCCAGGCAATCGCTGTGAGGATCACCGTCACCACCACCCAGGGCGTGAGCCGGTCCAGCACCCGGGGCATGTGCTTCACCGGCAGCAGCGGCCTCGCCTCGGGCACCTCGGGTACCTCGGCGGCCCGCTCCGACCGCAGCAGCGTGGCGGCCATGATCCACAGGAACATGGCGCCGCTCACCGCCAGCACCAGGCCGCCCAGGCCCGTCAGCAGCCCTGCCGTCCACCAGGTCTCGAAGTCGGCGTAGCGCGCCATGGACAGGAACGTGCGGCGCGGCGCCCCGGCCAGCCCCATCCAGTGCATGCCGCGGCCCATCACCGCCATGCCCAGGAACCACAGCCACACCTGCACCAGGGCCAGGCGCGGCCGCCACAGCTTCCGCCGGGCCAGCAGCGGCACCAGCCAGTACGCCACCGCCATGAAGGTCAGTGTCGAGGCGGTGCCTACCTGGAAGTGCAGGTGGCCGGCGACCCAGAGGGAGTTGTGGACCACCAGGTTCATCGTGTATGAGGCGTTGATCAGCCCGGTGATGCCGCCGCCGGCGAACAGCAGCATGGCCAGCAATTGGCCGGCCACGGAAGGATTGGTGAACCAGGGCAGCGCCAGGATCCAGCGCACCCAGCCCTTGCCGCCGCTGCGGCGGGCCCCGTCCTCCAGCGACGCCACCACTGTGAAGGCCGTCAGCAGGCTGGGAAACACCACGCCGAACGTGATCACCGTGTGGACCAGCTTGGCCTGGTGGGTGATGCCCGGGTCGGAAAACATGTGGTGCAGCCCGGTGGGAATCGACAGCGGCAGGAACAGCAGGAACACCAGCCGCGCCAGGGACTCGCTGAACAGGCGCCCGCCCACCTGGGCCGGCAGCATCGTGTACCACGATACGTAGACCGGCATCAGCCAGAAGTAGACCACGGGATGGCCCGTAAACCAGAACAGCGAGCGCGTCAGCAGCTGGTTGATCTCGGCCTGCTCGTCGAGGGACCAGGGCAGCAGGTACATCACCAGCGCGTAGGCCAGCCCCAGCGACGCCAGGACCCACATGGTCCATGTGGTCAGCGAGGCGAAGGCCATCAGCGGCGTCCGCTGGTCAGGATGCTCCCGCTTCCAGGCCCGCCAGGTCAGGTAGCCGTTGAGGGCCGCCAGGTACGTGCCCGTCACGGCCAGCACCAGCCCGGCGTAGAAGCCCGGGTGGGCGCGCAGCGGCGCGTAGAAGGTCCACAGCACGGTGGCGTCGTTGCGCAGCAGCGGCACCAGCGCCAGGATGGTCCCTGCCAGCGGCGTCAGGAAGGCGGCCCAGCCCAGCCGCCGGCTGGCCAGCGGCCTCCGCAGGCCGTGCACGATAGCGAACGACAGGAAGCCGATGATGAAGGTGAAGGTAAACAGCAGCGCCAGGCCCACACCGTGCAGGGTGAGGCCCAGGTAGTACGACCCGTACACCCCCGGCAGGTACGGGTAGAGGTTGATGCCCATCTTGTCCAGAGCCTGCAGGGGGCCGTAGAGCCCGCCCAGCAACAGGGCGAGGAAGCTCAGCAGGAAGTTGGCCATGATGTGGCCGCGGTCCTGATCCAGGTGCGAGAGCCCGCCTGCCTCGCCGCGCTCCGCCCGCTCCGCACCTTCCCCCTGGACCTGCTCGGGTGCGGCGCCGGGGCCCGGCCGGAGGCCTCCAGGCAGATGCCGGCTTAGGCGCGTGGGCCGGACGGTGGCGGGCCCCGTTTCAGCGCTCAACGATCAACATCCCGTCCATGATGTGATGGCCCGCCCCGCAGTACTCGTGGCAGAACAGGTGGTAGGTCCCCGGCTCGTTGAAGCGGTGGGTGGCCTCGACCACCTGGCCCGGCTGGACCATCAGGTTCACGTTGGTGTTGGGGATCCGGAAGCCGTGGATCACGTCCAGGCTGGTGAGCCGGAAGGTGACGGTGGAGCCGGCGGGCACCCGTACCTCGCTGGGCTCGAAACGCCAGGCCTCGGCCAGCATGACGACTTCATAGTGGCCGGGACCCACCTGCCGGACGCCGGGCTGGTTGAAGGGTTCGGTCTCCCGCGCCGTGCGGGGGTCCACCTGTCCCACGTCGGTGGGCACTTCCACGCCGAAGCCGCGGACGCTGTAGACAATGGCCAGCATCAGCGCCGCCAGCACGGCGATGGAGATCATGATCCAGAAGCGTTCCAGGCGGTCAATGTCCACCGGTGATCCCCTGGAACCGCAGCATGCCGTAGTAGACATAACCCCAGAGCACCACCGTGATGGCGATGTATACCAGCACCACCAGCATGGTGCCCTGAGGCGTGCGGACCTCGCCGGGCGTTCCGCCGGTCAGCCGGCCTGCGCCGTCGCTGCGGACCTCGCCGTTGCCCAGCGGCTGCCCGTCGGCCGCGCGCCGCACGCCCGTCACTGCCCTCACTCCCGTGGCGCCCGTCAGGGCGCGTGAGGCCCCGACGGGCGACCGGTCGTTTTCCTTCCGGCTCGCTTTCCCTCTGAAACCTGTCTCGGGACCGGGAGGGTTATTCAGCGGGTACCGCTCACACGTCGTGAGACTGGATCAGGCGGACGAAGTCCAGGATCAGCGCGCGCTGCCGGGGTGTGCAGGTCCTGAGGGCCGCCGACAGGGGGTCGGCGCCGGTGGGGCCGCCGGCCGGCGGGGCGCCGTCCAGCACCGCCACCAGGTCGGTCACGCCCACGTCAAGGGCCCCGGCCAGCCGCACCAGGACCGGCAGGGACGGCAGGCGCTGTCCCGCCTCCAGTTTCTGCACGTACCCGGGATGCAGGTCGGCACGCTCGGCCAGCTGCTCCTGGGTCAGCTGCCGGTCGAGGCGCAGGGCCCGCAGTCGCTGCGCCAGCTGCTGCGCCAGCGCGTGGGCCGATGCCTGGGCCGCCTGGGCGGGCGCGTCGGCCTCGGCCCGGCCCGGCGCCTGGGCCTGTACGGGCGCCCCGGCCTGCTGGGCGGGGGCGCGCCGGGGCTCTGCTCGATGGCGTTCCGTGCTGCGGCGGTGCGTCTCCATGGGCTCCCCCCGACAGGTCCATGGTCGGCCAGACAGGGAAACGGCGGAACAGACTCGAAGTGTAGACGACACGTCTACCGGTATGCACCGGGCTTGACAGGAAGTCTGCTTTTTCGCTTTCAGGGGGATGGGGTGATCATGCTCCGGTGGGGAACCCGCCGGCCGGGCACGGTGCGGGGCGCCGCCTGGCTCGAGGACCTGGCGTGGCGGCTGGAACGCCTGGCGACCTCGTGGTTCGCGGCATGGCTGGACGCCGCCGAAAGCCGCGGCAGCCCGCGGGACCGGCAGCGGGACACCGGTAAGGGCAGATCAGGCCTGCTGCTTCCCAGACCGGCGGTCGCCGGGCGGCGGCCGGGGCGAAGGCTGCGATGGACGCCGCGACGGAGGCCGGGATGGGGGCCGCGCGGCCGGCGGGCAGGACGACGGCGCTCCTCTGCCTAAACCTTCCGTGGCAGAGGAGGGTCCACCGTGAGCGAAACGCCGGGGGGCGCGACCTCTCCCCCTCCAGGGGGATCACCGGCTCCGCCGCAGCCGGAGCCGGGCCGGCTGGCCGGGTTTGCGGCCGAGCCGGAGGCGGTGCCGGGCACGGAGCCGCGGGCAGGGCCGGCTGCCGAGCCGGCAACAGATCCGGCCGCCGGGCCGGCAGCGGAGCCGGCGCCGGCGCGCACGCCGGCAGCCCGAAAGTCGGCCGAACGCCCGCGGCGGCTGCCTGCCGGCTGGGGCGCGTGGCTCCTGGTGCTGGCCGTTTCCGTGGCTCACCTGGCGGTGGCCGCCCAGACCGCTCTTGCCGGTGACCTGATCCCGTCCGTCAACGACCTCCGCGGCGAGGACCTTTTCGCCTGGGTGGAAACGCTGATCGCCCTGTTCGTCAGGCTGGACGCAGCCTGGGACACGTCGCGGCTGCTGGCGCTGTGGATACTCGTCCTCATGGTTACCTCCATCTACACCTCCCAGCGGGCAGGAGCCAGCGTGCCCCAGGGTGTGGTGGCCTTCATCGGCTATGCGCTGACGTCGGTCATCCTGGTGGGCGTGGCGACCCCGGCCGCCTGGTACGTCTTCGGCGACTGGGGGCCGGTGGCCGCCCTGTTCGTCCCGCCCGTGGCCATGACCGTCGTGGCCGCCTTGAGCCTGCGCAGCGTCGAGAACTGACCGCTGACACCGGGGCCGGCGGAAGGCGCGGCCCGCTGGGGAGGTACGGCCTGTGGCTCGTGTCGAGGAGGGAACGCTCCTCTGGTCCCCCTCCGAGAAGGACATCCGCGACGCCAACCTGACCGGCTTCATGGAGTGGCTGGCCCGGGAACGGGGCCTGCACTTCCAGGACTACCATCAGTTGTGGGAATGGTCCGTCCGTGACCTGGAGGGGTTCTGGGGCGCATGGTGGCACTACTGCCACATCCTCTCGGATACGCCGTACGAGACGGTGCTGGCCGACCGGTCCATGCCCGGCGCCCGGTGGTTCCCGGGCGCTCGCATCAATTACGCCGAGCACATCTTCCGTGGTGAGGATGCCGGCCGTCCCGCGTTGATCGCCGAATCGGAACTGCGTCCCCGGTTCGAAGTGTCCTGGGCCGACCTGCGGCGGCAGACCGCGGCGGCGGCGGAGGCGCTGCGCCGCATGGGCGTGGGGACCGGCGATCGGGTGGCCGCCTACCTGCCCAACATCCCCGAGGCCGTGACGGGCGCCCTGGCGGCCGCCGCGCTGGGGGCGGTGTGGTCCAGCTGCTCCCCCGACTTCGGCACCGGCAGCGTCGTCGACCGCTTCCGCCAGATCGAGCCGAAGGTCCTCCTCGCCGTCGACGGATATCGCTACGGGGGCCGCGATTTCGACCGGCTGGAGGCGGTGGCCGCCGTCCTGGAGGCCCTGCCCACCGTGGAACACCTGGTGCTGGTCCCCTACCTGGACCCGCAGTCTCCGGACCGGGCCCGGCAGCTGGTGGCCGGCCGGGCCGGCGCCGGCGGCCGCGGGCCCGCCGTCACCACCTGGGATGAGTTCCTGGCCCGAGGGATGGACGGCGGTGAGCCGCCGCCCCTCACCTTCACCCGCGTCCCCTTCGACCACCCGCTGTGGATCCTCTACTCGTCAGGGACCACGGGGCTGCCCAAGCCCATCGTGCACGGCCACGGCGGCATCCTGCTGGAGCATCTGAAGGTCCTGCTGCTGCATCACGACCTCAAGCCGGGCGACCGCTTCTTCTGGTTCACCACCACCGGCTGGATGATGTGGAACTACCTGCTCAGCGGCCTGATGGTGGGCTGCACCCTGGTGCTTTATGACGGCAGCCCCGGCTATCCCGACCTCAACCGCCTCTGGCGACTGGCGGCCGAGACCCGGATCCGGCTGTTCGGCACCAGCGCCCCCTTCGTCATCTCCTGTATGAAGGCCGGCATCCGGCCGGGCAATCGCTTCGACCTGTCGGAACTGCGCTCGGTGGGGTCCACCGGCGCGCCGCTGTCGGCCGACGGCTTCGCCTGGCTCCACGAGGCGGTGAAGCGCGACCTCTGGGTGGCCTCGGTCAGCGGCGGCACCGACGTGTGCACCGCCTTCGTGCTGGGCTGCCCGCTGCTGCCGGTCCACGCCGGGGAGATCCAGTGCCGCGGGCTGGGGGCCAAGGTGGAGTCCTTCGACCCCGACGGGAAGCCGCTGATCGACCAGGTGGGCGAGCTGGTCATCACGGAACCGCTGCCGTCGATGCCCGTGGGCTTCTGGAACGACCCCGACGGCCGCCGCTACCGCGAGGCGTACTTCGAGATGTATCCCGGGGTCTGGCGCCACGGCGACTGGATCCGCATCACGCCCCGGGGCAGTTCGGTGATCTACGGCCGGTCCGACGCCACCATCAACCGCCGCGGCGTGCGCATGGGCACCGCCGACATCTACCGCGCCCTGGACCAGATCCCCGAGGTGAGCGACAGCCTGGTGGTCAGCCTGGACTGGCCCGACGGCGAATCCTACATGATCCTGTTCGTGGTGACGGCGCCGGGCTGCAGTCTCGACGACGGGCTCCGGGAGCGGATCCGCAGGGCCATCCGCGAGACCCTGTCGCCCCGCCACGTGCCCGACGAGATCACCGCGGCTCCCGACGTGCCCAGGACCCTCAACGGCAAGAAAATGGAAGTGCCTGTCCGCCGCATCCTGATGGGCCAGGATCCGGCCCGGGCGGCCAACCGCGACTCCATGGCCAACCCGGAGTCGCTGGACTTCTACATCGGCCAGGTGGACCGCATCCGGGCCCTGCGGCAGCAGGCGAGCCAGTAATCAGTCTCAACCGGCGGCTGAGCCTGCCCACCGGGGCCCGGGTGTCGGCCACGGCGCCCGGGCCCAGCGTGCCGGCGTGCGGGTGCTGTCGCCTCAGGGCTGAGGCATACCCTGGGAGAAACAACAAGTCCCTGCAGGACGCTCGGGTCCGGAGTCAAATCACCCGTCGGCGGGCGCAGTTCGTCGGATGACCGCACTGCCCGCAAGACCAATCGGAATGGAGGGAGTTTCGTGCAGCGGATCTCGAATGCCTTCGTGGTCATGATGCAGCGGTACCTGCCGGACGCATGGCTCTTCGCCATCCTGCTGACCCTGGTCGTCTTCATCATGGGTCTTATCTTCACGCCGGCGGGGCCGCTGGACATGATCACCTACTGGGGCGACGGCTTCTTCAACCTGCTGGCCTTCTCGATGCAGATGACGCTGGTCCTGGTCACGGGCCACGTCATGGCCAGCACGAAGCCGGTGAAGGCCGTGCTCCAGGCCCTGGCCAGGTCGGCCGGGACGGCCGGCCGGGCCATCGTCATCACCACGCTGGTGGCCGCCGTGGCCTCGTGGATCAACTGGGGCTTCGGCCTCATCGTCGGCGCGCTGGGCTACTGCGTCGTGGCGCTGATCGTTTCCGGGATCGTAGTGGGGTTGGGCTTGCTGCTGCTCTGAGCCCCTGGCCGCCAGGGCCGCCGCCCGCGGACCAGGCGGCAAGACCGGCGGTCTGAACCCCGCTGCCCGGTGGTGAAGGTTGCGGTGCAGGTGAGGCCTGACGGCTCGCGAAGCGTCCCGGTGATGGACGGCACCGAACGCCCGCGGGGCCGCCAGGCCTCGCCGTACCTGCTGCTGACCCTGACCCCGCTGTTCTGGGCGGGCAACTGGGTCCTGGCCAGGGTCATCGTCCAGGACCTGAGCCCCATCGTGCTGACGGCGGCCCGCTGGACCCCGGCCACCCTCCTGCTCTACCTGCTGGCCCGCCATGAACTGCGGTCGGCACCCCGACGCCGCGACCTGGCGCTGATGGCGCTGCTGGGCTGGATCGGCATCGCCGGCTACACCGTGGTCCAGTACACGGCCCTGGAGCACACCACCGCCATCAACGGCAGCCTGGTCTTCAGCACCAACCCGGTGGTGACGGTGCTGCTGGCGGCGCTGTGGCTGCGGGAACGCATCGGGTGGCGGCAGGTGGCCGGCGCCGTGCTGTCGGTGCTGGGCGTGGCGGTGATCCTGACGGGCGGCACCGCCGCGTGGAGCCAGATCCGGCTGAACCCCGGCGACCTGCTGGTGGTCTTCTCCACCCTGCTCTGGGCCCTCTACTCCCTGCTGGGCCGCCTGGTGCTGGACCGCTACAGCCCTCTGGTGGTCACCACCTGGGCGGCGGCGGCCTCGCTGCCGCCGCTGTGGGCAGCAGCCTGGCTGGACCTGGCCCGGCGGCCGCTGCCTCCCCTCACCCCCCTGCACTGGCTGAGCCTGGCCTACATGGTCGTCTTCCCGTCGCTGCTGGGATTCGTGTGGTGGTATGTAGGCGTCCGGGCCCTGGGCGCCGGCGTGGCCTCCATCTTCGGCAACCTGCTGCCGGTGTACACGGCGGCGCTGTCGGTGCTGTTCCTGGACGAGACCCTGACGGCCGCCCACGTGGCCGGCGGGCTGGCGGTGGTCACGGGCGTGATCCTGGCCACCGGCGGCAGCGGCAGGAACCCGACAAGAGAGGTAGCCGTTTCGGGCAGCAGGGGGCGCTGAGCCGTGACCACGGGATCGTCCATGACCCCGGCAGCCGGGCCGCTGGCTCACCGGGCTCGGGGTGGACGCCTCGGGGCTCTACGGCGGCGCCGGGGGTGTCCGGTCTTTCCGCGTCCTGGTGTCGCCATGAAAGGCACGCCGGGCACGGCCCGGCAGGACCCGCTTACCGCACCACGCGCACGTCGCGGCTGAGCCCGCTCAGCACCCGGCATCCCGTCTCGGTGACCACCACGATCTCCTCCAGGCGCACGCCGAAGCGGCCCGGCAGGTAGATCCCCGGCTCCACCGAGAAGGCCATGCCCACGTCCAGGGGCATGTCGTTGGTGGAGGTGATCGACGGCGGCTCGTGGCCGCTGATCCCGATGCCGTGGCCGGTGCGGTGGGTAAAGTAGGGGCCGTAACCGGCCTCCTCGATCACCGACCGGGCGGCCAGGTCCACCTGGCGGGCCTCCACCCCCGGCCGGATCACCGCCAGCGCCGCCTGCACCGCCCGCTCCACGATGCCGTGGACCTTCAGATACTCATCGTTGGGCTCGCCCACGAAGGCCATGCGGGTGATGTCGCACTCGTAGTTGTCCAGGCGGGCGCCGATGTCGAACAGGACCGGCTCCCCCGCCTGCACCACCCGGGACCCGCTCTGGTGGTGGGGGAACGCTGCGTTGGGCCCCGACGCCACGATGGCGAAGGACACCGACTGGGCACCGCCGTTCATGAAGGCCTCCTCCACCACCCGCGCCAGTTCCAGCTCGGTCATGCCCGGGCGCAGCGCCGCGAAGGCCGCCTGCATGGCGGCGTCCCCCAGGCGCGCCGCGCGCTGCAGCGCCTCGATCTCGCCGGGGTCCTTGCGCATGCGCATGGCCGCCAGCACCGGGCCCGCCAGGCGCAGGACGGCCCCACCCAGGCGCTCCTGCAGAAGCAGCGCGAAGTCAGCCCGCATGGGCTCCTCGATCATCACCGCCCGGGCCGGCCGGATGCCCAGGGCGGCCGCCAGGCGGTCCAGGGCCGCCGCAGGCCCCTCGGCGTCCGTGTAGGTTTCCATGGGTAGGTCCACGTGGGCCCGCACTTCCTCGGCGTTCAGGGCGGGTACCAGCATCCCCTCGCCCCGGGCGGCGATGATCAGGAAGCACGGCCGCTCGTCGGGATGGGGATGGTAGCCGAGGAGGTAGGTCATGTTGTCGCCGGGCGCCACCGCCAGGGCGTCGACGCCGGCACCGGCCAGGGCATCCCGAACCCGGCGGCGCCGGGCAGCGAAATCGGTCATCACCGGGGCATCACCGGCCATCACCGCGCCACCCCCCGGACGGCGCGGAACGTGTTCTTCAGCGAGCCGATGGGCTCCATCCGGATCTCCACCACGTCGCCGTCCTCCAGGAAGCGGGGCGGGTCGAAGCCCATGCCCACGCCGTCCGGCGTGCCGGTGGCGATGATGTCGCCCGGCTCCAGGGTCAGCCCCTGGGACAGCACGTGGATCAGCGTGGGGATGTCGAAGATCAGGTCAGCCAGAGAGCCCTGCTGCCGCAGTTCGCCGTTGACGTAGGTCTCCAGCCGGGCCGCGGCCGGGTCGGGCAGGTCGGCCCGGTCCACGATGGCGGGACCCAGGGGCGCGAACGTGTCCAGGCTCTTGCCCTTGAAGAACTGATGGTGCCGCCGCTGAAGGTCCCGGGCCGACACGTCATTCATCAGCGTGAACCCAAACACGTAGTCCCAGGCCTCTTCCCTGGGGATCGACGTCCCGCGGCGGCCGATGACCACGGCCACCTCACCCTCGTAGTCCACTTCCTGCGTGACGGCCGGGTCCCAGCGCACGTCGTCGCCGGGACCCACAATGGCCGTGTGGGGCTTGGTGAAGAAGATCGGGTGCTGCGGCAGGTCGGCGGAGCCGCCGAAAAAGGCCGACGACTCCTGCACGTGGGCCCGGTAGTTGCGGCCCACGCAGAAGATGTTCTTGGGCGGCCGGGCGATGGGCGCCAGCAGCCGCACTTGCTCCCAAGACCGCACCGGCGCCCGGCCGAAGACCTGGCCCAGGGGGTCCCGCCACACGCCGGCCAGGGCGATCCAGGCCGCCATGTCGCCCTGCTCCAGCGGGGCGCGGCACTCGGCCGGCAGCGCCGAGGCCACCGCCGCCAGGTCGTGAATGCCCTCAGCCGTCATGACACCGATGCGGGGCTTCCCGTCGTCCGCAGCAAATCGTACCCAGCGCAAGCGTGAGGTCCCTCCCCGTCGCGGCCCGGCCAGGCCGCTGCTGCCCGGGCCCGCCCTTTGAGATACGGGGGCGCGCCCGCGTCCCCTGCCGGACCGGGACTCACGGCAAGCGGATCGGCGGCAGGACCGCTTCGATCTCCCGGCGGTGGGGCTCGATGGCCCGGGGGCAACTGCCGCGAGCGCCGGATGCCCGGCGGGTCAGGACCCTACGCCCCGATCCGCTCAGGTCCCGATGTAAAAGCCTGCCTGCCTGCTCTACGATGAAACGGAAGAGAAGGGAGGCGGCAGCCATGAGGATCCTGCTCGCCGTCGATGGATCGGAGGAAGCGCTGGCGGCCGTAGATCGGGCCCGCGACTGGTGGGGGGCCGATCCCAACGTCAGCTTTGTGATCGTGTACGTGCGCCAGCCGGCCGCGCTGGCCTACGGGCCCGCCGCCCACATGGGCGCGGCGTACGCAGCCGCCCACGACCCGGCGCTGCTGGAGGAACTGGAGGTGGCGGCCGTCCAGGCGGCCCAGCGGGTGCTGGAGCAGGCCCGCCAGCGGCTCAACATCGAGGGCGACCGCGTGGAACTGGTGGAAGAGGTCGGGCGGACCGCCGACCGCATCCTGGCCACCGCCGAGGCCAAGGGTGCCGACCTGATCGTCATGGGCCGGCGGGGCCTGCACGGCCTGTCCCGCTTCCTGGTGGGCAGCGTCAGCAAGGCGGTGCTGGACCACAGCCCCATCCCGGTGCTGATCTGCCCGTAAGCGCCCCGTGACCGGCGGCGGCAATGGGCCGCACCGGCCGCGGCGGCCCGCGGCTGTGTCAGGGCATCATCGTTCAGGCTGCGGGCCGGGAGGAACCAGGCGGGTCATGCGGCTGGCGTAGAAGACCAGCGGCTCACCCTGGCCGTACGCGAACTCCTCGACGCGTCCCAGGAAGAGCACGTGGTCCCCGCCGTCGTAGGCGCGCCAGGGCGAGCACTCGAAATACGCCAGCGAGTGGGCCAGCCGGGGACACAGCCGCCCTTCCACCCACGCCACCTCAAGATCCGGCTGAGCCCGCCCCGCGAAGTGCCACGCCAGGTCCTCCTGGCCCGCAGCCAGGATGTTGACGGCGAAGGGCCGGCCCGTCAGATACGGCACGGCATTGGCCCTGCGGTCGATGGAAACCAGCACCAGCGGCGGGTCCAGCGACACTGAGGTGAAGGAGTTGACCGTGAGCCCGTGGGGACGGTCCTCCCCCCGGCAGGTCACCACCGTCACGCCGGTGGCGAAGCGCCCGAGAGCGTTGCGCAGTTCTCGCGAATCCACCAGGCAGCAGCCTCCCGTCGGTGCGGACCGCCGGCGCAGCCCGCCGATCCGGTCCGCCGGTCGGTCGGAACAGTCCGGTGAACCCGCCCCTCCCTCTTCGGCGGGCGGGGGCGCCGTCCTGCCG
>PKRI01000010.1 GCA_017577485.1 Bacillota bacterium | reverse complement strand
GGCCGTGGGCGTCGAGCGCGGCTTCCTCAAGGGTTCCGACGTGAGCAGCTTCAACGCCGGCGCCGCCGCCCAGCGGGGCGACCTGGCCGTGTGGCTGGTGCGGGCCCTGGGTTTGGAGTCCGACGCCCTGGCCGCGGGCGGGCAGAGCCTGCCCTTCGCCGACGCCGCCACCATCCCCACTGAAATCCGGGGATACGTCTACGTGGCCAACCAGCGGGGCTTCATCACCGGTTTCGCCGACAACACGTTCCGGGCCCGGAGTCCCGTGACCCGGGCCCAGATCGCCACCATCCTGGCCCGGGCCGACCGCCAGGGCCTGGGCGGCTTCGCCTCCCTCACCACCACCGGGTCGGTGGTAGCGGTGAACGCGGCGATGCGGACGATGACGGTGCGCCCATCCACCGGCAGCGACGTGGACCTGGTGGTGGCCGCCACGGCGCCGGTCTACGGTGCCGACGGCCGGCCGCTGCTGCTGGCGGAACTCTCCCCGGGCGCCCAGGTCCAGGCCCTGCGCAACCCGCTGGGCACCGTGGTCTACCTGGAGGTGGTCCAGCCCGGGACGGCCCAGCCGCCGGCCCCCGGCTCCGGGACCCAGCCCCAGCCGCCCGCAGGGCAGTCCACCTCGGGCAGCGGCTTCGTGTACCGCGTTTCCGCCGGCAGCGTCCAGATCATCGACAGCGCCGGGCTGCTGCGGACCTTCTACCTGACCGGCAACACCGCCCTGCGCGAGAAAGGGGCTTCGGTGGGCCGGTCGCGGCTGCAGCCGGGGCTGGAGGTGTCGTACGCGGCGTCGGGAGACACGCTGACCAGTCTCAACCTGGGCGATAAGGTCACCTTCTACGACGGCCGTGCCACCCGGGTCGAGGCCGGCGCCGCCTACCGGCTGATCATCTTCGAATACACCGACGACCGGGGCCGCCGCCAGTCCACCTCGGTGACGGTGCCCACCACGGCCGCCATTACTCGCGAGGGCCGCCCCGCGTCGCTCAGCGACGTGGGCCACGGGGACCAGGTCATCATCCAGGTCCGCAACAACCAGGTCGTGACGGTGACCGCCTTCCAGTGGCGCAAGGTTTACGAGGGCACGCTGGACGCCCTGGTCTTCGTACCGGAGCCGCGGCTGCGGGTGCGCACGGCCTCGGGACTGGTGGAACTGCTGCTGCCCGGAGACCCCGCGGACGTCAGGTATACCCGGGTGGCCGGCGACGACGAGGCCCGGATCGACCTACTGGACCTGGTGGCCGGCGACCAGGTCAGCGTGGTCACCCAGGGCGGCCTGATCACCCAGGTGACGGTGAACCGGGCCACCGCTTCCGCCAGCGGCACCATCCGCCGCATCGAAATCGCCGAGGACATCCGCCTGGTGCTGGCGCCCGACGACGGGGGCGCCGACCGCACCTACACCGTGGCGCGGGATGTGCGCGTCGAGGCCGCAGGCCGCAGCGCCTCGCTGCTGGACCTGCGGGCCGGCGCCCGGGCCGAGCTGCAGGTCAGCGGCAACGTGGTGACGCGGATCATCCTGTCCGACGCCCTGTCGTCCGAGGAGTTCCGCGGCCAGGTGGTCTACATCTACCGCGACGTGGCCATCATCGAGCCCGACGGCGACCCCGGCTCGTACCGCCAGGTGCAGCTTGACGGTATCGTCGTCCGGGGTACGCGGACCAGCAGCCGGCTGTCGGACCTGGAGGTCGGCGACCGCGTGCTGGTCATCGGCAGCCAGCGCGGCGCGCGCTTCGTGGCCACCAACATCGTGGTGCTGTCGGGCAACTGACGGCCCAGCGGCGGTGAGCCCGCGGATGTATTTGAATTTGCAATTTCGTCGCTGCGGGGGGTTGTCGGCGGGATGGGCGTGCGCTATGGTGTCAGGCGGGTGAAGCCCGTCGCCACACCTCTCGACGACGCAGCGCCGCAGCCCTCTTCACCGCCGCAGTCATCGCTACACAGCCTCTGACTTGGGCTGCACCCCGAGGGCTTCGTGAAGAGGCTCCCCCTTGGTGGGGAGCCTCTTTGCCGTCATGGACGCTCAGACAGGCCGATCGGTGCTGTCCGGGGGCACGGCTGGCCAGGACGCTGTGTAAACATCTCGCAACAGTTTCGCGAAGGCACCGTGCGACGCGATGGGGAAAGCTGCCATTGGAGGGTGGCCTGTGTACCGCCGCGTGTACCAGAACCCGCCCATCGAGGAAGCGGTCTGCACGTTCCGTTTTGAGCCGGGGTCGGCGCGCGATTCCGACCGGACTGATGCACTGTACGCTTTGCTTCGCAACCGCTTTGTCCACCGGGATTTCGCCAGGCACACCGAGTTGCGGGTAACGATCGGCCACAGCGGGCCCACACAGGAGATACACATTCTGGACGAAGCTCTGTTCACCGATGAGAGTCGAACCGTGCAGATCCGTGTAGGACCCAATCTACTGACCGTCCAGCACCGGGAGCCGTACGGAGGTTGGGAGCGCTTCTGGTCCGCGATACAGACGCCGGAAGTGCGCAGGAGCGTTGGCGGGTGATCCTTGACCTGGAGGTTTTTCTGGCTCGACCGCCGTCGCTTCCCCTGGATGGTGTCGATACCTGGCTCCACCGTGCGCACAGGCGCGTGGGTGAAGCGTTTGAAGCGTGTATTAAAGACCCACTCCGGGACTTGTTTGGGCTGCGGGAGGATTAGTATGGCGTCGTTGCTTATTCCCGATTTCTACCCCCTTCGAGCGGATGCAGGTAGCACTGAACCGGTGATCTTAGGGCAAACCGATCTCTCAATCCCCTATCCTTGGATCCGCTGGCTGGAGCTCCTTTACAGGTTCCGGGGCTACATCGACGTCACGTCGTTTCTCCTGCGCCGTCCGGAAGTCATGGTGCTTCTGTTTGAAGTGTACGCTCGTGCGGGCCGATACTTCGGCTTCCCCCCGCAGATGGTGCTGGAGGTGTACCGGGATCCGGAGGTTCCGAAGCCCGACGAGCAGCTTTGTGTCTTGATCCAAACGGCGCTGCCTGTACCCGAGGCCTTTGCACGACTCAACGCCCTCGATCGTGAGTGGTGGTTGGATGTCCCGTGGGACCTGCGCAGGCACGTGATTCTGGACGTGGAGTTCCTAGAGACACCTCGGTGAAGAGGGCAATCGCCTGAAGCGGCTGCGCCACAAGGCGGACTACGAAGATAGGATGCCCAACCTGCCTCGACTGGTCGAAAGCGTCCTGCTGCGTGCCGAACACATGATGGACCAGGTACGGCACCTCTACTAGTTGTCGGATTTGCACCGACGGCGGGTTGGCGGGCCGACCCCGCCCTCGGCTTGCCGCTCCCGTGCACCTGCGCTATCGTGACAGCGGTGATGATGTTGGCCTCACCGCATGGCACGGCGGCCCAGGCGCCGACGGCCGCGCCGCCTTCCGAACCGCCCCGGGGACTGCTGGGCGTCCTTTTTCTCGGCGTCCTCATGGGCGCCCTCGACATCGCCATCGTCGGTCCCGCGCTGCCGTCCATCGAGCGCGATCTGGGCGTCGACGCCCGCACGTCTGCCTGGCTGCTGACCATCTTCGTGCTTCTCAACCTCATCGGGACGCCGGTGCTGGCCCGGCTGTCCGACATCTTCGGCCGCCGGTCCGTCTACGCGGCGGCCATCGTGATCTTCGGTCTGGGGTCGGCCATGGCTGCGGCCGCCGGGTCCATGGCCATGCTGCTGGCCGGCCGGGCGGTCCAGGGGTTTGCCGCCGGCGGCATGTTCCCGGTGGCCACGGCGGTGGTCGGCGAGGTGTTCCCGGTAGACCGCCAGGGCCGGGCCCTGGGCATGCTGGGCGCCGTGTTCGGCCTGGCCTTCCTGCTGGGGCCGCTGCTGGGCGGCCTGCTGCTGCCCTTCGGGTGGCCGTGGCTGTTCTGGGTCAACGTGCCCGTCGCCGCGGCGGTGGCGCTAAGGGCGCTGCGCGTGGTGCCGGAAGGCGCGGGTGCAGCCGGTGCCGGGCGCGGCGCTTCGTCCGGTCCTGGCGACGGGGCCGGCCGCGGAGCGGGCGCCTTTGACCTGCCGGGGCTGCTGTGGATGGCCGTTGGGCTCACCGCGCTGGCCCTGGGGACCAACGCCCTCGACGCCGACCGGTTCTGGAGCAGCCTCCTTTCGTTCCCCGCCGGCCCGGCGCTGCTGCTGGCCGTGGCGGCCCTGGCTCTTTTCTGGCGGCGGGAAACCCTGGCGCCCGCCCCGCTGGTCAACCCCGACGTGATGCGTCACCGGCCGCTGGTCATCGCCAACCTGATGGCCGGCGTGGCCGGCGTGGTCGAGGCCGGCATCGTGTTTGTGCCGTCGCTGCTGGTCACCGCCTTCGACCTGACGCCGTCCCGGGCCAGTTTCATGCTGCTGCCGGCGGTGCTGGCCATGGCGGTGGGGTCGCCCGTCACCGGCCGGCTGCTGGACCGCTTCGGCGCCAGGCCGGTGGTGCTGGCCGGCTCGCTGACCCTGGGCATCGGCCTGCTGGCGGTGCGCTGGACCACCTGGTCCCTGTGGGCCCTCCTGTCCGCGGGCGTCGTCGTCGGCATCGGCCTGTCCAGCCTGATCGGGGCGCCGCTGCGCTACATCGTGCTGCAAGAGTCCAGCCGGACCCACCGGGCGTCGGCCCAGGCCGTCAACACGCTGTTCCGCAGCGTCGGGCGCATGGTGGGGAGCGCCCTGCTGGGCGCCGTCATCGCCTCCCGCGCCGGGTCGCTGAGCGGCTACCACCTGGCCTTCGACGCCGTGGCGGTGGTGGTGCTGCTGGGCGCCGTGGTGTCGCGGGGGCTGCCGCGGCCGGCGCGGGCGGAGCAGCCCCGCTAAACAGGCTGGCTTCCGACTCGCTAAGGCGCTCGACATACCCTATTGTTGCCCGGAAGCGGGGGCCTGGGCGGGATAAGGCGCCGCTGACGCCTCATTCCCCCTGAAACCGGGCGGTATCCCCCAGAATCCCCGCCCTTAAGGCGTCTGCGACGCCTCGACCTGCCGCATTCGGGCCCGATTCCCGTCAATAAGTCGCCTGCAGCGCCCAAGTTTGCTCGCCCTGCCCCCTGGCGCCCCGCTGCACCGGTCTCCCCATGTCCGGTTGGCCCGAACTTGTCGATATCCGTCGATAGACGGTGCATCACAACGACCCCGGAGGTTTGGAATCGGACATGCGGCGTCTTCTGTTGCCGGCCGTCGTGTGGGCCGCGGTACTGGTGGCGGCAGGGCCCGCTGTGCCGGCGCTGCCGGCGGTTGCTACAGCCGGGCCGGCGGCTTCCGGGCCCGCGGACGACCCGGGCCTGGTGGTCCTGATGTACCACCACTTCGCCGACCACGAGAACAGCAGCACCGTTTCCCCGCAGCGGTTTGCGGAGCAGATGGCCTGGCTGAAGCAGGCGGGCGTGCAGCCGGACCCTGCCGGCCCCAAAAAGAAGAATGCGGCCGCCGTGACCGGCGGCCGCACAGCTCCCGTTAGGGAAGCAGCCGCATCAGGATCGCCGCCGCCTCGGCCCGGGTGATCTCCCGCAGCGGGCCGAAGGTGCCGTCGGGATACCCGCGGACCAGGCCGCGCACCACCGCCGCCTCCACCGCCGGCAGCGCCCAGGCGGCGATCTGGCCGGCATCGGCGAAGGTCATGGGCGGCTGGGTGGCCGGCGGGCCCTCCGGGACCCGCGTCAGGAGCGCGGCGGCCTCCTGCCGGCTGATGGGCTGGTGCGGCCGGAAGGTGCCGTCGGGGTAGCCGCCCAGCAGGCGGTCGGCGGTGGCCCGGGCGATGGCCGTAGCCGCCCACGCGGGGATGTCGGCCGCGTCGGTGAAGGGCAGCGTGAGGTCGCCACCGTTCGTCCCGCCCGTGGCGCCGGTCCCCCGCAGCACGTCCAGCAGCCGCTGCAGCATCACCGCGAACTCGGCCCGGGTGACGCTGCGGCTGGGCCCGAAGGTCCCGTCAGGGTAACCCTGAACCACGCCCAGGCGCGTCAGGGTCGCCACCTCCCGGGCTGCCCAGTGGCCCTCCATGTCCGAGAAAGCGGGCGCGGGGATCTCGCCCACGGCCAGCGTCAGGGTCCGCAGCGGCACGTCCACGCGGCGGCCGTCGTGGTCCACCATGCGCAGCGACACCGTCACCGCGCCCTGGGCGTACTCGGCGGGCAGCCGCACGCGCCCGTTCTCGCTGATGCCGGCGAAGTCGCCGGTGCCCGCCCACGCGAAGGACTCGGTCACCGACGGCAGCAGGCGCCCGGCGGCGTCGTAGGCGGCGGCGGTGAAGGTTACCTCCGTGCCCGGCTGGATCGAGGCCGGGTCGGGCTGGATCTCAACACGGGCGATGTCGGCCGGGCCGGCCACGCGCACCTGTGCCTGGGCGTCCAGCCCGTTGGCGGCGCGGACCGCCAGCACGCCGGGCCCGCCGGGGACCACCCGCAGCCGGCTGCCGTTGAACGTCCGGTCCAGGATGGCCGCGGCGTCGGGGCCGTCCACCAGGGTGAGCGAGGCCGCGTCCACCGCCACGGGGTTGTGGTTGCGGTCCTGGGCCACCACCTGGAACTCCACCGCCACCCCGGGCAGCACCGGCACGTCGGGGGACGGGCTGACGTTGAGCCACATGTAGGCGGCGGTGCCCGGCAGCGCCCGGCTCACCGCCACCCACGAGGGGCCGATGGCCCGCTGCTGCCCGTCGGACGGGCGGTTGACCACCACGGCCTGGAACTGGCCCGCGGGCCGCACCAGCATGGTGGTGGACCCGCCGCCGTCCAGGTTCAGCGCCCACCAGGCGCCGGCCTGGATCATCAACTGGGCCAGTTCAGCCAGGGTGACGCCTTCGGACCACCCCGGACGCCGGCCGTCGACGACCATCCAGAGCCAGCGGCCTGCCCGGTCGATGCCCACCGCCGTGCGGGGGTGGCGCTGGACCGCCATGCCCGACGCGGGCAGCGCGGCCGGGGCCCCGTTCTCCACCAGGATGGGGTCGCCGCCGATCACGTGGACCACGTCGCGCCAGGCCTCGTCCACTTCCAGGACGACGCGGACCCGACCACCCTCGCGGACGCGCTCGGCGACCCAGGTGCCGGCGGCGCCGTGGCCCGAGAGCACCAGCCCGCCGGCCGGGATGGCGGCGTCACCCCCCTGGAGGCGCCCGGCGCCCAGGCGCACCTCGGCCTCGAAGGTGGTGTGGGGCCTCAGCGGCAGCGCCGCCGGGTCTTCAGGCACCAGCAGCACCTCGCTGCCCCACTCGTTGGTCCGGGTGGAGGGGCCCCACGCAGGGGTATAGAGCACCAGGCAGTCCTGGGCCCGGGGCTTGTTGACCCCGCAGAGCCGCCGCTCGGAGGTCACGTCGCCGGCGGCGTTCAGGACCTGCACGCGGCCGGTCCAGTTGGGACGGCCGGTCACCGGGCGGCCGGCGCGGTCGATGCCGATGGCCGGGCTCGTGCCGCTGGAGATCAACTCGCCGTCGCGGACCAGCATGCCCACGGGGGCGCCGGGCGCATCGGCCGTGTTGTAGAAGAAGTCGCCGTTGATGGCCGCCACGGCCTGCTGGCCGAAGACCGCCACCTGCTGGGTCAGGGTCTGACGCTGTCCCAGCACGCCGCCGGGCATGGCGGCCACGATCTCGATGGGACCGGCCTCGGGGTCGATGACCACCAGGTGGCCGCGGGAGCGCCCGTCGGCGGTCTGGATGGTGCGGTGGGTGGTGCCGGGACCGATGTAGACGGCGCCGCTCGGGTCGGTGGGCGGGCCGGCGTCGGCGGCCAGGGCCACGGAGGCCGGCGGCCATGCGGCGGGCCATGCGGCCCACGGTGCCGCGGGCGGGGCCAGGGTCACCAGCAGCGCGGCCGACAGGGCCGCAGCCAGGAGCCTCGGTGCACCGCGGCTCAATCTGCTGACGAACTTGCGGACAACCTTGCGGACAAACTTGCCGGCAGTCTTCTCGGCCGCCTTGCCGGCGGACCGGCGGGGAACGGTCGGCAGGCTCAACATTTCCCACCTCTCGGAAATCTGGTGAAAGGTCTGGGAAGAGGCCGGAAATGGCATCGTTGGGATTTCTGCTTTCATTCTGGCAGCGTGAGGGGATGCGGGCCGTTACAAAGGGGTTACCCTCTGGTTCTGGTGCGCAGTCGGGTGCTCCGCGACGGCCCCGTGCCCGAGGCCAACAACGAGAGGGCCAGGGTTCACCTGGCCCTCTCACCGTCCGGCACGCGGTGGATGACTGCTGTAACTCGGGTGCGTGACCTACGCCCCGCGGATCCGCCGGTAGTAATTCAGCCAGTTGCGCCCCAGCACGCCGCGGATCTCGTCGTCGCTGAGGCCCAGCCAGACCAGCCCGCGGGTGATGTGGTACCAGTCCTCCCAGTTGACGAACTCGCCCAGGTACGCGTTCATCTGGACGCCGTCCTCGGGGCGGAAGCCCATGCGCCGGAACTCCTCCAAGATGGCCTGCTGCAGTTCCGGCGGCACGTCGGTGTTCCAGCCGCCCCAGTCGGTGGCGATGCCCACCCGGTCGATGCCCATGATCTCGGCGGCATGGGCCAGGTGGCGCATCATGTCGTCGATGCCGGCCTCGCCGTCCCGGCGCAGGAAGAAGGGCACGGCCACGATGCCCATGTAGCCGCCCGTCTCGGCCAGCAGCCGGATGGCTTCATCGCTCTTGGCCCGGGCGTGGTCGCTCAGGGAGCGGCACAGGGCGTGGGTGAAGGCGATGGGTTGCTGGGACAACTCGATGGCGTCCAGGGTGGTCTGGGGGCCGCAGTGGGACACGTCTACCACCATGCGCAGGCGGTTCATGTGCTCGATCAGCCGCGCCCCGAAACGGCTGATGCCGCCCGGGTTCCGCTCGGTGCAGCCGTCGCCCACCAGGTTGCGGCTGTTGTAGGTCAGCTGGACCACGGTGACGCCCAGGTTGTAGAGGGTGTCCAGCCGGTTCAGGTCCGTACCCAGGCAGCTGGAGTCCTGCAGGCCCAGCACCAGGCCGATGCGCCCCTGGGCCCACGCTGACTCCAGGTCCGCCGCCGTGGTGCAGATCATCATGTCGCCGGTCCGGGCGCGGCGGTACCAGCGGGCGGCGTCGCGCACCACCGCGTCCCAGTCCTCGATGGCCATTTCCATGGCGCCCAGGGTCACCTGGACCGCGTTGACGCCCGAGGCCCGCCACACCTCGGCCACCGTGTCGCGGGCCGCGGGGTCTTCTTCCAGCTCCGCCAGGCGGTCCATGGCGTCCGCACTCCTTTCCTTGGCTGCCTCAACCAAGGAAGTGCGCCATGACCCTCTTCGTTTCCTGGCCTCTACTGAGGCAGATCTGTCAACAGCTCTTGTAGAGACGACACTAACCGGTAATCCCAACCGGCGTTATCGGCGGCTGCCGCGGGTACCGCTGCGGTGACGCCCGCCAGGATCGCGACCGCCATCGCGATCGCCAGCACGCGGCGCATCCACGTTCCGTCCTTCATCTTGTAGGCGGACCTCAATGCGTCCACAGCGGCTTCACCTCAACGGCTCAGCACCTGCACGAACCGCAGGTCAGGATCCCATGCCACCTCGGCGTCCAGCGCCTCGCTGACGAACCGGAGGGGAACCAGGGTCCTGCCGTCGATGACCTGCGCGGGCACGTCGAGGGTGACCGGCCGGTCGTTGATGTAGGCTGTGTGATGGCCGAAGACCAGCCGCACCACCGTGTTGCCTCGGGTCATGACCACTTCGGAGGTTTCCTTGTGCCACTGAACGGCAGCGCCCAGGCTCTCAGCGATGCCGCGGAAAGGCACCAGGGTGCGCCCGTTCTTCAGTGTGGGCGGCACGTCCAGCGCCAGCTCCAGGCCGTCCACGAAGACCAGCATGTCCTGGATGCCTTGCTGGCGCAGTGCCGTCACCAGTTGGCGATAGAGGTCGGGCTTGCTTGGATCCCTGGCCACCTGCTCGCGCAGATCGGGGAACAGCCGCAGGCGCTCGCTCTGCTGGTCGAAGCTGTACCCCACGGCCACCTTTCCGAACTCCACCCAGGTCGAGCGCCACGTTGTCCAGTTGCGCACACCGACGCTCAGGCGGTGCGGCTCGGGTGCTTCGAAGGTCACGTCCACCGTAATGCACGGCGAGATCCTGCCGTCCCCGGTGACGAAGCGGTGGCCTTCCGAATAGTGGCCGGTGTTGATGCCGCTGGCCAGCAAGGCCAGGTCGATGTGGTTGTCTTCAAGCTCCTCGAGGCTGCCGCGCCAGCAGATCCTGTAGGGAACGGGATCCCGGGAGAACCGGATCTGCCGCGGGCCCGAGATTTCAAGGACGTTGGCGTATTCCGGTGCGTGGTACCACAGCGTTCCGATGGTACCCAGAGAGGAGCCTGGGCTGCCCTTCAAGTGGTACCAGAACTGATAGCTGCCGGGTTGATCGAACCCGACCTGGATCTCGGCGCACCAGTGCTCGCCGCAGTTCTTCATCTTGCCCTTGAGGTCGAATTCGAAGGTGGCGACAGGATCGGGCCTGATGAAGGGACCCTGGTCGGGTATATCTTCGTCCCGGAAGATCTCCAAGACCAGTGGTTGGGACTTTTCGAAGTCAGCCAGCGGGCCCTGCCACCAGACTTCGGAGGTCAGGGGTTCACCCAGGTAGCCCCAGGGGCCCATGATGTGTAGGTAATCGAGGATGGCGGCGTGGGCGTCCGGACCCGACGCTGCGGCCGCCAGCAAGAGGCCCAGGGCGGCGGCCGCGGCGCCCACGCTCAGGGTGCGCCCGCGCATGACCTGTGGGACCTCCTCTCTTGCTGCAGTTGCTGTGGCTTCAAACGGATACATCGGAGGTTCGCTGGCGTTCGTTAGGGAGCGCCCGGGTTCGACCTCGAGGCGCCGGGGGGACGGCCGGCAGCTTCTGTCACGAAAGCCAGAGTTGGCCATGCTAAATTCGCCGCACACTCAAAAAACCCTGCCGGCGACGTCAATTTCCTGCCCTGGAACCTCTGGTGACGGGCCTGTCCCTGTGCTAGGCTGAGAGTTGCTGAGGTGATGGGCTTTGGCCGATGCGGCGGGCCTGGTTCGCAGCATTCAGATGAAGACCGAGATTCCCGGTCCGAAGTCGCAGGAACTGCTCGAACGTCACCGCCGGGTGATCCCCCGGGCCATCGACGTCCATGTCCCCGCCGTCGTTGAGCGCGCTGAAGGCGCCCTGGTCATCGACGTCGACGGCAACGTCATGATCGACTTCACCGGCGGCGTCGGCGTCCTCAACGTCGGCCACGCCAATCCCCGCGTGGTGAAGGCCGTCCAGGACCAGGCGGCCCGCTTCACCCACACCGACTACAGCATCATCCCCTATGAGCCGCTGATCCGCCTGGCGGAGCGCATCACGGAACTGGCGCCGGGCCGCGGCCCCAAGAAGGCCTTCTTCTTCAACTCCGGCGCCGAAGCCGTTGAAAACGCCGTCAAGGTGGCGCGGCTTTACACGGGCCGGCGGGCCGTCATCGCCTTCGAAGGCGCCTTCCACGGCCGCACCTGGATGGCCCTGAGCCTTACCGGCCGCGGCCGTCCGTACAAGGTTGGGCTGGGTCCCTTCGTGCCCGACGTGTACCGGGCGCCCTTCCCGTACACGTACCGGAAGCCCTACCCGGTTTCCGACGAGGAATACGCCGACATCTGCGCCGACCGCCTGGAGCGCATGCTCCGTACCGAGGTGCCGGCCGATGACGTGGCGGCCGTCATCGTGGAACCGGTCCAGGGTGAGGGCGGCTTCGTGGTGCCGCCGGCCAACTTTCTGCCTCGCGTTCAGGACATCTGCCGGCGTTACGGCATCGTGTTCATCGTCGACGAGGTCCAGACCGGCTTCGGGCGCACCGGCCGCCTGTTCGCCTCGGAGCACTTCGACCTGGACCCCGATATCGTCTGCATTGCCAAGTCGCTGGCGGGCGGCATGCCGCTGAGCGGCATCGTCGGCAAGGCCGAAGTCATGGACGCCGCCCCCGAGGGAGCCATCGGCGGCACCTACGTGGGCAACCCGGTGGCCTGCGCCGCCGCCCTGGCGGTGCTGGACGAGTTCGCCCAGACGGATCTGCTGGAGAACGGCCGGCGGGTGGGCAGCCTGCTGCGCCAGGGCTTCGAGGAACTGGCCCGGCGCTACGCGGTCATCGGCGAGGTCCGCGGTCTCGGGCCCATGCTGGCCATGGAACTGGTGCGCGACCGTAAGACCCGGGAGCCGGACGCCGACCTCGCGGGCCGGGTGATCCGCAGTGCCATGCAGCGGGGCCTGCTGCTGCTGCGGGCCGGCATCTACGGCAACGTGATCCGGGTGCTGGCGCCGCTGACGCTGACCGCCGAGCAGGCCGCCGAAGCCCTGGATGTGCTCCGGGCCGCTTTCGACGAAGCGCTTCAAGATCGCGAGAATCAGGAAGCGTAAGAGAGGAGTTTCCACCGTGATTTCCCTGAGCAGCACCGACAAAGAGATCATCAAGCTCCTCCAGCAGGACGGGCGCATGTCCTTCGTGGAGATGGCCGAGCGCATCGGCGTTACGGAGGGCACCATCCGGCGGAAGTTCTACCGGCTGGTGGAGGAAGGCATCATCGACATCGGGGCCAAGTCGGACCCGTTCGTCATCGGCTTCGACACCCCGGCGGTCATCGGCCTGAAGGTGCAGCCGTCCATGGTGCGGCAGGTGGCGGCCCAGATCGCGACCCTGCCGCGCATCCGCCAGCTGATGCTTACCACGGGCATGTTCGATATCATTGTGGTAGGCTATTTTGCCTCCAACCACGAACTGGCCCGTTTCATCACCGAGGACCTGGCCCGGATCGAGGGCATCACCAGCACCAACACCGCGGTGGTGCTGGAGATCTTCAAGGACTCGTTCCAGATCGGTCTGCCCGATGATCCGGTCATCGAAAATCACAGCGGACGCGCCGTGGGCACCGGCAGTGAGGCGCTCAACGGGGCGGGAGCGGCGCTGGCTCCCTCGAAGTAGTGCCAAGCCCCCGGTTCAGCATGACGGTTTTCGTCGGCCTGCGGCGCGCCCGTTCGGCCGGAAGGAGGAACCTTGGCGTTGGGCATGCCCGACCGCGAGATCACGCCGGAAGAGCTGGAGCGCCGCAAGCGGGAACTGGACGAGCGCAAGTACAGCTTTATCGAACTGATCATGCAGATTCGCAAGAAGATGCATAAGGAAAAGTGGCAGAAGGAACACGGGAAGGCCTGATCCATTGCGTGTCCGTCGGTGGTTGAGGGGCCGGGCGTGACGCCCGGCCTTCGCGCTTTGCCGGGGTTGGATGGGAGGTTGAGCCATGGCCGGGACGGATCGGGTGCTGATGTACGTGACCACCTCAGGCGAAGAAGAGGCCGCCCGGATCGCCCGCACGCTGGTGGAAGAGCGCCTGGTGGCCTGCGCCAACATCCTGCCGCCGGTGCGGTCCTTCTACTGGTGGGAGGGTGAACTGCAGGACGACCGCGAGGTCGTGTTCGTGGCCAAGACGACGGCCGGGCTGGTCCCCCGGGTCATCCAGCGGGTGAAGGAACTGCACTCCTACCAGGTGCCGGCGATCCTGGCGCTGCCGATCCTGGAAGGCAACGCCGAGTACCTGCAGTGGGTCGGTCAGGAGTGCCGGGCCTGAGCGGGTCGCCCCCGCCCGCGCCACCTCCGGTAGGGGCGGGACGGGGCACGAGACGAGGCACCGTGCGCGGGCCCGCCCCGGGCGGCGGGCCGGTGCCGCAGCCGGGCCCGGGCCTGGGCCGGAGCCCGTCGCCGCGGCCTGCCCCGGCGATCCTGGCGCTGCTGGCGCTGCTGCTGGCGGTGGGGGCGGTCGCCCACTGGCTGCCCCGGGCGCCGGCGGTTCCCGCCGGGCCGGCTGGTCCCGAAGGTGCGGCTCCCGGCGCCCCGGCCGACCTGCTGGCCGGCCTGGCGGAGCCGGCCCCCGGCGCCGTCTGGACCGTGTCGGCCGCGCTGCCGGAACCGCCCGCGCCCGCGGCCGGCGCTGAACCGGACGGCGACGCGCCCGGCGAGCCCATCTCCGTGCGGTCGTTCGACGGCGGCCGCCTCCTGGCCCGGCGCGTGGCCGCCGTCCACGCCGCGGCCCAGGTGACGGTGCGGGGCATCTACATCCCCGCCGCCGTCACCGGCGAGACGGCGTGGTTCAACGATCTCATCGATCTGGTCCGGCGTACCGAACTTAACGCCGTGGTCATCGACTTCAAGGACGACCTGGGTTACCTGGTGGCCGGCACGCCCTTCCCCGAAGCCGAGGCCGTGGGGGCCGTGCGCGTCCGGTTCCGCGACGCCGCCCGGGTGCTGGAGGCCCTGCGGGACGAGGGCATCTACACCATCGCCCGCGTGGTCACGTTCAAGGACAACGTGCTGGCCGGCGCCCGCCCCGACCTGGCGGTCCAGTTGGCCGACGGCCGGCCCTGGCGCGACCGCAAGGGCACGGCCTGGCTCAACCCTTATCACCCCGGCGCCTGGGAGTACAACATCCAGGTGGCCCGCGAGGCGGCGCTGCTGGGCTTCCGCGAGGTCCAGTTCGACTACGTGCGCTTCCCCAGCGACGGGCCGGTGCGTGTCGCCGTGTACCCGGGCCGGGACGAGCGGACGCCGTCGGAGGTGATCGGCGGCTTCCTGCGGGCCGCCCGGGAAGCCCTGGAGCCTTACAACGTCATGGTGTCGGCGGACGTCTTCGGCCAGACCCCCAGCGTCGACGGCGACATGGGCATCGGCCAGCGCTGGGAGGACGTGGCCTGGGGCATCCACTACATCTCGCCCATGGCCTACCCCTCCCACTACGCCCCCCGGGTGTACGGCCTGCCCGATCCCGACGCGGCGCCCTACGAGACGGTGCTGAACACCCTCCAGGACGCCCTGGAGCGCCGCCCCCACGGCGAGCCGGCCGTCATCCGCCCCTGGCTGCAGGACTTCAGCCTGCGCCACCGCTACGGCCCTGCCGAGGTCAGGGCCCAGATCCAGGCCGTCTACGACGCGGGCCTGGAACAGTGGCTGCTGTGGAACCCCGCCGCCCGCTACACCGAGGCGGCCCTGCTGCCCGCCGGCGCCGAGTGACGTGCCGCCGCACGCCTGAAATCGGTGCAGGAAGCGCTTTGGAGCCCGTAGAACTCCCAGAGTATCCCGTCTTCGTACGAATCCCGTCGAACCAGGGCGCCCCGCGACCGAGGGCGGCCCCTGCCGCCGCACCCCTCAACCGCAGTCTGGTGAACGGAAAGGAGTCCGATCGGAAGGGAGTCCGACCAGGTGAACCGCCAACCTGTAGAACGCCTGCGGAACGTGGCCCTCATCGCCCACGGCGGCGCGGGCAAGACGCAGTTGGCCGAACTGCTGCTCCACGTCGCAGGCGTGACCGACCGCATGGGCCGGGTCGACGCCGGCACCAGCGTCCTGGATTTCGACCCCGACGAAGTGGAGCGCCGCGTCAGCATCCAGTCCTCCCTGGCACCGATCCCCTGGCAGCAGCACAAGATCAACCTGATCGACACGCCCGGCTACTTCGACTTTGCCGGCGAGGTCCACGCCGCCCTGCGGGTGGCCGAGGGCGCCGTGGTGGTGGTGGACGCCGCCGCCGGCGTCGAGGTGGGGACCGAACTGGTCTGGCGCCACGCCGAGGAGGCCGGGCGCCCCCGCCTGGTGTTCATCAACAAGATGGACCGGGAGCATGCAGACTTCCAGCGCACCCTCCAGCAGCTGCGCGAGGCCTTCGGCCGCGCCGTCACGCCGGTGCAGGTGCCCATCGGCGCCGAGGCGTCCTTCACCGGCGTGGTGGACGTCCTCTCGGAGCGCGCCTACATCAACCAGGGCGGCAGGAGCGTCGCGTCCGGCATCCCCGCCGAACTGGCCGACCAGGTGGCCGAAATGCGCTTCCACCTCATCGAGGAGATCGCCGGCAGCGACGACACCCTGCTGGAGCGGTACCTGGAAGGCGAGACGCTGTCCGAGGCCGACCTGGCCGCCGGGCTGCGCAAGGCCGTGCTGGCGGGCACGGTGATCCCCGTCCTCTGCGGCAGCGCCGGGGCCGGCATCGGCGGGCGCCGCCTGCTGGACGCCATCGTCCGCTGCCTGCCGTCGCCGGCCGACCTGCCGCCGGCGGCGGGCCGGGACCCGCAGGGCGGCGCGGCTCAACGGGCGCCGTCGCCGGAACAGCCCTTCAGCGCCGTGGTGTTCAAGACCCTGGCCGATCCCTACGTGGGCAAGATTTCGATCTTCAAGGTGTGTTCGGGCACGGTCCGGCCCGACTCCACCGTGCTCAACTCCAGCCGCGGCCAGCCCGAGCGGCTGGGCCCGCTGTTCGCCCTGCGGGGCAAGGAGCAGCAGCCTGTGACCGAGGCCGCCGCCGGCGACATCGTGGCCGTGGCCCGGCTCCAGCACACCCAGACCGGCGATACCCTCTGCGACCCCGCCCGGCCGGTGACCTACCCGCCCATCCAGTTCCCCGAGCCGGTCTTCGCCGTGGCGGTCCAACCGCGGGCCAAGGCTGACGAGGAGAAGATCAGCACGGGCCTGGCGCGCCTGGCCGAAGAGGACCCTACCTTCCGCGTGGAGCGCAATGCCGAGACCCGGCAGACACTGATCTACGGCATGGGCGAGCTGCACCTGGAGGTCCTCAAGTCGCGGCTCAAGCGGAAGTTCAACGTCGAGGTGGACACGGTCCCGCCGCGGGTGCCCTACCGCGAAACCATCCGCCGGACGGTGACCGCTGAGTACAAGCACAAGAAGCAGACCGGCGGCCGCGGCCAGTACGGCCACGTGTTCATCCGCATCGAGCCGCTGGAGCGGGGTCAGGGCTTCGCTTTCGACGAGGAGATCTTCGGCGGCGCGGTGCCCAGGCAGTACATCCCCGCCGTGGAGAAAGGCGTGCGCGAGGCCATGGCCGAAGGCGTGCTGGCGGGATATCCGGTCACCGACGTCAAAGTGGTGCTTTACGACGGGTCGTACCACTCCGTGGACTCGTCGGAGATGGCCTTCAAGATCGCGGCGTCGCAGGCCTTCAAGAAGGGGTTCCGGGAGGCGGACCCGATCCTGCTGGAGCCCATCGCCGACGTGGAGGTCCTGGTGCCGGAAGAGTTCACGGGCGACATCATGGGCGACCTGAACAAGCGGCGCGGCCGCATCCTGGGCATGGAGCCCCGCGGCACGGTGCAGCTGATCCGGGCCCAGGCGCCGTTGGCCGAGATGTTCGACTACGCCATCGACCTGAGGTCTCTGACCCAGGGGCGCGGCACGTTCAGGATGACGCTGTCGCACTACGAAGAGGTACCTGAGCCGGTGGCCCGGCAGGTGATCGCCGCCGCCCAGGTGTCGGCGGGCTGAGCCCTCCCGGCGCCGTCCCGGGCGGGACACGGCGCGCGGCCGGTGCTCCGCCGTGCCGGGGCAGCGAGGGAGGCGTCGTGATGGGGTCGGCTTTGTGGCCGCTGCTGGAACTGGCGCTGTTTCTGGTCGTCATGGTGGCTTTCGGGGTGTGGCTGTGGCGCTTCGTCACCACCCGCACCGTGACGGCGCTGGTCTGTCCCGCCTGCGGCGGGCGCACGGCGCTGGGCCCGTCGCGCCCCGACATCAACTGCCGTCACTGCCGCCGGCCGCTGCGCCGCGGCGGCCGCCTGGAACCGGGCGTCGTCACCGAGGAGTTCCGCCCGGTGGGCCCGCGGGACTGACCGCCTTCGCGGTCTCTTCGGCCTGGGCCAGGAACACCGGTTCCCGAATGCTGCCGGCGTGCACCGGCTTCACGACGGTGGACCTCCGGCGGGCTCAGCGCAGCTCCAGTTCGCCGGCCACCAGTCGGCAGCGCAGCCCGTATTCGACCCGGGTGAGCAGCAGCTTCCGCCACCCGACCTGGAGCAGGACCTGGGGGTGGGCGGTGCGCACCCGCAGTTCCCCTTCCGGCCCCGCCACCAGCGTGGTGCGGGCACCCATGACGGACCCGGCCTCGGCGGCTTCCAGGCGCTTGACCACCTCCACGCTGCCGCCGATCAGCGGGCCGCGGGCCACCACGATGGGCGCCCGGATGGTGCTGAGATAGGCCCCCCGGGAGCCCACCTCCACCAGGCGCCCGGCGGTCACCTGGGACTGATTGATGAAAGCGAGCCGCGCCATCTCACCGGCCTCGATGCGGCTCTGGGCCGTCCCGCCGCGGATCTCCACGTTCTTGCCGGCCTTGATGAAGGCGCGGTCCACGTTGCCGCGGATGACCACGTCGCCCCCGGCCTCGACGATCATGTCGTCGGCCACGCTGCCCCGTATGGTGACGTCGCCCTGGAAGCGGATGTGACCGGTGGACAGGTCCACGTCACCGGGCACTTCCAGGACGGGCCGCACTTCCACCCTCACGATGCCGCGCGGGTCCCGGCTGACCACCGGCCGGCCGGCCTGGACCGCCACGAAGACCTCGGCGTCGCCGGCGGCGGGATCGAGGCCGTGCTCTTCCAGCACCCGGGCCGCGGCCTCCAGGGCCTGCGGGTCGGCCGCCTCCCGATTGGTGTGGGGACCGATGACCGTGACGCCGCGGCCGATGCGCACTCGAAGGCGCTGCGCTTTGGGCGCCGGCACCACGCGGCCGAAGACGTCGCGCCCGTCGCAGCCCGGCACCGGCGGCCTCAGCAGCGCCAGGGGGGTTCCCGGTTCCACGTGGACCCACGCGCCCCGCTCCCGCCAGTCGATGCGGCCGTCTTCACGCTCCATGGGCCCGCCGGGACCCTGCTGGCCCACCAGCACGTCCATCCGCGCCTCGCGACCAGGCCGGGGCGGGGTGCCCTCGGCGATGAGGGCGCAGACGGCCACCGGGTCGTCCAGCAGGCGCTGCACGGCCTGCTCGTCGATGGGGACGGCGACGCCGCGTTCCTCCAGCAGGGACCGAACCAGGTCCATGGTCAGAGGCGGCGGGGCCGCAGCCGGTCCCGCCGCGGCGGCCGGCGGGTTCCCGCCGGCCCCGGGCGTCTCCGGCCCGCCGGGTTTCTGCTCCAGCACCAGGAAAACTTTCATGGCATCGCCGGTGACGTGCAGGGACGCACGCCACGGGGTCGAACCCGCCTGCGATGGAGGCCGGTTTTGCATGCCGGCAGCCTCACCGATGCCGCCGGGCGCTTCAAGGTTCGAGTCCTGGATCCGTGACCACACCGTGGATCGCCCCCGGTATCATCCACCAGTGGATTTGCCTGGACAAAACGGGAACTATCCCAGGGCCGGCCGCGTCTGTGCTGTTGGTTGAGGGTGGGGTTCGATGAGCATCCCGCTGGCCGAACTGAGCAATATCCACCGTGTCTTTCGCCAGGGGCAGGTCGAAGTCCACGCCCTGCGAGGTGTCGACCTGCGCATCGACCACGGCGAGTTCGTTTCCATCATGGGGCCCTCGGGGTCCGGCAAGTCCACCCTGCTCAACATCATCGGCTGCTTGGACCGCCCCACTTCCGGTCGCTACCTGCTGGAAGGGCGCGATGTGGTGTCCATGAACGACAGCCGGCTGGCCGACCTCCGCAATCGTTTCATCGGGTTTGTCTTTCAAATGTTTCACCTGCTGCCGAAACTGACCGCCGTGCAGAACGTGGAACTGCCCCTGATCTACCGGGGGTGGCCGGCGGCGGACCGGCGGCGGCGGGCGGTGGAGGTCCTCCAGGCCGTGGGGTTGGGCGAGCGCCTGCACCACCGGCCCACGCAGATGTCCGGCGGTGAGCAGCAGCGCGTGGCCATCGCCAGGGCGCTGGCGGGGCGGCCCAGCCTGATCCTGGCCGACGAGCCCACCGGCAACCTGGACAGCCGCAACAGCGAGGAGATCATGAACCTTTTTGTCAGGCTCAACCGGGAACAGGGGATTACCATCGTCCAGGTGACCCATGAACCCGACATGGCCCAGATGGGCAAGCGCATCGTCTACATGCGGGATGGCTGCGTCGTGGGAGAGGAGCGCCTTTCATGATTCAGCGCGTGGTCGTGATCGTCGTGATCCTGGCCCTGGTGGTGGGCGGGGGCTTTTGGGCCTACCAGCAGCTGCTGCCGTCCGATGACCGGCAGGCCCAGGGACCCAGCTACGCCACCGTACCGGTGCAGAGGGGCGACATCTCCGTCGGTGTGACCACCCGCGGCATGCTGCAGCCGGCCCAGAGCGGCTGGCTGTACGTGCCGTGGCCGGGGTTCTGGTTCCCCAACATGCCGGAGCGGTTCACGGTGGTGGAGGTGCTGGTGTCGGAGGGCGACTACGTACAGCAGGGCCAGCCCCTGGTGGTGCTGGAGGCCGCCGGCATCGACGCCAGCATTGAACAGGTCATGTCGGACCTGCAGCAGAAGCGCCAGAACCTGGCCGATCAGCTGGGCATCCGCGTCGAGGAACTGGGCAGCGTGAACCCCGCCCGGGGCATCACCCTGAAGGCTCCCATCGACGGCCGGGTGACGCTGCTGGATGTGCCCCGGGAGGGCGGCGCGGTGAAGGTGGGGCCGGGCGTCTCCGTCCAGCAAGGCCTGCCCGTGGCCAGGGTGGTCCAGGACGACCGCTGGTCCATGACCCTTTACCTGGTGCCCGCCGAGGCCCAACTGGTGCGGCCCGGCGACCATGTCCTGGTCCAGTTCGACGGCTTTGACGGGTTCGTGGACGCCACCGTCATGGAGGTCAACGACAACCCCGTCCCCATGCGCACCGGCGAGCTCCAGCAGTGCCGGGGCGTGAGCGGCGGCGAAGAGCCCGCCGGCGGCGTGGTCCAGGTGTATCGGGCCCGCATCGAGGGCGACAACGTTGGCCTGATCATGCCGGATATGCAGGCCAGCATCGGCCTGCCCAACGGCGCGGGCGGCCTGGGCTCGTGGCTTTACTACTGCGGCACCGTCGACGGCTACGCGCGCCAGGAAACGGTGATCAGCACCGCCGACGGCGTCGTCACCACGCTCCACGTGACCGACATGCAGCAGGTCCAGGCCGGCGACCCCATCCTGTCGCTGTCGGGCCAGGAGACCCAGCGGGCCATCGAGGCGGCCATCAACGAGATCCGCGCGCTGGAAGAGCAGCTCCGCGGCTTCGACATTTTCCTGGAAAACCTGACGATCCGGGCGCCCATGGACGGCGTGGTTTCGGAACTGCAGGTGGAGCCCGGCCAGACCGTGGAGATGGGCAGCGGCATCGGCAACATCTACAACCCCAACGAGATGGAGATGTACGTCGAGGTCGACGACGTGGACGTGCTGCTGATCCAGCAGGGGGCCCGGGTGGAGATCACGCTGGACGCCCTGCCGGACCAGGTGTTCACGGGCCGGGTCAGCTGGATCTCGCCGTCGGGGCGCGACCAGAGCGGCTTCACCTTCTTCCAGGTGCGGATCCAGGTGGAGGGCGGGCCGGAACTGCGGCCCGGCATGCAGGCCCAGGCCTTCATCGACGGCGGCCGCGCCGAGAACGTCCTGCTGGTGCCCCTGGAGGCGGTGTTCCAGGAGGACCGGCAGTATAAGGTCGAGGTCCTCAACGAGGACGGCGTGCCGGTGGCGGTGCCCGTCGAGGTGGGCCTGATGAACGACTTCATGGCCGAGATCCGGAGCGGCCTGGAGGAAGGCCAGCTGGTGGTGGTGGGCAGCAGCGCCGACCTCCTGCCCAGCCGCAACACGCCCGACACGATCCTGCCCGGCGTGGGTGGGGGTTCCGGCGGGTCCGGCGGCTCCGGCGGCTCGGGCGGCTCCGGCGGCGGGCCGGGGGTCGAACCCGGCATGCCCGGCGGCGGTGAGGGCGGCGAGTTCCCCGAGATGCCCGTGGAGCCCGCGCTGCCGGTAGAGCCCGACCTGCCGGTGGAACCGGTGCCCGAGCCCGAGGGCGGTGCGGGCTAGCATGCCGGGAGACCTGACGCCGGGCCCTGCGCCGGCGCTGCAGCCGGCCGCGGCGGCCGCGGTCGACGAGCCCCGCCGGTCGCCGCTGCTGGCCGCGTGGGTCCGGTTCGTCTACACGCTGCAGATGGCCGTGACGGGGGTGCTGAGCCAGCCCCTGCGCTCGGGGCTGACGGCCCTCAGCGTGGTCATCGGCGTCGTTACCGTCGTCAGCCTCATCGGCATCGGCGAGGGCGCCCGGCGGTCGGTGGTGGCCCAGTTCGCCAGCCTGGGCGAGAACGTCATCATCATCGAAACCCTGGACGACCGGTTCCAGTTCGAGCCGGGCCTGGCCGAGGAACTGGTGGAGCGGGTCAGTGAGCTGGCCTACGCCACCCCGGTGGTGGAAACCGAGGCGGCGGTGCGCTGGCGCCGGGAGCGCGGCAACCTGGCGGTGCTGGGCGTCAACGAGCAGTTCCCGCTGATCCGCGACCACCAGCTGGCGGCGGGCACGTTCTTCAGCGACCTGCACGTGCGGCAGCGGTCCCGGGTGGTGGTCCTGGGCTACAATGTGGCGGCGCGCCTGCTGGGCGGCCGCAGCCCGGTGGGCCAGACCATGACCGTGGAAGGCCGCACCTTCCGCATCATCGGCGTCCTGAATCCCAAGGGGACGGGTCAGGCCGGGGGCATCGACGACATGATCGTGGTGCCCTACACCGTGGCCCAGCAGATCTCCGGCGTCCGCAACGTCAGGCAGATCTGGGCCAAGGCCGACTCCCCCGAGCAGGCGGACCTGGCCGTGGCCCGCCTGGGCCGGATCTTCCGGCGGGAGGTGGGCCTGTCGCCGGTGACCGGCGGCGGCGGCGGTGAGAAGCCTGAGAACCCGGACGAAGCCGGCGGCGTCGCGCCGCCGCGGAGCACCGGGTCCCGCCTGGGCTCTGCGGAGGAACTGGTGGCGGTCACCAGCCTCAACCAGATGGTGAAGGAGGCGGACCGCGCCAACCGGGTCATGACCGTGATGCTGGGCGGCATCGCCGCGGTGTCGCTGCTGGTGGGCGGCATCGGCATCATGAACATCATGCTGGTGTCGGTCAGCGAGCGGACTTCCGAAATCGGGCTCCGCAAGGCCCTGGGGGCCCGCCGCACCGACCTGCTGACCCAGTTCCTGGCCGAGGCCTTCATGCTCAGCGTGGCCGGTGGGGCCGCCGGCCTGGTGCTGGCGCTGATCAGCCGCGACGTGCTGGGCGCCTTCGGGCTCCAGGCGGTGATCACGCCGCAGTCGGCCCTCATCTCGCTGGGCCTGGCGGTGGCGGTGGGCATCGTGTTCGGCGTGTACCCGGCCTGGACCGCGTCGGACCTGCCGCCGGCCGAGGCGCTGCGGCGGAAGTAGTCGCGGCCGGTGCTGATCCGCGCCGGCGGGGATGCTGTGGGGCAGCGGCGCGCCCGCGCCGCTGCCCGCCGGGTTCGCCCGGCGTCTGCCCGCGCGTCCCGCCGCGGGCCCGGCCTGCGCCCCAGGTGCCGCGCAGCGTCGCCAACTCCCGCCAGGCATGCAGGAAAGTCGAGCCTCCTGCTCCCCGGATTGCAGCGGCGGCCGGATATGCTATAATATGCCTTGCTCAAGGTCAGGCAAAGTCAAACAAATGGCGCAAAGTCAAACGTCAAAACGCAGGAGGGACCACAACGGTCGATGCGGACGCTGGTCGACATCATTGAGCAGCACATCCGCTCCATGATCGATCGCAGCGCCGACGGCTCCATCTCCATCCAGCGCGCCGAACTGGCTGAGCAGTTCCGCTGCGTGCCGTCGCAGATTTCCTACGTCATTGATACCCGCTTCACGCCCGAGCGCGGATACATCGTCGAGAGCCGGCGGGGCGGCGGCGGGTACATCCGGATCGTCCGGGTCACCGGCGGCGGCCGCGGCGCTCAACTGCTGCGGGTGCTGGCCGAGGAGGTCGGCGAGTACATCGACCAGCGCCGGGCAGAAAACATCATCGAGCGCCTGCGCGACGAGGGTTTCATCGACGAGCGCCAGGCGGCCCTGATGCGCGGTGCGGTCCGGCGCGAGTCCATCCCGGTGGAGCTGCCGCTGCGGGATGCTTTGCGCGCCAGGATCCTCTACAATATGCTGACCGCGCTGGCTGCTGTCGAGCAGCAGATGCGGCGTGCCCAGCGGGGGCGAAAAGCATGAGCGGCCAGATCATGTGCCAGGAATGCGGCCAGCGGCCGGCCACGTTCCACATGACCCATGTGATCAACGACCAGGCCACGGAGGTGCACCTGTGCGAGCAGTGTGCCCGGGAACACGGCGAGTTCGACTTCCTGCTGGAACCCAAGTTCTCGCTGCACCACCTGCTGGCCGGTCTCCTGGAGCAGCACGCCGGCGCCTGGGCGCTGAAGTCGCCCACGCAGAAGGCCTGCCCGGGCTGCGGCCTGACGTACGCTGATTTCGCCCGCACAGGCCTGCTGGGCTGCGCCCGGTGCTACGAGACCTTCGCCGGCGCCCTGGAGCCCGTGGTGCGCCGGGTCCACGGCCACACGCGCCACGTGGGCAAGGCGCCGGTGGGCCGGGAGGTCCCGGTGGCGGCGCGCATCCAGCAGCTGCGCAGGCGCCTGCAGCAGGCGGTGGCCGAGGAGCGCTACGAGGAAGCGGCCCGGCTCCGCGACGAGATCCGCCAGCTGGAGGCGTCGCAGGGCGCGGCGGGCGGCGCTTCCCGGGAAGGGGGCCCGCGGTCGAGGTGAACTCCATGTCGCTGGATGAACTGCTCAAGCGCGAGCGGTCCGGCTGGATGAAGGGCGACGGCCCGGCGGCCGACATCGTGCTGTCGAGCCGGGTCCGCCTGGCCCGGAACCTGGCCGACACGGCGTTCCCTCCCCGCCTGAGCCCGGCCGCCGCGGCCGGCGTGGTGGAGCGGGTGCAGGCGGCGCTGCCGTCCCTGAGCAGCGCCCTGAACCGCCGGTTCGCGCTGTTCCCGCTCAAGGGGATGTCGCGCCTGGACCGGCAGGTGCTGGTTGAGAAGCACCTGATCAGCCCGCTGCTGGCCAAGAACGACGCGGCGGCGGTGGTCCTCAGCGAGGACGAGACCGTCAGCATCATGGTCAACGAGGAAGACCACCTGCGGATCCAGGTGCTGATGCCCGGGCTGCAGCTGGAAGAGGCGTGGCGGTTGGCCGACGCCGCCGACGACGCCCTGAGCCGGGTCCTCAATTTCGCCTACTCCGACGACCAGGGATACCTGACCACCTGCCCCACCAACCTGGGGACCGGCATGCGGGTGTCGGTGATGATGCACCTGCCGGGGCTGGTGCTCTCGCAGCAGGCCGGGCGGCTGCTGGGCGCCCTGCCCAAGCTGGGCGCGGTGGTCCGCGGCATGTATGGCGAGGGTTCCGAAGCCAAGGGCAACCTATTTCAGATCTCGAATCAGGTCACGCTGGGACAGACCGAGCGGGAACTGACCGACAACCTGAGTTCCATCGCCCGGCAGCTGGTGGAACAGGAGCGGTCGGCCCGCGAGCGGCTGTACCGTGAGATGAGGTGGCAGCTGGAGGATCGGGTCTGCCGCGCTTACGGCATCCTGACCAACGCGCGGCTGATTTCGTCGGATGAGGCGCTGCGGCTGCTGAGCGACCTGCGGCTCGGCATCGACCTCAACATCCTGCCCCACGTGCCGCCGCAGGTGTTCAGCGACCTGGTGGTGGCCACGCGGGTCGGCTTCCTGCAGAAGGCGGCGTCCCGGCAGTTGACGCCCCAGGAGCGCGACCTGCGCCGGGCCACGCTGATCCGGCAGCGCCTGCAGGCCCGCTGATCCGGCGGGCCTGCGCCGGCCCGGCGGTGCACCCGGCGGCCGGCGGTGCACCCGGCGGCCGGCCCGTGGCGCACGGGCATGAGTTGCGAGAGTTTGGCGACGGATGAAGAGGGGGCGGTAGCATGTTTGGACGATATTCCGAGCGCGCCCAGCGGGTCATCGTCCTGGCCCAGGAAGAGGCGCGCCGCCTCAATTACAACTACGTGGGCACCGAGCACCTGCTGCTGGGCCTGATCCGCGAGGGCACCGGCATCGCCGCCAAGGCGCTGCAGAGCCTGGGCATCAACCTGGAGCAGGTGCGGGCCGAGATCGAGAAGGTCATCGGCCGGGGCAACGCGCCCATGTCGGGGGACATCGGCTACACGCCCCGGGCCAAGAAGGTCGTCATGGAACTGGCCCCCGAAGAGGCGCGCCTGCTGGGTCACAACTACGTGGGCACCGAGCACATCCTGCTGGGCCTGATCCGCGAGGGCGAGGGCGTGGCCGCCCGCGTCCTGGAGAATATGGGCGCCGACCTGGAGAAGGTCCGCCAGCAGGTGATCAAGCTGCTGGGCGGCGGCCCGGTGCCGGCGGCGCCGGCCAGCCGTGCCCGCCGCGGCCAGCGCAGTTCCACGCCCACCCTCGACACCTTCGGCCGCGACCTCACCCAGATGGCCGAGGAAGGCAAGCTGGACCCGGTCATCGGCCGCGAGCGGGAGATCGAGCGGGTCATCCAGATCCTGAGCCGCCGCACCAAGAACAACCCGGTGCTGATCGGCGAGCCCGGCGTGGGCAAGACGGCCATCGTCGAGGGCCTGGCCCAGCGCATCGCCGAGGGCAAGGTGCCCGAGATGCTCAAGGACCGGCGCGTGGTGGCCCTGGACCTGGGCGCCCTGGTGGCCGGGTCCAAGTACCGCGGCGAGTTTGAGGAGCGGCTCAAGAAGGTCATGGACGAGATCCGGCGCGCCGGCAACGTGATCCTGTTCATCGACGAGATGCACACCATCATCGGCGCCGGCGCCGCCGAGGGCGCCATCGACGCCGCCAGCATCCTGAAGCCGGCGCTGGCCCGCGGCGAGCTGCAGGCCATCGGCGCCACCACCCTGGACGAGTACCGCAAGCACGTGGAGAAGGACGCGGCCCTGGAGCGCCGGTTCCAGCCCATCACCGTGGAAGAGCCCAAGGTGGAGGACGCCATCGAGATCCTCAAGGGGCTCCGGGACCGGTACGAGGCCCATCACCGGGTGAAGATCACCGACGAAGCGCTGGAGGCGGCGGTGCGGCTGGCCGACCGCTACATCAGCGACCGCTACCTGCCCGACAAGGCCATCGACCTGGTGGACGAGGCGGCCTCGCGGGCCCGGCTGCAGTCCTTCGTGGCGCCGCCGGAACTGCGGGAGATCGAGCAGCGGCTGGAGGAGGTCCGCAAGGAGAAGGAGGCGGCGGTCCAGAGCCAGGAGTTCGAGAAGGCCGCCAACCTGCGCGACCTGGAGCAGAAGATCGAACAGGAGCTGGAGCAGAAGAAGCAGGAGTGGCAGCAGAAGCAGGCGGGTGAGCACATCACCGTCACCGCCGACGACATCGCCCACATCGTGGCCCAGTGGACCGGGATTCCTGTCCGCAAGCTGGCCGAGGAAGAGTCGGAGCGGCTGCTGCGGCTGGAGGAGGAACTGCACCGGCGGGTCATCGGTCAGGACGAGGCGGTGGCGGCCGTGTCCCGGGCCATCCGCCGCGCCCGCACCGGCCTCAAGGACCCGCGGCGGCCCATCGGCTCGTTCATCTTCCTGGGCCCCACCGGCGTGGGCAAGACCGAGCTGGCCAAGGCCCTGGCCGAGGCGCTGTTCGGCGACGAGGACGCCATGGTGGTCCTGGACATGTCCGAGTACATGGAGCGGCACACGGTGTCGCGGCTGGTGGGCGCGCCTCCGGGCTACGTGGGCTACGAGGAAGGCGGCCAGTTGACCGAGGCGGTCCGCCGGCGGCCCTACTCGGTGGTGCTGCTGGACGAGATCGAGAAGGCCCACCCGGAGGTCTTCAACATCCTGCTGCAGATCCTGGAGGAGGGGCGCCTGACCGAGGCCAAGGGCCGGCAGGTGGACTTCCGCAACACGGTGTTCATCATGACCTCCAACGTGGGCGCCAACCTGATCCGGCGCCAGGGCCGGGTCGGGTTCACCGCCGGCCGCGACGAGGTGGAAGACTACCAGTCGATGCGGGCCAAGATCATGGAGGAGGTCCGGCGGGTGTTCCGGCCGGAGTTCCTGAACCGCATCGATGAGATCATCGTCTTCCACCCGCTGACCCGGGAGCACCTGAGCCAGATCGTGGACCTGATGATTGCTCGCGTGAACCAGCGCCTCGCCGACAACGACCTGGCCATCGAGCTGACCGAGGCGGCCCGGGCCAAGATCATCGACGAGGGCTCCGACTCCCTGTACGGGGCGCGGCCGCTGCGCCGGGCCATCACGCGGCTGATCGAGGATCCGCTCAGCGACGAGATGTTGAAGGGGCGGTTCGGCCCCGGCGACGTGATCCTGGTGGACGTGGAGGACGGCCGCATCGTCTTCCGCAAGAAGGAAGGGGAGGCCGCCGAGGCCGGAGCCCGCAGGGGCCGCGCCGGACGCAAGAGCGCGGGCGCCGAGCGGGTCGGCGGCGGCGCGTGAGGCGCGCGGCCTGCGGCCCGCCGGGAACGCTGTGGACGACGGGAACGCTGTGGACGAAAGGATGAGGGGCCCGGAATTGCCGGGCCCCTCGCCTTTCACGTCGGATTTTCAGCCGGGTCTACCCTCCGCTGCCGGCGGCGGTGGCGCAGGATGGGGTTGGGTCGCTCGCGCACCAGCCCGTACCGCTCCACGTTGCGCCGCTGGCAGTCCTCGCAGACCAGCACGAATCCGGGGTCTTCCCGGGCGCGCTTGGCCATGGCCGTCTCGTCGTCGATGTCGACGAGGTTGCGGCAGAGGATGCAGCGCAATTGCACGGGGCATCGCCGTCCAGTAGACTTAGGTTGCCTTAGAACCCTTCTCAATAAAGATTCCGGACCGGCGAACCGTATCCTGTCGAATGGTCGGGAGGCGAATTCCGTGGTAAGCCGCGAGTCCGTGATCGACGCCCTGCGCCGGGTCAACGATCCCGAGCTTCGCCGGAGCCTGGTGGAGCTCGATATGATACGCGACGTGACCATCCGCGGGGGGCAGGTGGCGGTGACGGTGGCCCTGACGGTGCCCGGCTGTCCCCTGCGCAACACCATCGAGCAGGATGTGCGCGCCGCCCTGCAGGCGCTGCCGGGCGTGGAGCAGGTGGAGGTCCACATGACCGCCATGACCGACGAGGAGCGCCGGGAACTGAGCCGCCGCCTGTGGGGCGACCAGCCCGGCGACGCCGGCATCCTGGACCCCGGCAGCGACACCGAGGCCATCGCCGTGGCCAGCGGCAAGGGGGGCGTCGGCAAGTCCACGGTGGCGGTGAACCTGGCCGTGACCCTGGCCGCCATGGGGCATCGCGTGGGCATCATCGACGCCGACATCTACGGTTTCAGCGTCCCCGGCCTGCTGGGCGTCAGCCGGGTACCCACGGTCATCGACAACATGATCATCCCGGTGCCGGCCCACGGCGTGTCGGTCATGTCCATGGAGTTCTTCCTGCAGGAGAACCGGCCGGTGCTGTGGCGGGGCCCCATGCTGGGGAAGATGCTGCGGGAGTTCTTCCGGCGGGTGTACTGGGGCGAACTGGACTACCTGGTGCTGGACCTGCCGCCGGGCACCGGCGACGTGGCCCTGGACGTCCACCAGCTGCTTCCTGCAAGCCGCGAGATCGTGGTGACCACGCCGCACCCGACGGCCACCCACGTCGCCTACCGCGCGGGCCGCATGGCCATCGACACCAACCACGAGATCATCGGCGTGGTCGAGAACATGTCGTATTTCCGCGCCCCCGATACGGGCAAGGTCTACCACATCTTCGGCGAGGGCGGCGGCGACCGCCTGGCGGAGCAGTTGGGCGTGCCGCTGCTGGCCCGCATCCCGCTGGGCAACCCGCAGATCCCGGGCACGGGGCTGTTCGTCGAGGGCAGCGAGGCCCACGAGGCCATCCGGCGGGTGGCGGAGGCCTGCGTGCGCGCCCGGTGAGCGGCGATGACCGGGTCCTTCGCCGATCTGCTCAAGAAGGCCCGTTACGAGGAACTGCGGGCCGGGGCCCGGGCCTGGCTGGAGGCGCCCTGGTCCTGGGATGACCTGATGCGCCTGCTGGACACGCTGGGCGTGCGGGACCCCGACGGCTTCCTGGCCGCCGGATGGTGGCTGCCCGCCGAGGCCCGCCTCGACCAGCGCCTGGTGGACGCCTACGCCTCCCAGGCCGAGCAGGCCATGGCGGAAGGGGTCATCCCGCCGCCCGGCGGCCGCTACACATGGGACGACGTGCGGGCCCTGCTGGAGTGGTGCCGCATCTCGCCGGCGGCGGTGGTGGACGGCCTGCTGTGGGCCTACGCCCAAACGCTGGGCGAGGACGTGTTCCTGGCGGCGCTGCGCGAGACGGCGCCGTCGGCCACCGGCTGACCGGGGCGGCACCGGCTCAGGACAGGCTGCCGCGCTGGGCCATGTGCTGCTCCGCCATGGCGATCATCCGGCGGACCATGTTGCCGCCGATGGGGCCGCCGATCCGGCCGCCCACGGCGCCGGCGTCCCGCGACGGCAGGTTGCCGTTGTAACCCGGCTGCAGCGGCACGCCGATCTGCCGCGCCACGTCGTACTTCAGCCGGTCCAGGTGCTGGCGGTACTGGGCTTCCGACTGCATGGGCGGGTAGCCCAGGTCCCGGATGACCTGCCATTTGAGCGGTTCCAGACCCTTGCGGGTGGTCGCGTCGGCCACGGGGACACACCTCCAGGACTAACCTGCGGCGGTGCGGCCCCGGCGATACCCCGGACCCATCCGGCAGATTTTGTGGTCGAAGGGCGGCCGGCCGGTGCGCCGCCGGCCGCTGCAGGCGGGGACGCGCCGGCGGCAGCAGGCGGTACGCTGCCGGGCGGTCACGGCGCCAGCAGATGCTTGCCCGCGCGGTTTTCGCGGTACCAGCGGAAGGTGGCCGGCATCCACATTTCCGCCAGGTCCAGCAGCGCCCCGCACAGCTCGCGGATCTCCCACTGGGCGTTGGGCGGCAGGCGCATGTCGAGGATGTGCATCAGCGACCGCGCGTTGACGCTCATCACCAGGTTGATGCGCGTGCCCAGCGGCAGGATGAGCCGCGCGTCCTCGGCGGGCAGACCCGCCTCCAGCAACTGGCGGTACAGTTTCAGCACCTGCCGGTAGGCATCGGTCAACTGGGCCCGTACGGCCTGCGGGTTCTCGATCTTCCACGGCGAGCGGCGCCGCTCCACCACCCGCACGGGCTCGTCCTGGGCCAGGTAGGGCGGGAAGGCGAAGGCCGCCTCCAGGTCCTCGTCGCTGTCGCCGATTTCGTCGAGGCGCGTGTACCTGAGGCTCTGGACGTCGAAGGAGATCCCGATCCGGTGGCGGGTCAGCTGCGCCATCAGGGACCGCGACACACCGCCGATGTTGAACGTGATGGTGGGGTGCTCGAAGGGCCCGTAGTGGCCGCGCTGCAGCAGCGTCTTGACGATGGCGGCGCCGGGGTCCGACGGGACGCGATCCTCGATGGTCATGTGGTCGGTGACGTCCTGGTGCTGCGCCAGCCAGACCAGGCGCTCGGGGTCGGGCGTGGCCGCCACCACCGCCACGCGGATGCCGCTGGGCGTCTCGATGACCGGGAACTCCATGACGTCGGGCCTCCTGACTGTGTAGAAAAATCGGAAGAATGCTGCGCCCAAGAAGGTTCCGCAGAGGACCGGACGTTGCCTGCCGGGGGACCGGACCGCGCGGGTGCGGTGCGGGTCCGGGTGGACGGCGGGTGACCGGGCGTGGCCGGCCGGGGTGTGATCCCGTAACGCCAATATCGGCCCCGTTGTTGGCGATTCGGGTGCACCGGGAAGACTGGAGTCTGATTTCAGACCTGCTGGTTAACGGAAGTAGGGGAAACCGGGCCGAGTTGACGTAAGTAGTGCCAGTTTCGGGCCAGTTTCTCCACGAACCGGCCGGGAGTGCAAGATTGGTGCTGATATTGGCCCAACCGCGTGTCCTCGACCCGCCGGCGCCCGGGTCCAGGGTAGGGCCTCAGCCCCCGGGGCCGGGCCTAGAGATCGTGCGATTCCACCGGCCAGTATTCGATGCCGAAAGCCTGCAGCAGGCGGAAGATGACCAGGTTGTCCTCGTCGATCTTGGCGGCGGTGCCGGACCGCATGCGGCGCCGGATCTCTTCCAACTGGTGATCGAGGGAGACGCGGGTGCTGTGGCCCTCGGGGTCGGGCGGGGCCACGGGGACCCGCAGCACGATGGTCAGTTCGATGCTGTCGGCGGCGTCGTGACCCGCGGTCATGTCCAGGCGCAGCGTCCGCTTCATGTGCGGCGCCTCCTTACGCGGCCGCCTGCCGAACCGTGGACGGCCGAATCGCTGCGACAGCCTGGCGTGCCCGGGACCGCACCCGGCATCGAAACGGCGTGCAGCGGCACATGCGGGGCGCGCCCAACGCACCGGGCGTGCGCGGCCCGGAGGCCCATCAACGCCCGCGCCTGGCTTCGTAGTGATGGATGCCGGCCTGCAGCACCATCAGCCCCAGGACCGCGCACTTGACCCGCATGGGACTGATGGGGATGCGCAGCCACTGGAACACGTCGTCCTTGGTCAGGGCCTTGATCTCCTCCAGCGTCTTGCCCTTGACCTTGTCGGTCAGGATGGACGTGGAGGCCTGGCTGATGGCGCAGCCCTTGCCCTGGAACCGGATGTCGGCGACGCGGTCCTGGTCGTCCAGGGCCACCTCGATGTGGACCTGGTCGCCGCAGAGCGGGTTGTCGTCCTCGTGAACGATGTCCGGGTTCTCCAGCCGGCCGTAGTTGCGCGGGCTGCGGTAGTGCTGGAGGATGTACTCCCGGTACATGTCGGCGGTCATCGGTTGAACACCTTCCGGGCGGCATGGACCGCGCGGACCAGCGCCTCGATATCGTCGGGCCCATTGTACACCGCGAAACTGGCCCGGGCGGTGGCGGGCACCCCCAACCGGTCGTGCAGCGGCATGCAGCAGTGGTGCCCGGCCCGGATGGCGACACCCTCGGTGTCCACCAGGCTGGCCAGGTCGTGGGCGTGGATATCGTCCAGGCTGAAGGCCACCAGCCCGGCGCGGCGGTCCGGCGGCGGCCCGTACACCGTGACGCCCGGCACCTCCAGTAGCGCCTCATGGGCCTGGGCGGCCAGCGCCCGGTCGTGGGCGGCCACCCGGTCCATGCCCAGCCCTTCCAAATACTCGACGGCGGCCCCCAGGCCGATGGCCCCGGCGATCTTGGGCGTGCCGGCCTCGAAGCGGGCCGGCGGGTCCGCGAAGGTGGAGCGGGTCAGCCCCACCCGGCGGATCATCTCGCCGCCGCCCAGAAACGGCGGCATGGCCGCCAGCAGTTCGTACCGGCCCCACAGCACCCCGATGCCCGTCGGTCCGTACAGCTTATGGCCCGACAGCGCCAGGAAATCGCAGCCCAGCGCCTGCACGTCAATGGGCTGCTGGGGCGCGCTCTGGGCGGCGTCCACCACCACCACGGCCCCGACCTGATGGGCGCGGCGGGCCACCTCGGCCACCGGCAGCTCCAGCCCCAGCACGTTGGAGATGTGAGGCAGGGTCACCAGGCGCACCCGCTCGTCCAGCACCGCCTCCAGGCGGTCCAGGTCGAGGCCGGCCTCCGGGTCCACCTCCACCACCCGGATCTCGGCGCCCACGGCTTCGGCCAGCAGCTGCCAGGGGACCAGGTTGCTGTGGTGTTCAATGTCGGTGTAGACGATGGCGTCGCCGGCGCGCACGTTGGCGCGTCCCCAGGCGTAGGCCACCAGATTCAGCGCCTCGGTGGTGCCGCTGGTGAACACCACCTCTTCCGGGCGCGCCGCGTTCAGGAACCGGGCCACCTCCTGCCGGGCCGACTCGTAGGCCAGCGTCGCCTCCTCGGCCAGCTTGTGCACGCTGCGGTGCACGTTGGCGTTGTAGTTCCGGTAGTACCGGTCCAGCGCCTCGATGACCGCCGCCGGCTTCTGGGTGGTGGCGGCGTTGTCCAGGTAGACCAGGCGCTTGCCGTGGACCTGCCGCGCCAGGATCGGGAAGTCCCGGCGGACTGCCTCGATGTCGACGGGCATGCCGCGCATCAACCGGCCACCTTCGCGGAAACCAGTCCCATCAGCCGCTCCCGGGTGTCGTCGCCGGGCACCCGCTCCAGCAGCGGGGCGAAGAAGCCCTCCACCAGCAGCAGTTCGGCGGTGCGCCGCGACAGGCCGCGGCTCATCAGGTAGAACAGCACCGTCTCGTCGACCTTGCCCACCGTGGCGCCGTGGGTGGCGGCCACCTCGTCGTTGAGGATCTCCAGGCTGGGGATGGCGTCCGCCCGGGCGCCGTCGTCCAGGATCAGGGCGTTCTCCTGCAGGTAGTCCTGGCTGTGGGGCGCCGACTGCTCGATGATGATCAGGCCCTGGTAGGTGGTGCGGGACTGGTCCCGCAGCACCTGACGGGTGTTCATCTCGCCGGTGGTGTGGGGCGCCACGTGCCGGTTGTAGTTGATGATGTCCAGGTGCTGCTGCTGGTTGGTCAGGATCAGCGTCAGGAACTCGCTGGTGCCGCCCTCGCCGATCAGGTCGGCGCAGACGTCGGCGTGCAGCAGGCCGCCGCCGAAGAAGGCCGTCACCCCGGAGAAGCGGGCGTCGCGCCCGACGAAGGCGTGGCGCCGCGAAACCTCGGTGACGTCGTGGGCCCAGCGGTCCACCAGGAAGTACTGGAGTTCGGCGTTGGCCTCCAGGTGCATCTCGGTGTAGACGCCCGAGAAGGGCTGGCGGCCCAGGGGCTCCGACACCTGCTCCTCGTAGACCGTGGCCGAGCCGCCCTGGTCCACCACCACCAGGTTATGGGGCAGGACCGCGGCGCCCGGCCGGGTCAGGGCCTGCAGGAAGTAGACGGGCTCCTCGACCTCCACGTTCTTGGGCACGTACAGGAAGAAGCCGCCGGTCCACAGCGCCGCGTGGAGGGCCAGGAAGCGGTGCTCCTCCGGCTGCGGGCCGTGGGCGAACAGGTAGCGCCGCACCAGGTCGCCGTGCTGCCGGACGGCGGTGGCCATGTCGGTAAGGATCACGCCCTGCTCCCGCAGGTCGTCGCGCAGGCGGGCGACCTGGACGGTGTTGTCGGCCTGGACCACCAGGCCGGCGGCGCTGCGGGCGCCTTCGCTGATGGCCCGGATCTCGTCCGGGGCCAGGGCCAGCGCCGCGGCCGTGTCGCCCTCCACGAAGGGGACCACCTCGCCCAGCGGGAAGCGGCCGGCGTCGAGATAGCGCCAGTTGGGCGCCGGCAGCCGCTCGAAGGCCTGCCAGGCGCTGCGGCGGCGCTCCTTCAGCCAATCGGGTTCATCGGACTGCAAAAGGCGCTCCAGGGCCCCCGCGTTGAGCCCGGCGCCGCTCAGCGTCATCTGGTCCGCGGAGTCCACGGTGCCATCGCCTCCAAAAGCGTCGGTCGTCTCCCTGCGCTCGTCGCCCGCCGGTCGTCACCGGCCGGTGGCCGCCGGGGCCCTCACGCCTCGGCCCGCACCCACTCGTAACCCAGTTCCTCGACCTGGTCGGCCAGTTCCGGGCCGCCCGACCGGACGATCCGGCCGTCCACCATGATGTGGACGAAGTCGGGGCGCACGTAGTTGAGGATGCGCTTGTAGTGGGTAATGATCAGCGAGCTGAACTTGCCGTCGCGCATGGAGTTGACCACTTCGGCCACGGCCTTCAGGGCGTCCACGTCGAGGCCGCTGTCGGTCTCGTCGAGGATGGCGATCCTGGGCTTGAGGATGGCCATCTGGACCATCTCGGCCTTCTTCTTCTCGCCGCCGCTGAAGCCCTCATTGAGGGCGCGGGTGGCGAAGGACGGGTCCATATGAATCTGCTTGAGGCGCCCCTCCAGTTCGTCGTGGAACTCGAGGATGTCGACCTCTTCGCCGGTCAGGGACGCCCGCGCGGTGCGCAGGAAGTCGGACATGCCCACGCCGGGGATCTCGTGGGGATACTGGAAGGCCAGGAAGACGCCCTTCTGGGCGCGCTCGTTGGGCTCCAGTTCCAGGATGGACTCGCCGTCGACCAGGACGTCGCCGGCCGTGACCTCGTAATGCGGGTGGCCCATGAGGGTGTAGGCCAGGGTGCTCTTGCCGGAGCCGTTGGGGCCCATGATGGCGTGGAACTCGCCCGGGTTGATCGTGAGGCTGACGCCCTTGAGGATGGGCTCGTCCCCCACCTGCGTGTGCAGGTCGCGAATCTCAAGCACGGGCATGTGGCGTACCCTCCCTGGTAGGTTGGCCGTGGCATCGTGCGGCCCTGGCGGTGCTGCGCCGTCGCTGGCAGGGCCTGCTGCCGCGGGCAATTGCAAATGGTTTTCAGGAAGCGCGAAACCCAAATCCCATTATAACGGGCCGTCGGTTCTGTGTCTAAAGAAAGAGCCATTCTTGTTTAGGCCTGGGTGGCGTAACGGGCGATGAGGTCGGCGATCATTTCCTGGGTTTCGGCGGCCCGTTCCTCGGCCAGCGGTGCCAGGTCGGGATTGGTCGCGGCCATGGTTTCGATGTTGGCCAGGATGTTGTGCTCGACGGCCTCCAGGAACGCCTTGAGCTCGGGCGGCGAGCAGGATCCGTACCGGCCTGCCGCGGCGCGCCGGACGAATTCCTCCAGGCTCACCTGCTCCTCGGCGAACTGCTCCCAGTAAAGGGCCAGCAGCCGCCGGGCGCCATCTTCGCGTTCGGCCTCGTGTTCGGCGGGCACGGCGGCAGCGACCTCCTCTCGGGCGCCGCGCCGGCGGCCGGGCAGGCACCGGCGCCGCTGCTTTCGATCTGCCGTCGCTTCGTCTTATAAAATAAAGGTCGAGCGACCGGGCGGCGAGGCCGGTGCGGGCGCCTGGCCGGCCCAGCCAGCGCCGTCGGGGGACGCCGGCGCCTTGAAACTCTTGCCCGCAGGCTGGTATAATGCTCGGTGCTTCCTGATGCGGCGGCGTAGCTCAGTGGCAGAGCAAACGGTTCATACCCGTTGTGTCGGTGGTTCGAATCCACCCGCCGCTACAGGCTCGGCCGGGGCCCGGTGCCCCGGCCGGTTTCGTTCAGCCGGTCGAGAACGGCCACCCGCCGCCACTCGGGCCGCCCGCGCGGTCTGAGCGGCGGACCGTGCGATGCGGGCGGGGGACCGCATTGACACGTGCCGCACCCCCGACTAAAATCCGTGATAGGCCCGTAGCTCAGCTGGCTAGAGCACCTGACTCTTAATCAGGGTGTCGTGGGTTCGAGCCCCACCGGGCCTACAGCAAAGGACCCCGCAAGCGGCGGGGTCCTTGTTATTTCCGGCAGCCGGCGCGTCAAGCGCTGGCGAGATCACGGTCGTGATGCAGTACCTGTTTCAAGGTTGGAACTGCCGCGGGCCGGCCAGGTACCGGACCGATGCTCAAGTCGGGCTCGCCCGGCCTTGGCCTTCGGGCCCGGCGACCGGCCGTTCCCGCAGCGGCCACCACGCGGCCAGGCCGCGGCGGCGCCAGGGCATGCGCCTCCCGCGGCTGATCACCGGCCACAGGGCCATGAAGATCCGCTCGCAGGCTTCCACGTCCGCCAGGGCCCGGTGCCCGCGGTCCAGGGGGATGCTGAGGGCGGCCGCCACGTCCTGCAGGCGGTGGCGCCCGGTGGGCGTGGGCACGTACCGGCGGCTCAGGCGCAGGGTGCAGGCCACGGGGCCCGGATACGGCGACGGCAGGCCGAGACGGCCCAGTTCGGCGTCCAGGAAGCCCAGGTCGAACGGCGCGTTGTGGGCGACGATCACCGGCTCGTCACTGAGAAACTCGGAGAAGAACTCCCGCAGGGCGATCTCGATGGGCGGCCCGCTCGCCACCATCTCCGGCGTGATGCCGGTCAGGCGGGTGATGTACGGGGGCACCCGCACGCCCGGGTTGACGATGCGGGCGTAGGTGCGCCGGCCGTACTGGTCCCACCGCACCGCCCCGATTTCGATGATCCGGTCCGTGGCAGCCCGGAGGCCGGTGGTCTCCAGGTCGAGGAACACCACCGGCCGCTGGGCCAGGGCAAAGGGGTTCTCCAAAGGGGTCCGCTCCCACCGCTTCTTGATCGACCTGCCCGCGGCCTGGAAGCGGTATCGCACTTCGCTGCGGGTGGGATGGTCTTCCTGCCGCATGCACCTCGATTCCGCACCCGACCCCGGTAGGCCGGCGACCCTATTGCGGCGTCGGCCGCAGGCACGATTTTTGTGCCTGGGAGGCTTTTCGCCACTCCTGCCCCTGTGGAAACCGTCTAGACTGGAGTGGGAGTGAGGAGGTGATGGGCGCTGTTGCGGTTCACCCGTGACGAGCGCGGCGGCCGTCCACCGGCGTTGCGTCACGATCCGCGCCCGGCGAGACCCGCGGCGGCCGTGGCGGCGGTTCTGGCCGCCCTGCTGCTGGCGGCGTGCGGCGGCGGCGGTGCCGCCCAGCAGGTCGTCGACGTGGCCGTCAACCACGAGGTCGAGATTAACGGCCTTGAAATCCGCATCGCCCGCGTGGTGGTGGAGCCCGGCGGCGTGCTGGTGGACGCCACGGTCTACAACCCGGGCGGCGACCCGCGGGCGCTGCTGCTGGGCGGCTGCGGCCCGTCGCAGGGTCGCGTATCAACGGGCGACGGCTGGAAAAACGTCTACTACCAGGTTCGCCCCGAGGGCGACCTGGGAGGCTGGATCCAGCCCGGTGAACGGCGCAGCGGCGTCATCGCCCTCAAGCCTGCGGAAGAACTGGATCCCGGCAGCGTGACGCGCGTCCAGATTCATCCCGGGTATGTGCTCAACACCGCCACCGGCGAGCTGGAACTGCTGCAGGTCATGCTGTCCCTGGAAGAAGGCGGAGCCTGATGACCATTTACCGGAGCCGCAGCCGGCTGCCGCTGATCGTCACCATCGTGGTGGTCGTGGGCATCCTGGTGGCCGCCGCGGTTCTGTGGCAATACATGGCCGAGGCCCGGACGCCCCGCGGCGTCGTGCTTCAGCCGCGGGAAGCTCCGGACTTCGAACTCATTGACCATCGCGGCGAGCCCTATCGCCTGAGCGACGACGACCGGGTGCGGGTGATCTTTTTCGGCTACACGTACTGCCCCGACGTGTGCCCGACCACGCTGGTCACCTACCGCCAGGTCCATCAACTCCTGGGCGACCGGGCCGGCGACGTGCGGTTCCTGTTCGTTACCGTCGATCCCGAGCGGGACGACGTGGCGCGCATGGCCGAGTACGTGACGCGGTTCCACCCTGATTTCGTCGGGCTGACCGGCGACCGGGCAGCCCTGGAGAAGGTGTGGGCCGAGTACGGGGTCTACGTCAACGCCCTGCCCCCCGATCCCGACCGGGGCGGCGCCTACGAGGTCGAGCATTCCGCCCTCAGTTTCGTCATCGACGGCGGCGGCATGATGCGCATCGTCCACAACTACGGGACCCCGGCGGAGGACATGGCCCACGACATCCGCCTGCTGCTGAGCCAGCGGCGCTGAGAAGGGGGACGCGGGCCCCGGTGGGCGATTGGGCGCTGCCGCTGACGGCCGGGTTCGTGGCTGCCTTCAACCCCTGCGGCGTGGTGCTGCTGCCGGCCTACGTCACGTACCTGCTGGCGGCCCAGCCGTCGCCGGTGGCTGCACCGCCGGCGGCGGGGGCGGAGTCGCCGCCGGGCACGCCGCCGCCCGGCGGGTCGCCGCCGCTGCTGCAGGGCCTCCTGGCCGGGGCCGGCATGACCGCGGGAGTCGTGGCGGTGTTCGGCGTGGTCGGCGCCGCGGCGGCGGGCGTCAGCACCGCCGTGATGCAGGCGGCGCCGTGGCTGGCGGTGCTGGTGGGCGCGGGTCTGCTGGTCTACGGGGGCCTGCTGCTGCGCTCGGGCGGTGAGGCCGGCGCGGCGCTGGCGGGACGGCTCCAGGGCGCCCTGGCCGGGCGGGGCCGCGGCTGGCTCCGCTTCGTCGTGTACGGGGCGGCTTACGGCGCGGCGTCTTTGGGCTGCACCCTGCCGGTCTTCCTGGCGGTGGTGGCCTACAGCCTGGCCTCCGCCGGTCCAGGTGCGGCCCTGCTGCGCTTCGCCGCCTACGGCGCCGGCATGGGCGCGGCGCTGACGGCGCTGTCGGTGCTGTCGGTGCTGGCCCGCGATGCGGCCCAGCAGTTGATCCGCCGCCTGCTGCCCCGCCTGCCCCGGCTGAGCGCCGCGCTCCTGGCGGCGTCGGGCGGCTACCTGATCTACTACTGGCTCTGGGGACCCGGGAGCCTGGTCCTGCGGTGATGCCGGCGCGCAGTGAGGGAATCGCCGGGACCGGGCCCGGGAACGGAGGCGATGGTGCGTTGAACACGCAGGGATCCCGGAAGATCGGGCTGGGGGTACTGGCGGCCGCCGTCCTGCTGGCGGGCCTGGTCCTTTGGTACCAGGCTACGGCGGCGGCTCCCGTGGTGGGCCGGCGGGCGCCGGACTTCACCGTCGACCTGCTGGCCGGCGACACCGTCAGCCTGAACCAGTTCCGGGGCCGTCCGGTGATTCTCAACTTCTGGGCCACCTGGTGCCCGCCCTGCGTGGAGGAACTGCCCGCGTTCCAGCGGGTGGTCCAGGAGGGACGGGCTGAGGTGCTGGCGGTCAACGTGGGGGAAACCGGGGAGGAGGCGGCGGACTTCCTGCGCCGCCTCGGCGTCGACCTTCCCGTGGCCCTGGACGGTTCCGGCGATCTGTTGACCCGGTACCGGGTGCTGGGGCTGCCCCAGACCTTCTTCATCGATGCCGGCGGCGTGATCCGCCACGTCGAGCGAGGAGCCCTGAGCTACGACGAGGTCGTGGCCATTCTGGAACAGATCCGGCAGGGAGGGGCGTAAACCGTGAACTCATCGGTATTTCGTAGAGCCCGGCGTGCGTCCGTGATGCTGCCGGCGGTGCTTCTGGCGGCCCTGGTGCTGGCGGCCTGCGGCGGGGGCGGCGGCACAGGCGGGGGCGGCGGCGCCGGCACCGGCACCGGCAGCGATGGCCAGGGCCTGGAGGTCACGGCCGAGATTACCATCGAGGACCCGTGGGCCCGGCCCGCCCCGGCCGGCGACAACAGCGCGGCCTACTTCGTGATCCACAACGGGGCCGACGGCGATGACGCGCTGATCGGTGCGGCCAGCGATGTGGCCCACATGGTGGAGGTCCACCAGAGCCGCATGGAGGACGGCGTCATGAAGATGGAACACATCGAAGAACTGCCGATCCCCGCCGGCCAGAGCGTCACGCTGGAGCCGGGCGGCTATCACGTGATGTTCATGGGGCTGGAACGCGACCTGAACGTGGGCGACAAGTTCCAGCTTGAACTCCACTTCCGGCAGGCCGGAACCGTGACCATCGACGTCGAAGTTCGTGAGCCGTAAGGATCACCGTAAGGATCGGCGAACCCCACGGCGAATCAACAGCACCAGCGTTGGGGTGCGCGGCGGCGGCGCCGCGCACCCCAGCCTGCCGGGAAGGGAGCCTGGAAACCTTGAGCGCATCCGCGACCGCACCTGCCTCTGCAGAAATCGTCATCATCGGCGGCGGTGTGCACGGCGCCGCCGCAGCCTACTACCTGGCCCGGGACGGCCGCGACGTGGTGCTGTTCGAGAAGGGCGACCTGGCCGGCGGCGCCACGGGGCTGTCGGTGGGGCTCATCCGCTGCCACTACTCCAACGAGCCCATGATCCGCCTGGCTCACCGGGCCGCCGTCAAGTGGCAGGACCTTGAGTCCGAGCTGGGCCAGTCCCTGGGCTACCGCCGGAACGGCCTGATCGTGGCGGTGGCGCCCGATGACGCCGATGCCCTGCGCCGCAACGTGGAGCTGCAGCGCCGCATCGGCGTCGACACCGAGTTGATGGCGCCTGAGGAGATCAGCCGCTACGTGCCCGGGTTCCGGGCCCACGGCCTGGCCCTGGCCGCCTTCGAGCGGCAGGCGGCCGTGGCCGATCCCCACCGCACCGCCACGGCCTTCGCGGCCCGGGCTCAGGAACTGGGCGCCCGGGTGTACACGGGCACGGCGGTCACCGCCATCCGCCTGCGCGACGGCCGGGTGGAGGGAGTCGAGACCGACCGGGGCTTCGTGCGGTGCGAGTGGGTCATCCACGCCGCCGGCGCCTGGGCGCCGCGGCTGGCCGCCGGTATCGGGGTGGACCTGCCGGTCAAGCCCGGCAGCCTGTCGGTCTGCGCCTTCGACCCGCGGTATGAGGGCTGGAGCACCGAGACGCCCACCTGGATGGATCTGGACACCGTCACCTACGCCCGGCCCGACGCCCGCGGCCTGATCATCGCCGGCAGCGACCACGACCAGAAGGGCGATGAGGACGACGGCGAAGCCGGCGCCCTGAACCGCTCCGCCCCTGCGGAGCCGGATCCCGACGTCTACCACGGCGCTCCCGACGACCTGACCGCAGCCCTGGTGTACGAGCGGATCGTGGACCGGTGCCCGTGGGCCGAGGGCGCCAGGCTGGTCCGGGGTTGGATCGGCGTGGACGCCTATACGCCCGACTACCATCTGATCTTCGCCGAGGCGCCGGCGGGCAGCCGCTGCCTGCACGTCACCGGCGGCAGCGGGAACTCCTTCAAGTTGAGCCCGGCCGTGGGCGAGGCCGTTGCGGAGTACGTGGCCTCCGGGTCCTGCACCTATCTGGACACGCAGGCCTTCTCCCTGGAGCGGTTCGCCACGGGCCGCCTGTTCCGCGGCGCCTACCGCATGCACATCCTGGGCTGAAGAGCCGGCGCCGCGAGGCCCATCCGCGGAGGGCCCACCAGCGGCGGGCGCACCAGCGGCCGCTGGTGTTCACCGCCGCCGGCAGCGAGGGACGCCCGGCGGAACTGCTGCAGCCGACGGAAGGCGGGGCGGCGGGATCGCCTCCCTGCCCACGCACCACGAACCGGCCGCCTACATAGGATCTGCTGGGGAAACGGTCTTGCTCATCGTCAGCCGCCGGCGATGCCTGGGTTGGATCGAAACCGACGGGCGGAGGCTGGTCATCCCCAGACCCGACAAGCTCCCCCGGTCCTAGGAGGCGAGGCCGTGGACGCCGGCCGCAGCCGGGAACTTTCCGGTGAGATCACCTACGCGGGCGTGCTCCACCTGCACCAGTTGCTGAGCCTGCAGCAGCCCCTTTCCCGTGAGCCCTCGTCCGAGGAACTGCTGTTCGTGGTCGTGCACCAGGTTACGGAGTTGTGGCTGAAGCAGGCCCTGGCCGACCTGGAGCGGGCCCGCGACGCCATGACCGGCGGCGACCTGCCCCTGGCCCTGCGGCTGGTCCGGCGCGCCACCGATGTGGTCCGGGTCATCGACCGGGGCTTTGCCCTGATCGAAGCGCTTCCGGCCTACGAATACCGCCGCTTCCGGCCCTGGCTGCGGGGCGGCAGCGGCTTTCAATCGGCCCAGTTCCGGGAGTTCGAGATCCTGCTGGGGATCCGCCGGGAGTTCGCCCTGGACCAGCCCGCCTTCTCGGCGGAAGAGCGGCGCCGCATCCAGGAACGGCTGCGGGCACCCGGACTGTGGGACGGTTTCCTGGCCGCCGCGCGGGCCCAGGGCCTGGACCTGCCGGGCCGGGAGCAGGCGGCGGCCGATCCGGAAGCCCGGGATCGCGTGCTGGAGACCCTGCGGGAACTGTACCTGACCGGGAACCCGCCGCTGCTGCGGGACCTGGCCGAGGCCCTGGTCGAACTGGACAGCGCCGTGGCCCTTTGGCGACACCGCCACGCCGTCATGGCCGACCGCCAGATCGGGTCAAAACCCGGTACCGGCGGCTACGGCGTCGAATATCTATACCGGACCGCGCGGATCCGGGCTTTTCCGGAACTGTGGGAAGTGCGGGCCTACCTCTAACCCCGCCGGCAGGCCGCCGGCGGGCAGCGGGAGGAGACCGGCGGCATGCGCATCGCCCTGATCGCCCATGACCGCAAGAAGGACGAGCTGGTGGCCTTCGCCCGGCGCTGGCGTCACGTCTTCGCGCGGCACCAGCTGGTGGCCACCGGCACCACCGGCCGCCTGGTGGCCGAAGCCACCGGCCTGCCCGTGCACTGCTTTCTGCCGGGGCCCCTGGGAGGCGACCAGCAGATCGGCAGCGAGATCGCCGCAGGCCGCGTCGACGCGGTGTTTTTCCTGCGGGACCCGCTGACGGCCCACCCCCACGAACCCGACATCACCGCGCTGCTCAGGCTGTGCGACGTCCGCGGCATTCCCATCGCCACCAACCTGGCCGGCGCCCACGCGCTGGTGCGCCAGCTGGCGGGCGAGGACGCGGTCCTGCAGGACATCACCCGGCTGCTGAGCCCGGACCTGGAGCCCTGGCCCGGCGACTCGCCCTTCAGCCTGGAATGGACCTGGCTGATGGGGCCCGGTTCCCCGGTCAACGTGTCGAAGATCAGCCTCAGCCCCCACGTGGGCACCCACGCCGACGCGCCTCTCCACTACGAGGCGGGGGGCCAGGGCATCGACGGGGTGCCGGTGGATGTCTACGTGGGACAGGCCCTGGTGCTGGATGTGGAGGCGCTGCTGGACCGCGGCGTGCCCCGCCCGCCCATCACGCCCAAGATCCTGGAAACGGCGCTGCGGCAGGCCCAGGCGCCGGGCAGGCCTGCGCCCGGTGCCCCGGGCGGGGAGGACAGTCCTCCTGCCGCGTTTCCAATGCCGCAGCGGGTCCTGGTGCGGACGGGCTACCGTCCCCAGCGCCCGTTCAACCGGGATTTCGCGCACTTCGTGCCCGGCGCCGTGGACTGGCTGGCCGCCAGGGGTGTGCGCCTGCTGGGTACCGACGCGCCGTCGGTGGACGATTTCGACAGCAAGACGCTGCCGGCCCACGCCGCCTGCAGCCGACACGGCATCCTCATCATCGAAAACCTCGACCTCGCGGCCGTGGCCCCCGGAACCTACCGGCTCGTGGCCCTGCCCCTGCGCATCGCCGGGGCGGACGCGTCGCCGGTCCGGGCCGTGCTGATCCAGGACGGGTGAGGAGGTGAGGACGTGTTCTGGCTCGGGCTGTTGACGGGCCTGGCCGCGGGGTGGTGCGTTTGACCACCTGCCGGGGCACCTGGACCGCGGCAGCCTCGGCCTGCTGGCCGCCTACTATGCGGCGCTGGAAGCGGGCTGGAACCGGCGCTTCGCCCAGGGGACGGCCCTGGACCCGGAGGACCTGAGGCTGGCCTCAGACCTGGCGGAGCGCAACGGCCGGCTGCAGGAACGCCTGGCGCGGGAGATCGATACCATCCGCGAGGTGCGGGTCCTGGGCCTCACCTGGCTGCGCCGGCAGCAGCCGCCGGATGTCCGCCCGGCGGAACGGCTGACCGCCGCGCCGCGGGCCTGAACCGCATCGCCGCGGCCGGGCCGCAGCCCGGCGGGAGCCGGGCCGGAGCCCGAAAGGGGCCGGAAAAGGGCCCGCAGGAAGCCGGGAAGGAGGCGCCGTCGTGAGCGTGTCGCGCGCCGGCAAAACCGGGGGCACCGCCGGCGGCAGCGCCGGCGGCGCGACAGGCACCGCCGCCTGCCGCTGGCCGTGGCTTCCCTTCGTGGACCTGGCACTGGCCATGGCCCTGGTGCCCGGTTTCCTGCTGGGCGCGCTGACGGCGGCCGCGCCGGTGCTGCCGGTGGACACCGGCGCCTGGTATGCCGCCGCCCGCCAGGCCCACGGCCACGCCCAGTTGATGGGCTGGGGCGGCGCCATGATCCTGGGGGTCGGGCTCAACTTCCTGCCGCGGTTCCGCGGCGCCGGCCTGCCGCCCCCAGGCCGGGTGCGCCTGCTGTTTGCCGCCTTTGCCGCCGGGCTGTCGCTGCGGGTGCTGGCGCAGCCCCTGGCAGCGCTGGCGGTTCCGGGGGGCGGCCCCAGGGGGGCGGGACCCTGGCCTGCGCTGCTGCGCGGTGCCACGGCGGCCGGCGCGCTGCTGGAGGCCGCGGCCGTGGCCGGGCTGGTGGCGCTGCTGGTGACGACGCTGCGGCAGGGTCCCCCGCTGGCCCGCAAGCGGGCCTTTGCCGAGATGCTGCCTTTCCTGGCGGCCGCCGCCGGCGGCCTGCTGCTGGCCGTGGGCGCGTGGGCGTGGGGCTCCATCGGCATGGAGGGTCCCGGCGGCATCCTGGTCCGGGCCCGCTGGGACCTGCTGGCGGTCCACGCCGCGGTGCTGGTGCTGGTGCCTGCGATCTCGGTGGGCATGTCGGTGCGGCTGTTCCCGCTGTACCTGCGCCTGGAGCCCGCCCGGCCGGGCTGGGCACGGGCTTCGGCGCTGTTTTTCCTGGCCGCGCTGGCCGCCCTGGTGCTGTCGGTGCCGCTGGGCGGCGGGACCTGGTTCTACGGGGCCGGCGCCGCCTGCAGCGGGGCGGGGCTGCTGGCGGGGTGCGCCGCGGTGCGGGTCTTCGAGCGCCGGCGCGCTTTCCCGGGCGATCAGGGGCGCTATCGCGCCTGGGCCGACCCGGTGGCGGTGGGTGCGGTCACCGCCTACGGCTGGGGTGTGCTGGGAGCCCTGGGCGCCCTGCTCTACGCCCTGGACCGCTGGCCGGCGGCCCGCAGCCCATGGCCCCGGGTGGGTTTCGATCTGGTGGTCCACCTGCTGGGGGCGGGCTTCATGACCCTGCTGATCATCGGCATCGGGGCGGTGCTGCTGCCGGGATTCGGCGGGGGCAAGCCCGGATCCCGGGCCCTGCTCTGGACCGCGGTGCTGCTGGCCAACGCGGCGGCGGCGCTGCGGGTGGTGCCGGGCCTGATGTCGGCGGCGGCCGGGTCGGCGCCGCCGTGGACGCTGCCCGTGACGGCCTGGGCAGGGGTGCTGGGGGTGGCTGCCGCCGGCGTGTTCACCCTCTACCTGCGTTCGTCGTGGCCGCGGCCCACCGGCCGGGTCCTTACCTCACCATGACCACCGCGTGACCGACGATGCCCAGCGCCAGCAGGGCGTTGATGCGCCCCAACCAGGCGGCGATCCGGCGGAGCCGCTCGGGGTCGCCGCCCGCTTCGGCCACCGCTGCCGCCCGCGGCCCGATGACCCAGTCGTGCAGCGCGCTGACCACCATCATCACCAGGATGATCAGGAGCTTGCTGCCCATCAGGCTGCCGAAGCGGGTGGTGAAGAAGGAGCCGTCCAGGATGTTGGACCACGTGGCGCCGCGGATCCACATCTGAACGGCGCCGGTGACCCACAGCAGCGCCAGCAGCACCCAGCCCACGTCGCGGAAGCGGCGTCCCAGCGTCGACATCAGCGTCGTCCGCCGGCGGAGGTCCATGTCCCGCGCCGCCGGAACCGCCACGAGGCTGATGAAGAACATGCCGCCGACCCAGAGCATGGCGCTCATCACATGGGTGTACACGACCCAGTGGTACCAGGTCACGGTGATCCCTCTACGGCCGGAAGGACGCTGCGCTCAGGTGCCGGCCGGACACCGGCATTATAGACGGCCGGCCCATCCCTGTGTCAGGCCGGCGGGAGGGACCCGCGAGCGGCTCCCAGGCGCAGCAGCGCGCCGATGCGGTAACCGGCCGCCTGGGCCAGGCGCCGGGCGTCGCGGCGGAGTTCCTCGACGGTGGCGGGCCCCTGGGCCAGCGACACGGCGGCGGCCAGGCCCGCTTCCCGCCAGCGGTCCTCGGGCAGGGCCACGTGGCCGCAGACCGCCACCACCGGCACGCCCAGCTCCGCGGCGGCCCGGGCCACCATCACCGGCAGCTTGCCTTCCAGGGACGAGGCGTCCAGCCGGCCCTCGCCGGTGATGATGAGGCCGGCGGAGCGAAAGTGGTCCAGCGCCCGGGTCTCGGCCAGGGCCAGCCGGGCGCCCGAAACCAGTTCGGCTCCCGCGAAAGCGGCCAGGGCAAAACCGATCCCGCCGCCGGCTCCGGCGCCGGGCCGCTGCGCCAGCGGCTCGCCGCCGCCGGCCGTACGGCCCGGAAGCGGCGGCGCCGCCGCTTGAGCCAGGCGGGCGTAGCCGGCCAGGGCGGCGTCGAGAACCGGCACGTCCCCGGCGGCCAGCCCCTTCTGCGGGCCGAACACGGCGGCGGCGCCCCGCGGGCCGGTGAGGGGATTGCTCACGTCGCAGGCGGCGGTGATGACCGCCTCGCGGATGCGGGGGTCCAGGCCCCCGGCATCGATGCGGGCCAGGTTCCTGAGCCCGCAGGCGCCGTCAGCGACCTCCTGGCCGCCGGGCCCGAGGAGCCGGACGCCCAGCGCCCGGGCCAGGCCCGCGCCGCCGTCGCTGCTGGCGGTGCCGCCGATACCCACCAGGATGCGCCGGCGACCGGCTTCCAGGGCCGCCAGGATCAGCTCGCCCACGCCGCGGCTGGTGGCCCGCCACGCATCGGCGCGGCCCGGGGGCACCCGCCACAGGCCGCAGGCCTCAGCCGATTCCACCACGGCGGTCACGCCGTCATCCAGCAGGCCCAGGCGCGCGGGCACCGGCTCGCCCAGCGGACCCGTCACCGGTACCGTCACCACGGTGCCGCCGCGGGCCTGAACCAGCATATCCAGGAAGCCCTCACCGCCGTCGGACAGCGGCAGCTCTTCCACCGCCACCTCGGGCCAGGCGCTGCGCAGCCCGGCGGCGATGGCGGCCGCCGCGGCCCGGGCCGGCATGCTGCCCTTGAACTTGTCGATGGCGATGACGACGCGCATGGCCGGCTGCTCCCCGACCTTCGTACCCGGCGCGACAGGGCCGGGGTGCCCCGCCGCGAACCCCGAGACAGACCCGACCCCGGAGGTGGACCTGATGGCAGAGCGGCTGGAGGCGTTCCACCGGTTCCGCCAGGAGATGAACGAAAAGATCCTCGAGGCCGACAACCTCGTCATCCGTCGCTTCTTCAATCTGGACGCCCAAACCTACCGGGAAGGCGCCCTGTCCACCCGTGAGAAGGAGATGCTGGGCCTGGTGGCCTCGCTGGTACTGCGCTGCGACGACTGCGTCGCCTACCATCTGATCCGCTGTTGCGAGGAAGGCCTGAGCGACCAGGAACTGTACGAGGTGTTCAGCGTCGGCCTGGTGGTGGGAGGTTCCATCGTGATCCCGCACCTGCGGCGGGCGGTGGCCCTGCTGGAGGAGATCCGCGGCCGCCGCGGCTAGCGGGAAGGCTGTCGGAACTTGCGTTCGGCATCCGCCCCGTTCTGACAAATCCTGCCGCCGCCTGGTCCTAGAATCGGACCCGGGGCCCGCCGGCAGACGGGGGACAGCGATGCCGGGATCTGATACACCGCTGAACACCGGTTCATCCAGGGCCGCGGCCCATCCGGAGCGGCGCTCGAGCAACGTTCGTTTCCTGCCGCTGGCCCGCACCGCCTTGAGCCGTCCCCCGGCCGGGGACCTGGTGCAGCCTGCGGCGCTGGGCCTGGCGTTCGGCGGTGCGGTGCTGGCCCGGGCGACCCTGCTGGGTACCCTGGCGCCCTTCCACCTGGCCCTGGGAGCGGCCGCGGCGGTCCGCATGCCCTGGCTGTTCCTCTGGGCCGCGGTGCCGGCCCTGGTGGTGCGGTTCGCCGCCGGCGGGCCGGCGGCCGCCCTCGCTGATGCGATTTCCTTCCTATTAATGTTCGTCTACGCCTGGAGGCTGCGGCCCGCCGCCATGGACGAGCAGCGGGCGGCGGCCCACGCGCTGGCGGTGGGCCTGGCCTGCGTGCTGGCGGGCGGCCTGGCCGGTGCGGCCGTGTACGAGTGGAACACTTTCGGCTTGATCACCGTGGCCTTCCGCACCGTGCTGTCGGGCCTGCTGGCGGTGCTCTTCGCCCGGGCGCTGGCCCCCGTGCAGCGGGCCTGGTGGAGCCGGCCGGGCTGGGATTCCTGGGTGGAGTCCTGGCGGCAGGGTCCGGGCGCCTCCGGCATGGCCCGGGACGAATGGCTCAGCGCGGCCGTGCTGGCGGCGGCGCTGATCGCCGGCCTCTCCGGCCTGCGTATCGGGCCCCTGGACCCTGCCCTGGCCGCGGCGGGGTTCCTGATCATGCTGCTGGGCTGGCTGTCGGGGATCGGAGCCGGGGCCGCCGCCGGCGCCGCCATCGCAGCCCTGGCGCTCCTCAACGGCACCGTGGATCCGGTGACGGTGGCCGTGTTCGCCGTGGCCGGCCTGCTGGCGGGGCTGTTCGGCGAGTACGGCGCCGTGGGCAGCGCTGCCGGCTTCGTCATGGGTTACCTGCTGCTGTCGGCCTTCTACCGGACTCCCGGGGATGTGCTGACCGGGCTGTGGAGTGTGCTGCCCGCGGCCCTGCTGTTTGCCGCCGCGGCCCATCCCGGCGGGATCCGCCCGGTGCCGGGTGCGCTGCGGGCCGAGGGGCCCGCTGCCCACGCTCCCGCCCCCGCAGCCGCGCCGGCGGCGCCGGCCGCCGCCGTCATCGCGCCGGCTGCTGCGGACACACCGGGAGGGCGCCCGCCGGCGCCGTCACCCGTGGCGCCGGTGTCCCTCCTGCCGCCATCCGTCTCGTTCCGGTTCCGGCGGCCCCGCGGCGGGCCCGACGGCGGCTGGAGGCAGGCGGCGCCGCGCCCGGGCCGGCCGTACCCGGGCCTGGCGGCCGCGGCCCAAGGCGGCGACCCGCTGGCGGCAGGGCGTGCACTGCTCAAGAAGTACGTCCAGTTGTCCCGGGAGATGGCCCAGGCTTTCGACCAGGCCTCCCCCAGCGAGGAGCGGTTCCGCCAGCGCACCCTGTCGGAACTGGTCCACAACCTGGCGGTGCAGGTGTGCACCGGCTGCCCGCACCACGTGACCTGCTGGGACCGGGAGTTCTTCAAGACCTACCAGGGCCTGACGGCGGTCATCGCCCGCCGTGAGACCCAGGGACCCGTGACCCGCGACCACCTGCCGCGGCGCCTGGCTGCCCGCTGTCCCCGGACCGAGCAGTTGGCCGGCGCCATCAACGGGGCGTACGAGGTCTACGAGGTCAGCCACCGGTGGTGGCGGCGGTTCGACGACGCGCGGCGCACCGTGGCGCTGCAGCTGCGGGCGGTGAGCGATGTGCTGGAGCGGGCGGCCGCGGTGCGGCCCGAGGCGGCCGGCGGCGAGCGGCCCGCCGGCGCCGTGCCCACCCTGCCCTACCGGGTCGGCGTGGCCCGGGTGGCCAAGGAAGAAAAGGTCGTGTCCGGCGACTCCTACCTGCACCGGCAGGTGGGTGACGACCGCCTGGTGCTGGTGCTGAGCGACGGCATGGGCGCCGGTACCCGGGCCGCGGCCGAGAGCCGCACCACCGTCGGCCTGCTGGAGAAGTTGCTGGAACTGGGTTTCGACGAAACCGAGGCGGTGCGGACCGTCAACCACCTGCTGCTGCTGCGGTCGGCGGGCGAGATGTTCGCCACGCTGGACCTGATGCTGGTGGGCCTCAGGGACGGCGCCGCCCGCTTCATCAAGATCGGCGCCGCGCCGTCCTTCACCCGCCGGGGCAGCCACGTCCACGTGATCCGGGCCGGGACCCTGCCCATGGGCGTGGTCAACGAGCCCGACATCCAGATCACCCACCGGGTGCTGCAGCGGGGCGACCTGGTGGTGATGACCACCGACGGCGTCACCGGCGCCTGGCCCAGCCCGTCGGCCGCCGAGGACTGGATCAAGGGTTTCCTGGCAAACCTGGAAAGGGACGAACCGCGCCGGGTGGCAGCCGACCTGCTGGGCGAGGCCCTGCGCCGCAGCCAGGGCAACGCCCGCGACGACATGACGGTGCTGGTGCTGAAGATGCTGTGAGTGTCGTAGGTTTCTAACAGCGCTTCTCCCCAACCCCGTTTGCGGCGGGCATCTCCCCCGAGCACACACCCGTCGCAAACCCTCTCGGGTGTGGTTTCCCCAACCACACCCTCTTTTTTGGACCGGGGCCGGCCGGCGCCGGCGGAAGCGCAGGGAGCACGGGCCTGCGGCCGAAGTGGGCAGGAAACGGCGTGGCGGTGAAGACGGTGGAGCGCGATCCCTTCATCCGCAGCGTGGCCGAGACCATCGACCGCTTCGACCTGCTGCCTCCCGGGACGGCGGTGGTGGTGGCGGTGTCGGGCGGGCCCGATTCCACGGCGCTGCTGGCGGCCCTGGCGGCCCTGGCCCCGGGGCGCGGCTACCGCCTCGTGGCGGCGCACCTGGACCACGGCCTGCGCCCCGACTCGGCCGGCGACGCCCGTTTCGCCGGCCAGCAGGCCCGGCGTTTCGGCGCGGAGTTCATCGTGGAACGATGCGACGTGGCCGGCCTGGCCCGCCGCTGGCGCACGTCGGTGGAGGACGCCGGCCGGCGGGCCCGCTACCGCTTCCTGCGGCAGGTTGCCGCCCGGCACGGCTGTACCCGCATCGCCGTCGGCCACCACCGCGACGACCAGGTGGAAACGGTGCTGATGAACCTGCTGACCGGCGCCGGACCCGACGGCATCGCCGGCATGCGGCCGCGCCGCGGCAGCGTGGTCC
>PKRI01000065.1 GCA_017577485.1 Bacillota bacterium | reverse complement strand
CGATGCGGCCGTGGCCCCAGCGGACCTCCCGCTGCCAGCCCACGGCCCGGGCCCAGGCCGGCAGGGCCCGGGCGGCCAGGCAGGCCTCGAAGAGGCGGTTGGGCATGCGGGCGTCCACCGACACCCATCGGCCGGCGTAATGGACCAGCAGCAGTTCGCCGTGGGTGCGGCGCGCGGGCCGATCCGGCGCGTCAGGCCTGTCCGCCGGGCCGAGCCCGTCCGAGTGCCCCGGCTGCCCGGGCCACAGCCGCGCCCGCCCCGGTGTACCCGGCACCAGCAGCTCGCCCATGCGGCCCGAGTTGGGCAGGTGCAGGCGGAGCAGGCCGCTCGCCGCGCCGTCGTCACCGGCCGCGGCGTTCCCGTCCAGCACCGCCTCCACCGCGAAACGGTTGACCCGCCGCACCAGCCGCACCGGCACCAGGGGCCGGGGCCAGGCCACCTCCACCTCCACCGTCACCACCATCACCTGCCCTCACTCCCCGGACGGGCTGCAGGGCGCGACGCCTCCGCCCCCCGCGACACCCCGCCCGCCAGCCGCCAGGAATAAAGCGCCACCGCCACCGCCGTGGCCAGGTTGAGGCTGGACACGCCCGGCGTCATGGGAATGGCCACCCGCCGGTGGGCCCGGGACAGCAGTTCCGGGCTCAAGCCGCGGCGCTCGGAACCGAAGGCCAGCACGGCGCCGGCGGGGATGTCCCCGGCGGCCAGCGGGTCGCCTTCGGGATCCAGGGCGATGAGGGGTCCCGCCAGGCCGGCCGGCAGGGCGTCGTCTTCCAGCCTGGCCACCGGCAGGGCGTACTGCAGGCCTGCGGCGCCCCGGACGGCCGAGGGATGCCAGGGGTCGTGGGGCCCGGTGGTCACCACGCCCGCGGCGCCGGCGGCGGCCGCCGCGCGGATCACCGCCCCCACGTTGCCCAGGTGGGCCGGCCGCTCCAGGAACACCAGCGGCGCCTGCCGCGGGGTGACCAGCAGCCCCCGGGCATCCACCGCCGGGCGCCGGGCCAGGGCCAGCACGCCGGTGTCGGGCGGCGCCGGCGCCAGGCGGTCGAACACCTCGGGGGGCACGGGTTCCGCCGCCTGAAGCAGGGGGCCCTCCACGTCGGGGGCCAGGCTCCGGGCCAGGTGCCGCAGCCGCTCCGGGTCCACCGTCACGACCTTCACGAGGGGCGCCCCGAAGCGCAGGGCGTGCTTGACGGCGTGAAACCCCTCAAGCACCGCCAGGCCGGCGGTACCCCGGGCCGCCTGGAACGCCGTGATCAGGTCCCCGTGCCGGTCCTTGCCGGCCACCACGCCATCACCTCTCCACCGGTTGCGCATAGCCTGTGTTATGGAAACTCGATACCGCACCCCAGAGAGGAGACGTGTCCCGTGGCGACGGTCATGGACATTATCCAGCAGAAGGCCTCCGAACTGAGCTCCGAAATGGGCGCCGAACGTGGCGTCGGCGTCGAGGGCGGGCTCACCATCGGCGTCTTCATCGCCGGTCCCATCGACGAGGACTACCACCCCAAGGTCAACAACCATCACTGGGAAGTGGCGACACTGGCGCCGGTGCGCCTGCTGGGACTGGTCATCGACCTGGACTGCATCGAAATCGTCGACGCCGAGTCCAAGCGAATCTTCGACGGCCACGGCTGGCTGTCGCTGAACACCCGGGGCAGGGAACACACCCTGGGCGTCCTGCTGGTGGCCACGTTCACCCCGCCCAACCTTGTGGTGCCGGTTTCCGTGACCAACCTGGGCGGTGGCCTGGGCTACCTGCCGGTGGCCGTTACCTTCATCGGCCGCAACAAGCAGGACCACTACCGCAACGTCATCACCCAGTGGCACGAGGAACTGCTGAAGTTCTTCATTGGAGGCGCGGGCTAGTCCCCACCAGCCGGCCGCCGCACCGTCCGGCGGCGTGACGGCCCGGCGGCGTGATGGGCGCGTGCCTGGCCTCCTTCGACCCGACGGACCTGCTCCGCACCGGCCTCCACCGGGTGGCGCGCAGGCCCGCGGCGAGACCCTGCCGCGGGCCCCGGCTTTTTCCGGGACGGGCACCGGGCGCCGCCCCGGCGGCGTATACCGTCAGCGGGGGGTTGGGACCATGCCTCGATGGCTGCTGGGACGGGGATCGCGCCTGGAGCGAGTGGCGGAACCTTCCCAGGCGACGGCGCCTTTCACCACGGGCGCGCTGGAGATTCCGGACGGCGACAACCTGACGCTGAACCTGTACGCGGTCAACTACAGCGGGCAGCCGGCCCGCGTGGACTTCGCCGTGGACCGCCTGCCCGACTCGGGACGGGCCCAGCGCTTCTTCCGCCAGGCGGTGACGGTGCCGGCCCAGGGCGCCGGGTCCCTGCGCCTGGACGCGCCGCCCGGCGAGACCATCGCCATCTCGGTGCTGCTGCCGGCCGGCCTGGAGAACCTGGTGGCACCCTCGGCCACGGTGGTCCAGTTCTTCCCTGCCGACGCCGGGACGCTGCCGGTGGTCAGCGCCCCGCCGGGAGCTTTCGTGCCCACGGCGTCGCCGGTGGGCGGCTCCGGCGGCGCCGGCGACGCGGTCCGCACCTGGGGGCTGCTGGACGTGGCCCAGGGGGTGGCCGCCGCCCGCCCGTCCCTGGTGCTCCTGGCCTACAACACCGACGTGGAATCCCGCACCATCACCCTGCGCATCCGCAACTTCGTGCGGGAGGTCGACCGGTTCGACCTGCTGCTGGAACAGTCCTTCACGATCCCGGCCGGCGGCACGGTCCGCTTCGAAACCGGTGAGGCCGAGGGCCGCACGGTGGAAGTGTCGGTCACCGGCAGCCGTCGCGTGGTGCCCACCCTCCTGCAGCAGCAGACCTTCCTGGCCACGGGCGAGACCAACGTGCTGGTGCGGTACGGTCCCGAGGACCTGGCCGACGTGGCGGCGCCGCCGCAGCCTTGAGGAACTGCCGGGCAGTCCTGCCTGCCGGGCCGGCCATCTTGACGGCCCGGCTGCCTGCCAATAGAATTCTTTGTAAATTCAGCGCCGGACGGCACCGGCGGCACAGCGATGACGGGGCCGAGGGACGCGTCGCCGCAGGCGCAGAGAGCAGGCTCCACCGGCTGAGAGGGCCTGCCCGCGGAGCGTTCCCCATCCCACCCCGGAGCGGCGCGGCAGCGCGGGAGCCCGGCTGATCAGGACCATGCGACGACCGCAGCCGCGGCACCCCGGCGCGAACCGCGACGGCGCCCGGCCGTTACCCCGGGGAGGCATCGCGGGCGCAGCCCTTGCTGCCTGCGCGCGCCGTGCCGGTAGAGCGGCTGTGCCGGCCGGGTGCCGGTGGTCGGCACGGTCATCAAGGTGGTACCGCGGAGCCCCCGCCCTTGAACGGGCGGGGGCTTTTGATTCACAAGGGAGGACGTGCGATGCAGCGGCAGGACGACCTCACCGTGGCCCTGCTGGGGGCGGGCAAGATGGCCGAGGCCCTGATCTCGGGCTGGCTGGTGACGGGCACGCTGGAACCCGGGCGCATCCGCGCCTGCAACCGCAAGGACCGGGAGCGCCTGCGGGACCTGGAGTGCCGCTACGGCATCGTCACCACGCCCGACAAGGCGGAAGTGCTGGACGGCGCCGACGTGGTGATCCTGGCCGTCAAGCCGGCCGACGCGCCGGTGGCCATGGCTGAAGCGGCGCCGCTGCTGGACGGCCGCCAGGTGGTGGTGTCGGTGATGGCCGGGGTCCGCCTGGACGCGCTGCGGGACGGGCTGGGCGGGCATCCCCTGGTGGTGCGGGCCATGCCCAACACCTCGTGCAGCCTGGGCG